>JACADY010000043.1 GCA_013389115.1 Alphaproteobacteria bacterium
CCCCCCCCCCCATGACAGGTGGAAATCAACTCCCATGGCATGGCCCGCGAAGGCGGGCCATCCACCTTTGACAATCCGCCTCACCCTTCGAGGCTCGCAAGCGCTCGCACCTCAGGATGAGGACCCATGCAAGTACCTCACCCTTTGAGGGCCGCGAAGGGTGATGATCCCCGGGCGTCGCTCACTTCACGGCCGCCGTCGCCGTCGCCAGGCGGTGCTCGGCCCTCGCCTTGAGGGCAGGGTCGGCGATGGTCTCGATCGCCGCCGTCGCCATCGCCAGATGCTTTTTCGCCTCTGCAACCTTGCCGCGCTTGGCCTCCAACTCGGCCCAATAGCTCAGCACCTGGACTTCGCCCTCGCCATGGCCGATGCGGTGATAGACGCTCAAGGCTTCGCGCAGCCAACGATAGGCCTTGTCCCAGGCGCTCGCCCTTGCTTCGTGCCTTGCGCGCAGCATGAGGACGCGGGCCTCCTCATCATAGAGGTTCGCCCGTTGCAGCATGTCGCGGCTGCGCTGATAGGCGAGGTCGGCCTTGGCGCGGTCCTTCATGTTCTCAAGCAGCAAGGTTATGACCTTTTGCACCATGGCGGCGCGCTTGCGATCGGGGGCACGAATGAAGGCGATAAAGGCCTCCTGGAACTGATCGACCGCGTTGCCGGCATTGCCCTGCTGAATGAGATTGAGGCCCGCCAGCATCTTCATGTGGGCCTCTTTGACGAACGGCGATGCGCTTTCCGCCTCGGGAGTCAGATCGTCGGCGCCGTCATCTAGGTGGTCACCGCCCAGCTTGAGCATGGTCATCAATTGCTTGAGCACGTGAGTAAACCCTTACGCGTGTTGGACTTGCCCAAAAAAATGAATTTGAGCCTTGCACAAGGGCTTTAAGGGGGGGTGAAATTGCGCATAAGGCCTCGCGCAAAGCCCATGTCGCGGACCAAAGACCACAAACAAATCTGGGGTTGAGACCGATGAGCAAGGAATTCGTCACCATTCTTTCAGGCATGCGCACGCCGATGGGGAGCTTTCAGGGCGAGTTGTCCGGCCTCTTCGCGCCGCAACTGGGCGCGGCCGCCATCCGCGCGGCGGTTGCACGGGCGGGGATCGCGCCCGAGGCGGTCGATGAAGCCTATATGGGGAATGTGCTTGCCGCCGGGGTCGGCCAGGCGCCGGCGCGCCAGGCCTCGCGCAAGGGCGGGCTGCCCGACAGGGTTCCGTGCACGACCGTTTCCAAAGTCTGCGGCTCGGGCATGAAGGCCGTCATGCTGGCCGCGCAGCAAGTGGCGGCGGGGGATGTCGGCGTCGCGGTTGCGGGCGGCATGGAGAGCATGACGAACGCGCCCTATTTGCTGCCCAAGGCTCGGGGCGGCCTTCGCCTTGGCCATGGCGAGATCAAGGACCACATGTTTCTCGACGGGCTTGAGGATGCCGATGAGGGGCGACTCATGGGCACTTATGCGGAGGATACCGCGCGGCACTTTCAGCTCACCCGCGAGGCACAGGATGCCTATGCGGTCGAATCCTTAAGGCGGGCTCAGCGCGCGCAAGGGGAGGGTGCGTTCGTTGCCGAGATCGTTCCCGTCTCGGTGAAGGGAAAGGGCGGCGAGGCGGAGGTCATCGTCGATGAGCAGCCCCGTACCGCGAGAGCCGAGAAGATCCCGACGCTGAAACCCGCCTTTGCCAAGGACGGCACGGTGACGGCGGCCAATTCCTCGTCCATCTCGGATGGCGCGGCGGCGCTGGTGCTGGCCAGCGTCGATGCAGCCGAAAAGCTCGGCGTTGCGCCTATCGCGCGCATCGTGGCCCAGGCGAGCCATGCGGCCGAACCGCGCTGGTTCACCACCGCGCCCGTCAGCGCCATCGACAAGGTGCTGGAGCGCGCCGGCTGGAAGGCCTCGCAGGTCGATCTCTACGAGATCAACGAAGCCTTCGCCAATGTCGCCATGATCGCGATGAAGGAGCATTCGCTGCCGCATGACATCGTCAATGTGAATGGCGGCGCGTGCGCGCTCGGCCACCCCATCGGCGCCTCGGGGGCACGGATCATCGTCACGCTCGTCCATGCGCTGAAGGCGCGCGGGCTCAAGCGCGGGGTGGCCTCGCTCTGCATCGGGGGCGGAGAGGCGACAGCGCTGGCGGTGGAGTTGATCTAGGAACCCGGCCGCTCCGCCGCATCGGCAAGGTTGCCTACCCTTACGGTTTCGTGCCGAGGCCCAGCATGATCTTCTCGGCCAGGGCCTGCAGCCCGTTCATCGGGCGGATCAGGACCTCGATCGCCGTCATGCGCCCATCCTCGCCAAGGACGATGCGGTCGATCCCTTTCAACTTCTTGTCGTCGATACGGGCCTCGAACTCGAGCAACAGCACAGGCTCGTCGATCCACTCCTTGGTGTAGTGGAAATCCTCAAAATGCCGCGTGACCTGCTCAAGGATCGCCATCACATAGGCGCGCGGTCCCTTGGGCTTCCAGAACATGGGCGAGGCGATAATCGCATCCTCGGCGACGAAAGGCTCGAGCAAGCGGACATCGCGGGCGCGAATCATTTCATGCCAGCGCTCGAGAAAGGCGGCTGCCTGCGGAGAAAGGACAGGTTTGGTCATGGCGCGAAGCTTAGGCGATTCCTCTATGGGTCGGGGGCATATTCGAAGCTTGATGTTCCACATTGGTCATTGTCGATTGCATTTAACTCGCAATTGCATATGATCGCGGCGATTGCCAGTCACGGAGTGTCCATGCCCAGCGTTCCAGGATTTCTTGCCGATCTCGTTGAATGGAATTTCGGGACGCCTGTTGGCGTCATCTCAAACGCACTTCTAGCACCGACGCTTCGGCGTGTGCGTTTCCAATCGCGAGAACTGGCGCGGGCCTATGCGGCGGGCAAAGTTGGGCCTGGGCTCTGGACGGTCGAATTCCGCACGGGCCGCAAGGACATGCGGCACTATACGCCTTGCAACTGGGATTTTGACTCTGGCGCCTTCGATGTTCTGTTCTTCCGGCATGGCGAGGGGCCGGGCCGCGACTGGGCGGACAGGCTTCGCCCAGGGGATGAGGTGCGGGCACTGGGGCCCGGCAGCCGTGTTGCCATCGAGGCTGGGCGCGACCATGTCGTCATCGGCGATGAGACGAGCCTTGGCAATGCCCTGGCGGTGATCGCGGGTGCGGGTCGTGCGCGCGTCAGCGGCGTCATCGCCTGCACGGCGCAGTCGGAGGCCCTTCCTGCGGCGGTGGGCTTGAGCCTTCAGGTTGTCGCGGGTGAAAGCGAGACTGAGCGGGCGCGCCTGGCGATCGCGCAGTTGCAGGCGAGCGATGTCAACGAGACGGCCAAATACCATCTGACCGGCAGCCGCGAATTGGTGAGCGAGACCGGCCGGTTCCTCATGAAATCCGTCGGCGTGCCCCGGTCTTCAATTCATCTTCGCGTGCATTGGGATGCGGGAAGACCGGGGCTTTAGATCCTTCGCAGGCGGGCCTTGCGCTTTTCGGGATTCGCCGTCCGGCCACCCCTCACCCTTCGCGGCTCGCGAAGGCTCGCTCCTCTGGGTGAGGGCTTATGTCTATTCCTCATCCTGAGGTGCACGGCGAAGCCGGGCCTCGAAGGATGAGGCGCGGGGAGAATGACGGATAGGATGGATGGCCCGGTCGACGCCGGGCCATGACATGACAGTTAAGGGGACCCCTCGCCCTTCGCGGGCGGCCTATTGCAGCAGATCCTTCGGCAGGCAGACGATGGCGTCGTCCAGGATCTTTGAGTTCGTACGGTATTTGGCGACATAGGCTTCCCACGCCGCATCGCCACGCGGCAGGCCCGCATCCTGCGGCGGATTCACATGGAAGCTGAGGAACTGATCGGGGACGCTTGCGAGCACGCCCGTGTCACGGTCGCGCTTCATGACCGGCATGATCACGATCTTGTTCGTCGTGACGCCGTTGGCGCGGTACCAGGCTTCGTGTTCCTTCGCCGCTTCCATAAAGCCCTGGGGCGTGCCGCCCTCGATGATCTGGGACTTGCGAATCGTTGCGATGACCCCATCGCACGGGACTTCTTGTTGCGCCGCAGCAGAGCCAATCAGAGCAAAGCTCAAGGCCAGAACGGTCAGCAGTCGGATCATGGAATTCCCCCGTTGAAAGCGCGAAACTACACCGCTTCCATGACGTCTGCGCCTGTGCAAGCGTGCCACGGCGCCAACAAAAGAAGTTTCGCTTCGAGCCGTCCTTCCTCCCTCCTTCCTTCCTCCTTCCTCCTTCCTCCCTCCTTCGGTGCCGCCATGCCTGTCCTTGCCAGTTCCGTTTCGACCCGCGATGCCCGCTTCAAGGACAATGCGGCTGCCATGGCCGCGCTCGTTGCAGAGCTGCGCGGGCGGCTCGATGCGGCGGCGCTGGGGGGCGATGAGCGCAGCCGCAAGCGGCATGTCGACCGCGGCAAGCTGTTGCCGCGCGAACGGGTGCGGGGGCTGATCGATCCGGGCTCGCCCTTCCTCGAACTCTCACCGCTGGCGGCCTTCGGGCTTTATGAGGGCGATATTCACGCCGCTTCGATCATCACCGGCATCGGACGCATCGAGGGGCAGGAATGCATGATCGTCAGCAACGACGCGACGATCAAAGGCGGCACCTATTACCCCATCACGGTCAAAAAGCACCTGCGCGCGCAGGAGATCGCGGCGGAGAACAACCTGCCTTGCGTCTATCTCGTCGATTCGGGTGGCGCGAACCTGCCGAACCAGGCCGAAATCTTCCCCGACCGGGAGCATTTCGGGCGCATCTTCTATAATCAGGCGCGCATGTCGGCGGCCGGCATTCCCCAGATCGCGGTCGTCATGGGCTCCTGCACGGCGGGCGGCGCCTATGTGCCGGCGATGTCGGATGAGACGGTCATCGTGCGCAATCAGGGCACGATCTTTCTTGGCGGGCCGCCGCTCGTCAAAGCGGCGACGGGCGAGATCGTGACGGCGGAGGAGCTTGGCGGCGCCGATGTCCATTGCCGCCAATCGGGTGTGACCGATCACTACGCCATGGATGACGTCCATGCGCTGGCCATCGCGCGGCGCATCGTCTCGCATCTGAACCGGCAACGGCCGCAGACGCTCACCCTTCGATCGCCGTGCGAGCCGGTGCTCGATCCGAGCGAGATCGACGGGATCGTGCCGCAATCGCTCGCAACCCAGTACGACGTGCGCGAGGTGATCGGCCGGCTCGTCGATGGCTCGGAGTTCGATGAGTTCAAGCGGCTCTATGGCCCGACCATCGTCACGGGTTTTGCCCATCTATGGGGCATGCCCATCGGCATCGTTGCCAATAACGGTATTCTCTTTTCAGAAAGCGCGCTTAAGGCCGCGCACTTCATCGAGCTATGCGCTCAGCGTGGTATCCCATTGCTATTCCTCCAGAATATTTCCGGGTTCATGGTGGGGCGGAAATATGAAAGCGGCGGGATCGCCAAGGACGGCGCCAAGATGGTGACGGCGGTTGCCTGCGCGCAGGTGCCGAAGCTCACGCTCATCATCGGCGGCTCGTTCGGGGCCGGCAATTACGGCATGTGCGGTCGCGCCTACGGTCCGCGATTCCTGTTCGCCTGGCCGAATTCCCGCATCTCGGTCATGGGCGGCGAACAGGCGGCGAGCGTGCTTGCCACGGTGCGGCGCGAGGGATTGGAGGGGCGGGGCGAGCACTGGTCGCGCGAGGAGGAAGAGGCGTTCAAGGCGCTGATCCGGGCACGCTATAAGGAAGAGGGCAGCCCCTATTTCGCGACCGCGCGGCTATGGGACGACGGCATCATCGCGCCTAACGAAACGCGCCGAGTGCTCGGCCTTGCGTTGTCGGCCTGCCTCAATGCGCCAATTTCGCAAACGCGGTTCGGCGTTTTCCGGATGTAGCCAAAGACTAAAGGGTGAATGGCCCGCAAATCTGAGTTAAGATTTAATCTCAGGAGCGGCGTGCGTTGAACTGGTGCCGTTGTGCCGCTCTTTCTCTTTTGGATTGTCGCAACGCATGGCGGACAAACGGAGCCCGTTCTTCCGCACGTTGCCTTGATGCCGCCGGACTTGCCGGCGCGACCGAATTGGGAGAACTGCCATGGAATATCTCGAGAGAGCCTGGGCGTTCATCTTGGACGCGGCCAATCAAGTCCTTCTCTATGTTCAGCAGGGGTTTGGTGAGCTGAATTGGACGCTTCCGCTGCTCATCGCGATCTGGTTTGCCTATAATCTCGGCGAGTATAGGAAGGTCCTCAATGCCGCGGTCGGTGCGACGCTCGTCTTCATGCTGCTGACGATCCTGCCGCTGCGCCGGGGTGAGGAACTCCAGCTTCCCAGCAACCTTGTCTATCGCGATTTCTGGATCGAGCTCTTCACGGTGTTCCTTGCTTTCACGCTGCTCATCCTCTTCTTCTATACGATCAAGAAGACCGTGCTGCGCGGCGGCGGCGGGCACTGATCACTGCCTACGCCGACCGCGTGGGGCGTTGCGGCGCCGCTGGGGTGAGGGGCCAACTCCTATACCCCCCTATCGGCTGAAGGGGCGGTTCCTTGTCCTTGAGGCGTCGCACATGATTTGCGGCGCGCATCTCGCCGAATTGCGGTAATAGCGGTGGCAAATAACCGGGAGATGCGCCCCATGAACGAACCCGACCCCGTGCTGCTTGATACGACGCGCGAAGGCGTTGCCGTCATCACGCTGAACCGCCCTGAGCTGCACAACGCCTTCAATCCTGACGTGATCGAGATGCTATCTGACATCTTCGAGGATCTGCGGGGGGCGGACGGCGTGCGTGTGGTGATGATCGCCGGCGAAGGCAAGAGCTTTTCGGCCGGGGCCGATCTCACCTGGATGCGGGCCGCGGCCGATTACACGCGCGCCGACAATCGCGAGGACGCGGGCGCGCTTGCCGACATGCTGCGCCGGCTCAACACGCTGCCCCAGCCAACGATCGCGCTTGTTCATGGCCCGGCGATCGCTGGGGGAATGGGGATCGTCTCTGCCTGCGACATCGCCATCGCGACGCGCCAGGCGCTGTTTGGCCTCTCCGAAGTCCGGCTTGGCATCATCCCGGCCGTGATCTCGCCTTACGTTCTGGAAGCCATCGGGCCGCGCGCGGCAAGGCGCTATTTCCTTACCGGTGAACGCTTCGATGCCGAGGAGGCCTTTCGTCTCGGCCTCGTGCACGCGGTCGTCGAGGATCGCAATGCCATGGCGGCGGAGGCGGAAAAGATCGTCGCCGCCATTCTCGATGGCGCGCCTGGCGCCATTCGCGAGGCGAAGGAGCTGATCGAGTATGTCAGCTTTTCGCCCATCGAGGATGTGATGGACGAGACCGCCCGCATGATCGCCGACCGACGCAGCACAAGCGAGGCGAAAGAGGGGCTTTCGGCCTTCCTTGAAAAGCGCAAGCCGAGCTGGGCCAAGGGCTGAATGTTCCGATCCGTCCTCATCGCCAATCGCGGCGAGATCGCCCGGCGCGTCATGCGCACGGCGCGCGCCATGGGGATACGCACGGTCGCTGTCTACTCCGACGCCGATGAAGGCGCCGCGCATGTCGCGGAAGCCGATGTCGCGGTGCGGATCGGGGAGGCGGAGCCTCGGCTATCCTATCTCAATGCGTCCGCCATCATCGCAGCCGCAAAGCTGACAGGCGCCGAAGCGGTGCATCCGGGCTATGGCTTCCTGTCTGAGAACGCTGATTTCGCCGAGGCCTGTGACGCCGCGGGGCTGATCTTCATCGGTCCGCCGGCGGGCGCGATCCGGGCAATGGGGCTTAAGGATGCCGCCAAGGCGCTGATGGTGAAGGCCGGTGTTCCCGTCGTGCCGGGCTATCATGGCGATGACCAGACACAGGCGCGGTTGCGGGAAGAGGCGGCGACGGTCGGCTATCCCCTGCTCATCAAGGCGGTCGCCGGCGGCGGGGGCAAGGGGATGCGGCGGGTCGAGGGCGAGGCCGATTTCGACAAGGCGCTCGAGGGCGCAAAACGCGAGGCGCAATCGGCGTTCGGCGATGCGCGGGTGCTGATCGAAAAATATGTCTCGCGGCCGCGCCATATCGAAATCCAGGTCTTTGCCGATGCGCATGGCAACGCCGTTTCCCTGTTCGAGCGCGACTGTTCGCTGCAGCGGCGGCATCAAAAGGTGATCGAAGAGGCACCCGCGCCCGGCATGACCGACGAGATGCGAGCCATCATGGGCGAGGCGGCGGTCAAATGCGCGCTCGCCATCGGCTATCGGGGGGCGGGGACGGTCGAGTTCATCGCCGACACATCTGCAGGCCTCTCGCCCGAGCGCTTCTATTTCATGGAGATGAACACGCGGCTGCAGGTCGAGCATCCCGTGACCGAGATGATCACAGGGCTTGATCTCGTTCAGTGGCAGTTCCGCGTGGCGGCGGGCGAGCAACTGCCGCGCGATGCGGGGGCGCTCGGCATTCGGGGCCATGCCATCGAGGCGCGGCTCTATGCGGAGGATCCGGCGAAGAACTTCCTCCCCTCGATCGGGCGATTGCTGCGGCTTCGGCTGCCCGAGGAAGGGCCACATCTGCGCGTCGATGCCGGGGTAAGGCAGGGTGATGCGGTGACGATGTTCTATGACCCTATGATTGCTAAAGTCATCGCATGGGATGAAACGCGCGCGGGTGCCTTGCGGCGACTCTCCCAGGCGCTCAGCGCAACGGAGGTTGCGGGACTTCGCAGCAATGCAGGGTTCCTCGTCGAGTGCCTGCGCCACCCCGCCTTTGCCAAGGGCGACATCGATACGGGCTTCATCGAGCGGCATCTTGTGGAAATCGTGCCCAAGGCCGAGGGGCTGTCGACCCGGGTGCTGGCGATCGCGTGCCTGCATGAATTGCTGAGGCAGCAGGCGCAGGCGCTGGCACTGGCCGAGACGCGGCGCGAGCCGGGCGGACCCTGGTCGCTGCTCGATGGATTCCGCATCGGGCGCCTCGGACACGGCGCACTTCACTTCGCGGGCGAGGCAGGGCGGATCACCATCGCGGTCACCTATGAGCGCGGTGGCTATCGCCTCGCGGTGCCGGGCGGAAGCGTCGTTGTGTCGGGCGCGCTGGAGGGCGATGGGCAAATCACCGCCGTCATCGATGGGGTGCGGCACAGCGCGGGCGTCGTTGCCCTGCCAGGCTCGCTCCTCATCACGCTTGAGGGCCAAACCCTTTCGGTGCCGCTGGTCGATCCGCTGGCCGCGGGGGGCGGGGAGGAATTCACGGGCGCCGCAATTCTTGCGCCGATGCCAGGGCGCATCACGGCGGTGAGCGTCAAGCCCGGCGACAGGGTGCGGCGCGGGCAGGCGCTCGTATCACTTGAAGCGATGAAAATGGAACACACGCTGACGGCACCCGGGGAGCGTGAAGTCGCGGAGGTGCGGGTCGCGCCAGGCGATCAGGTCGCGGAGGGAACCGTCACCGTGCTTTTCAAGACGGCTGGCTGAGCCTATTCCATCCCTCATGGCGCTTCATCTCATCAAGCTGTGCGTCGGCGCGGACAGTATCGAGGATCTGGCCGATTGGCAGATCAAGCATCTCGCCACGCTGCAGCGGCAGAAGGCCGAGGCGGTGCTTGCCCATGTGACGCGCCAGACCCCCAAGCGGTCGGCGGAGATTCTGGCGGGCGGATCGCTATACTGGGTGATCAAGGGCTTCATCGCGGTGCGGCAGCGCATCATCGGGTTGACGCCGCGCGTCATCGAGGGCGTGCCGCATTGCGCCATCGCGCTCGCGCCGCCCCTCATCCCCGTCGCGCGCAAGCCGATGCGTCCGTTCCAGGGCTGGCGGTATTTGTCCGAGGAGGCGGCTCCAGAGGACTTATCTCTAAAAAACAACGGTTTGCCGCCAGAACTTCAGGAAAAACTTGCGGTTCTGGGGCTGTTGTGACCGGGCCATCCACACTGTTGTCATTGTCGCACCCGTGTTTGTGGGTGAAGAGGTCCCAGGTCTTTTGTGCTGGATCCTCTTTGCGGCTCACGCCGCTCGAGGATGACAGGAGGCGAGGGTAACGGATCAGGTGGATGGGCGCCTTCGCAGGGGAATGCTTTACCGTATATTACTCCAACCCGGCCTCAGGCCGCGTCCACCGGGTCAACCGGCCAATTGTCGATCAACCGCGTGCCGCCGACACGGGCAGCGACGAGCAGGCGGCCGGGTCGGTCGAGCTTTGCCAGCGGGGCAAGCGTGTGGGCGTCGCGCAATTCGAGGTAGTCGACAGCGCCAAATCCCTGTTTCAGCAGCCGTGCCGTGCCGATGGCGAGCGATTCGGGGATCGATTTCCCGGCCAGAATGTCCCGCGCCGCATCCTGCAGGATGATGTTGAGCCAGGCGGCGGATTTGCGCTCGCCGGCCTAGAGATAGGCATTGCGTGAGGACATGGCGAGGCCGTCGTGCTCACGCAAAGTGGCGCCGCCGACAATCTCAACCGGAAGATCAAGATCCTTCACCAAGCGCTTGATTACCAAGAGTTGTTGGTAATCCTTCTCACCGAAAATGGCGATGTCCGGCTGCACCTGCATCAGGAGCTTCGTCACCACCGTCGCGACGCCGCCGAAGAAGTGCGGCCGGGCGGCGCTTTCCAGGCCCTCGGATACCCCTGCCACGCGAACAGCGGTTGAAAAGCCGTCCGGGTACATCTCCTTTACGGCGGGCAAATAGACGAGGTCGCAATAGGCTTGGCGGCTCAGCTTTTCAAGGTCGCCTGCTTCGTTGCGGGGGTAGCGCTCAAAATCCTCGTTGGGCGCGAACTGGGCGGGGTTCACGAACAGGCTGACAACAATGCGGTTGGCGCGGGCCTTTGCCATCTCCACAAGCGAGAGGTGGCCCGCATGGAGCGCCCCCATGGTGGGCACAAAGCCGACCCTGTCGCCGGCACGGCGCCATGAAAAGACCTGCGAGCGCAGATCATTGATCGTGCGGACGATGGGAAGAGCGCGGGTGGTATCGAGCGTCATGAGCTATCGGGGGGATGGAACGCGAGAGATTAGCGAAGCGGCAGGCTTGAGGCTACTCTGCACCCACGTCAACCCTATAACGGATCGCCCCCGAACATGACCCTCGCCTGCGCACGCGCCCGCTTGGCGCGAGCCTATCTCGCCGACGAAGAGGAGATGACCGACGCGCTGATCGCGGCGGCGCGGTTTTCTCCCGATGACGCCCGTGCCGTCGATGCCGGCGCAAGGCTGCTCGTCAGCCGTGTGCGTGCGGGGCGGCGGCAAACGGGCGGGCTCGATGCGTTCCTTCAGGAATATGCACTCTCGAGCGAAGAGGGCGTCGTCCTCATGTGCCTCGCCGAGGCTCTCCTGCGCGTGCCCGACGCGGCGACGGCCGACCTCCTCATCAAGGACAAAGTCGGCGGGGCCAATTGGGAGCGGCATCTGGGGCGTTCTGATTCGCTGTTCGTGAACGCCTCCACCTGGGGACTGATGCTGACGGGCCGGGTCGTCAAGCTGGACACCCCCGGCAGACCGGGCGGCATTCTGGGGCGTCTGGTTGCGCGTTCGGGCGAGCCCGTCATTCGCGGTGCGCTCAACTATGCGATGCGGCTGATGGGCGAGCAGTTCGTGCTGGGGCGCAGCATCGATGAGGCGCTCGCGCGCGCCCGAGCGGCGATGGGCAAGGGCTATCTCTATTCCTTCGACATGCTGGGAGAGGCCGCCTACACGGCCGAGGACGCGGCGCGTTATCTTGCCTCCTATCATGCGGCGCTTGCGCGGGTGGCGCAGCATTCAGGGCCGCTGGGGATGAACGAGACCGTGTTCACGCGGCCGAGCCTGTCGGTCAAGCTCTCTGCACTCCATCCGCGCTATGACTATCTTCAGCGCGACCGGGTGCTGGCGGAATTGGTACCAGCGGTGCGGGGGCTTGCGCTTTCGGCGCGGGAGGCGGGGCTTGGCCTTACGATCGATGCGGAGGAGGCCGAGCGTCTGGAGCTGTCGCTCGATGTGTTCGAGGCGCTGGCGCTCGATGGCCAGCTGAAGGGTTGGAACGGGCTTGGGCTTGCCATCCAGGCCTATCAGAAGCGGGTGCTGGCGCTTATCGGCTGGCTGTCCCAGCTTGCGCGGGAGAGCGGGCGACGGCTGCCCGTGCGGCTCGTCAAAGGGGCTTACTGGGACAGCGAGATCAAGCGCGCGCAGGAACTGGGGCTTCCCGGCTATCCTGTCTATACGCGCAAAGCGGCGAGCGATGTGTCGTTCCTTGCGGCCGCGCGGCTGCTCCTTGCTGAGCCGGACGCGTTCTTTCCCCAGTTCGCGACGCACAACGCCCACACGGTCGCGGCGGTGCGCGTGCTGGCGCGCGGGCGGCAGGACTATGAGTTCCAGCGCCTGCACGGCATGGGCGAGCCCCTTCATGCCGAAGTGATGGCGCAGCCGGGGGCCGCGCGGTGCCGCATCTATGCGCCCGTCGGCAGTCACGAGGACCTCCTTGCCTATCTCGTGCGGCGGCTGCTCGAGAACGGCGCCAACAGCTCGTTCGTGAACCGGCTTGCCGATGATGACGCGCCCATCGGCGATATCGTCGCTGATCCGGTCGAAACGCTGGCCGCGATGCGACCGCGGGCCAATCCGCGCATCGCCCTGCCGCGCGATATCTTCAGCCCCCGGGTCAATTCGCAAGGCGCTCTCCTCAGCGAGCCGGCAGTGTCGCGGCCGCTGCTTGCGGAGATGGCGGCGGCGCTTGCCTCACCCATCCATGCAACGGCGCTTGTGGGGGGAAGCGAGGCGGGCGGCGAGCCACGCCCCGTGCGTGATCCTGCGAACCAGGACCTAATCGTCGGCGAGATCCGCGAGGCCGGCCCGCAAGACGCCATGCGGGCGGTGGCGCTTGCCACGGCCATCCAGCCGGGCTGGGATCGGCTTGGGGGCGCGGCGCGGGCGGCGATCCTGCGCAAGGCCGCCGATCTCATGGAGATGCGGCGGGCGCAACTGATGGCGCTGTGTGTCCGGGAGGCGGGAAAAACGGTCGCCAACGCGCTCAGCGATGTCCGCGAGGGCATTGATTTCCTGCGCTACTATGCCGATGAGGCAGAGGTGCTGTTCGCGGGACCTCACCGCCTGCCTGGCCCCACGGGCGAGCGCAACGAACTCTCCCTAGGCGGGCGTGGCATCTTTGCGGCCATCGCCCCCTGGAACTTCCCCGTCGCCATTTTCACCGGCCAGGTCGCGGCGGCACTTGCCGCCGGGAACGCGGTGCTGGCCAAGCCGGCCGAGCAGACGCCGCTGGCAGCCCATGCGGTTGTGCGGCTGCTGCATGAGGCCGGGGTTCCGGGCGACGTGCTGCAGTTCCTTCCTGGCGATGGGCCGGTGCTTGGCCGCGCCTTTTTAGGCGATGACCGGGTCACGGGCGTCGTCTTCACCGGCTCGACGGCGGTCGCCCGGCTGATCGCGCGCCGGCTGGCCGAGCGGGAGGGGCTGCTCGCCACGCTGATCGCGGAGACGGGCGGGCAGAACGCGATGATCGTTGATTCCACCGCGCTGCCCGAGCAGGTGGTACGCGATGTCATGGCATCGGCCTTCGACAGCGCAGGGCAGCGCTGCTCGGCCTTGCGCGTGCTCTTCCTGCAGGAGGAAATCGCGCCGCGCGTCATCGCGCTCATCAAGGGTGCGCTCGATGAATTGCGCGTCGGGGATCCGATGTCCCTCGCAAGCGATGTGGGGCCTGTCATCGATGCCGAGGCAAAGGCGATGCTGGAGGCCCACGCAGCAAAGCTTGCGGGCGAGGGACGGCTTATCCATGCGGCGAGGCGGCTTTCCGACACGGAGCGGGGATTTTTCGTTGCGCCCCACGTGTTCGAGATCCCCGGCATCGATTTCCTCACAGGCGAGGTGTTCGGCCCGATGCTGCACATCGTGCGCTGGCAGGCCGGACGGCTTGGTCAGGTCGTCGATGCCATCAATGCCACCGGCTTTGGCTTGACGCTCAGCGTGCATTCGCGCATCGAGAGCGTGGCCGCCCAGGTCGCGGCGCGGGCGCGGGTGGGCAATCTCTATGTCAACCGCAACCAGATCGGGGCCGTCGTTGGCGCCCAACCCTTTGGCGGTCAAGGGCTTTCGGGTACGGGGCCGAAGGCTGGCGGCCCCCATTACCTGCCCCGCTTCGCGATCGAGCGGGTGATCAGCACGAACACGGCCGCGGCGGGCGGCAACACCGCGCTATTGGCGCTATCTGGGGAGGGGTGAGGGTTGACGCAGTCGCTGCGTGCAAGGCGCTGGGCGATGCGTCCGCGCGTCCGGGTTGGACGCTGACCATTCGCGCAGTTTCACCTTCGCCGACAGGGACATTGGGCAGGCTTGATGAAGAGAGAGCCCCAACACATCCCCAACGCCTTGCATCGCAACATAACAAATTTATGTCATCAACGTGACGTTGCCAAGCGTCATTTTGAACCGTGGTGAAAACTCTTCGCCGTCAAGACTTGACTTGCATGCCATTCGGACGCGCCCTGGTAGGGGTTAGCGAATCTCAGACAGGAAGGGTTCCGGGGCCATGCAGGAATTGCCGGCTCACGTCGTCGTTTTCGGCAACGAGAAGGGCGGATCGGGAAAATCCACCGCCGCGGTGCATGTCGCCGTCGCGCTGATGCAGCAGGGTTTCAAGGTCGGCGCGATCGACCTCGACAGCCGGCAGAAGAGCCTTGCGCGCTACATCGAGAACCGCGAGGAATGGTGCCGGCGGAACAATCTCAAGCTCGCCCTGCCCGAAGTGCGCGTGATCGCGCGCAGCGCCCGCCCCGTCGTCGCGGATGCGCAGACGGAGGAACAGGAGCATTTCTCGGAGGCGTTGTCGGCGCTGAGGCAGGCGTGCGACGTCGTCATCATCGACGCGCCCGGCAGCGATACCTATCTGTCGCGCCTGGGGCATCAGCTGGCGGACACGCTCGTCACGCCGATGAACGACAGCTTTGTCGATTTCGACCTCTTCGCGAAGATCGATCCCGACACGTTCCGCATCCTTACGCCCAGCCTTTATGCCGAACTCGTCTGGGAGAGCCGCAAGCGCCGGGCGATGAGCGACCGCTCAACCATCGATTGGGTGGTAATGCGCAACCGCGTCGCGAGCCTTGATGCCAAGAACAAGCGCCGGGTGGGCGAAGTCCTGGATGCGCTTTCAAAGCGCATCGGCTTTCGCATCGCGCCGGGGCTCAGCGAGCGCGTCATCTTCCGCGAGCTGTTCCCGTTCGGGCTTACCCTGCTCGACCTTGGCAGCGATGGGCAGAAGCTCACCATGTCGCATCTGGCGGCAAGGCAGGAAGTGCGCGACCTGGTGGCGGCGCTTAACCTGCCGGCGCTCAACGAGCGGCGCTCGCCCTATGCGCGGCCGGGACTGGAAACGCGTTTCGTGGCGGCGGAGTAGGGCCAGGTATTGGATTTCTTGTTCAGCGTCCCGACATAGTTAGGAGTTATTGTCGGCTCATAAGAGGGACGATGGGCATTTATCTGGTGTTCGCGGTGGTCGGTGCGGCGGTGCTTGCCTGGCTCGCCTTGCGTTCGACGTCAAGCATGAACCCGGCCGCCTTGTCGCGCACCATGCGCTATGCGAGCGCGGTTCTGCTGGGGCTGCTTGCCATCGCTACGCTCTATGCGCGGCTGCTTCCCCTCGCCCTCGTCTTCGGGGCGCTTTCCTTTCTTGTGGCGACCGACAGGCTCAGCTTTTTCGGGCGGTGGCTGCGCGGCGGGGTGGGCGGTTTCGGCGGCCGACACACGAAAGTGACGACCGGCTATTTCGAGCTCGATCTCGACCAGGAGACGGGCAGCCTTGCGGGCGTCATCCTGCGCGGGCCTTATGCAGGGCGGACGCTGGCCGGGCTGTCGCCGCAGGAGGGCGCCGAGCTCTACCATCAATGCCGCACGAATGATGCGCCGTCTGCGACGATCCTTGAGGCCTATCTCGACCGGCTCTATGGCCCGCGCTGGCGTGAGGGCTCGGGCGGCAGTGATGGCGAGGGATTTGGGCCGCCGATGACGGTCGAAGAGGCGCTGGCGATCCTGGGGCTTTCGCCTGGCGCGACGCAGGATGATATCCGCGAAGCGCATCGCCGCCTTATGCAGCAGGTCCATCCGGACAAGGGCGGCTCGGGCTATCTTGCCGCCCAGATCAATGCCGCGCGGGACTTCCTGCTCGGGGATTAGGGCGGGCGAGAAGTTTCCGACTGCCTCCCAAGAGGGGCCGGACAAGCCGGGATCGGGTGCGTATTGGGGCTGACGCTATTGCTCTGCGTTCTGCGCCCAATCGCTGTCGGCGACCGCGAGGCAGGCAAGGCCCTTGCTCTCCAGTGCCTCACAGGCCTTCCTCGCCGCCTCGGGCGTGAAGGGTCCGAAGCGGGCGCGATAGAGCGTCCCATCCCGGGACTTATAGGGGGTAACCACCGCCTCAGCATCGCCGAGCACGGTTGAAGCATTGCGGGCGATCGTCTTCACCTGTTCGGTCGCCACCAGCTGATCGCGATAGGCACCCACCTGAATGCCCCATTGGCGCTGACCGGGGGCGGCAACGGGAACGATGCGCGGGGCGGCTGCCGTGGCAGCGGCTTCACCCGAATCGCCTTCCTCAAAGCCGTTCAGCGTCGGCACAATCCCCGCCTCAACGGGTCGCTGCTGCAGATCGCTGACACGGATGAGCTTGGGGTTCTCGGCGCTTGCAACAAGGGCAGGGCGCTGGCCCGGATCGATGCGCGTGCGCAAGGCGGCGACGCGCTGCGGGCTCATCTGCGGTTCGGGGAGTTCCTCTGGCATTGCCTCAGGCGGGAGGGATGCGACCACGATCCGCTCGGGCTCGATGGCGGCGGGTTCCTCATCGGCGATGGGCGCCATAGTCACGACGGAGCCTTGCCGGATCGGCTTTGCCACCGGCGCAGGGGCCGCCTCGATTACGTCCTCAGCCGAGGCCACGGCGACGGGCGCGCCACCGCGACCGGCCGGCGCCGCATAGCTTGCCACGACGATCTTGCTCGCCTTGATGTCAGCAAAGACGTCGTCAAGCATCATGCGCATTTCCCAGTCGCGCTCACGCGCCGTGACGCCGCCCATGACGACGCCGATCACGCGCTTGCCGCCCCGCTCCACCGAGGAAACAAGGTTGAAGCCGCTCGCCCGGGTATAGCCTGTCTTGATCCCGTTCGTGCCGTTGAAATCAACGAGCAGGTCGTTGTGCGTCTCATAGGTGACGCCGCGATGGCGAAACGAGGTCAGTTTGAAATAGGGATAATATTGCGGGAAATCCCGCATGAGCGCGCGGCCCAACGTTGCCATGTCGCGCGCCGTCGTGCGCTGATAGGGATGGGGCAGGCCCGAGGCGTTGAAGAAATGCGAGTTCTTCATGCCGAGGGCGCGCGCCTTCTGCGTCATGATGCGGGCAAAGCGCGATTCGCTGCCGCCGATACCTTCCGCGATGACTACAGCCACATCGTTCGCCGAGCGAATGACAAGCGCCTTGATCGCCTGCTCAACGGTGATCGTGTCGCCGGCGCGCAGGCCCAGCTTTGAAGGCGCCTGGCTGGCGGCGTTCTTGGTGACCTTCAGTTCCTGGTCGAGAGTGAGGCGGCCGCTTTGGAGACGCTCAAAAAGGATATAGAGCGTCATCATCTTGGTCAGCGACGCGGGATAGCGCGATGCATCGGCATTCTCAGCCTTGATGACCCGGCCGGTCTGCGCATCCATCACCAAAACGGCGTGTTTTTCCGCGGCATGCGCCGGTGGTGCCAAAACCAAAAGAGCAACCAAGAGGGCCGTCACTACCCCTACAAAGCCGTCTTTCACTTCATGCCCCCCACACTGACGCCCGCAAATGAACCCGAATTCTACTCAGCCAAATTGCCTAGTATGCCCTAGCCATCCCTTGGCAAACGGAGCGCGAGTGATGCGCCACAACTGTGACACATTTCGCCTCAAACGCGAGTCTGGAGGACGCAAAATCTGTGCCCTACCCGCAACGTCTCGTCAGCCTTGCATGACTCGCCTCCAGTCTCGAGCACAGGAATTAGCAATTGGTTAACTCGGGGACCGGAATGTGGCTGCCCGTTCATTGTGCAGTGCAAAATAGCGGTTGACAGTTAGGCAAGGACTGCCGATATTCCAGGCATGTTGCGGTGCAACATGAATCGCTCGGGCGCTCGCGCGGGCTTTCATCCGCACCGAGGAGTCCGGCGGCTGGCCGTCCAGCATTTGTATTTCATGCGTCGCACCCACATCGGAGCACAGGTCATGGCACCCAAGACAAAGACTTTTGAAGCGAAGGAAACTTTCGAAGCGGCGTTCAAGAATGGCTCAGAATCCATGAAGGACGCGTTCGAGAAAATGACGGCGGGGTTCGGCGATTTCGCCTCACTCAACCGTGAAAACGTCGAGGCTTTCGTGAAGTCGGCGAACGCAGCGGCGAAGGGCATCGAGCAGATCAACAGCGAGCTGCTCGCCTTCTCGCGCCAGTCGATGGAAGACGGCGTTTCGGCGATGAAGACCATCATGGGCTCGAAGTCGCTGCAAGAAGCGATGGAAGCGCAGTCGGACTTCACGAAGACCGCGTTCGACGCTTATGTCTCGCAGATGTCGAAAATGGGCGAGCTTTTCGTCAGCGCCACGCGCGATGCGATCGAGCCGATCAGCGGCCGCGTCAAGGCGACGATGGAAGTGATCCAGGCCGGCCGTCACGCGGCCTAACGGTCTGGCGGCATGACGCCGCCTGTTCAAGGATAAGGCCCGGCTCTCAGGCGCCGGGCCTTTTTCTTTTCAATGGCTTGCGTCATCGCTTGCCTATTGGCGCAAAGCAGTTCTCCATGCGTGTTCATGGACGACGGCAAAATCATCGATTTCGCCACGCTTTGCCTGGGCCCAAAGCCCAATCAATTCCTCGTTGCACCCTCTGGGCTTTGTCCCCGCGCCAAGCCGCATCTTGCGGCGCCGCAATTTCATCTGCCGCCCGAGCGGGTGCGCGATGCCTTTCTGCGCGTCGCGGCGCATGAACCCCGTGTGCGGTTAACGGCTGAGCAGGCCTCGACACTCTCCTACACGTTTGTGCAGCGCAGCCTCGTGCTCCATTTTCCCGATATCATCAGCGTCCAATTCTTCCCCGAGGGCGAAGGTTTCTCGACGCTCTCGGCCTATAGCCGCTCGGTTCACGGCTATTTCGATCTCGGCGCAAATGCGAAACGGGTGAAAGACTGGCTTGCCAAAGTGCGGTCCGCTCTTGCACGCTGATGACCTCGCAAACGGATGCGCTCTTTGAGTTGGCGAAAAACTTCATATTTAATCGCAAGACTGATGAGCGTTGAGGGGCGAGACTCCTGTGACGCCCAACGCGCCAACCATTAGATGCGATGACGAAACCAAATCAGGGAGACAATGAGGGAACCTCGACCGGCATCGTCACCAAGACGAAGCCGAAGACGAAAAAGCCTTCCCTCTACAAGGTGCTGCTGCTCAACGACGACTACACGCCGATGGAGTTCGTCGTGCTGGTGTTGAAGCGGTTCTTCAACAAGGGGGAGGAAGACGCCTATCGGATCATGCTGCATGTCCATCGCAATGGTGTGGGGATATGCGGCGTCTTTACGTATGAGGTTGCAGAAACCAAGGTGACGCAGGTCATCGACTTTGCGCGCCGGCATCAGCATCCTCTTCAGTGCACGATGGAAAAGGAGTAGCTCATGCCCACATTCTCCCGCGCCCTCGAGGACACGCTCCATCGCGCCATCCGTTTCGCCAATGCGCGCAATCATGAATTCGCGACGCTGGAACATCTCCTGCTCTCGCTCATCGAGGACAAGGACGCCGCCGCCGTGATGCGCGCGTGCAGCGTCAATCTCGATGAGCTGAAGAAGACGGTCACGACCTATATCGATGAGGAATTGACCTCGCTCGATGTCGATGATGGCGAGGATGCCAAGCCGACGGCGGGCTTTCAGCGCGTCGTCCAACGTGCCGTCATTCATGTGCAGTCGAGCGGGCGCGAAGAGGTGACAGGCGCAAATGTGCTCGTCGCCATATTCGCCGAACGCGAGAGCCATGCGGCCTATTTCCTCAACGAGCAGGGGATGACCCGTCTCGATGCGGTCAACTATATCAGTCACGGGATCGCCAAACGTCCAGGGCAATCCGAAAGCCGGCCCGTCCGTGGTGCGGACGAGGAAGAGGAAGGCGGCGAGAAAGTGGTCAAGCAAGGGTCAGAGGCATTGGACGCGTATTGCGTCAATCTCAACGACAAGGCGAATTCAGGGCGTATCGATCCCCTGATCGGACGCGAGGCGGAGGTCGAGCGCACGATCCAGATCCTGTGCCGGCGGCAGAAGAACAACCCGCTCTTCGTCGGCGATCCGGGAGTTGGCAAGACCGCGATCGCAGAAGGGCTTGCGCGCAAGATCGTCAAGGGCGAGGTGCCCGAAGTGCTGCTCGACTGCACCATCTTCTCGCTCGATATGGGCTCGCTGCTCGCCGGCACGCGCTATCGCGGCGATTTCGAGGAGCGGATCAAGTCCGTCATCAAAGAGCTGGAGGCCATGAAGGGGAAGGCCATCCTCTTCATCGATGAGATCCACACGGTGATCGGCGCCGGCGCGACTTCCGGCGGCGCGATGGACGCATCGAACCTCCTCAAACCGGCGCTGCAATCGGGCGTGCTGCGCTGCATCGGCTCGACGACCTACAAGGAATACCGGCAGCACTTCGAGAAGGATCGCGCGCTTGTCCGCCGGTTCCAGAAGATCGATGTGAATGAGCCTTCGGTGCCCGACGCGATCAAGATCCTCAAGGGCCTCAAGCCCTATTTCGAGGAATATCACCGGCTTCGCTATACGAATGAGGCGGTGAAGGCGGCGGTGGAGCTGTCGGCAAAATACATCAACGACCGCAAGCTGCCCGACAAGGCGATCGATGTGATCGATGAAGCGGGCGCCTCGCAGATGCTGCTGACCGAATCCAAGCGCAAAAAGGTGCTCGGCGTGCGCGAGATCGAGGATGTGGTGGCCAAGATGGCGCGCATTCCTCCCAAGTCGGTGTCGAAGGACGATACCGAGACGCTGCGCGACCTTGAGAAGAACCTGAAGCGCATGGTGTTCGGGCAGGATCCGGCGATCTCGGCCCTCGCCGCGGCGATCAAGCTGTCGCGCGCGGGGCTGCGCGAGCCGGAAAAGCCGATCGGCTGCTATCTCTTCTCCGGCCCAACGGGCGTCGGCAAGACGGAGGTCGCCAAGCGCCTCGCGCTGATCCTCGGTGTCGAACTCATCCGCTTCGACATGTCGGAATACATGGAACGCCATGCCGTCTCGCGGCTCATCGGCGCGCCGCCCGGCTATGTCGGCTTTGATCAGGGCGGGCTCCTCACCGACGGGGTCGATCAGCACCCGCATAGCGTCCTCCTGCTCGATGAGATCGAGAAGGCGCATCCCGACATCTTCAACATCCTGCTGCAGGTGATGGATCACGGGAAGCTGACCGATCACAACGGCAAGAAGATCGACTTCCGCAATGTCATCCTCATCATGACGACGAATGCGGGCGCGGCGGACGCGGCAAAGGAGGCCATCGGCTTTGGCCGGGGCAAGCGGGCGGGGGAAGACGAAGAGGCGATCAAGCGGCTCTTTTCGCCCGAATTCCGCAACCGGCTCGATTCGGTCATCAGCTTCGGCCATCTGACGCCCGAAATCATCGCGCAGGTGGCGCAGAAATTCGTGCTCGAACTCGAGGCACAGCTTTCGGATCGCAACATCACCTTCGAGCTCACGGACGAGGCCACGAAATGGCTGGTCGGGCGGGGCTATGATGAGGCCTATGGCGCGCGGCCCATGGCCCGCACGATCCAGGACGCGATCAAGAAGCCGCTTGCGGATGAGATCCTGTTCGGGCGGCTGCAGCGGGGCGGCGTTGTCAAGGTGATGGTCGAGAAGGGCGGCGAGAAGCTTGCTTTCGAGATCATCGACCTGTCGCCGCCGTCGCGGTCCAAGGGCGTTGCCGAGCCTGAGACCGTGGAGTGAGCGAGCCCATCATCAGCCGCCGCTTGCGGCTGGAGGCGGCGACGGCGGCGATGATCGCGCTTGAGCTGACCATCCGGCCCGCGCTCTTTGCCTATCTGCGCGTTGCCGAACCCGAGGATTGGCCGCCGCCGCTCAACGACGATGAGACGTTTCGCTATTTCGAGGATTCGTTGCGGGCCGATCCCGGTCTCACGGGCTGGGCGTTCTGGTACGTGATCCTGCGTCATGAGGGCGGGGATGCGCTTGTGGGCACGGCAGGCTTCAAGGGCAAGCCCGATGCGGACGGCCTCGTCGATGTGGGCTATGCGATCCGGCCGCACTATCACCGGATGGGGATTGCCAGCGAAACCGTGGGGCTCCTCCTTTCCTGGGCGACGGCGCGCGGGGCGAGGTATGTGATCGCCGAGACCTTCGCGGACCATGTGGCCTCGATCGGCGTCATGCGGAAGAACGGGCTTGCGTTCATTGGCGCGGGCGCAGAGCCCAATGTCGTGCGCTATGGACGCAGTCTTGTCGCCTGAAGGTGCTTCTTCCACTCCCTAAATGGCCGAAAGGCCGCCAGGGCGTCCCCCGGCGGCCTTTCCATTGCCTTTTTCCGCGTCAGCGGTTTTCGCCGTTACCGGCCTAGGCGCGGAATCCCTTAACGAGGGTCCAGGCCTTGCGCTCACACGGGGTATGACAATGAGACACTGGATCACCTCCTTTCAATTGTTGAAACCGATTCCAGACTAGGGCGGTTCCTGCCGCGATGCAACAGTTCGACCGTGGCATCGTTAGCGAAAACCCAACCCGGGGTTCCCGCCCGTATCCGATTTATCCCACAAGTGACAATGGGTCTTAAGCTTTCCCCTTCGGTCAACGCCTTGGCCAGTTGAGGGAAGCGCGATGTGGGGAGGGGAGCAAAATTCTTGAAAACAATTCGCCAAATCCGGCCCTTTGCCGGGCGGCGTCGCCAGCCCTAATCGAGCGCCGCGATGATTCTCTCGGCAAAGGCCTTAAGTTTTTCGGGGTTTTCCATGGCGCGGGCATGGAGTTTGAGGTCGATGCCGGCCGCACGCGGAATGATGTGAAAGTGAATGTGGAAGACCGTCTGGCCGGCGGGGGTGCCGTTCAATTGCGCCAGCATGAGGCCCGGCGCGTCCATCGCCTTCTTGACCGCCTTTGCCACCTTCTGTGTGGTCATCATCAGCGCGGCCGCGGCCTCAGGCGACAGGTCATAGATGTTCTCCGCCGCTTCCTTGGGGATCACCAGCGTGTGGCCGTCGGCCTGGGGCATGATGTCCATAAAAGCGAGTGTGTGCGCATCCTCATAGACCTTCGCGCAGGGAAGCTCTCCGCGCAGGATCCTGGCGAAGACGTTGTTTGTGTCATAGGCCATTGTCGGTATCTCTCGAAAGGTTGCGGCGCATCCAGTCTAATCACGGCGCAGCAGTAAGGACAGGGCGGGTAATGGGTGCTGGTGTGCGGATTGTTTCTCTCATTCCAAGCGCGACGGAAATCGTTTGCGCGCTGGGTCTGCGTCAGTCGCTGGTGGGGCGCAGCCATGAGTGCGATTTCCCGGTCGATGTGGATGGCCTTCCCGCACTCACCCGCGCGCGGATTTCGCTCGCCGGCGACAGCGCGGCGATCTCGCGTTCGATGGCGCGGGCGCTGGAGGATGCGGTGGCGATCTATGAGGTGGATGCGCCGCTGCTGGACAGCCTCAGGCCCGATCTCATCGTCACGCAGGATCAATGCGAGGTATGCGCAGCCTCGCTCTTGCAAGTCGAAGCGGCGCTTTGCGCGCGCAGTGGGCGCGATGTGGCGATCGTGTCGCTGAAGCCGTCGAGTGTGGCGGAGGCGATGGACGACATCATGCGCGTCGGGCGGGCCGCCGGTATCGATGCCACGCCGCTCGTGACGCAGTTGCGGGCGCGGATGGCAGAGACCAGTGCCGTCACGAGCGCTCGACGGCCGCGGCTTCTCTATGTCGAGTGGATAGAGCCCATCATGGGGCCAGGATTGTGGACGCCGGAGTTGATCGCGATGGCTGGCGCTGAACCCGTCGGCGGTGTCGCGGGGCGGCATGCGCGCTGGCTCACCTGGGACGAGGTCGCGGCCGGCGATCCCGATCTCGTCGTGATCGCGCCATGCGGGTTTGACCTCGCACGCGGCATCGAAGAAAGCGCCGCCCTTCGGCGATCGCCGGTCTGGTGCAACTTGCGGGCGGTGCGCGAGGGGCGCGTCGCGGTCGCGGACGGCAACGCCTTTTTCAACCGTCCAGGTCCGCGCCTTGCGGAATCCCTCCAGATCCTGCGCGAAGTCGTGAGCGGGAGCGCCGGCCCTCATTTCGGCGTGAACTGGCGCTGGCTCGCTTCTGTTTAGTCTTCACGACGATGCTTGAAGGGTCCGTGCGCGCTCAAGGTTTCGATTTCAGTATCGACGGCGGCGCGTTCCTCGCTCAGATATCGCGCGACCGCGCGGCGGAAGCCGGCATCCGCGATCCAATGCGCGGAATGGGTGGGCACGGGCATGTATCCCCGAGCGAGCTTGTGCAGTCCTTGCGCGCCCGCTTCGACGCGCGCAAGCCTGTGGGCGATGGCAAAATCGATCGCCTGATAGTAACAGGCCTCGAAATGCATGAAGGGGCGATCCTCGATCGCACCCCAATTGCGGCCGTAGAGCGTGTCCGCGCCAATGAGGTTGAGCGCGCCCGCGATGTATTGGCGCCCGCGTCTCACCAGCACCAGCAGCACGCGTTCGGGCATGGCTTCGCCCAGCATCGAGAAGAAGCTGCGCGTCAGATAGGGACGCCCCCATTTCTGGCTGCCGGTCGCGATATAGGCGGCGAAGAAGGCATCCCAGTGATGTTCCTTAAGGTCGCTGCCCGTGATCCACTCATAGGCAAGACCATCGGCGCGCGCCCTTTCGCGCTCCTTCCTCAAGGTTTTGCGGCGCTGGGAGCTGAGCTCTCCCAGGAAGTCCGCGAATGTCCCATAGGCCTTGTTCTCGAAGTGGAATTGCTGATCGGTGCGCAGCAAGAAATCGGCTGCCTCGCAGACGGGCCATTCCCCCTCTTTGAGGAAATTGATGTGAATGCTGGAAAGGCGCGCTTTCTGCGCAAGCGCGATGAGGCCATGAAGCAGTCGCTTCCGCATCGCGTTATCGTCCGTACCCGGACGAATGAGAAGGCGCGGGCCGGGCACGGGCGTGAAGGGAACGGCGCAGAGGAGCTTTGGGTAATAGCGCCCGCCCGCGCGCTCATAGGCGTCGGCCCAATGATGATCGAACACATATTCGCCCTGCGAATGCGCCTTCAGATAAGTGGGGGCGCAGGCGAGCAGCGCTCCGTTCTGCTCGATCAGTGCATGTGCGGGCTTCCAACCCTGACGCGGCGTGGCAGAGCCGGATTGCTCACAGGCAAGCAGAAAGGCATGCGCGAGAAAGGGATTGAAGCGCGCGGGATCGGGGTTGGCACAGGCATCCCACTCGCTCGCGCGCACATCCTTGATGGCATCGATGGTACGAAACGCGGGTTCCGCCACGGTCAGGCGATCTCGAACACCGCGTCGACCTCAACCGCGACGTTGCGGGGCAGGGAACCCGCGCCCACGGCAGCGCGGGCATGGCGGCCCACTTCGCCGAACACCGCCACCATCAAGTCGGAGGCGCCGTTCACGACCTCCGGGTGCTGGGTGAAGCCCGGCACCGCATTCACAAAGCCCGTCAATTTCACGCAGCGCGTGACGCGATCAAGATCGCCGCCGCAGGCTTCACGCAGTTGCGCAAGGAGATTGATGGCGCATAGGCGGGCCGCGCTTTTCGCATCCTCAAGGCTGATCTCGGCGCCAACCTGGCCGACATATTCAAGGCCGCTGGGTCCAAGCGTGACCTGGCCCGAAAGGAAGATGAGCCTGCCCGCGATGACGAAGGGCACGTAGTTGGCAACAGGGCTGACGGGTTTGGGCAGGCTGAGGCCGAGTTCTGACAGGCGAGCATCGATGCGTCCGGGCATTGGGGTTCCCTTGGGCTTTTTGGATTACCCTTGAGAATAGCCGAGGCCGGCCGCATTTGCGAGGCGTCAGGCGGATTGCCTCGCTGCGATTTCCGCGTCCGCCGCGCGCGAGGCCTGTCGCTGACGCTTGTTGCGGTACATGGCGCGATCGGCGCGGATCATCACATCCTCGGGCGAGACGCCGGGACTATAGGTGACAAAGCCGATGCTTGCCTTCATCGGGATCCGCAAGCCGTTATGGAGGATGCGGGCATTGTTGAGCGCGGCCGTCATGCGCGCGGCGCGCTTGCGGGTTCCTGAGGTTTCGCCGCGCACGAAGATGACCGCGAACTCATCGCCGCCGAGGCGGCCTATATGGTCAGTGGTGCGCACCTCCTGTCGCAGAATCCGCGCAGCCTCCTTCAGCACGGCATCGCCCGCGTCATGGCCGTGGGTGTCGTTGATGACCTTGAAGGAGTCCATGTCGATGACCGCGATCAGCCCATGCTCATGATGCCGGGTGGCGCTGGCCAGGGTGTGACCGAGCGCAGACAAGAAGCCGCGGCGATTGAGAACGCCCGTCAACTCGTCCGTCATGCACAGACGCTCAAGCTGCTCGATGCGGCCGCTTTGCGCCAGGAGACGCTGTTCGGATTGCGCCGCAAACTCGATGATCTTCTCCATCAAGGCCCAGCTTCTCTGTGGCGAGGCGCCATCTTCGCGCATGGCGGTCCAAAGGTCCTCCGCCAGACCCGACAAGGGGGATGCGGGCGAGAACACCGTGTTAAGACGGATCGGTTTCGCAAGGCGCGGTTCAATCATGGAAATTACCGGAATGCAGCGGATCTCACATTTCCCATAAGCAACGGATGTGCCGCCCGTATCCCGTTGGAACGCTTCAGTTTCCACTCTGTACAAGTGGTCTTCAGGCAGAAACTGCCTAGTCCTTTCTGCCTTCATGGCGCCCCAAAAGCGCCTATTTGCTAGTATTTTATCAGGCTTGCGTCCGTTAAGATCGGAGGCATCGTGTCAAGCAGGTTCCCCATGAAGCTTCAAACCGTCAGTGTTTCCCTTGCGCTGTTTGCCTTTCTTGGCGCCGCCAACGCCGCGCCGGCAGCCGATCTCTTGCCGCACCGGGCGTATTACGACATCCGGCTCAAGGATTCGCGATGGGGTTCGGGGATCAGTTCGCTGTCGGGCAAGCTTGTCGTCGAGTTCAACAACACATGCGATGGCTATACGCTCAATCAGCGCTTCGTCACGCAGATGGGTGATTCTGAAGGCAATCTCACCGTCAGCGATCTGTGGCTGACGAGCTGGGAATCCGCCGATGGCAAGGCCTTCCGGTTCAATCTGAAAAACGAAGTGAACGGCACCGTGGTTGAGTCCTTTCAGGGCCGCGCGCGCGGCGGTCTTGTCTCCTATGAGGGCAACGACACGAAGGACGTGACGCTGCCGCGCGATGCCATCTTCCCGACCGAACACGCGGTTGATCTCATCGAGGCAGCGCTTGCCGGGGACACTTTCGTCCAGCGCACGATCTTCGACGGATCGGGCGAGGGCGAAATTTACACCTCGTTTGCCACAATCGGGCGCGAACAGCCGCAGGACAAGCGCGCCAGCTCGCTTGAAGGTGTCGAGGGCGCAGAGGGCATCGATGCGCGCCATGTCTGGCCGGTGACGATCAGCTATTATCCCGTCACGAGCGAAGAGACGCTGCCAGAATACGAAGTGAGCTTCCTCATGTATGAGAACGGCGTTTCGAGCCATATGGTGCTCGATTATGGCGAGTTCTCGGTGACGGGCGCGCTGACCAAGATTGAACCGCTGCCGAAGCCGAACTGCTAAGTCTGTTTGAAGCTACGGCCCTTGGCGATGATGGCATCGCCAAAGCGTTCGCGCAGTTTGTCGATGGCGCGTTCGGCCCTTGCGGCGCGGCCCTCATCCTTGTCGAGAAGGTCGGGCTGGTCGCATGCGTCGGCGGGCGAGAGCCCGGAAATCCCCACGCCAATGAGGCGGTACGGCATGCCTTCTGCGCGCGAGACCAGCAGCGCATGCGCAACCTTGAAAATCTCACCGGCCAATTGGGTTGGGCGCTCGCTCGTGTGCCGTCGGGTTTCGGTGTGGAACTGCCTGTCCTTCAGCTTCAGCGTGACGATCTGGCCGCCGATGCCGGCCAGCTTGGCGCGTGCCGAGACGCGCTCGCATAGGCGCCAAAGCACGGGCTCCAATTCTGCATGCTTGGCAAGGTCGTATTCAAAGGTCGTCTCGGCCGAAACGCTCTTGGCCGGCGCATGCGGCGTTACCCTTCGCGCATCCTGGCCGCGGGCAAGGGCGGCCATGTGTGGGCCTGACGGCCCCAGATCGCGCAGCAGCGTCTTGTCGTCGGCATCCTGCAACTGGCCAAGGGTTTGATAGCCGCGCGCGCTGAGCTTGCCTCCCGTCACCTTGCCGACGCCGAATATCGTCGAGATGGGACGCTCGCGCAGGAAGTCACGGGCTTCCTTGCGCCCGATGACGGCGAAGCCGCGCGGCTTGCGCAGGTCCGAGGCGACCTTGGCAAGGAACTTGTTGTAGGAAAGGCCTATCGACACGGTAATGCCGATGTCGCGCTCGATCTCCTTTGCGAGCCGCGCCAGAACGCGCGCGGGGCATTGCCCGTGGAGGCGGTCCGTTCCTGAAAGATCAAGAAAGGCCTCATCGAGCGACAGGGTCTCAACGAGCGGCGTCAGCGCCTGCATGCGCGTGCGGATGGCGCGGGAGACGTCGCGGTACTTGGCCATGTTCGGCTTGATGACGACCGCGTCGGGACAGGCCTTCAGCGCCTTGAACATTGGCATGGCCGAGCGCACGCCATAGGTGCGCGCGACGTAACACGCGGTGGAGACAACGCCGCGGCGGCCGCCGCCGATGATGACGGGCCGATGGGCGAGGGCGGGATCATCGCGTTTTTCGACGGATGCATAGAAGGCATCGCAATCCAAATGGGCGATGGCGAGTGCATCCATCTCCTCATGGAAGAGGAGGCGGGGAGAGCCGCAGGCCGCGCATCGCCTCGCGCCGGGCGATGCGGGCGCAAGACAGTCGCGGCAAAAGCCGCTCATGCGGATTGTTCCGGCCAAAGCCAGGCGGCACCGCGCACGCCGCTCGCATCGCCGTGCAGCGGCGGCAGGAGGCGGGTCGTCAGCGTGTCGGTGAAGGCATAGCGGGCAAGCAGCGGCGGCACATTCTCATAGAGCCGGCTCAAGTTGGACAGGCCGCCACCCAGCACAATCACGTCGGGATCAAGGATGTTGATGATGGTCGAGAGGGCACGTGCGAGGCGATCCTCATAGTGTGCAAGCAGGGACTGCGCGAGGCCGTCTCCTTGTTCGGCGCGCAGGGCGATGGTTTGCGGGGACAGGTCCTCGCCGATGATGTTCATCGCCATTTCGCAAAGCGCAGGGCCGGAGAGCCAGGCCTCGATGCAGCCGCGCTTGCGGCACCAGCAGGCGGGTCCCAGCCACTCATCCTTGCGCTGCCAGGGAAGGGGCGTGTGCCCCCATTCGCCGGCAATAGCGTTGTGTCCCAGATGCGGGCGTCCGCCCAGCACCAGGCCGCCAACGACACCGGTGCCAAGGATCACGCCGAAGACGGCGCCGGCACCCATTCCCGCGCCATCGATGGCCTCGGAAAGCGCAAAGCAGTTCGCATCGTTCGCCAGCCGCACGGGCCTTGCCAGCGCGGCTTCGAGGTCCTTGTCGAGCGGTTTACCATTGAGGCAGGTCGAGTTCGCGTTCTTGATGGGCCCCGAAGCCGGGCTCAAGGTTCCTGGAATGCCGATGCCGACCGTGCCGCGCCTGCCGGTCGCGGTTTCAATGAGGCCGACAAGGCGGGCGATCGCTTCGATCGTTCCTTCATAGCGGCCTTGCGGGGTTGGGATGCGACGGCGGTCAAGGACACGGCCATCCGCATCGATCGCGATGCCCTCAATCTTGGTGCCGCCAAGGTCGATGCCGATGCGCATGCGTTTCACGCCTTTCCTTGCAGTCGCGCACGAATCCAGGGCAGCGCCAAGGGCCATTCATCGATGCGGGCGTGAGCATCTGGCGCCTTGCCGACAAGGCCGCGCAGGCGCGGATTGGCGACGAATTGCAGCCGGTGAACGTCCGGAAAGGCGGTGGCCGCGGAATTGTGGTGGTTCGGCAAGTCATCGATGAAAACGACGGGGCCGCCTGCCTTGCGTGCGATGCGGGCGATCGCGTCACCCTTCAGCCCGTCATTCTGGATGAGCGGGGCGGTGATGCCCGCAGCCTTCAAGTTCCGGGCGCGGTTCGCGATGGCAGCGGCGGGCACGTTTGAGAGCACGAGGATCTGCGCGCCCACCTCCAGTTCACGCAGGGCATCCGCCGCTCCCTCGACGGGCCTGATGCTGTCGACCGCAAGGAAGAAATCCCTCAGCAATGTCTTGACCGTCGCGGCCGGCGCCCTCTCGCCCGTTGCCTGCTCGATCACGTTTCCGGTGATGGCAAAGGAAACAAGGTCAAGGAAATAGCCGCGCGATAGGAGATAGGTCTCCAAGGCTTCGATAAAGTGCAGCAATACCTCATCGGCATCGCTGATGATGAGGGGGCGTCCCGGTACAAGACGGGCGATCGCTTCGTCGAGGGTCAAGATGTCAACCATGTGCACAAACGAGGCGGGTTCCGGCCGCCTTGTCAATGTTCTCTTAAAGCGTTGAGCCTAAAAGAGGACATGGATGGTCCGGTGTCCGGGCGCCGGGCCTTCGCAAGAATTGATTAAGGAAATTCCGGTCGAATGCCCAGGTAAGAGCCCTCGAGTCGCGGGCGGACCTGCGACACCGTTAAGACCGCTTAGGGGACTGGGATGAGCAAGACCGTCTTGATCGTGGAAGACAATGATCTGAACATGAAGCTCTTCCATGATCTTCTGGATGCGAACGGCTATCGCACGCTCCAGACCAAGGACGGGCTCGAGGCGTTGGAGCTTGCGCGCGCGCACCGGCCGGACCTCATCTTGATGGATATCCAGCTTCCCGAAGTCTCGGGGCTGGAAGTGACCAAGTGGCTCAAGGAAGACGACCAGTTGCGGGCGATCCCCGTCATCGCCGTCACCGCCTTTGCCATGAAGGGCGATGAAGAGAAAATCCGCGAAGGCGGTTGTGAGGCGTATTTGTCGAAGCCGATTTCGGTCGCCAATTTCCTCGATACCGTCAAGCGCTTCCTCGCGTGAGGGGTGAATGACCGCCCGCGTCCTCGTCGTCGATGACATCGCCGCAAACGTCAAGCTTCTGGAAGCCAAGCTCTCCGCTGAATATTTCGATGTGATCACGGCATCCAACGGCATTGATGCCTTGTCGATCGTCGCGTCCCAGTCGCCAGACCTCATTCTGCTCGATGTCATGATGCCGGGCATGGACGGGTTCGAGGTGTGCCGGCGCATCAAGGGCAATCCGCAAAGCGCGCATATTCCCATCGTCATGGTGACGGCGCTCGATCAGCCCTCCGACAGGGTGACGGGGCTGCAAGCGGGCGCCGACGATTTTCTCACCAAGCCCGTCAACGACCTGTCGCTGTTCGCGCGGGTGAAGAGCCTCATTCGCCTCAAGATGATGACGGACGAGTTGCGCATGCGCGAGGCAACAGGGCAGAGCCTCGGCGTGCTCGATGCGGGTGATGCGCTTGCAAGCGATGCCACGGCACCCGGCGGGCGCATTCTCGTCGTTGAAGACCGTGCGGCGCAGGCCGAGCGCCTGGAAGAAACGCTGATGCCGCCCAACGATGTGATCATCGAGGGCAATCCGACCGAGGCCCTTGTGCGGGCGCGGGGCGGGGACTTCGATCTCATCATCGTCAGCCTCTCCGTCCAGGGCTTTGACGGACTTCGCTTCTGCAGCCAATTGCGCTCGATCGAAGCGACGCGCTATGTGCCCGTTCTCGTCATCATCGAGGAGGGCGACACCAAGCGCCTGGCGCGCGCGCTCGAGCTTGGCGCCAACGACTATCTGATGCGCCCGGTCGATCGAAACGAACTTATCGCCCGGGTGCGCACCCAGCTTCGCCGCAAGCGCTATTCCGACAAGCTGCGGCATAATTTCCAGCTCAGCCTGGAAATGGCGATCACCGATCAGCTCACGGGGCTGCATAACCGGCGCTATATGCAGCGCCACCTCGCGACACTGCTTGAGAGCGCAGCGGCGACGCATAAACCCGTGTCGTTCCTCATCCTCGATATCGACTATTTCAAGTCGATCAACGACACCTATGGCCATGATGTCGGTGATCAGGTGCTGAAGCAGTTCGCCCAGCGCGTGGCCGCGAATGTACGCGGCATCGACCTTGCCTGCCGGTATGGCGGGGAAGAGTTCGTCGTCGTCATGCCGGAGACTGATCTCTCCTTTGCCTACATGGTGGCCGAGCGGCTGCGCCAGCAAGTGGCGGACATGCCCTTCGCGATCAGCGTGCCACCGGGCAGCATCAATATCACGGTGTCGATCGGCGTTACCGCTTCTGAGGGGCCGCAAGAGACGGCCGAGGCGCTCTTGCGGCGCGCGGACCAGGCGCTCTACCGCGCCAAACGGGACGGTCGCAACCGGGTCATCTCGGACGCGGCTTGAGCCCGCGCTCCTTAAAACGCGAAAAACGCCCCGGGCTCATGGGCCGCGGGGCGTGGGCATTGCGAGGGCGGAAGACAACCCTATTTGATCTTGCCTTCCTTGAAATCCACGTGCTTGCGCAGCACGGGGTCGTATTTGCGGACGGTCATCTTCTCGGTCATGGTGCGCGAGTTCTTCTTCGTCACATAGAAGAAGCCCGTCCCGGCCTCGCTATTGAGGCGGATCTTGATCGTGGTCGGTTTCGCCATGGCGGCAGGCTCCTCATGAGGCCGGCATTCCGGCCCCGAGCTTGAAATGAGCGCGGTAACCTACTGATCGCCTCGCATCTGTCAAGCTTGGCGGGGCGCTTTCCTGGCAATTGCAATACGGTAAACGGCCAAAATCGTATAGGCGGCCGCCATGACGCCCACCGCCAGGGCGAGGCCGTGGGGGTTCCACAGATCGATGGCGGCGCCCGCAATTCCTGGACCTAAGGTCGCTCCCAAGCCGTAAAGAAAGGCAAAGGCCGCGTTGGCAGCCGAGAGATCGGCCCCTTGGTGCTTTGATCCCAAATGCGCCAAGCCAATCGAGTAAAGCCCAACCACCACGCCTCCCCAGACAAAGACAAGGACAAGGGAGGGAACAAGCGCGCCTCCCAGAAGGGGAAGAATGGCGGCGCCCGCAATGCCCACCATGCCGCATCCGGCAAGCACGATACGGCGGTCGGCCCGGTCGGCGATCCAGCCGATCAGGGGTTGCAGCAGCATGTTGCCAAGGCCCCAGGCGGTCATCAAGAGCACGGCCCGCGCCTCGCTGGTGCCCAATCTCACGGTATAGACGGGCAGGAAATTGGTGATGGCGACTTCAAGCGCGCCATAGGTGAGCGCGGCAAAAGTCGCGATCGGCGAGAGCGCCAGAAAACGCCACATCGCGCCGGGCGGTGTGTGCGCGATCGCGGGGATGTGCTGGCGCACGGCGAAGAGCGGCAAAGCGGCCGCCATGATGAGCGCGGCGCCAATGAGAAAGGGCTCCCAGCCTGTCGTGCCGACGCCCTGAATAATGATAGGGCCTGCCGCGAGGCCAGCGGAGAACAGCGAGGCATAGATGGTGATCGCGCGGCCGCGAATGGCATTGTGCGCAATCTGGTTGATCCATAATTCGCTCGCAAGGAATAGGCCTTGCAACGCGGCGTTCAAGAGGAAGCGCAAGAGGAACCAGACGGCGAGGCTGTCGATGGCGCGAAAGGCGATGAGGGAGAATGCCGCGAGCGCATAGCAAGCAATCAGAAAGCGCATCGTGCCAAGCCGGGCGGCGATCGCGGGGATGAGCGGCGTCACGATCAGCATCGCCACGGAGCCGAAGGTGGCATTGAGGCCGTTCATGAAACCGCTGACGCCGTTTCGCTCCATGATGATCGAGAGCAAGGGCAGCGACAGTCCCATGCCGATGCCATTGGCGAAGATGCAGGCATAGACGGCGGCAAAGCTGAACCACTGGCCGCGGGTCAGTCTCTGGCGGGCGAGGGCGCTCATGGGCTCACAGGAAGCGAGGGCGAGGGCGCCCGCCACGATAGGCGAAAAGCGGAATGCCGGCTTCCTCTCGGCCTGCGATACGTTCACGCACGCTGGCGAGCATGAATTCCGTCACATCGATGATCGGCAATCGCAGTGCCGCCTCGATGCTGAACCAGGCAAGATCGAGGAGCTCGCCCGAGCCACCCAAATTGCCCTCATCGCCTGCGGCCTCGGCAAGGAAGAAGCGCGCGTGGAAGCGGATCGGGCTTTGGGTGGGCGTGATCGCGCGGCCAAGGTAGCTGAGGCGGGAATGGTCGGGCGCGATGCCTCGCTCGCGCCAGGGGCACCAAGTCTCCGGCGCCGCAGGCCCAGGATCGCCCGGGCTTGCCAAATGGAGCCCCGTCTCTTCCCAGGTCTCACGAATGGCCGCGGTTGCCAGCGCGCCTGCCAGCGCGGCAGAGCAGCCGCCGGCGCGCTGCAGGTCCTCGCGCGCGTGGGGCGTCAGCACGTTTCCTGGCATCACCTTCGCGTCTGCTTCATCCAGACGGCCACCCGGGAAGACAAAGGCGTCGGGAATAAAAGCGGCCTTGGGACGCCGGCGTCCCATCAAAATCTCCGGTCCATCCTTGGCGCGGCGGAAAAGGATGAGGCTGGCGGCGTTGCTGGGGCGGACCGGCATCACTCAAAGCTCGCTCTCAAGCGGTTTGCCGCGCAGCACACGGAAGAAGGGCGTGGGGCGAGGAGACGCGGGATCGCTCGCATGCTTCTCGATTTCATCGATGACTCGGCGCGTGATCTCCGGCAGATCGGCGGCGCGGGCCTCCTCGATCGTCACCCATTTGATCGCCAGGAGCTCCGCGTTCTCGTCCTCGGGCGGGCGGTGCTCGGCGGCGATGTGGCTTGCATCGACCGTGAAAAAGCGTGCATCGAAACGGCGCGGCCGATAGGGCGGCGTGATCGCGCGGGCGATCAAGCGCAGTCCATCGAGGCTGGGGGTGACCCCGTAATCGAGAAAGGCCCGCCAGGATTCTCCCCGGGCGGGCGGGCGGGGGTGTCCCTTTTCCCCGATCAGGATGCCCGTTTCCTCAAAGGTTTCGCGGATCGCGGCAAGCGCCACGGCCTCCGGCTTGACGCTGGAAGCCTTTGCAAGCTTGGCACGCTCCTCTGACTTGAGGTTCCTTGCCGGCACGAGGAAGGAATCGTGCCGCTCGATACGCCCGCCGGGAAAGACGATCTTGCCCGGCATGAAGGCATGGCCCTCATGCCGCTGGCCCATCAGGAGGCGCAACCGCCCCCCTTCACGGCGCTGGATGATGAGCGTCGCCGCGTTCCTGATGCGTGGGGCCTTGGCTTGTTTTTCGTCGGGCGGCGTATCGAACATGGTGCGAGAATAAGAAAACGCCCCGGGTTTGACCCCGGGGCGTTAGATGTAACCTCAGGCGGGCCCTGAGGCGAGGGTTCATTCCTCTTCGCCGCCGAATGCAATCTCATAGGTGAGAAGAGCGGTGAAGAACTCGTCATCCGTGCCGGCATTGTCCTCGTAACCGCCGACGCCGAGATCGAGGCCGAGGCCAAAGTCAAAGGCATAGCCGGCGGAGAGCTGCCAGAACTCCTCATCGACATCGCCGCCGACATAGAGGCCGGGGTCCTCGGTGTCGCGATCGCCATAGACGGCCGCGACATTCCAGGGGCCGGCGGTAAGACCAAGTCCGAGCGTGAGGACCGATTGGTCTGCGCCTGGCGCGCTTGCCGCGTCGCCAAAGCCGACCGCGTCCTCGCTATGGGCCCATTCGACGACCGGCGTCAGCACGACCCCATCTTCTTCATTGATGACGAAATCCCAGCTTGCCGCCAGGAGATAGGCGTCCTGGTCAGAGAGATCGCCTGCGCCACCCGCCTGGTGCATGAAGGCGCCGTGCAGGGTGAGGCCCTTAGCGCCAAAGGCATCGCTGAGGCCGGCATTGATGACGAAGTTGGACAAATCCTCGGTGTTGCCGATGCCGCCATCGGCTTCGTCGAGCTCGCCGCGGCTCTCAAAGGCGCTGTCCGACAGGAAGGTCGTATCGCGGAAAAAGGCCGAGCCGCCGATGAGGAATGTGCCCGCGCCGTCCGTTTCAATCTCTGCAGAGATACCAGCGCCGATGCGCTCGGTCACTTCCACATCCTCGGCGAACAGATCGCCAACGACGCCCGGCACCACATCGACCGCATAGGCGAAGGCGGGCGTGAACTTGCCCAGCGTGATCGTCACGGGATCAAGCGCGATATCCGCCTTCAGCGTCTCAACAAAGAGGCCATGGTCCTCAAACGCGCGATCCTCGTAGGGATCGAGGTCCTCCACCGGTTCAAACACGAGACCGGCGGTGAAGGAGAGCCATTCATTCGCCTCCAGCACGAATTCGGGTTCGATCGTGAAATAGAGGTCGCTCGCCTCATTGCCGGGCGCCGTCGAATCATAGGTGTTGTCGTATTGCAGTTCGATCGGGATCACGCCGGAGAAGGCGGGATAATCATGTTCGTGATCATGCGCGAACACTGTCGCAGGCGCCAAGCCAGCCAGAATCGCGGCGGTTGCGGCCGCGCCCCGCCATTCAAACCTTTTCACGTCACATCTCCCCTCAATCCAAGAAAGTCACCGTTGCGAACCTTTTAAGCGAGGCGCGCGAAGTTGCAAGTGGTTCTCACATGCACAATCTGATAGTGATATACTATAACATTATCGGGCAGGGATATCGCAAGCCCTCATCGCCTGAGTTTTCGCGCAGGCTTGCCTTTTCGAGCCCCGGCCGGGCGAGAGGCGGATTTGCTTCCGCCCTCCACCAGGTCAAACCGCAGGCCGCCGGTGATGGGGGCCGCCTCCGCCAGCTTGACGCGCACGGTTTCTCCCAGGCGGTAGGTGAGGCGGGACCGCTCGCCGATGAGGGCGTGGAGGTTCTCATCGTGATGGAAATACTCGCCGCCCAGCGAACGCACCGGCACGAGGCCATCGGCCCCCGTTTCGGAGAGGCGGACGAAAAGGCCGAAGCGGGTGACGCCGCTGATGCGTCCCTCGAACTCTGCGCCGATCCGGTCCTGCATGAAGGCGGCGATATAGCGGTCCTTGGCGTCGCGTTCGGCCGACATGGCGCGTCGCTCATGGCTAGAGACTTCCGAAGCGATCGAACCCAGGCGCTCGATCTCGCTGTCGCGAAGGCCATCCTCGCCCAGGTCAAAGGCGCGAATGAGCGCGCGATGGACGATGAGGTCGGCATAGCGGCGGATGGGCGAAGTGAAATGCGCATAGCGGCGCAAGTTCAAACCGAAATGGCCGATATTGTCGGGTGTGTATTCGGCCTGAGCCTGCGTGCGCAGGACCACTTCGTTGATCATCGCGGCGTGGGGCGTCTTTGCCGCTTGTGCCAGGATGCGATTGAAGGCGGCGGGCTTCAGCACCTGGCCCTTCGCGAAGCTGATGCCGGAGGCGTCGAGCACCTTTGAGAGGCTTTCCAGCTTCTCGCGCGTCGGCTGGTCATGGACACGGAAGATGAGCGGCATGGTGCGATGCTCGAGCGCCTCGGCCGCCGCCACATTCGCCTGGATCATGAACTCCTCGATGAGGCGCATCGATTCCAGCCGCTCGCGAAAGCGGATCGATTGCACCTGACCGTCGCTGCCCAGCTCGATCTTGTGCTCGGGCACATCGATCTCGAGCGGCCCGCGCGCGTCACGCGCCCTGGCTAGGATTTCATAGGCCCGCCAGAGCGGATCGAGCACGCGCTCAAGAATTGGCTTCGTTGCCGCATCGGACCTGCCGTCGCGCGCGGCCTGGACCTGCTGATAGGAAAGCTTGGCGGCCGAGCGCATCGTGCCGCGCACGAATTTGTGGTGGCGCTTCTTACCCTTCGCATCAAAGGTCATGCGTACCGCGAGGCAGGGGCGGTCGAGCCCCTCCTTCAATGAGCAGAGCTCGTTCGACAGGGCCTCGGGCAGCATCGGCTCGACGCGGTCGGGGAAATAGGCCGATACACCCCGGCGCAATGCCTCGCGATCAAGGGCGGAGCCCGGCGTTACGTAGTAACTGACATCGGCGATGGCGACATAGACGATGACACCGCCGGGATTGCGCGGGTCGTCATCCCTTTCGGCATAGACGGCATCATCGTGGTCGCGCGCATCGATGGGATCGATGGTGATAAGCGGAAGGGCGCGCAGATCCTCACGACCCTCGTGGCGCGCGGGCTTTGCCGCCTGCGCCTCGGCGAGCACGGCGGAGGGAAAGCGGTCGGGGATGCCATGTGCGTGGATGGCGATGAGGCTGATGACGCCAGGGGATTCCAGATTGCCGAGGCATTCCTTCACCGTGGCGCGGGGCAGACCAAGGGCGCGGCCTGGCAATGGCGCGGCAAGCACGAGATCGCCCTCGCGCGCGCCGTTCTCATCGCCGCGCTCAACGATGAGCTCGATGCGAGACTTGCGGTCGACGGGCCGCACGCGCAAGGAATTGCCGACGCGCGCCAAGACGCCCAGCACGTGATGGGCGCTCTGGCCCAGGCGACGGATGAGCCGCGCCTCGAGCGTGCCGTCCTCCAGCTTCTCGATATGGGCGAGGATGCGGTCGCCGATGCCCATCGCGGGCAGGCTTTCGGCCTTGTCGCGTTCAGGGGCGACGACGATGCGGGGCGGCGGGTCTTCTCCCTGCCATTCGACAGGGCGGGCGAGAAGCTCGCCGTCGGTGTCGATATCGGCGATGGCGAGAACCATGATCTCTGACAGGTCGCCTGAGCGGGTGAGGCGCTTGCCGCGCCCGCGCTGGATAGCGCCTTCGCCCTCCAGCTCCTTGAGCATGACCTTGAGTGCGATACGCGCCGCCCCCTTGATGTTGAAGGCGCGCGCGATTTCGCGCTTGCCCGCCTCACCGGGATGCTCAGCGAGAAAATTGAGTACATCGTCCTTCGAAGGGAGGCCGTCGGCGTTGCGGGCCTTGGTCTTGGGCGCTCTTTTGGGCGGCCGTTTCAAGAGGCAGCGGCTTTCTTTGGTTTGGACGATTTGGCCTTCGGTGCAGGCTTTGACGATTTCGCCGCCGCCTTTGCCGGCTTGGCGGTCTTTGCCGCAGGAGGGGTTTTCTTGCCGCCGGCCGATTTTGGCTTCGCGCCCGCCTTCTTGCCTTTGGCCGGCCCTGCTGCGGCGCGTGCCTCAAGAAGCGTCACCGCCTCCTCCAGCGTCACATTCGACGGGTCGGCACCGCGCGGGATATTCGCATTGGTCGTGCCGTCCGAAACGTAAGGGCCATAGCGTCCCTCGAGCACGTTGACGACGGCTTCGGATTGCGGGTGCCTGCCAAGCTCTCGCAGGACCTTAGGCCCGCGCCGCTGAAAACCCTTCTTCTCTTTCTTCTCGGCAAGTACGGTAACCGCGCGGTTGATGCCGATCGTGAAGAGGTCTTCGAAGCCCTCGATATTGGCATAGGCGCCATCATGGGAGAGATAAGGCCCGAACCGCCCAAGCCCGGCAAGGATGGGCTTTTGCGTCTCCGGGTGAATGCCGATTTCGCGGGGCAAGGAGAGGAGGCGCAACGCGAGTTCAAGATCAACGCCTGCCGCATCGACGCCCTTGGGCAGGCCCGCGCGCTTGGGTTTCTCCCCATTCTCGCCCCCGTTGCCGCGCTGAATGTAGGGGCCGAAGCGGCCCGATTTCAGCGTGATCTCCTCCTGCGTCTCCGGGTCGATGCCCAGCACGCGGTCCTTTGCCGCTTCGCTGTCGCCATCCTGCACGTTGAGCGGCCGGGTGAAATTGCAGTTGGGATAGTTCGAGCAGCCAACGAAGGCGCCATAACGGCCAAGCTTGAGGCTGAGGCGGCCATCCGCGCAATTGGGACAGCTTCGAGGATCCACGCCGTCCGCACGCGCAGGGAAGATGTGCGGCCCCAAGATCTGGTCGATCGCTTCCAGCACCTGGCTCACGCGCAGATCGCTGGTATTGGCGACTGCGCCGGTGAAGTCCTTCCAGAAGTCACGGAGGAGTTCACGCCAGCCAAGCTTTCCATCGGAGACGCGGTCGAGGCGCTCCTCCAGGTCTGCGGTGAAATCATACTCGACATATTTCTTGAAGAAGCTCGTCATAAAGGCGGTGACGAGGCGGCCCTTGTCTTCGGGCAGGAAGCGGTTCTTCTCCATGCGCACATAGGCGCGCTCGCGCAGCACCGAGAGAATGGAGGCATAGGTGGAGGGCCGGCCGATACCCAGCTCCTCCAGCTTTTTCACAAGGCTTGCCTCGGAGTAGCGCGGCGGCGGCTCGGTGAAATGCTGCGCGGCTTTTTCCTCGCGGCGCGCGGCCGTTTCTCCGACAGCGACCTTGGGCAGGCGGCCGCCATCTTCATCCTCTTCGTCGTCCCGGCCTTCCATGTAGAGCTTCAGGAAGCCGTCGAATAGCACGACCGAGCCCGTCGCCCTCAGCGTGATCTTGTTGTCCGCGCTTGTGACATCGATCGTTGTGCGCTCGATATCGGCCGCCTCCATCTGGCAGGCGATGGTGCGCTTCCAGATGAGCTCATAGAGCGCGGCCAGTCCCTTATCCAGATAAGGCGCCACATCGGCCGGACGGCGCGCCGCATCGGTTGGACGGATGGCCTCATGCGCTTCTTGCGCATTGCGCACCTTGCTCTTGTACATGCGCGGCGAGCCGGGGAGATAGCGAGGCCCGAATTCCCTGCCGATGACGGCGCGCAACTCGGCGACAGCCTCGGGCGCGAGATCGACGCCATCGGTACGCATATAGGTGATGAGGCCGACCGTCTCGCCCTTGATCTCGACACCTTCATAGAGCCGCTGGGCCATCTGCATCGTCTGCTTGGCGGAGAGGCCGAGCTTGCGCGCCGCCTCCTGCTGCAAGGTCGAGGTGATGAAGGGCGGGGCGGGGTAGCGCTTACCGGGCTTGCTCTCGACCGCGGCGATCTTGAAACTGGCGGCGCGGATCTTCTCAAGCGCGCGCATCGCGGCCGCCTCGTTAGGAAGACCGAATTTGTCGAGCTTCGCGCCGTCAAGGACAAAGAGGCGGGTAGTGAAATCCTGGCCGCCCTCGCTACGGCAGAGGACTTCGATCGTCCAATATTCCTGGGCCTTGAAGGCCTCAATCTCCATTTCGCGCTCGACGATGAGGCGCAGCGCGACGGACTGGACGCGGCCGGCCGAGCGGGCGCCGGGCAATTTGCGCCAAAGCACGGGCGAAATCGTAAAACCAACGAGATAGTCAAGGGCGCGGCGCGCGAGATAGGCGTCGACCAGCTCCTGGTCGATTTCGCGCGGATTGGCCATCGCCTCCTGCACGGCGGACTTGGTGATGGCGTTGAAGACGACACGCTCGACGGGCGTGCCCTTCAGGGCGCCCTTGGACTTCAGAATCTCAAGGACATGCCAGGAAATGGCCTCGCCCTCGCGGTCAGGGTCGGTCGCCAGGATCAGGCGGTCGGCGGTCTTGGCGGCGTCGGCCAGTTCCTTCAGACGCTTGGCGGATTTCGCATCCACTTCCCAGGACATTTCGAAGTCCTTGTCGGGCAGGACAGAGCCATCCTTTGCCGGCAGGTCACGCACGTGCCCGTAGCTGGGGACGACGTGGTAGTCCTTCCCCAGATATTTGTTGATAGTCTTCGCCTTGGCAGGCGATTCAACGACGACAAGCTTCATTGATCGGCATCTGAATGGGTTCGGGCGGGCGGCACGGTCCCTCAGCCATGGTTAAAACGGCGTCATGAAGGTGCCACCGGGTCCGTCAGGGGCGTGACCCTTGGCCGCTCCGTGTCATCCTGTCAACCTTTTCGCAGTCGCGAAGTTCAGGCGCGGTCGCTTCTCAGGGGTCAAGCCCACCGAGTTTTCTACTCGGCACTAACCAAAAGTTGCTCTATATGGCATGAAATACCTTCAAGTTGCACTTGTGGCAGCAGCGTGTTAATGGCCGTTCGTCCGTGATTTCATGGTTATCGATGGATGAGATGGTTGAGGTTCCGCGCGATGGCACTTTCCCAAGCCGGGAGGAGGCCGTCTTCTATGTCTTTGAGGTGCTTGTTCAATTACGCCGCATCGCGGAAGGGGCGGAGAAGCCGTTTCTTGTCTATCTGATCGAGGTTGCCGCTACCGAAGCCTTGAAGGCCTCCGGCCGGGAATGAAGCTTCCACCCGGCTATCCGCCGTCTAGATGCGCACAACGAGACGGCCGGATTGACGCAAGGCCAGACCGGCGAGTTCCAACTCCATGAGCGCGGCCATGATGGCGCCAGGCTCTGCCCCTAAGTCGCGGATAAGGTCATCGATCCCGATCGGGGTGGGGCTGAGGCGCTCAAGCAGGGTGTCGCGCAGGGATTCAGGCGCCGGCTCGTCATCGAAGGGGAGATATTCGTCCGCCTCTTCCGCGGCCGATTCCTGAAAGGCGGAGCCCATGACGGGCCGCAGCACCTGAAGGACATCGTCTGCGCTCTCCGTCAGTATCGCGCCCTGGCGGATGAGGTTGTTCGTGCCGCGACAGCGTGGATCGAGAGGCGAGCCGGGCACGGCAAAGACTTCGCGGCCCTGCTCGAGCGCAAAGCGCGCCGTGATAAGGGAACCGGAATTGAGCGCGGCCTCGGTCACGAGGACGCCTCGGGCGAGGCCCGAAATCAGACGATTGCGGCGGGGGAAGTGGTTGGCCGCCGGCGCGAAGCCGACGGGCATTTCCGAGACGATGGCGCCCCGCTCGGACAAGGCGGCATAAAGCGCCCGGTTCTCGGGGGGATAGATGTTGTCGACACCGCCCGCGAGGACGGCGATGGTTCCCGTTTCAAGGGCGCCCTTGTGCGCGGCGGTGTCGATGCCACGGGCCATGCCCGACACGACGCAGAGGCCTTCCCGCCCCAGATCGCCCGCGATCTCTCCAGCAAAGCGCAGGCCGAGGGCCGAGGCGTTGCGTGCGCCCACCATGGCTATCGACTCCCGTGCGAGGAATGCTGCATCGCCGCGCAGCGAGAGCATTGGCGGCGCGGGGTCGAGCGCGGCAAGGGCAGGGGGATAGTCCGGCTCGCACAGGGCGATGAAGCGGACGCCGAGGCTGTCCGCCGCCTCCATCTCGCGCTCCACATCTTCACGGCTTGCCAGGTGAAGGGGCTGTCTGCGGCCTGCCCTTTGCGCGAGGCGAGGGACGGCGTCCAGCGCCGCCTCGGCGCTGCCAAAACGCTCGATGAGGGACTTGAAGGTCGCGGGGCCGATATTTTCCGAGCGGATGAGACGCAGCCATGCAAGGCGCTCCCGCGGCTCGAGGCGCTTGCGGGCGTTGATCTTCATCAAAGCGTCCGTTCGCCGGTTCGGAGATGAATATCCGCAGATAAAAGGAGGAAAACCATGAGCGAGTTCGACATGATCTATCTAGGCCTCGTCATCGGCGGCATGACGGCGTTCAGCGTCGCGCTGGCGATCGTCAACGCCTTGACCGCGCGCTGATCGCGCCTCACGTCTTGCGGCCGATCTTGGGCTCCTCGCCGCGTTGCAGGCGCGCGATATTGGCCCGGTGGGTCCACACGATGAGGAGCGCAAGAATGGCCGAGGCGGCCGCCACAAGGGGCTCTCCCATCAGCGCCAGATAGATCGGCGTCATCGCGGCGGCGATGAGCGCTGCGAGCGATGAAATGCGCGTGAGGGCAGCGACTGCGGCCCAGGTGGCGCAAGCCGCGAGCCCCGCCATCCAGTTCAACGCCAGCATGGTGCCAAGAAAGGTCGCAACGCCCTTGCCCCCGTTGAAGTTGAGCCATACGGGAAAGACATGGCCGGCAAAGGAGGCGATCGCCGCGATCACCGCCATGTCGGTGCCGCCCCAGGGGCTTCCTCCTAAAATCAGCGTCGGCAAGAGGCCATTGGCGATGAGAACGGCGAGCGCGCCCTTGCCCGAATCGCAAATGAGCGTCGCGAGCGCCAAGGGCCGGTTCCCCGTGCGCAAGACATTCGTCGCGCCGATATTGCCTGAGCCGATGGCCCGAATGTCGCCCAGACCCGCCATGCGGGTAAAGAGCAGGCCGAAGGGGATGGACCCCAGGAGATAACCGAGGATTCCAGCCGCCAGGTAGAAGACGACGGGCTGCGACCAGAGTTCCAATTGATCAGGGGAGGGTGGCACGGGCGTGATCCAGCGCGTCGTAGACAATGTGCCCACCCACGATGGTCTTTATCACGCGGCCCTGCAAGCGCTGACCGTCAAATGGCTCATTCTTCGATCGCGATAGGGAAATGTCACGGTTCACGACCCAAGGCTTATCTGCATCGAATAGGACGAGGTCGGCCGGAGCCCCCTTTGTCAGGCGCCCGCCCGGCAACCGGAAGAGACGCGCCGGGTTCAGGGTCAGTCGCGCGAAAAGGGCGGGCAGCGACACGGACCCGTTCCGTGCAAGGCTGAGCGATGCGGCGAGCAGGGTCTCAAGCCCGGTGCCGCCAAAGGCCGCCTGGGCAAAGGGCAGGCGCTTGTTTTCCGGCGGCTGTGGATCGTGGCCGGAAGTGATGATGTCGACCGTGCCGTCCGCCACACCCTCGATGAGGGCGAGGCGATCCATTTCTGAGCGCAAGGGCGGCATCAGCTTGCGGAAGGTGAGATAGGTGCCGATGTCGTGCTCGTTGAGGCCCAAATGCGCCGCCGTCGTCGCGCAGGTGACGGGCAGGCCCTTCTTCTTTGCCCGTGCGATCGCCTGCACCGACTCCGCGCAGCTGATGGGGCTGATATGGACTCGGGCGCCCGTCAGCTCGGCCAGGCGCAGGTCGCGGTCGACCGCGATTGCCTCAGCCGCGACGGGCAACCCCGAAAGCCCCAGCCGCGTCGCCATCTCGCCCGCGTTCATCTGGCCGGTCATCGTCGGCTCGGCGGGAAACGTCTCGACGAGCAAATCAAAGTCGCGTGCATAGGTCATCGCCCGGCGCAGGATCTGGGCGTTCGCGACGGCGCCAAGGCCTTGCGTGAAGCCGACGGCGCCCGCCTCCGCCAAGAGGCCCATCTCGGTCATGCTCTCGCCCTTGAGACCCTTGGTCAGCGCCGCCATGGGGTAGACATACGTCTTGGCCGTATCGCGCGCGCGGCGCAGGAGAAAATCGACCAGCGCCACGTCGTCGATGACGGGCTCGGTGTTGGGCATCACAACCATGGCAGTGACGCCGCCCGAGACCGCCGCCTCACTGGCGCTTGAAAGGGTCTCGCGGTGCTCACTGCCGGGTTCGCCCGTGAAGACGCGTGAATCGACGAGGCCGGGGGCAAGGATAAGGCCTTGGGTATCTAGAACCACGGCATCCGGTGGGAGCGCATCGCTGAACAGCCTTGGGCCTTGATCGGCGATGAGGCCGTCCTTTATGAGCAGCGCGCCCGTATCCTCGCTCTCCTTTTCGGGGTCGACGAGCGTAGCGTTGAGAAAGGCGATGGGGCGCGCCTGCGTCATCGGTTCCTCAGCATGGTTTCACGGTTGTGCGCGAGCGCGACGAGCACTGCCATACGCGCGGCGACACCCATCTCCACCTGCTCCTGGATCAGGCTGCGCTCGGTATGGTCGGCGATGGCGGAATCGATTTCGACGCCGCGATTCATCGGGCCTGGGTGCATGACAAGCGCGCCGGGCTTCGCATAGCTCAGCTTTTTCGCGTCCAGGCCGTAATAGTGGAAATACTCGCGCGTCGAGGGCAGGAAGGCGCCCGCCATGCGTTCCATTTGAAGCCGCAACATCATCACGATGTCGCAACCCTTTAATCCCTCACGCATATCCGTAAATACCCCGACGCCTAGCTTGTCGATCCCCGTGGGCAAGAGCGTGGCCGGACCAATCACATGAACATGTGCTCCCAACTTATTGAGAAGATAAATGTTCGAGCGTGCGACACGGCTGTGCAGGATGTCGCCGCAGATGGCGATGCGCAGGCCCTCAATGCGGCCCAGGCGGCGGCGGATGGTGAGGGCATCGAGGAGGGCCTGGGTCGGATGCTCATGCGCGCCATCGCCGGCGTTCACGACGCTGCAATCCACCTTGCGGGCAAGGAGCGCGACGGCGCCTGAATCCTGATGGCGGATGATGAGAATATCGGGCCGCATCGCGTTCAGCGTCACGGCCGTGTCGATGAGCGTCTCGCCCTTGCGGATCGAGGACATGGCGATCGACATGTTGAGGACATCGGCGCCGAGGCGCTTGCCGGCGAGCTCGAACGAGCTTTGCGTGCGGGTCGAGGCCTCGAAGAAAAGGTTGACGAGCGTGCGGCCGCGCAAAAGCGGGTGCTGCTTCTCGGTCTGGCGGCCGACATCGACATAGGATTCGGCCAGATCGAGGAGGCCGAGGATTTCCTCGCGCGAGAGGTCCTCAATGCCCAGGAGGTGCTGGCGGTCGGGGGCCAGCGGAAAGGCTTGGCGGGGCGATTCGGGCGTCATCTCGAGCGGGGCTTATAGGACCCCGCGCGCCATGCGGCAAGCGGGGATGTCACCCGGGCGCCAGAAGAGAGATGACAAGCGGCAGGGTCAACATCGCGCCAAGGGTTGTCGCGGTGATCAGATTGGCCATCAGCGGTGCATCGCCGCCCAGTTGCCGGGCAAGGATATAGGCCGAGGTCGCCGTCGGCGTGCCGCCGCAAATGACCGCGACCGCCATCGCCGTTCCCTCGACTCCGAAGAGCTTGCAGGCGCCCAGCATCAGCGCAGGCATGAGCAGCAGGCGCATGGCGGAGGCGGCGCTGATAACGATCACACTTGAGCGCGCGGCGGCCAAGTCAAGGCTCGCCCCGACCGCGAGGAGGCCCAAAGGCACCGCCGCCGTGCCGATCAGGCGGGCGGTGTCGAAGAGGGAGGCCGGCACCGGCAGGGCTGCGCCATTCACTATGATGCCGGCAGCGCAGCCGATCAGGAGCGGGTTGGTGAGGAGGAGCCGGCCCATCTCGGCCAGCGCGACCGGCTGACCGCTTGCCGTGCGGGTGACGACATAGACGCAGAGTAGGTTGGCAAGGGGAACGAGGACGCCAAAGCTGACCGCCGCAAGGGCAAGCCCGGGCTTGCCATAAAGACTGCCAATGGCCGCGAGGGCAACGAAGCCGTTCCAGCGCACTGTTGTCTGAAAGAAGCTCGAAAACTGGCGGCCGCTCAAGCCCAGGATCGGCCAGAGCGCATAGGTGAGGAGGGCCATGCAGGCGACGGCACCGATGAGTGCCAACGTCATCGGGCCGATGTCGTAGCCTTCCAGATTGCCTCCGGCGATGGTCGAGAAGAGAAAGCAGGGGAAGATGACGAAATAGGTCACTTGCTCCATCAGCGGCCAGAACGCATCGCCTGGAAAGCCGATGCGCCGCAGCCCGTGACCGAGCGCGATCACGAGAAAGACGGGTATCAGCGCCTCAATGATCATCCAGCATCAGGCCGCATCGATGATGCGCTCGGGCGCGATTTCCTCCAGCGTCTTGCGCGAAGGCTCGGGCAGGAAGGGCACGAAGAGGATGGAGAGCGGTCCGACCGCGAGGAGCGCCGTATTCGCGGCCGCGTGGCTGCCCAGGGCATTGAAAATTTGTCCCTGAAGGGCAAGGCCGATGGCGCCTGCAATGATCCACAGCAGCAGGCGCACGGCGCTTGCGGTCGAGCGATAGGAGGTGGGGAATAATTCCGCGCCGAAGGCGGCGAGGATCACATCGGCGGCGAAATAAAAGAAGATGCCGATGATGAAGCCCGCAATCGCAAGGGTGGGCGTTGGCGCATTGTAGAAGGTCATCAAGCCGGCAACGAGGCCGAGGCAGGCGATGACGAAGACACCGCGCCGCCCGACCCTGTCGCTGAGCAGTCCGGCCACAAAATTGCCGATAATGGCGATGCCGCCGCCCGCGATGATGACGATGGTGACGCCGCCGGGGGTGATGCCATGCGCCTCCTGCATGTGCTTGGAGATCATGAGGAAGGGGGCGGCGATGGCAAAGCCCAAGGGAAAGAGGGCGGCGGCGAGAAGAGCGAGGCGGCCCGGATATTGCCTGAGGAGGAACATGGCGGGCTCCAGCCAGTCGCGCATCGTATGTGTCTGGTGCATTCGGCTCGTCGCATAGTTCTCGAAACGCCGTGTCTCAACGAGGCGGCGGCGCAAGAATGCCAGAACGAAGAGCGGGACCGCACCCAGGATGTAAAGATAGCGCCAGCCATCCTCGAGCGGCCCTAAGAGGCCATAGGCGATGGCCGCGACGCCGCCGCCCAGGCCGCCCAAGGCGCCGATCATGCCGATCGCCCAGCCGCGTGCCTTTTCGTCGAACTCCTCGGCGATGACGACGATGCACAGCATGTCCTCGGCATAGGCGAACATGCGCACGAAAAGCTGGAACCCGGTGAGCTGGGCGTGGCTTTGCGAAAATCCCGTCAGCATCGTGAAAATGGCCGAGCCGAGGATGGTCACCATCAACAGACGGCGGCGGCCGAACCTGTCGGCCAGCATCGAGACGAAGACCGCCGGAACGATTCCCAAGCGGAAAATCGCATTCGTGAGCGCGATCTCATCTTCCGGGATCCTCAGGTCGGCCTGAATCTGTTTCAGCGCCATGCCGAACATCGTCAGATCATAGGCGGCGATCATCGCCGCGATGCCGACCAGCCACATGATGCGCATATGGGCGAGCGGGATGGGAACCGGTGGGCGCAAGGATCGGGGCAGCCAGGCGAGCCTGGCCATGGGCACATGCGATGCTTCGTTCATACGCCGTCACTCTCCCTGTGTGGCTGGGCCATTGTGCCTCAGCCAATCCAACGCCCCTTGCAGGATGTAGCTTGCCGCCATCTTGTCCACGAGTTCGGCGCGGCGGCGTCTTGAGGTATCCGCCTCCAGCAACGTGCGCGTGACGGCCATTGTCGAGAGGCGCTCATCCCAGAACGCCACCTTGAGGGGAGAATGTTTCGCGAGATTACGGGCGAAGGCCCGCGCGGACTGGGCTGCGGGGCCTTCCGAGCCGTCCATGTTGAGGGGAAGGCCGATCACGAGACCGGTGACGGCATTTTTCTGCACCAGGGCAAGGAGCGTCTTCACATCCTCGGTAAACTTGGTGCGCCGGATGGTCTCCAGCGGCGAGGCGATCGTCCGGGCGACATCGGAAAGGGCAAGACCGATCGTCTTTTCGCCGAGGTCAAGGCCCATAAGCCGGCCATGCCGGCCTGCCTCCCGTGCCAGCGCGAGGAGGTCATCGCGGCTCACGTCCTTACAATCTCGCGGGGCGCCATGGGCAGGCGGAGGTTCTCGTCAGTCATCGGTTTCTTGCCATGTGTCCCAAGGGTTGCTAGCAAGTCTTATCCCTTGCCTTCAATAAGCGGAACCCATGTCCGTCGATAAAGACACGGTAATGCGCGTGGCGCGGCTCGCCCGCATTGCCATTCCCGAAGACCGCGTTCTCCCCATGGCCGAGGAACTCAACCGCATTCTTGCGTGGGTGGAACAACTCAACAGCGTCGACACCTCCGGTGTCGAGCCGCTGACGAGCGTCGTCAAAATGGATCTCAAGCGCCGCGCGGACAAAGTGACCGATGGCGGCTATGCCGGCGACCTCATGGCCAATGCGCCGTTGTCGGAAGACAATTTCTTCGCTGTGCCGAAGGTGGTTGAATAGACGCCATGACCGATCTCACCTCGCTGAGCCTTGCGGAGGCCCGTGATGGCATTCGCGCCCGCGCATTTTCAGCAGTCGAACTGACCCAAGCGCATTTGCGCAGCATGGAGGCCGCGCGCGCGCTCAATGCCTTCATCACCGAAACACCCCAGCATGCCTTAGCGATGGCGCGCGAGGCAGATGGGCGCGTGGCGGAGGGCAATCTCGGCGCGCTCGAGGGCCTGCCGCTTGGCATCAAGGATCTCTTCTGCACGCGCGGTGTCCTCACGACTGCGGCGAGTCATATTCTTCATGGCTTCAAGCCTCCTTACGAATCGACCGTCACCGCCAATCTCTGGCGTGCGGGCGCGGTGATGCTGGGCAAGCTCAATCTCGATGAGTTCGCGATGGGCTCGTCCAACGAGACTTCCTATTACGGTCCTGTCCTTTCGCCCTGGCGGCGGCGGGGATCAAATGTCGATCTCGTACCGGGGGGCTCATCCGGTGGATCGGCCGCCGCCGTTGCGGCCGAGCTTTGCCTCGGCGCGACAGGCACGGACACGGGCGGCTCCATCCGCCAGCCCGCCGCGGTTGCCGGCATTTGCGGGATCAAGCCCACCTATGGGCGCGTGTCGCGCTGGGGCATCGTCGCCTTTGCCTCCTCGCTCGATCAGGCGGGGCCGATGGCGCGAACGGTAAAGGACTGCGCGATCCTCTTGAAGGCGATGGCGGGGCATGACCCCAAGGATTCGACCTGCGCCAATATCGGCGTTCCCGACTATGAAAAGGCGCTGACCCGCGACGTCAGGGGGTTGCGGGTCGGCATACCGAGGGAGTACCGCATCGACGGCACGCCCGTCGAGATCGATGCACTGTGGGCGCGCGGCGCGCAGTGGCTGCGCGATGCGGGCGCGGAGATCATCGAGGTCTCATTACCCCACACGCAGTATGCGCTCGCCGCCTATTACATCGTCGCGCCCGCCGAAGCCTCTTCCAATCTGGCGCGGTATGACGGGGTGCGCTTCGGACTGCGCGAGGCGGGGAGCGACATCACCGATATGTATGAGAAGACCCGCGCGGCCGGCTTTGGGCGGGAGGTGCAGCGGCGCATTCTCATCGGCACCTATGTGCTCTCGGCCGGCTATTACGATGCCTATTATCTCAAGGCACAGCGCGTGCGCTCGCTCATCAAGCGCGACTTCGAACAGGCGTTCGAGAAGGTCGATGTGCTGCTCACGCCCACGGCGCCGGGCCCTGCCTTCGGGATCGGCGAGAAGAGCGATGACCCCATCTCGATGTATCTCAACGATGTGTTCACGGTGACGGTCAATCTCGCCGGGTTGCCGGGCATGTCAGTGCCCGCGGGGCTCTCGGCGGAGGGCTTGCCGCTGGGGCTGCAGGTCATCGGCAGGCCGTTCGATGAGGAGACGGTGTTGCGCACCTGCTCGTTCCTGGAAGAGGCGGCCGCCTTCAAGGCAAAACCCGAAGCGTGGTGGAGGGCGGTGGCATGAGCGCGGGCGAAGGGCGCAACGGCGCCGTCATCGAGGGAACGACGGGGCCTTGGGAAATCGTTATCGGCATCGAGGTGCATGCGCAGGTTTCCTCGCGCGCGAAGCTGTTCTCAGGGGCCGCGACGGCCTTTGGCGCGGAGCCGAACTCGCAAGTCTCGCTCGTCGATGCGGCGATGCCAGGGATGTTGCCCGTCATTAACGAATACTGCGTCGAGCAGGCGGTGCGCACGGGGCTCGGGCTCAAGGCGCAGATCAACCGCGTCTCGGTGTTCGACCGGAAGAACTATTTCTATCCCGATCTTCCGGCCGGCTATCAGATCTCGCAGTACAAGAGCCCGATCGTGGGCGAGGGCGAGATCCTCATCGACATGCCGGGCGGCGAGACGATCAGGGTTGGCATCGAGCGGCTCCATCTCGAACAGGATGCGGGCAAGAGCCTGCACGATCAGCATCCCTCGCTTTCCTATGTCGATCTCAACCGCGCGGGGGTCGCGCTGATGGAGATCGTCTCCAGGCCTGACATGCGCTCGGCGGAGGAGGCGGCTGCCTATGTGCGCAAGCTGCGCGCGATCCTGCGCTATCTTGGCACCTGCGATGGCAACATGGAGCAGGGCTCCATGCGCGCGGACGTCAACGTCTCTGTGCGCCGGCCGGGCGCGCCCTATGGCACACGCTGCGAGATCAAGAACGTCAATTCGCTCCGCTTCATCCAGCAGGCGGTCGAGTACGAAGCGCGCCGGCAAGTCGATGTGATCGAGGCGGGCGGCACGATCCGGCAGGAGACACGGCTTTTCGATTCCCGCAAGGGCGAGACACGCTCGATGCGATCGAAGGAAGAAGCGCATGATTACCGCTACTTCCCTGATCCCGATCTCCTTCCGCTTGAACTCGATCTGGCCTTCATTGAGACGATACGCGCCTCACTACCCGAGCTGCCGGATGCAAAGAGGGCGCGCTTCATGCGCGATTTCGGGCTCTCCGCCTATGACGCTGGTGTCATGGTTTCGGAAAAGGAAACGGCGGACTACTTCGAAGCAGTCTCGAAGGGGCGCGATGCCAAGGCGGCGGCGAACTGGATCATGGGCGACCTGTTTGCCCATTTGAACAAGGCGGGACTTGAGATTTCCGCCTCGCCCGTCAGCGCGGACAATCTGGGGCGCATGCTCGATCTCATTGCGGACGGCACGATTTCGGGGCGCATCGCCAAGGATGTGTTCGTGATCATGGTCGAGACGGGCGGGGATCCGGCGCGCATCGTCGATGAACGGGGACTGCGCCAGGTGACGGACAGCTCGGCCATCGAAGCGGCCGTCGATGCCGTCATCGCGGAGAACGCGGCCAAGGTCGAAGAGCTGAAAACGAAGCCCACCATGCTTGGCTGGTTCGTCGGCCAGGTGATGAAGAAAACGGGCGGCAAGGCGAATCCGCAGGCCGTGAACGAGGTCCTCAAAGCCAAGCTCGCCCATGTCCTGGGCGGTTGAAAAGGCCCCACGATTCGTGTGATTCGCTGCTCTCAAGACAAATTTTGCGCTGGCGCGGCGAAATTGGACCTTGACGGGAGAAATCATCCGTCCGCTGATGATCAGCGCGAGCGCCTTATTTTTCCTTGGGTTTAACGCGACCGTCCGAATCGCGGGCGACGGGGGTTTTCCCATGGTTGCAATTCGTTAGCGATCAACGTCATATTTTCCACATCACGCGATGGGCCGTTGCGCGTCGCGATAACATGAAGTTTCAAGGAGTCACTCTCTCATGCCTGTTACGACAAAGAAGAAGACGACGACGACTGCGAAGAAGGCCCCGGCGAAGAAGGCGGCGGTGAAGAAGCCGACCGTGAAGAAGGCCGCGGCGAAGAAGCCGGCTGCGAAGCAGACAGCCGCGAAGAAGACGACGACGAAGAAGACGGCCGCTGCGAAGAAGTAAGCAGGCCGATCATCCATGGCTCGGGCCGCGGCCTCGTCCGCTGGTAAACGCAAAAGCCGGTCGACAGCCGCGGCCAAGCCTCCTCGTCCGACGAAAAGTCATGAAGGCACCGGCGCCGCCCTAACCCTGAAGGCGGCGGGAAAAAAGAAACAAGCAGAACCTAAGAAAACGGGAGCGGCCGCCAAGGCCGCCGCAGCCAAGGGCGTTGCCGTCAAGGCCGACTTGGGCAAGGGCACAGCCACCGCGGCGCGCGAGCGCGGCGCCAAGCTAAAAAGCACCAAACCGATCGAGGTTTACTATTGGCCGACACCCAATGGGTGGAAGGTCTCCATCATGCTGGAGGAATGCGGGCTTCCTTACGTGCTCAAGCCCGTCAACATCGAGCGGGGAGAGCAGGACGACGCGGACTTCCTCAAACTGTCACCCAACGGGCGCATCCCGGCGATCCTTGATCCCGCCGGGCCGGGGGGCAAGGCGCTCGCGATCTTCGAATCGGGTGCGATCCTTCAGTATCTCGGCCGCAAATCAGGCCGCTTCTATCCCAAAGACGAGCGGCTTCGCTGCGAAACCGAGCAGTGGCTCTTCTGGCAGATGAGCAGTCTTGGTCCCATGGCGGGACAGGCCCAGCATTTCCGGAACTTCGCGCCGGAGAAGATCGCCTATGCGGTCGAGCGCTATACGCATGAAGTACACAGGCTTTACAGCGTGATGGCCCGGCGCCTCCAGGACCGCGACTTTCTCGCCGGCCCTTTCACGATCGCCGACATCGCTTGCGTCGGCTGGATTATGCGTCACCAGATGCAGGGTCAAAGTCTCGAGGAGTTTCCCGCGCTCAAGGCTTGGCATGCACGCATGCTGGCCCGGCCGGGCGTGCAGCGCGGGCTGGCAGTGGGCGCCGATTTGCGAGGGGTCAATCTCGATGCGCGCGGGCGCCTTTAACGCGCCTTTGTGCAGCGCAAACGCGCTCTGGCGAGGACTTCCTCGCAAACTATTGAGTTAACGAAGTATTTCCTCTTCGTTTACTGCGTATTCAGGCATCCCGTTCACGATGCACTCAGCGTGAATTCAGTTTTCACGTTTTGGGGCAACGTGGGTGCAGATCCGGTCATTGCGTCAATACCGGATGAGCCCGCATCGGGAGGATGGGGCTATGGCCTACATCGATACGCAATCGATTGCGATCTTTGAAGAACAAGCGCGCCTGGGCAATCCGACGGCGCTTTACTCACTTGGTATCGCCTATTCAACGGGCCAGGGCGTCGAGATGGACTATGTGGCCGCCCACAAATTCTTCAACCTCGCCGCCATGCGCGGCTCGATGGAGGCGCGCGGCATGCGGGCCGAGATCAGCCGCGAGATGACACGCGAGCAGATCGCCGAGGCGCAGCGACAGGCCCGCGCGTGGCTTTTGCCCATCATCCAAGAAGACGGCGCGATCCGGGTCGCTTGAAGCAACTGGCAATCGGCCATTAAACTGGTTGGCCGTTTGACCAAGGTTGCGCCATGAGTGCTCCGCGATCGAAACGTTCCTCTGGGGTCCTGCTCAGCGAGCAGCGCGGCCCCGTCTTGACTTTAAGCCTCAATCGGCTGGCGCAGAACAATACACTCAACCAGGAGCTCCGGCAGGCGCTGCTGGGTGCGCTTAGCCAGGCCAAGTCCAACAGCGAGATCCGCGCCGTCATCCTCACAGGGGAGGGCGAGGAGACATTCTGCTCCGGGCTTGATTTGCCTGAACTTGCCGCGCTCACACCGTTTGAGGTGGAAGCGGTCGCCCTTGAAGTGCGCAAAATCCATGAAGCACTTCTTGCCCTTGATGTCCCGACAATCGCCGTCATCAAGGGCGCCTGTATCGGGTCGGGACTCGAGCTTGCGCTTCATTGCGACATCCGGCTCGCCCGCTCGGACGCGCGCTTCGCCTTTCCGGGGGTGGGTCTTGGGATCACGCCAGGGGGTGGTTCGGTCCAGCGTCTCGTTCAGCTCGCAGGCGGCGGCGCGGCGCACAGTCTTTTCCTCACCGGCAGCGTCATCAACGCCGAGCGGGCGTTCAGCCTGGGGCTGCTCATGAGCGTCATTCCACCGGGGAATTTCGCCGAGGCGCTGCGCGAGTTCCTCGACTACATCGTTTCGCTGCCCCCGCTCGCGGTCAAGGAAATCAAGGTGCTCCTGCGCGCAGCGCTCGCGATGGAGAGCGCGGAGATCGTCGCCCAAGGGGCGGCGGCCCTGCGGCGCTGCTTTGAGGACGGGACGATCTCGGAACGCCTGCGCCAGCTCTATGCCGGGCCTGCGCCAGGCACGACACTGCATTAGGCGCGATCAATCCCGCCCAGGAACGCGTCGATCGCGTCGATCGCCTCTTCCTCATCGAGGAAAGGGGCGTGGCCGCGCGCCTTGACCTCCACCGATTTCAGGTCGGGCCTTGCCTCGTGCATGCGGGCAAGGATGCCGGGCGAGAGGAGGTCGGAGTTCTCGCCCCTGACGACGAGGGTCGGGGTTGGCGCCATGGCCTTGAAGACGGCCCAAGGATCCGCGCCTCCCGCTTCGCCCGCAGCGGCGGCCTCGCGGATGGCATCGCCGATGCGGGTGTCATAATCGAGCCGGGGGCGGCCTCTTTCGTCGCGAAAGGTCGAACGGGCAAAGCGCATCCAGCCCGCCTCATCGAGCGCGAACATGGGGGCGTTCAGGGATTTGACGAGACGCACCGCGTCCTCCCAGCTTTCGGGTTCCGCGATCCGGCCGGCATAGCCAAGGATGCGCGCTATGCCCTCGGGCGCCAGTTCGGGGCCGATATCGTTCAGGACGATCCCGGCGACCGCCGCCGGGCGCATGACGGCCATGCCCGATGCGATGAGGCCTCCGCGCGAGGTGCCGATGATGATGACCCGCTCGAGCCGTTCCGCCGCCATCAACGCAAAGACATCGGCGATCTCAACCGGGATCGCATAGTTCTTGTAGTTGGGGTCGTAGGCAGAGCGCCCCCGGCCCCTCAAATCGGGCGCGATGACACGGCGCGTCTTCGCCAGGTGCGCGGCGATGCCTTCGAAATCCTTCGAATTGCGCGTGAGGCCGGGCAGGCAGAGCACCGGAGTGAGCGCGTCGTGCGCGGCCGCATAGTCCCGAAAATAGAGCGCCAGACCATCGCCCGCACGATAGGTTGCTTCCCGATAGGACACGGCGCTTCCCCTTCAATCAATCCCACAAGTGCCACTCAAGAGGGGAGAGCTTAGGAATTAGGGTCCGGTTTGGGAATGGGCCGAATGAGCGGTTCGGCCGCTTCCAGCGGGCCTGACGTTTCGCCTTCCGTGCGATCCGGCGCCGGCGCCGGGACAGGAACGGATGGGGAAGGCGAGGCCGATAGGGGCAGGGCCGTCTCCTCGGGCTCAAAGGGGCCGCCAATTCTTGGCGGCGGCGCGCTGGAGCCGCGATAGAGGTCACCCATGAGGCTCAACGGCACCTCCGCGCGGGCGAGCCGTGCGCGATAGATCTGCGTGTTCTCCAGCACGCGCTGGACATAGTTGCGCGTCTCGGAGAATGGGATCTGCTCGATCCAGTCGATGGGATCAACGCCATTGCGCGGGTCGCCATACTCGCCGATCCACTGCCGCACGCGTCCGGCCCCGGCATTGTAGGCCGCGATCGTGAGGATGTAGGAACCGTCAAAGCTCGCCAGAAGATCGGACAGGTGAGCCATTCCGATCGACATGTTGTAGGTGGCATCGCCTATGAGCTTGTTGCGATGGTAGTCGACGCCGTGACGCCTAGCCGTCTGACGCGCCGTCTCGGGAAGGAGCTGCATGATGCCTTGGGCATTGGCCCCGGATACGGCCATCGGATCGAATTCGCTTTCCTGCCGGGAAAGGCCAAGGACGAGCGCCGGCTCAGGCGGGGTGCCGCGGCCGCGATACTTGGGCACGCTCAAGACGGGATAGGCATAGGCGAGGACCGAAATCTGCTTTTGCATCGCGCGCTTGGCGACGCGGATCGCCAGCTCAGGGTGACCCAGTTCGCGCATCAACTCGGCGAGCAGGGCATAGGTTTCCCGCGATTCCGCGACATCGGCGAAATGCAGTGCAAAAACGCGCACATATTCTTCGGCGCCGATGCGGTTGAGGAGGCGAATGGCGGCGGCCAGTTCCTCGGCATTGAAGGATTTGCGGCTGGCGCCTGTGTCGATGCGCTCATCGTTGATGGCAAAGCGGCCCTTGGGCTTGAGCGCGATGAGCGCGAGCTGGCCATAAAAGGTCTCGGGGAAGCGCGCCGCGGCGCCGTAGGCGGCCATGGCGCCAGGCTTGTCGCCGGTGCGCTCCAAGGCGCGGGCCAACCAGTAATTGGCGCGGGCGAGGCTGATCGGATAGGTGACGCCACTCTTCAGGCGCTGGAAATGGCCTTGCGCCTTTTGCGCATCGTTGAGAAAGCGCAAGGCGATCCAGCCGGCCAGGAACTCGGCTTCGGCGAAGTTGACGCCCGCGGTGAGGCCGTGGCCGGCCACCATGTCATAGGCCTTGGAGAATTGCCGGTTCTCGATCGCGTTGCGCGCCTGGATGTTGCGCTCCTTCCACCAGTCCTCCGGCCGGCGGAGCGCTTGAGGCGAGGAGGGAGCCGACAAGATCAGCGGCCAGGCCTCCGGGTCGCGCCCCTTGAGGCGGCTATAGCGGGCCCGATCGAAAAGGAGGCCTGAATCGGCCCGCAGGGATTGCGGCACAAGCGAGATCGCGGTTTCGGCACCACGGACATTCGTCGCCAGCTTGATGCGTGCCTCGGCCAGTTTGCGGGCGTCGCTATCGATCGTGCTCATGAGCCGTTGCGCCGCGGCACGTTCATCGTCCCAGAGCAGGCGGTCGATACGCAGCGCGTTGATCTGGGGCGTCAGCACCTCCCTATAGCGCGACAGCAATTCCTTTTCGCGCGCGGCCGTGAACGTGCCATCGATCCAGCCTTCCTGGATGAGCTGCACGCCACGTGCCCGCTCACCCTTGGCGAGGAGCGCCTCACCCAGCTTGACCTTGCCGTCGGGCGAGGAGGGCTCACGCCCCTTGAACCAGGCGATCACCTGATCGGGCTCAAGGGTGGTGGGGAGCTGGCGTTCGGCATTGCGCCGCATCTTCTCGATGCGCGGCCAGCCGGGCGAGGATTCGATAAAGCGCGAAATCTCGCCATAGGGTGCGATCGAGTTGTCGGCCGCGTAATAGCGCCAGCGCACGATCTTGGCCGCGAGGGGATCGTCCATCTGACCGGCAAAGGCGAGCGCCGCGCTCCAGTCGTAACGCGCGGCCGCCTCAAAGGCGCTTTCAAGCAGGGCAGTGTCGCTCTTCGCCACCTTCATGATGGGCGGCTTTGAACGCGGCACTGGCTCCGGCGCCGTCGTCGCGCCAAAGGCAATCGACGGCACGAGCGCCAACAGCCCCGCCACTACCGCCCCTTTCACGATCATGCGCCCCATTCGCACTCCGCCGCTCATCGCGCCATGCCCCAGACATGCCAAACTTGTTTTAGGCAGCAATGTTTAAGGAAGCTAGCCTCTGAGCGTTGCTGTCCCACAACTTATTCAAAGGTTCGGCCGTTTGCCTTTCCATTGCCTTGTTGGCTCACTAGAGTCCGCTCCCGCCTTCGCGGGCACAAGCTTTTCGGGAAAGCGCTCGCGATTCCTTCGTTTGTCGCGCTTTCTGCCGAAAACCGGTGGCCACTTTTCGGGAAAGCGCTTTATTGTTCGCGCAGATTCCAGTCTGAAAGGCCTTCACCATGGCGTTCGCGCCACACCAGATCCACGGTTCCATCGTTGCCCTCATCACCCCCTTCCGGGACGGTAAGGTTGACGAAGATGCCTTTGCACGTTTCGTCACGTGGCAGATTGCCGAGGGGACGCACGGTCTTGTGCCGACCGGCACGACGGGCGAAAGCCCGACCCTCAGCCATGATGAGCACAAGCGCGTGGTGGAACTATGCATCAAAGCCGCCAAGGGCCGGGTGCCGGTGATCGCGGGAACGGGCTCCAATTCGACCGAGGAGGCGATCGAGCTCACCCGGCATGCAAAATCGGCCGGGGCCGATGCGGCGCTCGTCGTTACCCCCTACTACAACAAGCCGACGCAGGAAGGGCTCTACCTTCACTATAAGGCGATCTGCGAGGCGGTTGAGCTGCCTGTCTTCATCTACAACATTCCCGCCCGCAGCGTCGTTGACATGTCTGTGGAGACGATGGCGCGCCTCTCGCGCATCAAGGGCATCGTGGGCGTCAAGGATGCAACCGCCAATCTTGCGCGCGTGAGCCAGCAACGTCTGGCGGCGGGACAAGACTTCGTTCAGCTCTCAGGCGAGGACGCAACGGCGCTCGGCTTCAATGCTCATGGCGGCCGGGGCTGCATCTCCGTCACGGCAAACGTGGCGCCAAGGCTGTGCGCCCGCTTTCAGGAGGCTTGCCTGAAAGGAGATTATGCGGCCGCGCTGGCGATCCAGGATCAGCTGATGCCGCTCCACGATGCGCTGTTCATCGAATCCAATCCCGGGCCGGTCAAGTATGCGGCGAGCCTGCTTCGGCTATGCGGCGCCGAAACGCGGCTGCCCCTCGCGCCCATTTCGGAGGCCACGAAGGCGCGGGTCGCCAAGGCCCTTGAACAGGCTGGAATAAGCGCCACCTGATCGCAATGGCCAAGAAAAAAGACGATTCCGCCATCAAGGTGGTCGCAGACAACCGGAAGGCGCGGTTCAACTATGCGATCGATGACTCGGTCGAGGCGGGCATTCAGCTCCTCGGCACGGAGGTGAAGGCGCTGCGCGGCGGCCATGCGACGATTGCTGAATCCTACGCGCAGGCGAAGGACGGCGAGATCGTGCTCATCAACGCCTATATTCCTGAATATGAAGGCGGAAATCGCTTCAACCATGAGACGCGCCGGCCCCGCCGGTTGTTGCTGCATCGCCGGCAAATCGCGCAACTCTCGCAGGCCGTCCAGCGTGAAGGCATGACGCTCATTCCGCTGAAGCTCTATTTCAATGAGAAGGGCCGGGCCAAGGTGCAGCTCGGGCTCGCGCGGGGCAAAAAGCTGCACGACAAGCGCGAGACGGAAAAGTCCCGCGACTGGCAGCGCGACAAGGCGCGGCTGATGCGCATGAAAGGGTAGGCTCATGGCCAGCAGCGATGACCCAGACGATGAAGGCAAGATCAAGGACAAGCTGATCCAGTCCAAGGAGAAATGGGCGCGGGAGGGTCGGCTCCTGACGGGCCGCCCGGACAAGGTGAAGGCGAACCGGCTGCCGCCCGGACAGCGGGAGGTGAAGAACTGGCCCGTCCTTGACCTCGGCGTTCAACCCAATATCCCCAAGGATATCTGGCGGCTGCGGATCGAGGGTCTTGTTGAGAACCCTGTGACGTGGAATTTCGAGGCCTTCATGGCCCAGCCGCAATCCGATTTCGTCTCGGATATTCATTGCGTGACGGCCTGGAGCCGGTTCGATAATCGCTGGCAGGGGGTCTCCTCGGCCCATATTCTTGAGACCGTGCGGCCGAAGGCGGAAGCGCGTCACGTCGTCTTCCATTCCTCAGATGGCTATACGACGAATGTCTCGCTTCCCGTTTTTGCTGAGGCGAACGTGCTTCTTGCGCATTCCTGGGAAGGCGCTCCCCTGACGCGCGAGCATGGCGGGCCGGTCCGGGTCGTCATTCCCGATTGGTATTTCTGGAAAAGTGCCAAGTGGGTGACGCGGATCGTCTTTCTCGCCGAGGACAGGCCAGGCTTCTGGGAGACGCGCGGCTATCACAACGAAGGCGATCCCTGGAGCGAAGAACGCTATGGCTGAGGGTTAGCAGGGCATATCTTCAATGAATATCGCCGCGCCACTCTCTCTTTGTATTGTCGCAACGTTTACGCGGAAAACCGGTGCCATCCCCGCCGTTGCGGGGACATGCTTTTTGCGCACGTTGCTCTGACTGCTGGGCTCTAACTGCTGGCTTCCAGCCGCGCGCGGATGTCCTTAAACACGTCCTCGAACTTCTTGGCCGTCAGCCTGCCCGTGTTCGTGTTGTAGCGCGAACAATGAAAACTATCGATGAGGAGGAGCCCGCCCGCCAGTTCGTGAACGGCGCCATGGGCGAAGGGCGCCGCCTTCAGCTTTACCCCCAGAACGGCGCAGACGCTCTCATGCGCGATGCGGCCAAGGGCAAGCACGATCCTGAGGCGCGGAAGCTGGGCCAAGCGATAGGCGAGGAATTGCCGGCAGGTGGCGATTTCCGCCCGTTCGGGCTTGTTCTGCGGGGGCACGCAGCGCACGGCATTGGTAATGAGCGTATCGATGAGCGTGAGACCGTCATCCGCGCGCTCCGCATAGGTGCCGCGGGCAAAGCCATATGCGAGGAGCGTGGCGTAGAGAAGCTGTCCGGCGAAGTCGCCGGTGAAGGGGCGGCCGGTGCGGTTGGCGCCGCGCAAGCCCGGGGCGAGGCCCACGATGGCCAGCCGGGCCTTTTCCTCGCCAAAGGAGGGAACGGCGCCGTTGAACCAGTCCGGCTCGGCAGCAGAGTTTTCCAGCCTGAAGGCGGCAAGGCGAGGGCAGAGGCCGCAATCCTTCGGCGGCTCGGCCGGGGCTTGCGGGCGCACCTAGCGCTCGTCGGTGGCGCGGTCGCCGTTGACGTAAGACTGCGTGCGCTGGTTCGGTTCACGCGCGATGAAGGGGCGCAGGTCGTCAAGCTCGATGAACATGTCGGCCTGGCGGCGCAAATCGTCGGACACCATGGGCGGGGAGGAGCGGATGGTGGAGACGACGCTGACGCGGCGACCCTTGCGCTGGAGCGCCTCCACGAGGCGGCGGAAGTCGCCGTCGCCCGAGAAAATGATGAGGTGATCGACGGTCTCGGCCATTTCCATGGCATCGATCGCAAGCTCGATGTCCATGTTGCCCTTCACCTTCCGGCGGCCGAGCGCGTCGGTATATTCCTTCACCGGCTTCGTCACCATCGTGTAGCCGTTATAGTCGAGCCAATCGATCAGCGGGCGGATGGGCGAGTACTCCTCGCTCTCGGCCAATGCCGTGTAGTAGAAGGCGCGAACGAGCACGCCACGCTTGCCGAACTCGGTCAGCAGCTTCTTATAGTCGATGTCGAAGCCAAGCGCCTTGGCCGCGCCGTAGAGGTTGGAGCCGTCAATGAAAATGGCGGTTCGCTCTTGGGGATAAAATCGCATCGTACTATCTCCGTCATCTGAAATGCGTCGGGGGGTATTTCCAAGAAGGATGTGGTTTGCCCTAATGACGTTCTCAAGCCAAGCACGTTGTTCTCGTGTCTGTGGGAGGCGCAAATGAACGCGCAGGCGATCATCGCGCTCGGCGCCAATTTGCCCTCCGAAGTCGGGGCTCCCGCTCAGACACTGCGATCCGCTCTCAATCGCCTCGCTGGGCGCGTGAACGTGCGCGCCGTCTCGCGGTTCTATGCGACGCCCGCCTTTCCGCCCTCTGATCAGCCGCCCTTCGTCAATGCGGCGGCGCTCATTGAAACCGCGCTTTCGCCCCACGCGCTCCTTGATCTCTGCCTGGACACCGAAGCCGCGTTCGGGCGCGAGCGGCGTGTCAGTTGGGGCCCGCGGACACTTGACCTCGACCTCATCGACTATGGCGGACTGGTCTTGCGCGAGGAACGGCTGACCCTGCCACACCCTTCGGCAAGTTCGCGGGATTTCGTCCTCGTCCCGATCCGGGACATTGCGCCGGCGTGGCGGCATCCCGGGACAGGGGAGGAGATCGGCCAACTCCTGGAAAAGCTGGGTGTGAGGGGACTTGCGCTTGCACTAGAGATGGATTAATCAGATTGTTTCCAAACTCGCTTGAAGGAGCTGCCGATGGCGCGTGTCACGGTCGAAGATTGCGTGGACAAGATCCCAAACCGGTTCGAACTGGTGCTGGTCGCCGCGCATCGCGCCCGTGCGCTTTCAGCCGGGGCGGCGCCGCTCGTCGATCGCGACAACGACAAGAATCCGGTCGTCTCGCTGCGTGAGATCGCGGCGGAGGAACTCACGCCGCCCGAACTGCACGAGGAGCTGGTGAAGAGCCTTCAGCGCCATTCGCAGATCGAGGAAGTGCCGAGCCTCAGCCCGCTCGTCACGGAAGCCGAAGACGTCATCGAGGACGTCAAAATGTCGGAAGAGGATTTCCTTCGCGCCATCAGCGTGGAGACCGAGCGCCGCGAAGAGGCGGAGGATGATTCCGGCGAAGGGGATCTTTAAGCCACCCAGTCCGGCGCGAAACGCATCCGGCTTTGGTCTGTCTCCTCCCGCCCGGCGCGGGACCAATCGCGCGCGATGCTGCAGGCAGGTCTTGCCATGATGCGGCAGTATGAGCTCGTCGAGCGCGTCAAATCCTATGACCCTGATGCCGATGAGGCGCTGCTCAATCGCGCCTATGTGTTCTCCATGAAGGCGCATGGAACGCAAACGCGCGCGTCGGGCGATCCTTATTTTTCCCACCCGCTCGAGGTTGCGGGGATCCTGACAGACCTCAAGCTCGATACCGCCTCGATCGTGACGGGACTCCTTCACGATACGATCGAGGACACCGCCACAAGCTACGAAGACATCGAACGCAGTTTCGGGCCGGAGATCGCGCAGCTCGTCGATGGCGTAACGAAGCTCGGCAAGCTCGAATTGGTATCGGAGCGCACGAAGGACGCGGAGAATTTCCGCAAGCTCCTCCTTGCGATGTCGAACGATATTCGCGTGCTGCTCGTCAAACTTGCGGACCGCCTGCACAACATGCGCACGCTGAGCTTCATCCCGCGGCCGGAAAAGCGCCGGCGCATCGCCGAGGAGACGATGGAAATCTATGCGCCTCTGGCGGGGCGCATGGGTATGCAGGACGTACGCGAGGAACTGGAAGACCTCGCCTTTAGCGAGCTCAATCCGGACGCCCGGGAATCGATCATCAAGCGCCTCGAATTCCTGCGCGCGGAATCGGGCGACCGGGTGACGAAGGTCACCGACACGATCAAGCCCACACTCGCCAACGAAGGCGTCGAAGCCTGGGTGACGGGGCGGCTCAAGCGGCCCTTCTCGATCTGGAAGAAGATGGAAGAGAAGAGCATCTCGTTCGAGCAGCTCTCCGATATTTTCGCATTCCGGATCGTCGTTGAAGATGTTCTTGACTGCTATCGCGCGCTCGGTGTTCTCCACACGCAATGGTCGACCGTGCCCGGGCGCTTCAAGGATTATATCTCGACACCCAAGCCGAACAATTACCGCTCGATCCACACGACCATCATCGGCCCTGAGAAGTCGCGCGTCGAAATCCAGATCCGCACGAAGGAAATGGATGAAGTGGCCGAGCGCGGCGTCGCGGCGCACTGGGCCTATAAGGACAAGACGCGCGGGACACTGCCGGGGAGCCCCTATGCGTGGCTGCGCTCGCTCGTCGACATGATCGAGCAGGGGGATGCGCCGGAAGAGTTTCTTGAACACACGAAACTCGAACTCTTTCAGGATCAAGTCTTCTGCTTCACACCCAAAGGCGCACTCATCACGCTGCCGCGTGGCGCCACGCCGATCGATTTTGCCTATGCGGTGCATACGGAGCTGGGGAACACCTGTGTCGGTGCGAAGGTGAACGGACGGCACGCACCGCTGCGCACCGTCTTGCGCAATGGCGATGAGGTGCAGATCCTCACCTCAAAGGCGCAGGTGCCTTCGGCGGCCTGGGAGGGCTTCGTCGCAACCGGCAAGGCGCGCGCCGCGATCCGTCGCTTCATCCGCAATGCCCAGCGCGGCGAACATATCCGCCTTGGCCGCAGTATCCTTGAAAAGGCGATGGCGGATGATGGCGAAACCTATGCCGACAAGGCGATCGAAGGCGCGGTCAGGCGCTTCAAGATGGGCAAGGGCGAAGACCTGCTCGCCGCGGTGGGCAACGGCACGCTGAAGGCCATCGATGTCGTCGATGCCATATTCCCCGGCAAGAAGCGCGACCGGCGCCCCTCCGGCGATCGCGGGCAGCCGCAGAGCCGCATTCCGATCAAGGGCCTCATTCCAGGGCTTGCCTATCACATCGCGGCCTGCTGCCATCCGCTGCCCGGGGATCGCATCGTCGGCATCATGGAGCCGGGAAAGGGCGTCACCGTCCATACCATCGACTGCGATTCGCTCGAGGCTCACCAGCAGGAACCGGAATTGTGGCTCGATCTTGGATGGGAGGCGCATGCGAGCGAGGCGCAAATTTCCGTCGGACGGATCGTCGTCGATCTGAAAAATGAGCCTGGTGCATTGGCGCAGCTCACGCTGGCGATCGCCAAGGCGAATGGCAATATCAGCAATTTGCGGATCACCGAGCGCAATCCCGCCTTCTTTCAGTTCATCGTCGATATCGAGGTGAACGATGCCAAGCACCTCACCAACCTCATGTCGGCCCTGAGGGCTTCGCCGCTCGTTGCGAGCGTTGATCGCGTGAAGGGCTGATCGTGGCGGAGGCGGCGCCCCTGGATGTAATCGCGCTCAGGCTTGTGCGGGTGTCGCAGCTCTTCAACGTGCTTGATCCAGCGCCCTTCCACGAAAAGGACCTCGACCCGGAGGCCGACCGCTTCATCTTCGAATGGGCGCAGGACATCGCCGATCGCCCCTTCCGGCTGCAGATCGAATTGCCACAGGCCGAACTCGAACAGCCGCTTTCGGGCTCGATCGAGGACGCCGTGCATCACCATTTTGCCGAACGCTATCGCTCGGAACGGCGCAAATTGCGGCACGAATTCTGGCGCGGCCGAATAAGCCTTCTCATCGGACTCTCGTTCCTTGCCGGCTGTCTCCTGCTGCGCCAGCTTGTGATCTCGCTGGGGCATGGGCCGGTCTATGAGATCCTCTCGGAGGGCTTGCTCATCATCGGGTGGGTCGCTATGTGGGGACCGGTTGAGATCTTTCTTTACGGCTGGTGGCCGATCGCTGGAAATTGCCGCCTGTTGTCGCGTCTTGCGGTGGTTCCCATCTCGCTTAAAATTTCTGGAACAACGAGGCCCGCAAATCCATGACGCCTGAACAAGTGCTGGGTGAGTTTCGCAAGAGTGGTGCGCTTCTCTCAGGGCATTTCATTCTCTCTTCCGGCCGGCACAGCGATACGTTCCTGCAAAAGGCGCTGGTCTTTCAGTATCCCAAGCGGACCGCAAAGCTCTGCAAGGCGTTGGCGGCCAAGATCCTTCAATCCGTGAAGGGACCCATCGATGCGATCGTGTCGCCCGCGGTCGGCGCGATCATCCCGGGTTATGAGCTTGCGCGCGCCATGAACGTGCCGGCGCTCTATGTGGAGCGCGAGGACGGTCAGTTTCATCTCCGGCGGGGCTTCACCCTTGAAAAAGGCGCGCGCGTGCTCGTCATGGAGGACATCGTCACGACTGGCCTCTCCTCACGCGAATGCATCGAGGCGATCAAGGCGACGGGCGCCAAGGTCGTCGCGGCCGCATGCCTCATCGACCGGTCGGGGGGGAAGGCGAGACTGGGCGTGAAGCTGATTTCACTCGCCCGGCTCAGCTTGCCAAGCTGGGAGGCCAACAAGTTGCCCGCGCATCTCAAAGATATTCCGGCCGTGAAGCCGGGCAGTCGCCATCTGACTGGCGATATGGTGGGGAGGCCGGCATGAGTTTTCCCCCCGCCTTGCGGCTCGGCGTCAATATCGACCATGTCGCGACGATCAGGAACGCGCGGGGTGGGCGGCATCCGGATCCCTTGCGGGCGGCTCTCATGGCCGCCGAGGCCGGCGCGGACGGCATTACGGCCCATTTGCGCGAGGATCGGCGCCACATCTCTGATGAGGACATCGCCAAGCTCGCGCGGGAAATCGACCGGCCGCTCAACCTTGAAATGGCGGCGACGGAGGAGATGCTGCGCATCGCTCTTCAGGCCAAGCCGCACGCCGTCTGCCTCGTGCCCGAGCGGCGCGAGGAGCGCACGACCGAGGGCGGGCTCGATGCCTCTGGACAGCACAATCACCTCGCGCCGTTCATCCGCGCCTTGCGCGAGGCAGACATTCGCGTCTCGCTGTTCATCGAAGCCAATCCCGTTCAGCTTGACGCCGCAAAGGCGCTCGGCGCGCAAGTTGTCGAGCTTCACACGGGTGCCTACTGCGAGGCTGCGGCCCATGGTCAAATTCAGGAGCGGGACGCGGCTCTTGCCCGTATCGTCGCGGCGGCCGGGCGTGCGGCGGCGCTTGGGCTTGAGGTCCATGCGGGACATGGGCTCTCCTATGACACGGTGCAGCCGATCGCTGCCATTGGGCAGATCGTCGAGCTCAATATCGGGCACTTCATCATCGGCGAGGCGATCTTCACCGGGCTCAAACCCGCCATCGAACAAATGCGCCGGCTGATGGATGAGGCGCGGGCCGGGGTCACATGATCATCGGGATCGGCAGCGATCTCATCGACATCAGGCGGGTGGAAAAGACGCTTGAGCGCTTTGGTTCTCGCTTCATCAACCGTATTTTCACGGAAACGGAACGGGCAAAGTCCGAAGGGCGGCGGCTGCGCGCGGCCAGCTATGCCAAGCGGTTTGCCGCAAAGGAAGCCTGTTCCAAGGCCCTCGGAACGGGGTTCCGCAGGGGCGTCTTCTGGCGCGACATGGGGGTCATCAATCTCAAATCTGGCAAGCCGACCATGGCGTTAACGGGCGGGGCCTTCATCCGGCTGCAGGAGCTGACGCCGCCTGGCATGACGGCGCAGATCGATCTTTCGATCACGGATGATTTTCCCCTCGCGCAGGCCATCGTTATCATTTCGGCCGTTGCCGCGATGCCACCCCTCTCGCGCCATTGAGGTAACGGAGTTTTCATTGGCTTGACTCAGCTTGCGAGCGAAGATTTCCATCGACCAATGGTTAGGGCCCGATCCCCGCGGCCCCACGAGTGGATCGGCGATGTCACAGGGTCCTGAAATACCGGCTGCCAGCGAGGCAACCGTCCATCATCCGCACTGGCAGGAGACCGCCAGGGAGCTGATCAAGACGATCGCCATCGCGCTTGGCATTGCGCTCGTCATCCGCACCTTCCTGTTCCAGCCGTTCAACATCCCCTCGGGGTCGATGGAAGACACGCTGCTCGTTGGCGATTATCTGTTCGTCTCGAAATACACCTATGGCTATAGCCGCCATTCCTTCCCCTATAGTCTCGCGCCGTTCGAGGGGCGCGTCTTTGGCAGCGCGCCCAAGCGGGGAGACGTCGTCGTCTTCCGCCTGCCGTCCAATACGCAAGTCGATTACATCAAGCGCGTGATCGGGCTGCCCGGCGACCGGATCCAGATGCGTGAGGGTATCCTCTACATCAACGATGAGGCGGCAAAGGTCGAGCAGGTCGGCGAATATGTGAAGCGGGGGGCGCAGGGCCAGGTGGTCCAGCGCGTCGCCAAGTATCGTGAGACCCTGCCGGACGGATTTACCCACTATATTCTTGAAATCTCTTCCCACTCCCCGACCGACAACACGCGCGAGTTCGTGGTTCCGACTGGCCACTACTTCATGATGGGCGACAATCGGGACGATTCGACCGACAGCCGGGTGTCACCGGAGCGGGACGGCGTCGGCTTCGTTCCTGCCGAAAACCTTGTCGGGCGGGCAGAAATCATATTCTTCTCCACCAATGGCAATGCGCGTCTCTGGGAAATCTGGAAGTGGCCGTGGGCGATCCGCTACGACCGGCTCTTCACAGGCGTCGAGTGACCCTTCAGTGCTGAAGGCGCTCGAAGCGCGCCTTGGCCACACATTCTCAGATCCTGACCGTCTTGCGGTCGCACTCACCCATGCCAGCCTCGGCGGCGAGGTGACGTATGAGCGCATGGAGTTTCTGGGCGATCGGGTGCTGGGGCTCCTCATCGCTGAAATCCTGCTCGAGCGCGACACGCAGGCCAGCGAAGGCGCGCTGGCGCCGCGGCTCAACGCACTCGTTCGCAAGGAAACCTGCGCCCGCGTTGCACGCGAGACGGGCATCGCCGAGGCGGTCCGCGTTTCGGGCTCCGAGCGCGATCCTGCTGGCCCCAAGACCGAGAATGTCCTTGCCGATGCGTGTGAAGCCGTGATCGCGGCCCTCTATCTCGATGGTGGGCTCGGCGCGGCACGCCACTTCGTGCGCGAGGCCTGGCACGGCATTCTTCAGGAAGTCCAGGCGGATATGCGCGACCCCAAGACCTTGCTGCAGGAATGGTCGCAAGGGCGCGAGGGCGGCGCGCGCGGGACGCCCGTCTACACGATGACCGGCCGATCGGGCCCCGATCATGCCCCCGTTTTCACGGTCGAGGTCTCTCTCCCCGGGCTGCCAGTTGCGCAGGGCCGGGGCCGGTCAAAGCGGGAGGCCGAACAGGATGCCGCGCGCGCGCTCCTTGCGTCCACCGCAAAGAAGCCCCAAACCTAGATACATGAGCGACAACACAGCGACGCGATGCGGATTTGCCGCCATCATCGGCGCCCCCAACGCGGGCAAGTCGACCCTCGTCAACCGGCTTACCGGCACCAAGGTTTCGATCGTCAGCCCCAAGGTGCAGACGACGCGCACCCGCGTGCGCGGCATCATGATGGCTGGCGAGGCGCAGGCCGTGCTCGTCGATACGCCCGGCATTTTCGCACCCAAGCGCAAGCTCGATGAGGCGATGGTGAGCGCGGCGTTGGAAGGCGCAAGCGAGGCCGATGTCACCGTGCTCGTCGTCGATGCCGCCTCGCTCGCGGCGCATTCGGGTGGCCGGGCGGCGGAGGAGACACGCGCCATCATCGCCAAGCTCAAGGAGAGCAAACGCGACATCCTGCTCGTGCTCAACAAGATTGATCTGATGAAGCCGCCACAGCTTCTGGCGCTCGCGGCCGACTTGAACGCGTCCAACATCTTTGTTGAGACCTTCATGGTCTCGGCCGAGACGAGCGATGGCGTCGCAGCGCTGTCGCAGGCCATCGCGCGGCGGATGCCGCTTGGTCCCTGGCTCTATCCGCCCGATCAGGCGGCGGATCTGCCGCAGCGGCTGCTTGCGGCGGAGATCACGCGGGAAAAGCTTTTCCTGCGCCTGCACGATGAACTGCCCTATGCCTCCACGGTCGAAACCGATTCCTGGTCTCAGCAGAAGGATGGCTCGGCGCGGATCGAGCAGACGATCTTCGTTGAGCGCGACAGCCAGAAGGCCATCGTGATCGGGAAGGGCGGTCAAAGCCTGAAGCAGATTGGCGCGAGCGCACGGGTCGAGATGACTTCCTTGTTCGGGCATCCGGTGCATCTCTTCCTCTTTGTGAAGGTGCGGCCGAACTGGGCGGAGGAGCCGGCGCGTTTCCGCGAGATGGGCCTTGCCTTCCCCAAGGCGCCACGGCGCGGCTGACATGGAGTGGCAGGACAACGCCCTCATCCTTTCGGTGCGGCCGTTTCAGGAGACGGGCGTCATTCTCGAACTCATGTCGCGCCTGCATGGCCGGCATCTGGGCCTGGTGCGCGGCGGCGTTGGACGTGCGCTGCGGGGTGTGCTTCAGCCCGGCAATGGCGTCATGGCCTCCTGGCGGGCAAGGCTTGCCGATCAGCTTGGATCCTTCCAGGTCGAACTGACAGAGGAACGGGCGTCCGACTTCCTGCACTCGCCGCTGCTGCTGGCGGGGCTGCAATCGGCTGCTTGCGTGCTTTCAGGCGCGCTGCCCGAGCGGGAGGCGCATGAGCCGGCCTATCTCGGCCTCACCGCTCTTCTCGATGCGGCGCGGGTGACGCGCGAATCCGATTGGGCCGGACTCTATGTGATGTGGGAGATGGGGCTCTTGTCGGAACTGGGCTTCGGGCTTGATCTGTCGCGCTGTACGGTCACGGGAGCGATGGATGATCTGACGCATGTCTCGCCGCGCACCGGGCGGGCCGTGTCGCGCGCGGCGGCGGCCCCTTATGCGGAGAAGCTGCTGAGGCTGCCCGCCTTTCTGCTGGGGCGGCAGGCCGGCGAGATCACCCCCGGCGACATCAGGGACGGATTGATGCTGACCGGTCATTTCCTCGAGCGCCATGTGCTGTGGCCGCATGAAAAACCACTGCCGCCCGTGCGGGCACGGCTTGCCGAGCTTGCCGCGGCAGGACCAGCGCCGGGTGCCGAATCGCGTTAGGACACGGGTACCATGACGAAACTGCCGACACCCCCCAAAGACGACGACATTCGCGATGAGCCGCTGGCTGGCGCCTTGGGCGAGCGCTATCTCGCCTATGCGCTCTCAACGATCATGCACCGGGCGCTGCCCGATGTGCGCGATGGGCTGAAGCCCGTGCAGCGGCGGATCATCCACGCGATGCGCGTGCTGGGGCTTGATCCCAACACCGCCTTCAAGAAATGCGCGCGGGTCGTCGGCGATGTGATCGGCAAGTTCCACCCCCATGGCGATAGCGCCGTCTATGACGCGCTTGTCCGCCTTGCGCAGGATTTCGCGCAGCGTTATCCGCTGATCGAGGGTCAGGGCAATTTCGGCAATATCGACGGCGATAACGCCGCCGCCTATCGCTACACCGAAGCGCGGATGACGGTGCCGGCGACGCTTCTGCTCGAGGGGCTCGATGAAGACGCGGTCGATTTCAAGGCCACCTACAATGGCGAAGAGGAAGAGCCCGTCGTCCTTCCTGCCGGCTTTCCCAATCTGCTCGCCAATGGCGTGACGGGCATCGCCGTCGGTATGGCAACCAGCATTCCGCCGCATAATGTGGCGGAAATCTGCGAGGCGCTGCTGCACCTCATCAAGACGCCCAACGCGCGCGATGAGACGCTGCTGCAATACGTCAAAGGCCCCGATTTTCCAACGGGCGGCCTCATCGTCGAGACGCCAGAGGCGATCGCGGAGGCCTATCGAACTGGAAAGGGCGGGTTCCGCGTGCGGGCGCGCTGGTCGCGGGAAGAGGCGGGGGCGCGCGGGGGCTATCAGATCGTCGTCACCGAGATTCCCTATCAGGTGCAGAAATCAAAGCTGATCGAGCGGATCGCAATGCTGATCATCGAGAAGAAGGTTCCGCTTCTCGATGACGTGCGCGATGAATCGGCCGAGGACGTTCGGATCGTGCTCGTGCCCAAGTCGCGCAATGTCGAGGCTGAAGTGCTGATGGAGCAATTGTTCCGGCTGTCCGAACTCGAAGTGCGCTTCGCGCTCAACATGAACGTGCTCGATGGCGGTATCAATCCACGCGTCATGAGCTTGAAAGAGGTCTTGCGCGCCTATCTTGATCACCGGCGCGAGGTGCTGGGACGGCGCTCGCGGTTCCAGCTGCAGAAGATCGAGCGGCGGATCGAGGTGCTGGAGGGCTATCTCGCCGTCTATCTCAACCTCGATAAGGTGATCAAAATCATCCGGGAGGAGGATGAGCCCAAGCCCAAGCTGATGGCCGCGTTCACGCTGAGCGAGGTGCAGGCCGAAGCCATTCTCAACATGCGTCTTCGCTCCTTGCGCAAGCTTGAGGAGATGGAGATCCGAAAGGAGCATGCGGGGCAGAAGAAGGATGCGGCGGCCCTTCGCAAGCTGCTCGGATCGGACGAGCTGCAATGGGAGAAGATCAGCGGTGAAGTCAGGGCCTTGCGCGACCAGTTCGGACCCAAGACCGCGCTTGGCAAGCGCCGCTCGGTGCTCGGCACCGCGCCCGCGATCGAGGACGTGCCGCTCGAGGCCATGATCGAGAAGGAGCCGATCACCGTCATCTGCTCGCAAAAGGGCTGGATCCGCGCGATGAAGGGTCATCGCGATCCGGCCGAAGAGGTCTCCTACAAGGAAGGCGATAGGGGCAAATTCTGGATCAGGGCCGAGACGAGCGACAAGCTGGTGCTGTTCGCCACCAATGGCCGCTTCTATACGCTTGATTGCAGCAAACTGCCCGGCGGGCGCGGCATGGGCGAGCCCGTGCGGCTGATGATCGATCTTACGGAAGAGGACGACATCGTCGATCTTTTCGTGCATCAGCCGGGGCGTGAGCTGCTCGTCGCCTCGACGACTGGACACGGCTTCCGCGTGCCGGAGGAGGAGGTGCTCGCATCCAAGCGGGGCGGCAAGCAGATCGTCTCGGTTCCCGATGGGGCGGAGGCCTGTGTCTGTGCGCCCGTGCTTGGCGATCATGTCGCGCTTATCGGCGACAATCGCAAGCTGCTCATCTTCAAACTGTCCGATGTGCCGCAAATGGCCAAGGGTAAGGGCGTCTTGCTGCAGCGCTATAAGGATGGCGGGCTTTGCGATGCCAAATGCTTTGCGATGGCGGAGGGGTTGAGAGATCCCAACGGGCGCACGTGGGCAAAGGCCGATCTTGCCGAATGTATCGGCGCGCGCGGTCAAACGGGCCGGCTTGCGCCCAAGGGATTCCCGAAGAACAACCGCCTGAAGTGAGACGTCAAGGCGCTGCCACGGTGAAGGTGTGGGCGCCTTGGGTGCCCCAGTATTCGACGCGCAGCTCATACGTGCCAGCCGAGAAGCGGCGGGCATCGAGGGGGAGGGTGAACTCCTCCGATGTCTGCCGGCCCGGATCCAATGTCGCAATCATGGGAACGGCGGCGCAGTCTTCCTTCTCAAGCTTGCCTTGCACGAAGCGGCCGTCGCCCGGGGTGATGACAAGCCAGCGGAAGATGCGGCAGGGATCGGCGATGTTCAGGTCCACTGGCACGCGGGACTGATTGAGAAGCGTCACCTTAAGGGTCAGCGGCATCTCGCCCTCAGCCGGCAGCGTGAGGGATGCCGGGGCCTCGATGAGCACCTTCACCTTGTCCTCGCCGATGCTCTCGGGGTTGTAGGATACATACCATGCGATGCTGGCGACAATGCCGAACACCATGACGATGCGGATCAGGGCCTGGCGCCAGTCGTTCTGGGCGGAGGGTGTGGGATCAGAGTTTCCTGGCATTTCTAATTCATCACTCCGGGCAGCCAGGTTGCGAGCCCGGGCCAAACAGACAGCAGCAACAGCATCAAGAGCTGCAGCAGGACAAAGGGCATGACGCCGAGATAGATGTCCGACGTCTTCACCTCCGGCGGCGCCACGCCGCGCAGGTAGAAGAGCGCGAAGCCGAAGGGCGGCGTCAAGAACGATGTTTGCAGGTTCATCGCGAACATGACACCGAGCCATACCGGATCGAAGCCCATCGCGAGCAGGATGGGCGAGACGATCGGCACGACGATGAAGATGATCTCGATGAAGTCGATGAAGAAGCCAAGCAGAAACATCACCAGCATCACCGCCGCGATTGCGCCGACTTCGCCGCCGGGCAGGCCTGTCAGCCATTCATGGATCGTGTCGTCTCCGCCCAGCCCGCGGAACACGATGCTGAAGACAGCGGCGCCGATGAGGATCATGAAGACCATGGCGGTGATCTGTGCGGTTTCATCGCCCACTGCGCGCAGCACGCCCGATCGCCAGAGGCGCAAGAGGCTGATCAGCGTGCCATAGAGGAGAAGCACGCAACAAGAGAGCGCGGCAAGGACCGCGATGCCGTCGGTCAAGGGGATGTTCACACGGGCAAGGCGCAAATCGAAGGCACGCGTGAGGATGATGAGCCCCAGCGTTGCGGCACCCGCAAGGAGGACAGGCGCGCGTCCCTTGTGGATTGAGTGCGAGGGGCCGGCTCGATAGCCCGCGAGCAGGGTCGCGCCGAGCGCGCCCAAGGCGGCCGCTTCGGTTGGCGTTGCTATGCCAAGAAGGATGGAGCCAAGGACCGCGATGATCAGGATCGCGGGCGCGACCAGCGCTTCGAGTGCGCGGGCGATGGTGCGGCCATTCTTGTCCGTCTCTGGTAGCGGCAGGGCGGGCGATGTGTGGGGCGCGATGATCGCCAGCGCGATCTGATAGACGATATAGAGGCCGACGAGCACGAGACCGGGAATGAGGGCGCCGGCGAAGAGGTCTCCGACGGTGACGGTATCGGGCGCGAAAATACCCTTGGCGAGCTGGGCCTGCTGATAGGCCGAGGCGATGGTGTCGCCGAGCAGCACGAGCACGATCGAGGGCGGAATGATCTGTCCGAGTGTGCCCGAGGCCGCGATGGCACCCGCCGCGAGCCTGCGGCTATAGCCATAGCGCAACATGGTGGGCAGCGAGAGCAGCCCCATCGTCACCACGGTTGCGCCGACGATACCGGTCGAGGCGGCCAGGAGCGCACCCACGACGAAGACGGAGATGCCTAGTCCGCCAGGAAGCCTGCCGAAAAGGCGGCCCATCGATTCCAGCAGGTCTTCCGCCACGCGCGAACGCTCGAGCATCACGCCCATGAAGACGAAGAGCGGCACGGCGATGAGGACATCGTTCTGTGTCGTGGCAAAGATGCGCGAGGGCAGGGCGCTCAAGAAATTGAGGTCGAAGATGCCGAGCGCATAGCCCAGCAGCGCAAAGCCAAGCGCGGTGCCGGCCAGTGTCAGCGCGACGGGATAGCCCATCAGCAGAAGCACGCAGAGCACGGCGAACATCAACAGGTCGATAATGTCGTTGATCGCCATCGTCTCAGACTCTGCGGGCGTCGTCAGCGGGCAAGGGCGCTCGTCCCAGCAGGCGCAATAGACCCTGGGCGACGAGCGAGAGGCCCTGGAGATAGAGGAGAGCGGCAAAAACGAGGATCATGGATTTCAGCAGGAAGATCGCCTCTATGCCGCTCGTCTCGCGCGAGCCTTCGAAATTGGCCCAGGATTGCGCGACATAGGGGAAGGAAACAAAAAAGAGCAGAATGGCAACGGGGAAGAGCATCAAATAGGCGCCGGTGAGATTGATCCATTCCTTCGCGGCGGGCGGCGCTGCGCGATAGAGAATATCGACCCGCACATGACCGTCCTTCAGTAGCGTGTAGGCAGCGCCCGCCAGGAACAGCGTTCCGTGCAGATAGAGCATCGCTTCCTGCGCGAAGACCGAGCCAAGCCCAAAGGCATAGCGGGCAACGACAATGGCCGTCTGGAGCAACACCATGAAAAGCGCGAACCAGGCGATCGTGCGCCCGATGCCGGTGTTTACCGCATCGATGACGCGATTGATGGCCGCAAGCCCGGCCGTGCCGTCCTTGCGCCCTGCCGCGATTGCCGCGAGAAAGAGCGGGAGGAGCGTCACTGCCCCGGCCGCCCAAAGATAAGGGATGAGATAGGCGCGGATCATCTCGCCCTCATCCTCAGCCGGGCCTCACTCATAGGGGAAGTCAAGGCGGCGGGCGGCGAGATAGTCCTCATCGGCCGCTTCCGTCCAGGGCCGTAGCGCCCTTCTTGCGGCGATGTAGCTTTGATAGACGCGCGCCGTCAGCTCATCGGAGGCGGCAGCCTCCTTCAGGACTTCGCCGGCCACCGCACCCAATGCCTTCAGGATTTCCTCGCTGAAACGGCGGACCTGTACGCCGTGCTCGCCCGTCAGGGTCTGGAGGGCGGGGCCGCTATGCATCGTGATGTCGGCGAAGGTGAATGAATCCTCGGCCATTGCGGCGGACTGGATGATGGCGCGCTGTGCCTGTGTCAGTTCGTTCCAGACCTGCAGATTGACCCCCAGCGCGAGCGAGGCACCCGGCTCATGAATGCCCGGGATGTAGTAATTCTTCGCGACGCGGTAAAAGCCAAAGGCGAGGTCATTCCACGGACCGATCCATTCGGTTGCGTCAATGGTTCCGTTCTGCAGGGCGGGAAAGATGTCTCCGCCCGGCAGTGCCACGATGTTGACGCCAAGCCGACGGAAGGTCTCGCCGCCAAGACCCGGCATGCGCATCTTGAGGCCCTTCAGATCCTCGAGCGTATTGATCTCACGGGTGAACCAGCCCCCCAGCTGAACGCCCGTGTTGGCGCACGGCATGGCCTTGACATTGAACTTGGCGGAAAGCTCATCCCAGAGCGCCTGACCGCCGCCATGATAGATCCAGGCATTGAACTCCGCCGCCGTCAGACCAAAGGGCACGGTGGTGAAAAAGTTGAAGGCCTGGCTCTTGCCCTGCCAATAATATTCGGCCGCGTGGTACATGTCGGCGGCGCCTGTCCCGACCGCATCGAGGCATTCGAAGGCGCCGACGAGTTCGCCTGCGGCATAGACCTTGATGTCGAGCTGGCCGTCGGTTGCCTCGGTCACACGCTTGGCGAAACGCTCCGCCCCGACGCCCGGTCCTGGAAAGTTCTTGGGCCAGGCCGTGACGAGTCTCAAAGTGCGCTGGCCCGTGGCGATGGCGGGCGTGGCGATGGCGGCGGTGCCGGCGCATGCAGCAGCGGCAGCCCGCAAGAAATTGCGGCGTTTCATGGTCGCGTTCCTCCCCCTCATCCCTGCGGGCTATCGCAGGGGCATTGTTCTTATCGCTCCTTTAGGGGGCGCCAGCCGTCGGATGTCAACGCCTCCAGGGGGGCAAAACGCGCTTTATAGCTCATCTTCCGGCAGCCCTCGACCAGATAGCCGAGATAGACATAAGGAAGGCCGCGCGCGCGGGCCTGCTCGATATGGTCGAGCACCATGAAGGTGCCAAGGCTGCGATCCTCGGCGGCCGTATCGAAAAAGCTGTAGACCATGGAGAGGCCGTCGCCCAGTACATCGGTCAGGGCCGCCGCCTTCAGCACACCAGGTTCTCCCCCTGCGGTCGCAACGCGATACTCGGCAAGGTGGGTCTTGACGGAGGAATCCTCCACCATGGCCACGAAGTCGAACATGTTCATCTCGGACATGCCGCCGCCCTTGTGGCGCAGGTCGAGATATTGACGCAGGAGAAGATACTGCTCTTCCGTCGCCCAGGGATCCACGACACTGACGGCGAGGTCGCTGTTGCGCGCAATCACCCGGCGCTGATTCTTCGAGGGCTCAAAGGCGTCAACGAGGATGCGCACCGAAACACAGGCCGAACAGCCCTCACAAGCGGGGCGATAGGCGATGTTCTGGCTGCGGCGAAACCCGGCATGGGTGAGCGTATCGTTCAGCGTGCACGCCTGATCACCTGCAAGGCGCGTGAAAACCTTGCGCTCCTGCTTACCCGGCAGATAGGGGCAGGGGGCAGGCTGTGTCAGGTAGAATTGCGGAATCCTTGGATTGAATTGCTCTGTCAATCCGTCCTCCCAGCGGCGCTTTGGGAGGATTTGATACCAATTCCACAAAAAAGGCGATGCGGTCGGGCCGCAATTTTTTCTTATGGTTCGTAGCCCGGCGGCAATGGCGGTGCCTCGCCCAGCAACACGATGCTGATGCGCCGGTTAGAGGAGGCGAAGGGATCATCGGGCAACAGCGGCTCTGATCCCGCCTTGCCCGAAACCTGGAAGATTCTGTCAGCGGGGACACCCGCCTCCATCAAGACGCGGCGCGCCGCGTTGGCGCGGTCGCTTGAGAGTTCCCAATTGGAATAGCCGTCGGCCCGTTCGAAGGGCGCGCCGTCGGTGTGGCCGCTGATGGTGATGCGATTGGGCAGCTTCATGATGACCTGCGCTACCTCGCGCAGCAGACGCTGCGTGCGATCGAGCGGCTCGGAGCCGCCCGGCGCGAACATGGGGCGGCCTTCCTGATCGACGATCTGGATGCGCAGGCCCTCGGGCGTCTGGTCAATCATGATGTGTTTGGAAAGCTCTGCGAAATCCGGCAGGTCCTGCATCGCTTGACGCAGCGAGACCTCGGCGCGCTCGAATTCGCGCTTGTCCTGTTCGGAGATGCCGCTGCTGAGGCCGGCGTCTTCGCTTGCCGAGTCGCTTTGCGCGTTGGCGTCGGACTGACCATCGGCTGCCTGGCCGCCGGGGTTGGGCGGAGACATGCGCATCACCACCGCGACGGAGCCGCCGCTGCGTGCGCCCTCCTCGCCAAAGACGGTACCGCCCATGATGCCGCCGGAGCCGCTGGTCGTCCGGGAGAGACTGGCGGGCGCGAAATAGTCCGCGATGCCGCGCTTCTGTTCCGGCGTCGTCGTATTGATGAGCCACATCAACAGGAAGAACGCCATCATGGCGGTCACGAAGTCGGCATAGGCGACCTTCCAGGCACCGCCGTGATGCCCTTCGCCGCCACCCTTCTTCACACGCTTGATAATGATCGGCGCGTCGTTGTTGGCCATGCCCCCGAATACCCATACGCGACGTACATTTGACGCAGTCCGCCGCTTGTTTACTTTCAGGGCGATCATTGGCGTAGCGGCGTAAAGGCGCCGTTAAGAGGGAGTGGACGCAATGTCCCAGGATGGGCGGCAGTTCAGGAATGCGCTTGGTTGCTTTGCGACGGGCGTTTGCGTCGTCACAACCAAGGACGGCGCTTCTGGCGGCATCGGCCTCACCATCAACTCTTTCACCTCCGTTTCACTCGATCCGCCGCTCGTGCTGTGGTGTCTTGACAAATCTTCCGACCGGTTCGCCACCTTTACCCAGGCCGACCGCTTCTGCATTCATGTGCTCGATGAGAGGGCCAGGGAAGCCTCGCAGCGCCTGGCCCGCAAGGGCGGCGGGGTGCTGGAGATCGACGAGTTTGCGCAGGATGTGAGCGGGCTACCCATTCTTAACCATGCCCTTGCGCATTTCGTGTGCGAGCGGCATGCCGTTCACGATGCTGGCGATCACGTCATCATTCTGGGGGCGGTGCGGGATTTCAGCAGCGCGGCGTCAGGAAGACCGCTCGTCTATTTCCGCGGAGCCTACCGAATGCTTGAAGCCTTTGAGCCAGGAGAAAATCCGTGAGCGTCCCCGTTGCATTTCTGGGTCTTGGCGTCATGGGATTTCCCATGGCGGGCCACTTGAAGACGAAGGGACACGATGTGACCGTGTTCAACCGTTCGCCGGAGAAAGCCGCGCGCTGGCAGAGCCTCTATGGCGGTCACACAGCGCCCGGCATCGCGCAGGCCGTCGGGGGCGCGCGGGTCGTCTTTGCCTGTGTGGGTAACGATGCCGATACGCGGGAGGTTGCTCTGTCGGCCTTCGCCGCGATGGCGCCCGGCGGGATCTATGTGGATCACACCACCGCCTCGGCGCGGGTGGCAAAGGAATTGGCCGAGACCGCAAAGGCGCGCGGCGTCGGCTTCCTCGATGCGCCCGTTTCGGGGGGGCAGGCCGGCGCCGAAAAAGGCCTCTTGACGATTATGTGCGGGGGCGAGGCCGAGGTCTATGCCCGAGCCGAGCCGCTCATGAACGCCTATGCGCGCAGCGTGCGGCTGTTGGGCGAGGCCGGAAGCGGACAGCTCACCAAGATGGTCAATCAGATCTGCATCGCGGGTCTCATCCAGGCGCTGGCCGAGGGGATGCATTTCGCCAAGGCCGTCGGGCTCGATGCGCAGGCGGTCGTTGATGTGATCGCGAAAGGCGCCGCGCAATCCTGGCAGATGGACAACCGGGCGCTCAGCATGATCGAGGGGCGGTTCGACTTTGGCTTTGCGGTCGAATGGATGCGCAAGGATCTCTCGATCTGCCTCGAAGCGGCGCGGGAGGCGGGGGCGCAGCTTCCTGTCACTGCGCTTGTCGACCAGTTCTATGCCGATGTTGAGGCGATGGGCGGCAGGCGCTGGGACACATCGAGCCTGATGGCGCGGTTGAAGGCGCGATAGGGCCTATTCAGCTCCGCGGCTTTGCGAGCAGGTCCCGGATCTCACGCAGGACGGCCAGTTCCTCGGGCGGGGCGGCAGGCGGCGCCTCGGGCTCCTCGCGCTTCAGTCGGTTGATCTGCTTCACGAGCAGGAAGATCACGAACGCGACGATGAGAAAGCTGATACAGGCATTCAAGAACTTACCGTAGGCGATGACGACGTGCCCTGCTTCCTGCGCCCCCTTCAGCGTGTCGAAGGTCTTGGCGGCGTCCGGCGCCGCGCTGCCCGCCGCCTCAGCCGCCGCGATCGCCGCCTGATTGGTGAGGGTGGTGAGATCGATGAAGAAGTTCGAGAAATCGATCCCGCCCATCAGGAAGCCCAGAGGCGGCATCAGGATATCGTTGACGAGCGAGGTGACGATCGCGGTGAAAGCCGCGCCGATGATGACGCCGACGGCGAGGTCGATCACGTTGCCCTTGACCGCGAAATCCCTGAATTCTTTCAGCATCGGCAGCTCCTTGCGCGCGAATCTGCGTCCAGCTTCGCACCGGCCGGGCGCTTGTTACAATCGCTTCGACTTCTCCGGCCTCATGAGACGTCAAACCCTTTCCAGTTTTTCGAAGGGGCCGTCGGGCAAAGTGATGCCGATCGTATCGCCGGGGCGGACGAGCCCGCCACGGATCACAATACCCATCACCCCGGCTTTGCGGATCAACTCTCCCTGCGGCGTGCGGTCGAGCACTGCGCTCATCAGCCCTGTTTGGTAGTCGTCGAGCTGTTTGCAGGGATTGCGCAGTCCGGTGACTTCGACAACCGCCTCGCTGCCGAGGGTCAGCCTTGTGCCACGCGGGAGATTCAGCAGTGCTACGCCGCGCGTCGTGATGTTCTCGCCCAGGATACCGGGACCGACTCGAAAGCCCTTCGTGATGAGTTCACGGTGAAGTTCCTCGTGAATGAGGTGCACCTGGCGCAAATTCGGCTGGGTTGGATCGGCCGCGACGCGTGAGCGATGCTTGACTCTTTCACCGCAATGGGCATCGCCTTCGACCCCCTGTCCCATGAGAAGCGTGATGACCTCGACGCACAGCTTAGAGAAAGCATGCGTTTCGCTCCTGCAAACCGCTGTCACAAGGCCAAGCGAGGCCATCGCGTTCTCCGTCGTTCTTTCTCCGATGGCCCGTCCTCAAGCCCTGCAACGAACCCGCCGACGCAGGGCCTGCTTTTCCTGGAGTTGCTCTAGCTGTGAGCTTTCAGTAGGTTGTCCATTCGGTCCCGACCGAGGAAGCTGAGGTTGCGAAGCTTCAGTGTCCAAGGGAGGACCGAATGGACATCCACAAGAATGCCCGCCTGACGC
>JACADY010000008.1 GCA_013389115.1 Alphaproteobacteria bacterium
AGATTCTCGATCACGACCACTACGGGCTCGAGAAGGTCAAGGAGCGCATCATCGAGTATCTCGCGGTGCAGCAGCGCGCGGGCAAGCTCAAGGGTCCGATTCTGTGCCTCGTCGGCCCGCCCGGCGTCGGCAAGACCTCGCTGGGCAAATCGATCGCGAGGGCGACGGGCCGCGAGTTCGTGCGCATGTCGCTCGGCGGCGTGCGGGACGAGGCCGAAATCCGCGGCCACCGGCGCACCTATATCGGCTCGATGCCGGGCAAGATCATCCAGTCGTTGAAAAAGACGAAATCGGCGAACCCGCTCTTCCTCTTGGACGAGATCGACAAGCTCGGGGCCGATTGGCGGGGAGATCCTTCGGCGGCCCTGCTTGAGGTTCTCGATCCCGAGCAGAACGCGACCTTCAACGATCACTATCTCGAGGTCGATTTCGATCTTTCGGACATCATGTTCATCACGACGTCCAACTCCTTGCGCATGCCTCAGCCTTTGATGGACCGCATGGAGATCATCCGCATCCCTGGCTATACCGAGGATGAGAAAGTCGAGATCGCCAAGCGCCACCTGATCAGCAAGCAGGTTGAGGCGCATGGCCTGAAAGAGGGCGAATGGTCGATCAGCGATGCGGCGATGCGCGACCTCATCCGCTACTACACCCGCGAAGCCGGCGTGCGCAGTCTTGAGCGAGAGATCGCCAATCTCGCGCGCAAGGCCGTGAAGGAGATCGTCTCGGGCAAGGCGAAGTCGATCACGCTCACACCGAAGAACCTCGAGAAATATGCGGGCGTCCGCAAGTTCCGCTTCGGCGAGGTCGAGGGCGAAGATCAGGTGGGCGTCGTCACCGGCCTTGCCTGGACCGAAGTCGGCGGCGACACGCTGCAGATCGAGGCCGTCATGCTCCCGGGCAAGGGCCGGATGCAAACGACGGGCAAGCTCGGCGATGTCATGAAGGAATCGATCGACGCGGCGCGATCTTATGTGCGCTCCAAGGCCGTCTCACTGGGTATCAAGCCGACGATATTCGACAGGAAGGATATCCACGTTCACGTGCCAGAAGGCGCAACGCCCAAGGATGGTCCCTCTGCCGGCGTCGCGATGGTGACCTCGATCGTCTCGGTACTGACGAATAATCCGGTGCGCCGCGACGTGGCGATGACGGGTGAGGTGACCTTGCGTGGCCGCGTGCTGCCCATCGGGGGCCTGAAGGAAAAGCTGCTCGCGGCCCTGCGGGCAGGGATCACGACCGTGCTCATTCCTGAGGAGAATGAAAAGGATCTCGCCGATATCCCCGACAACGTGAAGAAGGGGCTGAAGATCATCCCCGTCAAGGCGGCCGAAGAGGTCTTGAAGGCGGCGCTCGTTCGCCCGCTCGTGGCGATCGAGTGGGACGAGGAGGCGGAGGCCGAAAAGGAAGCCAAGTCGCGCCGCGAAAAGTCGGGCGAGAGCGATTCGGAAAGCATCGTCACGCATTGACGCCAGCAGAAGCGATGGAGGCGGGGCCCAATGGGTCCCGCTTTCTTTTCTATTCTGGCGCGGTTGCGTTAACCTTTGACACAAATCCGATTCGGGACGGCACGAGACTGTCCCCCAAGCAGAAAGGGCTCGCAGTGAACAAGAACGATCTCATCGCCAAGGTTGCCGACAAGGCCGGCCTGACCAAGATGGATGCGACGAAGGCGGTCGATGCGCTGCTGGATGCTGTAACCGATGCCCTGAAGGAGGGTGACGAAGTTCGCCTGGTCGGCTTCGGAACGTTTCTCGTAAGCGAGCGCAAGGCCGGCGTCGGCCGCAATCCGGCCACGGGCGAAGAGATCGCGATCGCGGCGGCGAAGGTTCCCAAGTTCAAGGCCGGCGCCGGCCTCAAATCCGCCGTGAATTAAGAGGAAGGGTCTCCATCCGCCGGGGGGCGTTTGGTCCAACCCGGCGGTGTGAGCGAAGCACGACGCAGCATTTCGCGCGCGATGTCGCGGGCATAGGTCTCATGTTCCCCGACAAGGGTCGAAAGCGAAGGGCCAAAGAGCCCGGCGCCAAGGGCCGTTATGACGCCGGTGATCACGAAGGCGCGCACCTCGTCGGGACTGCGCGTGCGGTCTTGCCTATCGCGATCGGCAGACTGGATCGCGTCAAGCGCGTCCGTGAGCGCCTTTTGCACCTCTTCCAGACTATCGGCCTCTTCGCGCAGCGCCAGCCAGCCGGCAAGCCGCGCCGCCGCCGGGTCGGCGAACACCGCAAACAGCGCATCGAGCCCTTGCGCCATCCGCATCTCATTGGTTCCGGTGCCCTGGGCGATCGCAATCGCCTTGTCGGCGACATCCCGGGCCATGCGTGCGATCAGCGCGCGCTGAACCCCCTCGATCGTCCCGAAATGATGAAGAATATTGCCGGCTGTCACCCCGGCTTCGGCGGCAATGTCCTTGAGCTTGAGCGCCCCAGGACCGCGCGCCATGAGTAAGTGCTGCGCGGCGCGAAGGACATGCGCCCGAGAGGCGTCGGCCTGGCGTCGCATCCTAACGGGGGCTTTATCCATTGCAGGCTTAGATGATGGGGAGTTTTGCGATTTTCGAGTGCGCATTATTGACATTTAAGTCAGTAGCATTAGGTTAGATGGAAACCAAGGGAGTAGAAGGATGAGCGACGCTGCCACCGCCGAAAGCTGCACGCCGTCAGACTTGCGCATAGAGCCCCGCAATCTCACTTTCGTCCGTACTATGCCTGATGAGCGCTTCTGGGCGAAAGGCGACCCTGTCGAAACGCATTATTTTAACGCCATGTCGCTGACCTTCCCTGAAGGTGAGCGCTTTTTTATCGATGCGGTGAAGCACTTCCGCAATCTGGCCACGGGCAAGCTGGCCGAGGACGTGAAGAACTTCATCATCCAGGAATCGCTGCACACGCGCGAGCACCTGGCCTTTAACAAGTTCCTTGATCCTGAGCATTACCCCATTGCCGAGATTGAAGCGTTCATCGCAAAGCGCATTGGCATCGGCCGCTCCCGCCCCCCTGTCGCGCATCTGGCAATCACCGCCGCTCTTGAGCACTTCACTGCCATCTTCGCTGAAGACGCCCTGAAACACGCGGACGATTTTGGCACCCGCTCCGGCCCAGTGCGTGACCTGTGGATGTGGCATGCACTGGAAGAAAGCGAACACAAGGCGGTCGCCTTCGATGTGCTGATGCGGGCGATCGCGGGCTGGCCCGCATGGCGGCGCTATGTGCTGCGCGTCCACGTCATGCTGGTGACGACCATCCTCTTCAACATGAACGTCGGGCACATTGCCTTGCGCCTTCTTGACGCCGACGGCATCAAGGGCTGGCGCGCGCGCTGGAAACTGCTCGGCTTCATGGTGAGCTCGCGCAGCCCCTACCGCCGCACGATCGGCGCTTATCTGAGCTGGTATCTTCCAGGCTATCATCCCTGGTGGCATGACACCCGGCCGCTGATGACGAAATGGCGTGAGCGCTTTGGCGGCGGTGAGGCCCAAGCGGCCTAATCCTCCGTGCGGGCGCGAATACCCTCATCCGTCGCCTTCATATGGGTGAGCGTGCGATCATCCGTGCGCATGCGCCAGGAAAGAAGCGCCTGCGTCTCGCGCAGCAGCAGCGCTTGAGAGTCAGGATGCCTGGACAGGTCCTCCATCTCAACAGGATCGCGCGTTAGGTCAAAGAGGAGCGGGCGCAGTCCGGCGAAATGGACGAGCTTGTGCGTCGCGCTGCGCCGTACCGACAAATTGCAAGCCTCGAAGGAAAGCCCGAGCATGTGCTCGGCGCTGTCATCCGTCACATCGCGCCAATCGAATTCGAAATGGGCGGCGTCCCGCCAATGGGCGGGCGCTGCGCCAGTCTCGATGAGCGGCTGCAACGCACGGCCATCGCAGGCGGCCGGAACCGTCAAGCCCAGATGGGCAAGCAAGGTCGGCATGACATCGACATGCTCGCTGAAGACCGTGACACGCGCGCCTCTGCAAGAGGCAGGCTCGGGGCTCTTGATGATCAGCGGCACGTGATAGGCCTGATCAAAATAGCCGCTTTTACCGAGCAGCCAGTGATCGCCCATCATCTCCCCGTGATCGCTCGTAAAGACGATGAGCGTGTCCTCGAACAGCCCTTGCTGCCGCAAGAAGGCAAAGAGCCGGCCCAGATGGTGATCGACCTCGGCCATGAGGCTGAAATAGATGGCCTTCTGCCGGCGCAGTTTGCGCTCGTTTGACGAGGCGCGCTGAATGGGATTGCTCAGCAGCCAGGCAAGGAAGGGATGTTGGTCGCCCTCTTCATCAAGGCTTGCCCGGCGCACAGGCGCAGGCACGTGCGCCGGATCGATGAACCGGTTCCAGGGTTCAGAGGCGATGAAGGGCGGATGCGGCCGCAGCAGCGAGAGGTGGAGAACGAAATCCTCCCCCTTGCGTTCACTGATGAAATCGATCGCCCTGTCGACGCACCAGGCCGTGTCGTTGTCCTCTGCCGCGATCGCGAAGGGCTTCGGATGCGGATTGCCGTCCTCGTAATCAGGGCCGCCCTCGCGCATCCAGACGAGCAGGCGCAGATCATCGGGAAGCTGATAGCCGCGTGACTTCAGCGCTGTTGCCCAGTCGCCCGGATTCTCCATGCCCATTTGCGCGAAAGGCGACAGCCCGGGAAGCAAGCCCTCATAGGTACGAAGCCGCGGATCCAAAGGGTCAAGCCCGCGCGGATCGGGCGTCTGGTCCGTGTAGCCGACCAGGGCGGGCTCAAGCCCCGCCTTGCGCATCTCGAGTGCCCAGTTGGTGTGCCGCGCATCGAGCGGTGTTCCGTTCACGGTGACGCGATGATTGTGCAGATAAAGCCCCGTATGCAGCGTCGCGCGTGAGGGCGAGCAGGGCGAGGTATTGGCAAAATGCTGAGCAAACAGCACGCCTTCGCCCGCCAGCGCATCGAGCGTCGGCGTGCGCACGCAGCGATGCCCAAGCGCGGAGAGGCAATCTCCGCGCCATTGGTCGGCGGTGATAAAGAGGATGTTGCGGCGCCTAGCCATCAGGGCACCCCGCCCGTCGCCGCGCGCCGCTCATCGGCTTGAGGTGGCAATGGGTTCGCTTGTCAGCATGCGCGCATCAAACACATCGAATTCATGCGCGATGCACCCTTCCATGAGCGCGCGCCAGACGGGCTCGGCGATCGAATAGGGAAACCCTTCGCTGGCGCAGGACGAAGCGACCTTGGACAAGACGTCGCTGATCCGCGCCTCGTCCCGCACTGCGGTACGCTGTTGCTTGATATGGCCGGCCCGCTCGATATAGGTCAGCCGCTCGGCGAGGAGTCTGACGAGCTGACGGTCCACCCGGTCGATCTCCCGCCTGATGTCGCCCATGGTGTGACAATTCTTCGCTGCAACTGCACCCGTGATGCCGTCCGCCATCGCGTGAAGGTTCCTTTCATTGGGCGCCGGGCCTGTGGGAAAACCGCCACGCGACGACACGGCGCAAATCTCGATGAGCCAGAGCACGGGGCCAATTGATCGAGGGCAATATGCTCCAGCCGGATTAAGCGTTATGTCGGCCAGGATGGCCAGTCCGGCAAGCGCTTTGGGGCTGACGCATTGCCGCGCTTGCATCGGCGATCGAGTTTCACATATAAGTTGGTATCAATCGAATAAACTACCAAAGAGAAATGTAAAATGTCAGCTCCTGCCCCCATCACGAAGGCGCCCGCGGGCGAAAGCCACTCAACGGATGTGGTTATTATTGGCGCTGGCCCGGCGGGCCTTTTTTCCGTTTTCGAACTCGGCCTGCTCGACGTGAAGGCGCATCTCATCGACATCCTCGACCGGCCGGGCGGCCAATGCGCGGAGCTGTATCCCGAGAAGCCGATCTACGACATTCCCGGTCTGCCCATTGTGACGGGGGAGGAACTGGTCGATCGCCTCTTGCAGCAGATCGCACCCTTCGGTGCAACATTTCACCTCTCGCAGATGGCTGAGGCGCTCGAGAAGCTGCCCAACGGTCGCTGGAAGGTGACGACCGACGCAGGCACGGTGGTCGAGGCTGCGGTGATCGTGGTCGCGGCCGGAGGTGGCAGTTTCGTCCCCAAGAAGCCGCCAATCCCCGGGATTGAGGAGTATGAGGGCAAGTCCGTTTTCTACGCGGTGCGCAAGATGGAGGCCTTCCGCGACAAGAATGTGGTCATCGTCGGCGGGGGCGATTCGGCCCTCGACTGGGTGCTGAACCTGCAGCCGCTGGCCAAGAAGCTGACGCTCGTGCATCACCGGGACGGTTTCCGCGCCGCGCAGCACAGCGTCAACCAGATGAGGGAGCTGGTCGCCGCCGGCAAGATGGAGTTTCACATCGCCTCCGTCAGCGCCCTGCACGGCGCGAACGGACAGCTCTCTTCGCTGACGCTCAATGGCAAGGAAAAGGGCGACTACGACATTCCGTGCGAAATGATGCTGCCTTTCTTCGGACTGACGATGAAACTGGGTCCCATCGCCGACTGGGGCATCAATCTCCACGAGAATCTCGTTCCAGTAGATACGGAAAAGTTCGAGAGCTCGACGGGCGGCATTTTCGCCATCGGCGACATCAACACCTATCCCGGAAAGCTGAAGCTGATCCTCTCCGGCTTCCATGAGGCCGCGCTGATGGCACAGGCCGCCTTCCGCATTGCGCGGCCGGGCGAAAAGCTGCGCTTCCAGTACACGACATCCTCGTCCAGCCTGCAGAAGAAATTGGGGGTCTCATGAAAATCTTTGTCACCATGCCCGACGGCTCAACGAAGACCCTGGAGGGAACCGTGGGCTGGCAAGTCATGGAGATCATCAAGGCAGCGGGGATTCCCATCCGCGCCGAATGTGGCGGTGCCTGCGCCTGCGCAACCTGTCATGTCTATGTCGATCCCGCCTGGCTGCCTAAGCTTCCCAAGGCCAAGCCCGAAGAGATCGACATGCTCGATATGGCGATGGTCGTGAAGGATAGTTCGCGCCTTTCCTGCCAGGTGATTTTCACCCCCGAGCTGGATGGTCTTAAGCTGACGATTGCCCCCGACTCGCTCTGACAGTCGAGAATGCTGCACTGCGGCGGGTTTGCTGTGCTTAGGCGCTGAACGATCACAATAATTCAAGTTAACGCCTGCTTTACAGCCAGTATGCATGAGTTGATGGTCGAAAGACTATCAGAGCTCGCAAAGCACCGTGGCCCACTATCTCTTCGATCGAATGTCCTGCCTGATTGTGGACGATTCCAACTTCATGCGTTCGCTCATCATCGGCGCGCTGGGGGCCCTGGGCGTCTATCAGGTGAAAGTCGCCGAGCATGGCGGTGACGCCATCGATCTGCTGCGCCTGATGAAGGTGGATCCGCTGCGTGCCGGGATCATGTCGGTGGATATGATCATTTCCAACTGGCAGATGTCGCCGGTCGACGGGATGATGCTCCTGCGCTGGATCAGAAGGGGAGCAGACAGCCCCAATCGCTTCATTCCCTTCATCATGATCACCGCCTACTCGGAAACCGAACGTGTCCGCGAATCGCGGGATCTGGGTGTCACCGAGTTCCTGACAAAGCCGTTTTCGGTGAATACGCTGGCGCAAAAGATCGCTCAGACGATCGAACGGCCGCGTCAGTTCGTTCACACACAGGATTATTTCGGGCCGGACAGGCGACGAAACGTGAAATCCTTTGACCACGGCGAAAGGCGGCTTCTGAAGGAGACGAGCCCCGGCGTCGAAGTCGTGTACGATGACTAAGGTCCCGACCAAGGTCCGGTTCTATCGCCTGCGCAACCGCCTACGCGACAAGCTGGGCGGCGGCGCCCCGGGAACCATCACGATCGCCCCCGACGCACTCGCCGCGGCCCAGGCGGCGATCGACAAGATGGCCGAGGACTATCCCGACTGGGTCCAATCGCATCTCGACCAGCTTCGCGTCCTGCACGCGCGCTGTGTCGACACGCGTGAGCAGCGCTCGCGGTTTTATGCCGAGATCAGGGACATCGCGCACAACATGAAGGGCCAGGGCGGCACTTTTGGCTATCCTTTGATCTCGATGTGCGCCACCTCGCTTTACGATTTCACAAGTCCGCGCGCGGGCAAGACCGACAACCACATCGAGATCATCAAGGCGCATATCGATTCGATGACCGCGATCATCAAGGGTCGCATCAAGGGCAACGGTGGCGAAATCGGCAGTGAGTTGATGCAAAACCTCAACCGGGCGATCGCCAAGTATGAGGTATCGGACCCTTAAGTCCGCCCCATCCTTCAAGGGCCGCGAAGAGTGAGGAACACCCCCCGCCTGTCATGGCCCCGCATCCCCGTGAAAGCAAATGACCGGGCCATCCATGCTTCGCGAGAAGTCCCCACCCCGACGTGCACCTGCGTCCGACCTCCCCATTGGGGAGGTGGTTGCCATGAAAAACCCCTCCCCCTTCGTGGGGTGGGGTAGGGGTGGGGGAACTCCCTGTGGGGGAGTTTCTCGTCCGAAAGGGTTGGTTGCGCTCGCCGCTTTTGACCCTATGCTTTCATCCAAAAGAGGGAGCAAGCGCATGGGTTTCTATGAACGGCACATCCTGCCGCCGTTGCTGAACATGGCGATGAGCGCGAAACCCATCACCTATCAGCGCCGCAAAGTCGTGCCGCAGGCTTCCGGCCGGGTGCTCGAGATTGGCATGGGCGCCGGGCACAACATCCCCTTCTATGATCGCGCCAAGGTGAGTGAGCTGATTGGCCTTGAGCCCTCGCCCGGCTTGCGCAGCCGTGCGCAGCGCACCGCGCACGAGGCCGGCATGAAAGTTGATTTCATCGGCCTGAAGGCGGAGGAGATCCCGCTTGCGGATGAATCGGTCGACACCGTTCTTGTCACCTACACGCTTTGTACGATACCCGATGTGCCGCGTGCGCTTGCCGGAATGAAACGTGTCTTGAAGCCCGGCGGCTGTCTCATTTTTTGCGAGCATGGCGAGGCGCCGGATCCCGGCGTGAAGCGCTGGCAGGGCCGCATCAACCCAATTTGGAAGCGCATCGCCGGCGGCTGCAATCTGCACCGCCCCATTCCCAGCCTGCTGCGCGAGGGCGGGTTTGCCATCGATAAGATGGAGACGATGTATCTGCCATCGACGCCGCGATTTGCCGGTTACAACTATTGGGGTTCGGCGAGAAAGGCGTGAGTTTGTTCAGTTGCGCCAGAACGAGGGCAGCAGCAGGACATAGACGGTCATGAGCTCAAGCCGCCCGAGCAGCATGCCAAGCGAGAGCAGCCAGACTTGAGCATCGTTAAGGGCAATGAAATTCCCCGCCGGCCCAATGGTGGCGCCAAGGCCGAGGCCGACATTGCCAACCGCGGTCGCCGCGCCGGATATGGCGGTCGTGAACTCAGCGCCAAGCGCGGCAAGGCCAAGCGAGATGGCTGCGACGCTGAGCAGATAGACCGTCGTGAACATAAGAATGGAGCCGATGACCTCCTCGCTCAGTCGCGTGCCCTGATACTGGCGCGGCACCACCGCGTGAGGATGGATCATGCGACGCATCTGCGCGATGAACGCGATCCAGATCACCTGAAAGCGGAACACCTTGATCCCGCCCGCGGTGGAGCCTGAGCAGGCTCCCGTGAAGGTGAAGAGGAAGACGAGCAGGATTGGAAACGCGCCCCAAAGCGTGTAGTCGCCGAGCGCAAATCCCGTCGTTGTGAGAATGGACGTGAGATTGAATGCGCTGATGCGCAGCGCGTCGATGAAGCTCTCGCTGGAGTGCGCGCTGATCCAGATTGCCGTCGCAAGGCTCGCGACGAACAGGATGCTGAAATAGAGCTGGACCTGGGGATCAAGCAAGAGCGCAAAGGGACGACGTTGGAACATCTGCACGAAAAGCAGGAACGGGCAACCGCCAAGGAACATGAACAATGTGGCGATCCAGTGGATCGAATGGGCCTCGAACTTCGCAAACGAAAGATCGGAGGTTGAGAACCCTCCTGTCGCAAGTGTCGCCATGGCATGACAGACGGCGTCAAAGCCGTTCATGCCGGCGAGGCTGTAGCTGATGGCGCAGGCGGCGGTAAGAATGAGATAGACCTGAACGATGGCGCCTGCGACCTGCCCGGGCCGGGGGAGCACCTTTTCCGACTTGTCGGAAGACTCCGACTTGAAAAGCTGCATGCCGCCGATGCGCAGGAAGGGCAGGATCGCGATCGCCATGACGACGATGCCGACACCGCCCATCCAATTGAGCAACGCGCGCCATAGCAGCACGGACTTTGGCATGGCATCCAGCCCGACAAAGATCGTTGAACCTGTCGTCGTCAGTCCGGACATGGTCTCAAAGAACGCATCGGCATAGCTGACATCCGCCGACAGCAGGAACGGCAGGGCCCCAAAGGTGCAGGCACCCACCCACGCCATCGTCGTCAGCAAGAACGCCTCGCGCGGCGAGAACTCGATTTGCGACTGGCGATTGGCGATGATGAAGGCGCCGCCCGCGAACAGCGTGACGAAAGAGGCGGAAAGGAACGGCGAGACCTGCGCCTCGCGCATGAAGGCGGCAAAGGCGGCGGTGAGCAGCATCGCTGCGCCGAGCGCCAACAGGATAAAGCCAAGAACGAAGAGGGAGGGGCTGAACTTAACCATGAAGGGGCAGGAAGGCGGGTCCGAAGGTCATAGATACGGCAATGGGCCTTGCAGGGCGAGCGGCCATTTGGTGGAGAATCCCTGTAACGAATGAACTGACTAACGCGATTTGCCTGGAAAGCGCAAAATCCCCTGTCAAGGATGAAACCGTTTGTCATCGGCCTCTGGCAAAGTTGACCGAGGGTGGGCCCGCCGGACAGGGGCGCCGGACAAAGGCGGAAACTGAATTCTGGCGCGTTTGAGCCTAAGGACTATTTGTAAGGTGTAACAGTGCCGCGTCGGGGGGAAGAGTGTTATGATCCGTAGTCTGATCGCAGGTGCGCTCGCGCTCCTCTATGTGGTGCTGTGGGTTTGGTGGGGTGGAGACGGAACGCCGCTCTCGCGTGAGGAGGGTGAGGCCTTCGTTGCAGAGCTGCACCGGATCCACGGGGACATGGGCGCGAACCCGGAATTCTATCCCAACCTCGCCGCATGGATCGCGCGCGATGATGGCGCCGAGTTCGTCATGGTCAACCTCGAAACCTTCAAGGATGACGGCAACGCCGCAGCAGAGGCCGACAGGCGCTATGCGCGCGGCATCGTTCCGCTTCTCTTCGCCCATGGCTCGGCGCCCATCTTTATCGGCTATCCCTCCGGGCTCCTGTTTGGCGAGAAGGCACGCAATGTCGATCGCGTCGCACTCGTGCGCTATCGCTCCTTGCGCGATTTCCTCAAGGTCGTGACCCATCCCGCGATGGAGGAATTGACGGTGTTCAAATGGGCTTCGCTCTCACGCACCGAGATCTTCCCGGTGCGGACATTTTGGGCGCTGAACGCTTTCCGGGCGCTCACTGGCGCGCTCTTCCTGGCACTCATCCTGATCGCGCTCTTCCTCCGCCGAAGCTGAGGCGCAGGCCGAAGTAGCCTATCGCCCAAGCTCCCGCATTGCGCGGTCAAGGCCATCGAGGGTCAAGGGATACATCCGGTTCGCGATCAGCTGCTGAACGAGCTGGATCGAGGGCGTGTATTCCCAATGCTTCTCCGGCACGGGATTGAGCCAGATGATGTGCGGATAGATCTGGCTCACGCGGTCGATCCACACCGCGCCGGCCTCTTCGTTCCAGTGCTCGACCGAGCCGCCCGGATAGGTGATTTCATAAGGGCTCATCGTCGCATCGCCGACAAAGATGACCTTGTAGTCATTGCCGAATTTGTGCAGCACGTCCCACGTATTGGTCTTCTCGTTGTGCCGCCTGCGATTATCCTTCCAGACGGACTCATAAAGGCAATTGTGGAAGTAGAAGAACTCCATGTGCTTGAACTCGGTCTTCGCCGCCGAGAACAGCTCCTCGCAAAGCTTGATATAGCTGTCCATGGAGCCGCCGATATCGAAGAAGATCAACACCTTCACGGTGTTGTGGCGCTCCGGTACGAGCTTGATGTCGAGATAGCCCTTGTGCGCTGTGTTCTGGATCGTGCCGTCCAGATCAAGTTCGGTCTCCGCGCCCTGCCGTGCCCAGCGGCGTAAGCGGCGCAGCGCCACCTTGATGTTGCGCGTGCCGAGTTCGACCTGGTCATCGAGATTCTTGTATTCGCGCTTGTCCCAGACCTTCACCGCCTTGCCGTGCCGGCCTTCCTTCTGCCCGATGCGAACGCCTTCGGGATTATAGCCATAGGCGCCGAACGGCGAAGTGCCGGCCGTGCCGATCATGCGGTTGCCGCCTTCGTGGCGCTTTTTCTGCTCGTCGAGGCGCTTTTGCAGTTCCTCCATGAGTTTTTCAAAGCCACCCAGGCTCTCGACCATCTTCTTTTCCTCGTCGGAGAGGAATTTCTCGGACAGCGCCTTCAGCCATTCATCCGGGATTTGCGCGACGAGCGACGGGTCGAGCCCTTCAAGCCCCTTGAACACATGCCCGAACACCCGGTCGAACTTGTCGAGGTTCTTCTCGTCCTTCACCAGGATCGCGCGTGAGAGGTAATAAAACTCCTCGATGCGCATATCGATGACGTTCTTGTCCATCGCCTCCATGAGCGCGAGATATTCCTTCAAGGTGACGGGCACCTTGGCGGCACGAAGCTCGTCGAAGAAATTGAAGAACATGGGGAAGCTCCCTCAGCTCTGCGGCGCGGCCTTGACCGTCCGGACGGCGATGTCGAACAGCTCTTGCGCCAGCTTCTCGCCGCGCGCTTGTTCAGGCGTGATATAGCTCGCATGCACCTTGATCGCCCAGCCATCGACGACGCCGAGCCAGACACCTGAATAGAAGTACCGCCCCTGAAACGTGGTCTGATAGGCGGCAGTAAGCGGCGTCACCGCAAGCCCAAGACTGTCATCCGTGACGGCGATGGCTTGCGGCGAAGGGGCGGGCTTTGGATCGGGCAGTTCCTCGCGCAAGGAAAGCTGCACGAGCGGGAAGAGATCATCTTGCGTCATGCCCGCCGGCATTTTGGTCGCAAAGACGGTAAAGCGGCCGAGCTGTTGGAAGACATACTCGCAGTAAAAGTCCTGGCCCTCCTTGGGGTCGAGCACCTTGATGACGACGCGCTCGCTGTCCGACAGGTTTTGACGGCAGGCAAGGCCTGAAGGCTTGTGCACCAGATCGCCGTGATTGCCGATGTCGAACCAGGTCCAGCCGCCCTCGGTCTTGGAAAGGACGGTGCGGGCAAAACCCGCTTCGATCTCGGCTTGGCTTTCGGCGGCGCGCGAGGGCACCGCCAAGGCCAGAAGCGCCGCAAGCGCGATCGCGCCTTTTGTCATATGCATGGGACAACCCCCTTTCGGGTCGGATGGATCAGGTCCGCTCGCGCCGCGCAAGGAAGGCGAGGCGCTCGAACAGATGGACGTCCTGCTCGTTCTTGAGCAGCGCCCCGTGCAGCGGCGGGATCAGCTTGCCCGGATCGCGCTCGCGCAGTGTTTCAGGCGAGATGTCTTCCACCATCAGGAGCTTCAGCCAGTCGAGCAGCTCCGATGTCGAAGGCTTTTTCTTGAGGCCCGGGGTGTCGCGCAGCTGATAGAAGATCGACAGCGCCTCCGAGACGAGCTTCGGCTTGATGTTGGGATAGTGCACATCGATGATCTGCTGCATCGTCTCCCGTTCCGGGAACTTGATGTAATGGAAGAAGCACCGGCGCAAGAATGCGTCCGGCAGTTCCTTTTCGTTGTTCGATGTGATCATGACCGCGGGGCGGATTTTCGCCTTGATCGTCTCGCCGGTCTCATAGACGAAGAATTCCATGCGGTCGAGTTCGAGCAAGAGATCGTTCGGGAACTCGATATCGGCCTTGTCGATTTCATCGAGCAGCAGGATGGGGCGCGCATCGCTTGTGAACGCCTCCCACAGTTTGCCCTTCTTGATATAGTTGCGGACATCCTTGACCCGTTCATCGCCGAGCTGGCTGTCGCGCAGGCGCGTTACCGCGTCATATTCGTAAAGGCCCTGCTGAGCCTTCGTCGTTGACTTGATGTGCCAGGTGATGAGCGGCGCGTTGAGCGCCTTGGCGACCTCGAAGGCAAGCTGGGTCTTTCCCGTGCCGGGCTCGCCTTTGATCAGCAGGGGCCGCTCGAGCGCGATCGAGGCATTCACCGCGACCCTTAAGTCATCGGTGGCAACATATTTGTCGGTCCCTTCAAAGCGCATCGGAATCCTCGTCTGACAATTGGTCATGGCTGTTTGGCTGAACCGTAGGGCGGGCAGGGGCGGCTGGCAAGGCGAGGCTAAAGCCCAAGCGCCGCACGCGCTTTTTTGGTCAGGCCTGCCGCCATAAGGCCGTGCGAGCGGGCGAGATAGGCCTGAAGTTCCCCGAGGGGAAGCGCGTCCGGCGATTCCAACCGCACCCATTTCGCACGTGCGAGATAAGGTGCCGGCGTGATGCCGGGGAGCGCGGTCAGGATCTCAAAACTCTCTTCGCCCGCTTTGAAGGAGAGGCCGCGCGGCTTGCCGTTCATGACGCCGATCACCGCGAACATCTTGCCGCCCACTTTGAACACCCGGTCCTCGCCCCATTGCACGGTGAGAGACGCTCCCGGCAGTTGCAGGAGAAAGCCCTCGAGTAGTGGATAGGTCACAATGCTGGTCCCCCTTGCCGGCCGCTTGCACAAATTCCTGCTCAAGTTTTGACCAAACAGCGCCTCCTTCAGGCAAGCATGCGTTCGTTGCTCGCATATGCGGCATTGCACCTTGACTTCATTCGCCTTTCGCGAATCCACTTAAAGCATGCATCAGGAGATAAGTGCTGCAAAGCGGACAGGCGATACCCCCCCGGCGATCAGGCCGGGCGAAGGCGCGCCCTTCCGCGACTACGCGCTTGGCGCACCCTATGACGAAATGTTCGACGAGAGCGGCGGAGTCCGGGCGCCCTATCGCGAGCTCTATACCCGTCTCATCGCTCTCCCCTTGGAGGAGCTCTATCGCCGCCAGATGGCTTGCGAGCAATCCTTCCTGCATCAGGGCATCACGTTCACCGTCTACGGCGATGACCGGGCGACGGAGCGGATCATTCCAACGGATCTGTTGCCGCGCATCATCACGGCGAAGGAATGGGCGCATATCGAGCGCGGCCTGAAACAGCGGATCCTCGCGCTCAACCTGTTCCTGAAGGACATCTATCACGACGCGCTCATAATCAGGGACGGGGTGGTGCCGCGCGATCTCGTCTATGGCGCGCCCAACTTCCGGCGCGAAATGCGCGGCGTCTCGGTTCCGCGTGATGCCTATGTCTCTGTCTGCGGCAGCGACATTATCCGGCGCGAGGATGGCGCCTTTGTCGTTCTGGAAGACAATCTGCGCGTTCCCTCGGGCGTCTCTTACATGCTCGCCAACCGCGAGGTCGTGCGCCGCGCCTTCCCCTCGATGTTCCAGGCAACGCATGTAAGGCCGATCGAGCAATATCCCCAGGAATTGCTAGCGACGCTTCGCGCGCTCGCGCCGCCCCATCGCGAGAACCCGCGCATCGTCCTCTTGACGCCTGGCAGTTTCAATTCCGCCTACTACGAGCACACGTTTCTTGCCCGCGCGATGGGGATCGAGCTGGTTGAGGGCCGCGACCTTCTGGTGCACGACAATTTCGTCTATATGCGCACGACCTCGGGCCTGTCGCGCGTCGATGTCATCTATAGGCGCATCGATGATGACTTCATCGATCCACTGATTTTCCGAAGCGACTCGATCCTGGGCGTTCCCGGCGTGTTCAATGTTTATCGCGCGGGGAACGTCGTCATCGCCAATGCGCTCGGCAATGGCGTGGCCGATGACAAGGCCGTCTATGCCTATGTGCCGCGGATCATCAAGTACTACCTGGATGAGGACGCGATCCTGCCCAACGTGGAGACCTTCTTGTGCCGCGAGCCGCGCATGCTGTCCCACGTGATTGGCAATCTCGACACGCTTGTCGTGAAGGCCGTGGGAGAAAGCGGCGGCTATGGCATGTTGGTCGGCCCCCATGCGACGCAAAAGGAGCGCGTCGCGTTCCGTGACCGCGTGCTCGCCAAGCCGAAGAACTATATCGCGCAGCCCACCATCTCGCTCTCGACCGCGCCATGCTTCGTTGGCACCGGCGTCGAAGCGCGGCACGTGGATCTGCGGCCATTTATTCTGCACGCGACCGAGACCCGGCTGGTGCCTGGCGCTCTCACGCGCGTTGCGTTGAGGCGGGGGAGCCTCGTTGTGAATTCGAGCCAAGGCGGCGGCTCGAAAGACACCTGGGTACAGGTGATATAAAGGGGGAAGCGTCAATGTCGGAAATCGTCAAGCCATACGTGCTCATTTTCTTTGTCTGGGTTGCGCCGTTGAACGCCGACGGAGGGCTGCTCGCGCGGCCCGCCGATGTCTCGGTCACATCCGAACGCTTTGCCTCGCAGGCAATATGTGAGGAGGCGGCCAAGGCGGCCATTGCCGCGCTTCCCGCCAAATCCTTCCAGACCCGCTATGCCTGCGTGCCAGCCGAGTAGTCAGCAATGCTAAGCCGCGTCGCCGACAGCCTCTATTGGATGAGCCGGTACATGGAGCGGGCGGAACACGCGTTGCGCCTGCTCTCCGTCCGGCTGGACACGATGGTGGAGGACAGCGAGGAAGCGGCTCAGCAATCCTGGCTTCGTCTGGTCGCTGCGCTCGGCGCCCGCACGGCAGCAACGCCCGTGCTGGCATCCGATGCGACGCGCTTCATCGCATTTGATCGCTTCAACCGGTCCTCGGTGCTCTCATCCATCAGTTCGGCACGCGACAATGCGCGGGCCGTGCGCGAGCAGATCAGCTCCGAGATGTGGGAGCACCTGAACCGCCTCTATCTCAATCTCATGGCGACAAGTTATGAGGCGGTCTGGGCGGGTCAGGCCTCTTCCTATTTCCGCTCCCTGATCGACGGCCTGTTCATGTTCCAGGGCATCACCCATTCGACCATGCGCCATGGCGAAGGCTGGCACTTCATTGAGCTTGGCCGCTACATCGAGCGCGCGCAGCTCATGAGCCGGCTTCTCGATGTCCATTTCGGCGAAATGCCGGTCGATGCGCCCGAGGGCCTGCAAAAGCCACGCTATTTCGACTGGATCAGCCTCCTGAAGCAATGCACGGCGTTCGAGGCTTACTGCAAGGTCTACACGGCCCGCATCGAGCCGAACAGGATCGCGGACTTTCTCGTCTTCGACCCGGAGTTTCCTCACGCGCTGCGCTTTGGCGTCAACCGGATCCATGGCGTGATCGAGCAGATCGGCACGGGCGCGCCGCCGGAACGCCGGGCCGCCTGTTTGCGCCTGTCGGGGCGTCTCAAGGCCAATCTCGAATATGGACAGATCGAGGAGCTCTTGAACGGCGGCTTCGACGCGTTCCTCGCCGATCTCCAGCATCAATGCGGTCACATCCACCTTGCCGTTCACAACGCCTACATCGCCTACGGCGTCGATGGCGCACTTCAAGTTTGAGGACCATGTACTACGCGATCCGTCATCTCACGCGCTTCCGTTACCCTGAGCCCATACGCGAAAGTCTGATGGAGCTCTTCATGCAGCCGCGCTCCGAAGGGGGGCAGCGGCTGAACGCCTTTGCGGTGTCCACGCAGCCGCGCGCCCAGCTCTTCACCTATGAGGACCATCTGGGCAATACAGTGCATCACTTCAATGTCCTTAAAGATCACGCCGAGCTGCAAATCGAGATGCACGCCTCGGTGGAGATGGCTGAAATTGCGACGCTTCCAGAAGCGCTGTCGTCCGACGCCTGGGATCTGTTGCGCCCTGAAATGTTGAATGCGGAAGAATACGACATGCTCCACACGCAGGGCCTCGCGGTTCCCTGCGAGGGCATATCCGCATTCTTGAGTGAGCACGCGATCACGCGCGACTCTGACCCCCTGACCACTTTGCGGGCACTGGCATGGGCGGTCCATGACGGCTTTGCCTATGACACCGATGCCACCGATGTCGATACGCCGCTGGAGGAAGTCCTCAAGATCAAGCGCGGTGTCTGCCAGGATTTCAGCCACGTGATGATTGCCGGAGCGCGCGCGCTTGGCATTCCGGCCCGTTATGTCTCGGGCTATCTCTATCATCGCAATGAAATCGACGACCGGCCCGCGCCGGACGCGACCCATTCCTGGGTTGAGGCCTTCATGCCGGGCCTCGGCTGGATTGGCATCGATCCGACGAACAAGACCCTTGCCGGGCACCGCCACATTCGTGTCGGCGTCGGCCGCGACTATGCGGATGTGCCCCCGACCCGCGGGACCTTCAAGGGCCGCCACTACAGCGAGCTTGCCTATGCCGTCAGTGTACAACCCGCCGAGGCGCCGATACGCCCCGCTGCGATGCTGAAAGTGGCGCGAAAAATGGACCACGCGCCCGTCAGCGCCGATGAGCGCGGGGAGGCCTTCTACCAGCAGCAACAGCAGCAACAGCAATGAAGGCGGGCTTCAGGCGACGGCGCGCGCGGTGCTGCGCTCCTTCAGCGCGCGATTGAGATGCGCCATCACGTTTCGCCAGTCGCCAAAGGCTTGGGGCTTGAACGCGCGCGTATTCGCATACCAAGGGTAATGGTCAAGACCCATCTCGACCCAGCCCCTTCCGGCAAGCACGAACCAGGTTTCAGCGCCCGTCGCCGCAGCAAGCGCGCCCGCAGCCGTCGGCGCCGTCACCACAAGATCGCAGGCAACTGACAGCGCCGCCGCATCATCGAGATTGTTCTTGAGGTCGATGTCATCGAAGGCATGAATGGTGAGCCCATACCGCTCGCGCGCCTCGGCGATGTCTCGCGCGCAATCGCCATATTGCAGGTTGACGATCCGAAGTCCTGTGCCGCCGAACGCCTGTGCCCAGGCTTCGAGCGGACTATAGTACTTGGCCCGTTGTGTCGTGATGAGCATCGATCGCCAGCAAAGTCCGGCGACCGCGCCCTCGCCGGGAAGGGCCGCAAGGCGCTCGCGCCAATGCGCGACGCGCGCAGGATCGGGCTTGAGATAGGCGCGCCCGATGCCGAAGCTTTCGACATGGGGACGCAGCCATTGAAGGGGTGAGGCGGCCGGCGTCACGACGTCGGGTTCAAGTTTTCCCGCAGCCCATGGCGCCCCGCGCAGCACCTTCGCATTGTGCGAGCGCCCGGCATGGGGACCACAGATCGCAGCCGGAAATGAGCGCGAGAAGAGCGGCACAAGACGCCTCTCGCAGGCAAGAAGTACGCGTCCTTGGGGTCCCGTACGCTCCAGCATGTCGGGAACGAGGCTGGCGAACATGATTTCATCGCCAAGGCCCTGCTCGCCGAGGACGAGCAGAGTCTTGCCCGCGATGTCTTCGCCCTGCCAGCGCGGCGCCCGCGCGGCAAAGAGCGTTGCGGTGCGAAAGCGGGGATGATTGCGCACTTCATAGAGCTTCCAGCCGCGCTCCAACTGGCCCGTTCCGATGAGGCAGAAGCTGAGCGCGTGCTCGGCCTCGAAGCGGTCATGTTCAACCTCGAGGAACGGCATCGCGCGCTCGAAATAGGAGATCGCTTCGTTGAGATGGCCTGTATGGGTGAGCGCATAGCCGACATTGTGATAGGCGCGGCCGAACTTGGGATTGAGCCGGATCGCTTCCTGATAGAAGGTCTGCGCCTGCTCGAAGTCGCCGCGTTCTCCGATGACGGTGCCCACCGTGTTCCACAGGATCGCGGCCTCTGGCATCTTGCAGATCGCAGCCTGCAGCAGTTCGATCGCGTCTTCGAAACGGCCTTTGTCGCGCAGCACCGCGGCAAGATTGTTGTAGCCCGAAGGGTTGTCCGGCTTCATGTCGATATAGAGCTTGAAGCAGCGCTCGGCGCCATCGAAGAGCTTCAGCTTCCAGGCTGCAAGACCAAGGTTGAGATAAAGATCGCTGTCCTTGGGGTCGAGCTCGAACGCCTTCTGGTACATGGCGACGGCCTTGCTGAGCGCGCCGAGACGTTCGAGCGTGAGGGCAAGAAGATGATAGGCCTGGCCGCAGGACGGATCGGCAGACGAGGCTTCAAGCGCGAGTTTCCCCGCTTTCGCCAAATCCTCGCGCTCGAAGGCCTTGATCGCCTGCCGCAAGAGCACATTGCATTTGCGCCGCGCATCGCTCAGCGGTTTTTGGAGCGCCTGACGCAAGGCTTCATGGGAATGACGGATGAAATCCTGCGCCGCGCCGACGCCGCCGACTGCCCCGGCGCCTTCCTCCTCGTTTTCCGAGCCGGCGAGAAATTCCTCCAGGGACTTGGCCATGCGCGCTCCGCTACGGCAACGTGGGGGGCTCCGCCCTTCCGCCAGGCGTTGCGAAAAGAGAAAGAAAGAGAGCGGCAAGCTTGGGTCTGTCGACCGCGCGCCGCTCTGGCTTTGCGAGCGTGAAACCCAGCACGGCCATGGTTAAGTCCACATTAAAGGGACGGGCGCGAAGGGATGGGAGCTATTTCTTAACCGAGCGGCGATTACAAATGAACGTAGGGCCCAGGTTGACCTCCATCTTGCATGGAGCGTTGGGGAAGGGCCTCCATCAGGAACAAATTTGCCGGTTACTGCCGATGCCGCTCAAACTCTCACTCAAGCCGCACGAGAAATTCGTCGTCAACGGGGTCGTTTTGACGAACGGGGACCGCCGCGCGACCTTGGTGGTGGAGAACAAGGCCTCGATCCTGCGCGAGAAGGATATCCTTCAGCAGACACAGGCCGACACGCCCGCCAAACGCATCTACTTCCCCATCATGATGATGTATCTCCAGCCCGACGAGACGGGGCCGTTCTACAATGAATTTGCGGTCCGCATGACCGAATTCATGAACGCGATCTCCAACCGTGAGGCGCTGGCGACGTGTGTTGCGATTTCCAAGGACGTCATGTCGGGCAATTTCTACAAGGCCCTCATGAAGTGCCGCAAATTGTTTGAGTTCGAGCAGGAGCGACTGAACTATGTCCCTCACGGCGTATCAGCGGACGTTGAAAACGGTTGAGGCTCCTCGTGATACCGAATACCGACTCTTCACGAATATAACCCGCGCCCTGGTCGAAGTCCGCGAACTGCCGCGCACGGACAAGCGCGTGATCGCCGCCATCGGCCGCAATCGACAGCTTTGGACGACGCTGGCCTCCGACTGCTCGGATCCGGGCAATCAGCTGCCGCAAGGCTTGCGCGCCCAGATCATTTCGCTCTCGCTCTGGGTCGGGCGATACTCAAGCAAGGTGATGCGCGAAGGTGCGACGATCGATCCGCTGGTCGACATCAATCGCACGATCATGCAAGGGCTTGAGAAGCGAACCTAACAGAGCTCGGCAAATCTCACCCCCGCTCGGCAGGTCTTTCCCGCATATCGTGCGGGGTGGGCAGCAATTGCCGGATTGCGCCTGGTTGTACGAAATAAAAACGAAATAAATCAATAGGTTAGAGCAAAGATCCGCGCGCGCTACTGGCATGTCGCTTGAGTAGTGACGCGTTGCAGGCGGATTTGCCTGCGCGAGCAAGAAAGCTCGCCAACCCCTCCCAGAATGGAAGGAAAAATCATGGCTACCGTAAACACGAACGTTGGGGCGATGGTCGCGCTTCAGAACCTGAACGCGACTAACAAGGAACTGGAGATCGTGCAGAACCGCATCAACACGGGCTTGAAGGTTGCGACCGCCAAGGATAACGGCGCGGTCTATGCCATTGCCCAGAACATGCGTTCGGACGTCGCCGGCCTTAATGCGGTCCAACAGAGCCTTGACCGGGCGATTTCGACTGTTGATGTCGGCATCGCCGCCGCCGAAGGAATTTCCGACCTTCTCATCGAGATGAAGGAAAAGTCCCTGGCGGCTTCTGACTCGTCGCTCGACACCGCAAGCCGTGACGCCCTCAATGAGGATTTCACGGCCCTGCGCGACCAGATTACGACGATGGTGGACAACGCCCTCTTCAACGGCGTCAACATCATCGACGGCTCCGTTACCAGCCTTGCGGCCCTTGCGGACGCGGATGGCACCGCAACGATCACCGTTGGGAGCGAGAATCTGGGATTGAGCGGCTCGATCATCACGATCGCGACGACTGGGAATATTGGTACCCAGACCGACGCCTCGGCGATGATCTCAACCGTGGAGACCTCGCTCCAGAACCTCAATGAGGCACTGGCGCGTTTGGGCACGAACTCGAAGAAGCTGGAAATCCACAGCGAGTTCATCACCAAGCTCTCCGACTCGCTCACGGCCGGTATCGGCAATCTTGTCGATGCGGACCTTGCGGTCGAAAGCTCGCGGTTGCAGTCGTTGCAGGTCAAGCAGCAGCTTGGCGTTCAGGCATTGTCGATTGCCAACGCCGCGCCGCAAACGCTGCTGTCGCTGTTCGGTTAAGAGGACTAGAACGCGCGGAACCGGCCCAGTGTCGGTTCCGCCGTTCCTTTTGGATCAAGGATTTAACCATGCGAGCGCCGCAGAAGCGGCAAATTCTACCCGGCAATTTCTGCCGCGACCGGCAATTTTTGCCGACATATTTTGCCTGGCTCATCGGACGCATCCGATGGGCTTCCTTGTGCTGCGCGCACTTAGATTGTTACTGAAATCCTAACCCCTTCTGGCATCGACGTTGCGTCTGGCCTCAACGGAGCAAAACGCTCCGCGAGCAAAACGCTCAAGCGTAAGAACCAGAACGGAGTACCAGAATGGTAACGGTGAACACGAATGTGGGGGCGATGGTCGCCCTTCAGAACCTCAACAGGACGAACAAGGAATTGGAAACGACGCAGAACCGGATCAACACCGGTCTTGCGGTTGGTTCGGCGAAAGACAATGGCGCCGTTTTCGCCATTGCGCAGAACATGCGTTCCGATGTGGCCGGCCTGAACGCCGTGCAGCAGAGCCTTGATCGTGCAATCTCGACCGTCGATGTCGGCCTTGCGGCCGGCGAAGCCATTTCCGACCTTCTCATCGAGATGAAGGAAAAGGCGCTGGCGGCGTCGGACAGCTCTCTCGATACGGCAAGCCGCGACGCCCTCAACGAGGACTTCTCGGCGCTGCGTGATCAGATCACGACGATGGTCAACAATGCGACCTTCAACGGCTCGAACCTGCTCGACGGTACACTGACCAGCATCACGGCCCTCGCCGATGCGGACGGCTCATCGACGATCACGGTGTCTGGCGAAGACCTCTCGCTCAGCGGCTCGATCGTCACGATTGCGTCGACAGGGTCAATCGACACCCAGACTGACGCCTCGGCGATGATCTCGACCGTTGAAACCTCGCTTCAGAACCTCTCTGAAGCCTTGGCGCGCCTCGGCACGAACTCGAAGAAGCTTGAGATCCACTCTGAGTTCGTAACGAAACTGTCCGACACGCTGAAAGCCGGTATCGGCAATCTTGTCGATGCGGACCTGGCGGTCGAAAGTTCGCGGTTGCAGTCCTTGCAGGTCAAGCAGCAGCTTGGCATTCAGGCACTGTCAATTGCAAACAGCTCGCCGCAGACGTTGCTCGCTCTGTTCGGGTAACAAGGGTTAGGAGGAAGGGCGGGGCGCCACGGCCTCGCCCGGATTCCCTCAGCGAGGAGGCGCCACCAGATTCGGCGAATGACTGATGATCACGCCAGTCGCTAGCAACGTGTCTGTAGCACTGATCGAGCCCGTCGCCCCTGAGGCGGCAAGGCCCGTCAGCCGATCAATCTCGCCAGCTTCCGTTCAGCAGCCCCGGCCCAACGACGATTCCGGAGCGCGGCAGCAGGAAGCCGAGGAAAAGCGGGACGAAAAGAACAGCGAAGACCTGTCAACAGCCCTTGGCGAACGGTATCGCCAATTCAAGGACTCCCTTCTGAATTTGAATTCCCGCCTCAGCATCGATCAGGATGAGGCGACGGACCGCTATGTCTACCGCTCGATCCATCGCAAGACGGGCGAAGTCCTGAACCAGTGGCCGGCGGAAGAAATCCTACACATGCTGAAAGCGTTGCGCGAGCAGGAAGCCCACCTCGTCGATAAGACGGTCTAAAGCGCGAATAAGTGCCAAGGCTCGGCAAATCTATCCATTGATCGGCATGTTTTGACCGGCACGACCTGCCGCGCCACGCGCCGCCCTGACCCGAGCGAAAGAGAATTGTCTATAACAATCAGATAGATAATGGCCATGCCAAGACTTGGCATCGTCATTGCCATTCCTGCTTCGAGGGCACAGAACCGAAAACGGGCTCAAGTGCCGCCGTTGATGCCCTAAGGAGTGGTAGCTCATGACGATTTCGGTCAACACCAACGTTTCGGCGATGATCGCGCTTCAGAACCTGAACGCGACCAACAGTCAGCTCGACGTCACGATGAACCGCATTAACACGGGTCTGAAGGTCGCCGGCGCGAAGGACAATGCCGCGGTGTATGCGATCGCCCAGAACATGCGGGCCGACACGAGCGCACTCGCCGCGGTGACACAAAGCGTCAACCGCGCCGTATCGATCGTCGATGTGACGCTCGCAGCGGGCGAGACGATTTCCGACCTTCTCGTGCAGATGAAGGAAAAGGTCATCTCGGCGAACGATCCATCGATCGACACTGCCTCGCGCGACGCCCTCAACGAAGACTTCCAGGCTCTGCTCTCTCAGATTGAGTCGGTGGTTGAGAACGCGGAATTCGACGGTGCGAACCTGCTCAACTCCTCGGTGACGAGCATTGCCATCCTCGCCGATGCGGACGCAACCTCGACGATCACGCTGCGCGCAGAGCCCTTCGCGCTCAGCGGCACGATCATCACAATGGCCTCGACAGCCAATCTCTCGACGATGACAGCTGCCTCAGCGGCGCTCGCGCAGCTGAACACGAGCCTTGTAAATGTCAACGCGGCGCTGGCGCGGATTGGCTCGACGGCGAAAAAGCTGGAAACGCATCTGACCTTTGTCGCCAAGCTGGAGGATTCGCTGACCGCCGGTATCGGCAATCTCGTCGACGCGGACCTCGCGGACGAAAGTGCCAAGCTTCAGGCGCTCCAGGTCAAGCAGCAATTGGGTGCGCAGGCCCTCTCGATCGCGAACACGCGTCCCCAGATCGTGCTCTCGCTCTTCCAGCAGTAAGAGCCCCCCTCGAATCGGAAATGACAATAGGGCCGCAAAAGCGGCCCTTTTTTGCTACACTAAGAATGATCAGCCGCGAAGCGCCCGGGCAAGCGCATCGACGACGCGCCTGACATCATCCAGATCCATGCGTGCCGAGAGGGGCAGGGAAAGCGCCTGTTCGTAGTAGGCATCACCGCCGGGAAGTCGCGTCACACCATAGCGCAGCGCGTAATAGGGCTGGCGGTGCACTGGATAGTAATGCACCTGCGTCCCAATCCCCTGCGCCGCGAGATGGCGCATCAGGCTTGCGCGCGCAACGCCGGCGGCCGCGAAGTCGATGCGCACTACATAGAGATGCCACGCAGGTGAACACGCCCGCGTGCGCGTCAGCAGTCTGACATGCGGGCTGATATCGCCGAGCAGCGAATCATATTCCGCAACGAGCGCCCGCCTGATGTCGACAAATCGCGAAAGCTTCTTGAGCTGAGAGAGACCGAGCGCGCACTGGATATCATTGGCGCGGTAGTTGAAGCCCGGCTCATGCATCTCATAGGACCAGGGATTGGGCGCGCCGCTCGCATCGAAGGAATCGGGATTGGCGAAGGCAGAAGCATCCCGCGTCATGCCATGGCTACGATCGCGACGCATCCGGGCTGCGATCTGGGGATCGTTGGTGGTGATCGCGCCGCCTTCGCCCATGGCGATGGTCTTGACGGGATGAAAGGAAAAGACCGTGAGGTCGCAATGGCGGTTTGCACCGACGCTTGCCCCATGAGCCTGAGCGCCGATTGCATGGCACGCATCCTCGATCACTTTGACGCCGTTTCGCTTGGCAAGGCGCGCGATGGCTTCAAGATCCCCCGTTTGCCCGTTGAGGTGCACGGGAAGGACAACATCCGCGCGTTGGTCGGGGCATCGCGCAAGCGCTTCGGCGAAATGGGTTGCTTCCATGAGGCCGGTCGCCGGATCGACGTCGGCGAACACGATTTCCGCGCCGCACAAGCGCATCGCGTTGGCCGTTGCAAGAAATGTCAGTGTGGGGACGATTGCGGTTGCGCCCGGCTTGATGTCGAGGGCGCGCCCCGCCAGATGCAGGGCCGCTGTTCCGTTCGCGCACACAACGGCCTCACTGGCGCCTGTCGCGCTGGCGAGCGCCGCTTCGAATTGGCCGACGGCGGGTCCCGTTGTCAGCGTGAGGGAGCGCAGCACGGCGGTCACCGCAGCGATGTCGTCTTCTTCGATCAACTGGCAGCCATAGGGCAGAAAGTCCGCCCCGCCGCCCTTTGGTGTCACGCGAAGCATTCTGCCAGTTTCTGTTGCAGGGCCCGTGCGTCCATCGCCTCCGGGTTCTTGTCGCTCGAATAGGCAAATCCATCCGGCAGAGTCCGGCCGCCTAAGGACTCATAGAATTCCCGGGCATTGCCGAAGCTCGGCAGGATCACATAGCGGTCCTCAAGCTCGAGCGTCTGGCGTGCATCGTCTTCGGGCACCATGATCTCGTGCAGCTTTTCGCCCGGCCTGATGCCGATCGGCTTATGCGGCACACCAGGCGCGATGAGCGAGGCGAGTTCCGTCATTTTCATGCTGGGAATCTTCGGCACGAAGACTTCTCCGCCGCGCATGAGCGCGAGGGAAGAAAGCACCAGATTGACCCCCTGCGTCAGGGTGATCCAGAACCGCGTCATGCGTGGATCTGTAATGGGAAGCTCGCTCGCGCCTTCGGCGATGAGCTTCTGGAAGAAGGGAATGACACTGCCGCGAGAGCCGATGACGTTGCCATAGCGCACAACTGAGAATTGCGTCCCGTCGCGGCCGGAGAGGTTGTTGGCGGCGATGAAGATCTTGTCGGAGGCAAGTTTCGAGGCACCATAGAGATTGATCGGGTTGGCGGCCTTGTCGGTCGAAAGCGCGATCACCTTTTTCACGTCGCGCCGCAACGCGGCATAGACGATGTTCTCGGCGCCAAGAACATTCGTGTGGATGCACTCGAGCGGATTGTATTCGGCGATCGGCACCTGCTTCAGCGCGGCGGCATGAATGACATAGTCGACATCACGCATGGCAAGCTCGAGCCTGTCGCGGTTGCGCACATCGCCGATGAAATACCGCATGAACGGGTATTTTTCGGGCGGAAACATCTGCGCCATCTCGAACTGCTTGAGCTCGTCCCGGCTGAAGATGATGAGCCGGCGCGGCTTGAAGTGCTCGATGACCGATTTAACGAAGTGTTTACCGAACGAGCCGGTCCCGCCGGTCACCATCACCGTCTTGTCGTTGAGGTCCATCCACGGCTCGAGAAAATCGCGCCGGTTGAGCAGCGCGATGAACCGGTCCTCGAACGAGGCGGACGCGGGAAGGGGGGCATGAAGGGGCAGGCGGGCTTGCAGCATCGGTCAGCTCGCAGAAATCGAGGTAAGCTGACGGTAAACGCCGGTGGTAAATAAAGTTCTATGCTCGCCTTGGCGCCAGTGATGAACGAGGTGTTAAGGCGGCCCTCACTTCTCGATCCGCATCCAGCGGCTGGAATGCACATCGGGTGCATTGCTCTCATAACCCTTGACCCAGGTCTGCACGATGTTGCGCGAGGCGGGGAAGAAGAGGGGGATGAGCGCGTGATCGGCCATGGCGATCTGCTCGGCCTTGGCGAACAGCGCAAAGCGTGTGGGAACATCCAGCGTCGCCTCCGCCTCCTTGGCGATGCGGTCGAATTCCCCATTCGACCATTTGCCGTAATTGGTCTCAACGCTGTCCGTCAAAAGGAGATAGGTAATGTAATAAGGGTCTGGCGCCGTGAAGCTCCAGCCCGCGTCCGATACCTCAAAACTCTGTTCGCGCAGCAGATTGTAGTGGGTCTTAAGATCGCCCGTGACAAGCTCGCACTCAACGCCGATCGCCCGCCACATGCCCTGCAGCGCGACTGCGACCCGTTTGTTGAGATCGCCGCTGCGATGGCGGAAGGTGAACCGCAAGGGTGAACCCGGGCCATAGCCGGCGGCGGCAAGAAGGTCCTTTGCGGCATCGATCCGTTGCGGCATCGGTTCTGCCGCGTAGGGAAATTCCGGGCTCTCATACCCCTCGACCGGCGGCGGCATCAGCCGATAAGCGGGCGTCTCGCCATTCCGCAACAGCTTGTCGGTGATGAGCCGGCGGTCGATGGCAAGGGAAAGGGCCTCGCGCACCCGCGCGTCCTTGAACTTGGGCAGCGTCTGGTTGATGACAAGATAGTTGAGCCACAGCGAGGGTTGGTTCTTCAGCACGCCTGGCATATGGGCCTCGATCCAGGCGCGCTGCGTGGGCGGAAAGCGCTCCTGCAGGTCCAACTCACCGGATCTGAACCGCTTGAACGCCGCCCCCTCATCTTCGATCGGATAGAAAATGACTTCATCGATCATCACTTTGTCGGCTTCAAAAAAGAGCGGGTTCTTGGTGAGCCGCACGTGGTCGTTGGGCGACCATTCTGCGAGCACGAAGGCCCCGTTTGAAACCATGTGCCCGGGCTTCACCCAATCATCGCCGAAGCGCTCGACCGCGTGGCGCGGCACGGGAAAAAGGATGGGTGTGGCAAGGAGATCGAGGATGAGGGGCGTTGGAAAGGCAAGCGTGATCTCGACCGTCTGGGGATCGGGTGCGCGCACGCCAAGTGCTTCGGGCGGAAGCTCCGCCTTGTTCACCGCTTCGGCGTTTTTGATGAAGTAGGCGAGATTGGCGAATTGCGCCTTCGTGTCGGGGTCGATCCCGCGCCGCATTCCCGCGACGAAATCCGCCGCGGTGACGGGGACGCCATCCGACCAGACAAGGCCGGCGCGAAGGTGAAACGTCCACACCCTCCCGTCGGCCGATACGCTCCAGCGCTCTGCCGCGCCGGCGACCGGCTTTGAAAACGCGTTGTATTCCATCAGCGGCAGAAACAAATCACGCTGAATATTGGCCTCGGCCGCAAGCGTATATTTATGCGGGTCGAGCGTATCGGGTTCAGCCGCATTGCCGCGGTGCAGGACCACCCGTTCTGCAAGGGCTGAACCGATCCCTGCGTAAAGCACGGCAACAAGGACGAGAAGGCGAAAGATCATGCGTGGATCCCCCCGAAAGGACCTGCTGGAAGGATCAGCATGGCATGAATCCCTTGAATATGAAGCCGCAATGACAAGGATTGGGATCAATTGCCCCTTGGCGTGGCGGCCTCACAAATGGCATGTTCCCGCGCGTCAACGAAAAGAATGTTGCTTGGAGTGAAACCCGGAATGTCGAGCCCTGCTGCGCTGTCCAATTTTCCCGCCATGTCCATCAAGGATGCCCACATCCTGCTCACGCAGACTGAGGGCTCACCCCTCGCAATCGAGGAGAGGGAAATTCGCGGGGTTAGGATCAAGGTCTGGAAGAACGCGCCACCGACGCTGATCGACGTCTTTAAGGCTTCCGAGGCGTTCGCCGGCCGGGACTTTGTCGTCTACGAGGGTGAGCGGGCAACCTTCGCCGCCCATCATAAGGCTGTCGCCGCCCTTGTGGCGCGCCTGATATCCGACGGCGTTCGGAAAGGCGACCGCATCGCCATAATCATGCGCAACGTGCCTGAATGGATTGCGGCGTTCTGGGCGGCCGTCCATGTCGGCGCCATCGTGACGCCACTGAACGCCTGGTGGACGGGCAGTGAGCTGGAATATGGCCTCACCGACAGCGGCGCCAAGATCGCCATCGTTGATGCGGAACGCTGGGAGCGCATCCGCGAGCATGCGCACCAATGCCCCGATCTCAAGCACATTTACGTGTCCCGCTCGACGGAGGAAATTGCCGACCCCCGGGTGACTAGACTTGAGAGCATTATCGGTGCGGTCAATGAATGGGCGTCGCTGCCCAATCGTCCGCTGCCCGCCATCGGGCTCGATCCGGATGACGATGCGGCGATTTTCTACACCTCGGGCACCACGGGAAAGCCCAAGGGTGCCGTCATCACCCATCGCAACATCATCTCGAACTTTTTTAACGCTCTGTGCGGTCAGGCGCGGTCCTACCTGCGCCGGGGTGAGATGCCGCCGACGCCCGATCCCAGCCTGCCGCAGAAGGTGAACCTCATCTCCGTTCCCTTTTTCCATGCGACCGGCTGTTTTGCCGTCATGGTGCCCGCCTCCTTCGGCGGCTCGCGCCTTGTGATGCAGCGCCGCTGGGACGCCGAAAAGGCGTTGGAATTGATCGAGAAGGAGCGTGTGACCAATGCGGGCGGCGTTCCCACCATCGCCTGGCAGCTCATTGAGCACCCCCGCTTCAAGGAGTTCGATACCTCTTCGATCGAGGTCATTTCCTATGGCGGCGCGCCTTCCGCGCCCGAGCTGGTGCGCCGCTTGAAGGAGACCTTCCCCAAGCTTCAGCCGGGCCAGGGCTGGGGCATGACGGAAACCTCCGCCACCGCCACCACCAATTTTGGCGAGGACTATGAGCGCAAGCCCGCAAGCTGCGGCGTGCCCCCGCCGACGGGAGAGGTACGCATCGTGGGCCTTGACGGCAAGGATCTGCCGGTGGGCGAGGTGGGTGAGCTTTGGTACCGTGGCCCCATTGTCGTGCGCGGCTATTGGAACAAGCCCGAGGCGACGGCGCAGACCTTTGTCGATGGCTGGGTCAAGACAGGCGACCTCGCCCGCGTCGATGACGAGGGCTTTGTCTACATCGTCGATCGCGCCAAGGACATGCTGATCAGGGGCGGCGAGAACATCTACTGCGTCGAGGTCGAGAACGCGCTCTACGACCACCCGGCGGTGATGGACGCGGCGGTCATCGGCATTCCGCATCGCACGCTGGGCGAAGAGCCGGTCGCCGTCGTGCACCTGAAGCCGGGCAAGACCGCGAGCGAGGAAGAGCTTCGGCACTTCGTCTCGCAAAAGCTGGCGGCCTTCAAGGTACCGGTCAAGATCGCCTTTCTGCACGACAACCTGCCGCGCAATCCCAACGGCAAGATCCTGAAGAAGGATCTGAAGGCGGTGTTTGAAGCCTGAATTCTGAGACGACGTAAAAAACCGGAAAGGCCGCCAGCTTGGGCGGCCTTTTTCGTTACCAGCTTCCCGTATTGGGCATCGACGCCCAAGGCTCGGTGGGAGGAAGCGCGGCGCCTTTTTGCAGAAGCTCGATCGAGATCCCATCGGGCGAGCGCACGAACGCCATGCGCCCATCGCGCGGCGGCCGATTGATGGTGACGCCTTCGTCCTTCAGCCGCTGGCAGAGCGCATAGATGTCATCGACCGCAAAGGCAAGATGCCCGAAATTCCGCCCGCCGCTATAGATCTCTGGGTCCCAGTTGAAGGTGAGTTCGATCTCCGCCTGCGGATTTTCCGGCGCCGCAAGGTAGATGAGCGTGAACCGCCCCGGCTCGCTGTCGAATCGGCGCATCTCCTGAAGGCCAAGCTTGTTCACATAGAAGTCGAGCGACGCGTCGAGATCGCTCACCCGGACCATCGCGTGCAGATAGCGCATGGGAGCCTCCAGTGATTCCGATGAAACCTGTTCTGTCATGGCCCGGCTTGGGACCGGGCCATCCACACAGAAGCGTGAGCGCGCCTATTTCCCGCTCAGCCGTTCGATGAACTTGCCAGTCTGCTCGCCGCCCTGGAAATAGGGCTTGGCCCCGGACATGTCGGTGATCGTCGGCCAGTTCGCGGCGATGTCGTCGGCCGTCGCCGCCGTACCAAGGCTGATGCCCTTGCTCTCGATGATCTGCGCCAGCGAGAACACGCCTGCACCGGCGGTCAGGATCGCGCCCGTCGGGGCCTCGTCGCTGACGAGATAGATGACACCAGGCGTCACGAATTCGGGTTGGAAGACTTTCAGCGCCTCGGGCGGGAACAGGTTCTCGGTCATGCGCGTCGCGGCGACGGGCGAGATTGCGTTGACCTTGATGTTGTCCTTCGCGCCTTCCAGCTTCAGCGTATTCATGAAGCCGACAAGGCCAAGCTTTGCGGCGCCGTAGTTGGTCTGGCCGAAATTGCCATAAAGGCCGGTCGAGGAGGTCGTCACGACGATGCGGCCATAGGATTGCGCCTTCATGATCTCCCAGGCGGCCTTGATGGGCTTGACCGAGCCCATGATGTGTACGTCGATCACGGCCTGGAAGTCCTTGATCTCCATCTTGGTGAAGCTCTTGTCGCGCAGGATGCCGGCATTGGCGATAAGGATGTCGAGCCGCCCAAACGCATCCATCGTCTGCTTGATCATGTGGGCAACGCCCGCATCATCAGTGACGGACGAGCCGTTCGCGATCGCCTCGCCGCCCAGCGCCTGGATCTCCGCCACGACTTTCTGCGCCGCCTCCGACGAGCCGCCCGACCCATCGACCGATCCGCCCAGATCGTTGACGACGACCTTGGCTCCCCGCCGCGCCAGTTCGAGCGCATGGGCGCGGCCAAGCCCGCCGCCTGCGCCGGTTACGAGGGCGACTTTGCCGTCAAAACGGATGGCCATGAGCGTATCTCCTTTGCTGCCATTGAATTTGGCCGAGAGTGTTGACGCCCTCCGCCCCTGAAATCAAGCGGGGGGGGAGGCATCCGGCTATCGTGAGCCGCGGTGGAATGAGGGTTACCACCAAGAGGAAGGGTACCGGGAGGAGAGGCAGCCTGTCTCTCTTCCCGGCTGACGGTATCGGCCCTATTGGGCGGGCGCCGGCCGGGCGCGCGACAGAAGCCGGCGAAGGGCCGTCCCGGCGGGCTGTTCGAGATAGCGATGGAGGAGCCAGCCAAAGAATGTGGCGCAGGCCATGACGAACGCCAGCTCAATCCAGTGCACGGCGGGGAACAGGGCACTGAACGGCGCGCCGAAAACAACCATATCGGGCGCCGGATAGGCATAGCGGCGCAACATCCGGACGAGCTGAATGAAGAAGAAATGCGTGAGGTAGATCGCCAGCGACAGCTCTCCCAGCTTCATGATGAGGGGATGTGTCACCGCGCGCGCGATTAGCCCCCGATCGAAGGCGAGGAGGAAGATGAGCGCCGCCAGCAATCCTGCGATCGCCAGATCCGCGTGAGAGCGCGGCTTGCCCCCGTAGAGGAACGCGGCGACGAGCAAGGCCGCACAAAGGACCTGCGCGACCGAAAGCAACCACGTCCAGACCCGTTCTTTGGGGATGGCGCTGATCGCGGTCGCGATCCCGCATCCGACAAGAAAGGCGCCGAGACCGCGGAAGAGGCCATTGTGGAATGTCACATCGAGCCCGCGCCCGGATGTATAGGCGATGGCCGCAAGCACACCACCCCCTGCGATGGCGAGGAGCAGCGAGCGCATCCCGAACCGATCGCCCATCGCGGTGAGCATGAGCGGGAACAGGAGGTAGAGAAACAGCATCACGCTCAAGAACCAGGCAGGACCATTCCAGCTAAGGCCGGAATCGATGTTCCACGCCTGGATGAGCAGCAGATTGGTTATGAAGGTCTCGGCCGTCCGCCCAGCCACCGCGGGAACATCGAACAGCGCGACGCCCGTCTCCTCAGCGATAAGGGCCCGGCGCACGATTTCAAGGCCCAATATGGCAAACAGCATGAAATAATGGCCGGGATAGAGCCGTGCCGCCCGCGCGGCGAGAAAATCGCGATAGGCGCCGGCCGAAAACTGTGAGAGCGGCCCGCCCCGATAGACATAGGTGAGCGTGAACCCGCTCAGAATGAAAAAGAACTCGACATAGAGATAGCCTTTGTTGAGCAGCGCATCGAAGGCGCCGAGCCCCCGATAGCCGAAGGCCTCGTGAAAATGGAACGCCACGATGAAAAGCGCGGGCAGGCCGCGCGCGCCGCTCAACGCAACGATTTCGGGCGCACGGGGCGGGGAAGGCGGGCTCATGGGTGGAATCCGGGCTGGTTTGGCTGTGGCAGGAAGATGACTATCGCGCTTCGCTGACGTTTCGGTGACTGCAAAGCCCCGCAAGGCCAATGACGTGCGAATCGCCCTTTGCTAGCGTGGGATTTTACACTCCTTGGTTGCTCATCCTCTATGATTGAACTCCTTCCGCAGGCGCAAAGCGCGCTGGGCCTGTTTGGCATGGTCGCGCTTGCCTGGGTCATGTCTGAAAATCGCCGTCGGCTTCAGCCGGTTCTGATCCTGAGCGGACTTGCCCTCCAGATCGTGATCGCCCTTGTGCTGACCCGCATCGATGCAGCCCGCGAGGCGTTGATGCAGCTTAACGTCGTCGTGACGGCCTTGCGCGAATCCTCGCGGGCGGGCTCGAGCTTCGTTTTCGGCTTTGTCGGCGGCGGGGCAACGCCCTTTGCCGTGAGCGAGCCGAATAATTTGGTCAGCCTTGCCTTTGAGGTGCTGCCCCTCGTCATCGTCATGTCGTCACTCTCGGCACTGCTGTGGTATTGGCGCATCTTGCCCGTCGTTGTCGGCGCCTTTTCGCTCGTGCTGCAGCGGACCATGAACATCGGCGGCGCGGTGGGGCTTGCCTGCGCTGCGAATGTCTTCATGGGTATGGTGGAATCCCCGCTGCTGATCCGCCCTTACCTGAGAAGGCTCACGCGGGCCGAGTTGTTCACGGTATTGACCTGTGGCCTTGCGACCGTCGCCGGCACCGTGCTCGTTCTCTATGCGATCATCCTCGAGCGCACGGTGCCTGGCGCCATCGGCCACATTCTTGTGGCCTCGATCATCTCGGTCCCGGCCGCGATCGTGATCTCAAGGCTGATGATCCCGGGCGAGGAGTCGACACCCGCCGACGCGGCTGGAGCCGTGCAATACAAATCGAGCATGGATGCCGTGGCGCAAGGGGCCGAAGACGGCATGAAGCTTTACCTCAACATCCTCGCGATGCTGCTGGTCGTCGTCGCGTTGGTGGCGCTGGCCAACATCCTGCTGGCGGGACTGCCGGAGGTTTGGGGTGCCCCCTTGACCTTCCAGCGGGTGGTCGGTTGGCTGTTCGCGCCGCTCGTCTGGCTTTTTGGCATCCCCTGGTCGGAGGCGATCCCTGCGGGCGCCTTGATGGGAACAAAGACCGTCCTCAACGAGCTCATCGCCTATCTTCATATGGCCGACTTGCCGCCGGACGCGTTATCGCCACGCTCACGGCTGATCATGCTCTATGCGCTATGCGGCTTTGCGAACCTGTCATCGGTCGGCATGATGACCGCGGGCATCACCGCCATGGTCCCTGAGCGCCGCGAGGAGATCGTCGAACTCTCCCTGCGCGCCATTGTTTCTGGTACACTGGCAACAGGCATGACAGGGGCCGTGATCGGCCTCATCACGCCCTGACGCGGCGCCTCTCAAAGATGGGATAGTCAGGATGGCACGCATCCTTTCCTGGTCGCTATGGGTTGCGGGCATTCTGGCTCTGCTCGCGGCGGTCAATCAGACGCTCAACCTTGTCAGCCTCGCGCTGACGGTCTTGATATTCCGCTTCGATGTCCTGCTGCTGGCCGTGGCGTTTATCTGCTTTCTCAATGCCTATCTGGTCCTCGGCCTTACGGGACTGCCCAAGCCGCCGAAATCCTGAAGCGGGGAGCCAGGGTCACGGGCACCCTCCGCGAACGCTTGCCGACGGGCCTGTTTCCCGTCATCGTTCAAATCAAGGTAACAATCAGCCAAAAGCGCTGAGCGCGCGGCACAGGGAGCGGAATGGGAGGCGCCTCGCAAGAAGGGCGGCTGCCCTTCTCGTCAAAAGGGCATGAGCAAGGAAAGTGGCGCGAACGGGAAACACCCGGCGCGGACCTACGCGGCCTATGGTCAGCTCGCGCTGCCGCTGGCGATAGCGGATCTGCCGATCGACATCTATTTGACGACCTTTTACGGCACCGATATCGGCGTCTCGCTGGCGGCGATGGCCTGGGTGATCCTGATCGCGCGCCTGTCGGATGTCGTGACGGATCCCCTGATTGGCATTCTCTCCGACCGGTCCAGCCATTGGCGCTGGGGCCGCCGCAAGTCTTGGGTGCTCTTAGGGATTCCGGTGAAGATGCTCGGCATCTATTTCATCTTTTTTGCCGAGCCGGGACAGGCGGATGCAGGCTATCTGCTGCTTTGGCTGATGGTGCTCTATCTCGGCTGGACGATGGTGACCATTCCCTACGGCGCCTGGGGCGCGGAGCTCTCGGGCTACTATCATGAGCGCTCGCGCATTACCGGCTGGCGCACGGCTTTTGCCTTTATCGGCATCTTCATCGCCTCGATCGCGCCCCTGATCACTGGCGGTGGCGCGGGAACGAAGGAAGGGCTCGTGCCCGTGATGCAGGGCATTGGGCTTTGGGCGATGATCATCTTTCCTTTGAGCGCGATCGTTCTCATGCGCTTCGTGCCGGAGCCGCCCGTGCTCTCGATGACGGCGGGGCTCACCTGGGCCCAAGGCCTTCGCATTGCCTGGCACAACGGCCCCTTCATGCGGATCTGGACGGCATCGACCATCGGACGCATCGGCACGGCGATCAATCAGACCGTAGTGCTTTGGTTTTTCGGCCACGCAATGGCGTTGGGCGAGGCGGCGGGACTGCCGCTCTTGTCCTATCTGCTCGCAGCGATTCTGGGTGCGCCCATCTGGGTGATCCTCGGCGGAAGAATTTCGAAGCATCGCGCCCTCGTCGTCGCCGTGGTCATCAGCATCGTCATCTTCGCCAGTCTCTTGCTCGTGCCCAAGGGTGACCTTTTCCTTTCCTGCCTCGTGCTGTTTCTGGCGGGTCTTGGCGGCTCGGCATCCGCGACGCTCGGCCAGTCCATCGCGGCGGACGTCATTGACTTGGACGAGATGCGCGCCCGTACCTCGAGGGCCGGATTGCTGATCGCGATCTGGGGTATGGGCCAGAAGGGCGGTGCGGCTTTTGGCTATTTCATCGCGCTGATGATCCTGGCCTATAGCGGCTTTGACGCGCATAGCACGGCGAACAGCGAGACAGCGCTTCAGGGCCTGACGATCACCTACATCATCGTGCCCTGGTTCTTCTATGCCGCCTCGATCGTGCTCTTCTGGAACTTCCCCCTGACGGCCGAGCGTCAGGCCCGCATTCGCGCCATCGTCGAGCGCCGGGCCGCGAAGGCTCAGGCTGCCGCGGCAAGTCCGAACGCCGCCGCCATCAACTCATAGGAGCGCATCCTTGCCTGGAAATCATGGGTGATGGTGAGGATGATGGCTTCCTGCGCGCCATAACGCGCCGCCATCTCCATTATTCGTGCATGGACATGATCGGGCGTGCCCACGATTCCACGGCCTTCGACGGCGCGCAGGATCGCGCGCTCCTCCTCGCTGAAGTTGTGCGCGGCCGCCTCCTCAGGCGAAGGGAAGGGCGTATGCTGTCCCTTGAGCAGCCGCACGACCCAAAGATTGCGTGAGAGGGCAAGCCGCGCCGCCTCTTGCGCCGTTTCCGCGCAAAGCGCAAAGACCCCAAAGGACGCGCGCGGGATGGCAAAGGCTGCGCTCGGCTTGAAACGTTGGCGATAGGCCTCGAGTATCGGTTCACCCTCTTCCTGTGCGATGAAATGGGCAAAGGAAAAGCCAAGCCCCAGTTCAGCCGCATAGACGGCGCTGTGAATGCCGGAGCCCAAGAGCCAAATCTCCGGCATGCCGGGTCCGCGAGGGCTGGCATGGATGCGGGCAAGCGGATGTTCCGGTCCGAACGGCGCCTCTCCGCAAGCATCGGCGAGATAGGCCTGCAGCATCTGCACCTGCTGGGGATAGGCCTCGATGCCGAACCCTTGCGGCCCCGCCTGCAGCGCGGTTGTCGTGCGCGGATCGGCGCCGGGCGCCCGCCCGAGGCCGAGGTCGATGCGCCCGGGATAGAGCGTCTCAAGAACCCGGAACTGCTCGGCCACCTTGAGCGGGGAATAGTGGGTGAGCATCACGCCGCCCGAACCGACGCGCAGGCGCTGCGTCTCCTGTGCGACGCGGGCGATGAGAATTTCGGGCGCCGAACCCGCGAAGGAATTGGTGTTGTGGTGCTCGGCCAGCCAATAGCGCCGATAGCCGAGCCGGTCGCAAAGCCGCGCAAGTGCGAGCGTTTCATCAATGGCCTGGCGCGCCGTGCCGCCGCTGCGGATCGGCGATTGGTCAAGAACGCTGAGCGCGATGGAGGGCATGAATGGGTAAGGGAGAGTTGAGTTGCGGTTGCACCCACTGTATCGATCCCGCGATGACAGACAATCATGAAGCCGCGCTCTTCCGCTGGGCAAGCCGTAAGGATGTCTCCGCCATCCACGCATTGCTGGAGGCAGCCTATCGCGGCGAGGAAAGTCTGCGCGGCTGGACGAGCGAAGCGCATCTCTTGCAGGGTCCGCGCACCTCGCGCGAGGAAGTGATGGAGCGCGCGACGGGGCCGCGCTCCGGATTCCTGTTGGCGGAGCGTGTGGGCGAACTCATTGGCTGCGTGTACCTGAAGGACGAAGGCGGCACGGCCTATCTCGGCATGTTTGCGGTAAGGCCCGCCTGCCAGGGCGCCGGCATTGGCCGCGCGCTCCTCGCGGAAAGCGATCGCAAGGCGAAGGCGGCCTGGGGTGTGATCGCGATGCGCATGACCGTCATCAGCCTGCGCGAGGATCTGATCGCCTATTATGAGCGGCGGGGATATCGCCGCACGGGCGAGACGGAACCATTCCCCTTCGATGACGCGGCCGGCGCTCTCACGCGCGACTTCCATCTCACCGTGCTTGTAAAGCCAGTCTAGGACCAATCGGTGAGAATAACGGGGGCTGCCCTGTCATTCTCCTCGCCCTGAGGTGCGAGCCTTCGCGAGCCTCGAACGGCGAAGCCCGAACGGCGAAGCCCTAACGTTTCTCCCGCACATAGGCGCCGCTTCCCGCCAATTGCTCGATCTCGTCAGCGCTGAACCCTGCCTCGCTGAGAATGGCATCGCCATGCTCGTTGAACCGTGGCGGCACCTGCCGGACGGAGGTCTGCGAACGCGAGAGCTTGATGGGAGCGCCAATGCCCTTATAGCCGTCCTTTTCAACGACCATCCCGCGCGCCGTCGTCTGCGCGTCATGAAGCGCCTCCGCGACATTGTTGAGCGTGCCCGCCGGAACGCCCGCGTCCAGCATCGCCTTCGCCAGCGCCACCCCGTCCTTGTCCGCCAACAGCTCCGTGAGCAGCGCCGTCAACGCCACCCGGTTCGCATTGCGCTTCGCCACCGTGTCGAAGCGCGGATCCGACGGCAGCGCCGCCGCGTTCAGCACCGCCATCGCCTTGCGGAACTGGCCCTCATTGCCGATACCAAGAAAGATGGGCCGGGTGCGTGTCGGGAAGAGGTCGTAAGGGGCAAGATTGGGATGGGCATTGCCCATGAGCTGCGGCAGCGTTCCGCCCATCAGATAATTGCCAGAGTGGGGATGCAGGATCGAAAGCCCCGCATCATAGAGCGCGGCCTCGACGAATTGTCCGCGCCCGGATTTCTCCCGCTCCCGCAAGGCAAGAAGAATGCCGATCACGAGATTGAGCCCCGTCGCCATGTCGACGATGGGAACGCCCAGTTTGACGGGACCCGAGGCAGGAGAGCCGTTCGCGCTCGATAGTCCGCTCATTGTCTGGATGACGGCATCATAGCCTGGATAGCCACCGAAAGGTCCCTCCGCGCCAAAGCCCGTGACGCGGGCATGGATGAGGCGGGGGAACTGCTTTGCAAGCACGGCCTCATATCCAAGTCCCCATTTCTCCAGCGTCCCGATCTTGAAATTCTCGACAAGCACATCGGCCCGGCCGAGCAGCCGCAGCAGAACTGCGCGCGCCGCCGGCAGGCTGAGGTCGAGCGCAAGGCCGCGCTTGTTCCGGTTGATGTTGACATAATAGGCCGAGGCGCCGCGCAAGGCGTCCTCCTCCTCCTGAAATGGCGGCCCCCATTCGCGCGTTTCATCGCCCTGCGGCGGCTCGATCTTGATCACCTCGGCACCGTGGTCGCCCAGGATTTGCGTTGCGTAAGGCCCGCCCAGCACGCGCGAGAGGTCGATGACGGTGACGCCCGAAAGGGCGCCCAAGGATGGGGATTGGGTCATGCCGATTCTCTAGCAAGCGCGCCACGCCTTGCGCCAGGGGTCGTTTTGACGGCGCCCTTCCCGCTTCATAGATTGGCGCCAATCTGTGGGAGGTAATGACAATGGCACTCGATCCTGAAACCAGGGACCAACTTATCGGCTCCGTTGCGCGTTTTGTACGAGAGGAACTGGTCCCGATCGAGGACGAGGTGGCCCGCAACGACCGCGTGCCCGATGCCGTCATCGCCCAGATGCGGGAGCTGGGGCTGTTCGGCCTCTCGATCCCGGTCGAGTATGGCGGCCTTGGCCTCACCATGGAGGAAGAGGTGCTGGTCTGCTTCGAGCTTGGCAAGACCTCGCCCGCATTCCGCTCCGTCATCGGCACCAATGTCGGCATCGGCAGCCAGGGCATCGTCATGTTCGGCAACGCGCAGCAAAAGGATGAGTGGCTGCCCAGGATCGCGAGCGGCGAGGTGGTGGCGAGCTTCTGCCTGACCGAACCCGGCGCCGGCAGCGACGCGGCAAGCCTCAAGACGCTCGCCATCCGCGACGGTGGCCACTATGTCGTCAACGGCACCAAGCGCTATATCACCAACGCCGCGCGCGCAGGGATGTTCACGCTGATGGCGCGCACCAACCCCGGCAACAAGGGCGCGGGCGGCATCTCCGCCTTCATCGTGCCCTCGAACCTGCCAGGCATCACCGTGGGCAGGCCCGAGCGCAAGATGGGTCAGCAGGGCGCCCATATTCACGACGTGATCTTCGAGGATTGCTGCGTGCCGGCCGATCTGATGCTCGGCCGCGAGGGCGAGGGCTTCAAGGTGGCGATGCAGGTGCTGGATCGCGGCCGCATCCACATCGCCGCCGTCTGTGTCGGTGTCGCCGAGCGCCTCATCGCCGACAGCGTGCGCTATGCGCTGGAGCGCGAGCAATTTGGCCAGAAGATCGCGGAGTTCCAGCTCATCCAGGCGATGCTGGCGGATTCGAAGACCGAGGCCTATGCCGCCCGCTGCATGGTGCTCGACGCGGCGAGAAAGCGCGACGCGGGCGAGCCTGTGGCGATGGAGGCAAGCTGCGCCAAGCTCTATGCCTCCGAAATGGTCGGCCGCGTCGCCGACCGCGCGGTGCAGATCTATGGCGGCTCGGGCTATGTCACCGATTATGGCGTTGAGCGCTTCTACCGCGATGTGCGCATCTTCCGCCTCTATGAGGGCACGAGCGAGGTGCAAAAGCTCGTCATCGCGAAGAACATGCTGCGGAGCGCGCAATGAGCAAGACCATCCGCATCGGTTGCGCCAGCGGCTTTTGGGGCGACAGCTTCCTCGCCGCGACCCAACTCGTCACCAAGGGCGGCATCGACTATCTCGTCTTCGACTATTTGGCCGAGATCACGATGTCGATCCTTGCCCGCGCGCGGGAGAAGGACCCGAACGCGGGCTTCGCGCATGACTTCGTGACCGTGACGCTGCCCCAGGTGGCGCGCGAGGTGGCCGCGCGCGGAATCAAGATCATCGCCAATGCGGGCGGCGTGAACCCGAAGGGTTGCGCGGCCGCGGTCGAGGCGATGCTGAAAAAGCTCGGCGTCGATCTGAAGGTCGCCTATGTCGAGGGCGATGACATTCTCCCCCGCCTCGATCATTGGCGCGCGCAGCGCCTGAAAGAAATGTTCGACGGTACGGGACTGCCGGAAAAGCCCGTCAGCATGAACGCCTATCTGGGGGCTTTCCCCATCGCGATGGCGCTGGAAAAGGGCGCGGACATCGTCATCACCGGCCGCTGCGTCGACAGCGCGGTGACGCTGGGCGCCTGCATCCACAAATTCGGCTGGACGCCTAAGGACTATGACCGGCTCGCGGGCGGCAGCCTTGCGGGCCACATCGTCGAATGCGGGGCGCAGGCCTGCGGCGGCGTCTTCACCGATTGGGACGAGGTCCCCGGCTGGGAGAACATCGGCTATGCCATCGCCGAGGTCTCGCCCGACGGCACCTTCGTCGCGACGAAACCCGACGACACCGGCGGCCTTGTGTCGGTGGGCACGGTTGGCGAGCAGATGCTCTATGAGATCGGCGATCCCCAGGCCTACATGTTGCCCGATGTCGTCGCTGACTTCTCGGGTGTCACGCTTGAGCAGGTGGGAGCGAACCGCGTGCGCGTCTCTGGCGCGAAGGGCTATCCCCCGACCGCGACCTACAAGGTCTCGCTGACCTATGAAGACGGCTTCCGTCTCACCCAGATGCTGACGCTGGCCGGGATCGACGCGGCGCTGAAGGCTCGGCGCGTGGGCGAGGCCGTTCTCGCGCGGATGGACGAGGTCTGCCGCCAGCGCAATTGGGGCCCTTTCACCGAAACGAGTATCGAGGTGATTGGCGATGAGGATTCCTATGGCCCCCATCGCGTCGAGCGCCACATTCGCGAAGCCGTGTTGAAATTGGCCGCCAAGCACGCACGCAAGGAGCCGCTGGAACTGATGATCCGTGAGCTGACGAGCGCGGGAACCTCCTTCGCGCCGGGCGTCGCGGGGTATGGCGGGGCAAGGCCCAAGGCCTCGCCCGTTATCCGCCACTTTGCAACGCTGGTGCCAAAGGCCGATGTACCCGTCACGGTGCATGTCGCGGGCGAGGCCTATGCGTGCCCCATCGATACGGGCGGCGGCTTTGCGCAAGACCTGATCATCCGCCCCCGGATGGATGAGGCGGTGCCGGCCAACCTCTCCGCCACCGTCCCGCTGATCCGCCTCGCTTTTGCCCGTTCGGGGGATAAGGGCGACAACTCCAATATCGGTGTCATGGCAAGGAAGCGCGAATATCTGCCCTTCATCCGCGCGGCGCTGACGCCCGAAACGGTGGCGGCGTGGTTCGCGCATAAGTTCAAGGACGGGAAGGGCCGCGTCGATCGCTATGACCTCCCCGGACCCTCCGCGCTGAACTTCGTGCTGTGGAACGCGCTGGGCGGTGGCGGTGTTGCCAGCCTCTCCTTCGACCCGCAAGGCAAGGCCTTTGCGCAAATGTTACTTGAGTTCAAGGTGCCGGTGACCGCCGAGATCGCGTCGTCAGTCGCGTAGCGGCGAACGCCTAAGGAGGTCTGGCTAGCGGGCAGCCGCGCGCTGAAACGCCGGCCGTGCCTTGAGGCGGTCGAGATAGGCGCGCAAGGAAGGCGAGAAGTCCTGGTCGATCTGGATTTGCTCTGCCAGCAGCAACCCATAGCCGACCGCGATATCCGCGGCGGTGAAACGCCCGGCGCAGAGATAGGGCGCCTTCGCCACAGCCGCGTCGACCGCGCGCAGCCGGCCATAGAACCAGCGGCGATAGTCTTCTGCTGCCTGGGGCAGCCGCCGATCTGGCGGCTCAAGCTGCGTATAGCGCAGCACGATCGTTTGCGGAAAGGTCAGCGTCGCGTCACTGAAATAGAGCCAATTGAGATAGGGGCCGTACTCCGGGTCGGAAACCGCGACGCCCAGTTCCGCCTTGCCCTTTTGGGCGCCATAGCGATCGACGAGATACTGGCAGATGGCGGAGGACTCTGTCATGCGCATCGCGCCGTCGAAGAACGCAGGAACGGTGCCCAGCGGATTGATGTCGAGATAGGATTTCTCAAACACCCGCGGCGGAAAGGGGAGGGTGTAAAGCTCATAGTCGAGCCCCAATTCCTCCAGCATCCACAGCGGACGCAATGACCGCGCGCCCTTGCAGTGATAAAGCTTCAGCATGGTTCCTCCACGATCCGATTGTCATGTTTCCAGCAAGGCTAGCGAAGCGGCGATGGGAAGGCCAGCCTCGGCGCTTGAGGATCTGCGCGCGCGCATCCTCGCCTGCCGCCTGTGCGAAGGAAAACTGCCTGAGCCGCGCCCCGTCCTGCGCGTCAGCAAGACGGCGCGGCTTTGCATCGCCGGTCAGGCGCCCGGAACGCGCGTGCATGCCACGGGCATTCCCTTCAACGACCCGAGCGGCGATCGATTGCGCGCCTGGATGGGCATTGACCGCGACACGTTCTATGACGAGACGCGCATTGCCATCGTGCCGATGGGGTTCTGCTTTCCGGGCCTTGATCAGCATGGCGGCGACCGGCCGCCGCGCCCCGAATGCGCCCGCACCTGGCGTGCCGATCTCTTCGGCCATCTCCCGCAGATCGAAACGACCCTGCTCGTTGGAGCCTATGCACAGGCTTGGCACCTGGGAAAGGCCAAGGAACGGCGCCTTTCGGAAACAGTTCGCGCTTGGCCACGCCATTGGCCGCGCTATGTTCCGCTGCCTCACCCCTCCTGGCGGAACAATGCATGGCTGAAGCGCAATCCCTGGTTCGAAGCCGAGATCCTTCCGGCCTTGCAGGAGCGCGTGCGCGCTTTGCTGGTCTGATCCTGTGCGCGATTGCGCTGGCGCTTTCCGCCTGCGCCCCGAGGCTTGCCGAGCGTGGCTCATTGATGGGGCCGCCCGCATTGCTGGAGAAGGCCTGGCGCACACGCGATGGAATCAGCCTGCCGCTGCGCGTCTGGAAGGTCGAGCGGCCAAGGGCGGTGATCGTCGCGCTGCACGGCATGAATGACTATTCCCGCGCGTTTGATATGCCGGGCGCCTGGTGGGCGGATCGGGGCATCGCGGTCTATGCCTATGATCAGCGCGGATTTGGCGAGGCGCCCCAGCGGGGAATCTGGGCGGGCGGCGAAGTGATGGCGGAGGATGCGCGGGACATGGTCGCGCTCGTGCGGGCCGCGCATCCAGGCATTCCGGTTTACCTCCTGGGGGAAAGCATGGGGGGTGCCGTCGCGATCCTCGCGGCAACGGGAGATGAGCCCCTTGATGCGGATGGCCTCGTTCTTTCCGCGCCGGCGGTTTGGGGTTGGTCCTCACTGGATTGGTCGGCGCGCGCGGCCTTGTGGATTACCGCGCATCTTCAGCCCTGGGGGCCCCTTGAGCCCCCGCAAGGATTGAAGATTGTGCCCTCCGACAATCGCGCGGCGCTGCGTGAACTGGCCAGCGACCCGCTCTTCATCAAGGTAACACGCTCCGACGCGCTTTACGGCCTTGTCGATCTCATGGAGCTGGCAAACGCGAATGCCGCGCGCGTCAGGCTGCCCGTCCTGCTGCTTTATGGGGGGCGCGACGACATTGTTCCGCCAAGCCCGACGGTAAAGGTCATGCGGGAACTCTCGCCGCAGGCGCGCATCGCCGTTTATGACAATGGCTATCACATGCTGTTGCGGGATTATCAGCGAGAGAAGGTCTGGCGCGACATCCAGGCGTTCATCGAGGGCACGGAGAGGCCGCTCCCCTCCGGGAGCGAGAAATCGGCCGAAGAGGCGGCCCGAATTCTGAACGAAATGTGAAACCAGGCGCCTTTGATTGAGCGCACAAGCGCGCTCGGTTTCCGGCGGCGCGCCAATGGCTTCTCAACGATCTCGTGTCTACATTAACGCCACTTAAGCCCGCAAGAATCGGGCGCACGTGTTCGGGGATCATCCACACGAGGGAGTTCACGTCGCATGACGATGCATCTGTTCAACCGGCCGCTGCGCGCCACCGTCGCTTCCATCATGATGGGCGGCGCGGCGATCGCAAGCCAGCCCGCACTTGCCGCAAGCCGGGGCGCCGAAACCGTCGCCGGCGGCGAAGCGAGGATCACAGGCACACTCGATGTCGAGTTCGGCTCACGCTTAGCGAGCGGCGCGACGGGCGTCGATGTCTACACCTATAAAGGCCTGACCATTGGCGATTTGATGGTCTTGAACGGGACGGTGCACCGCACGCCCGAAGAGAAGATGAGCTATTCGATCAAATTCGACGTGTTCAATCCGGCAAGCCCGGGCCAAGTGGCAAGGGAAGTCGCCATTCAGCGCGGCGATGCGATCATCGATGAGAATGGCGCCTACAAGCCCGCCGAGGGAAAGCTGCGCCTTGACGTCGTGAAGGGTGCGCAGACCTCTTCCGGCTATTCAGGTGTCCTCAAGGGCCGCGAAGTGACGCGCTGGTGGGAGATTTCCGAGCAGCTCACGACCGCTCAGCAGCAGGCGACCAAGCTTTATGCGCGCTATGTCGATGGCAAGACCATCGTGATCCAGGTGTCGAACCCCGACCCGCTCGGCTTTCAGAACCTCGTCCTTGCCGCCGGCCCATTCAGCTATCTTCCTGAAACGACGGTCAGCGGCAATCTCGACTATGACTATGAACTGGGCAATTGGCTGACCGACAACGATGGCATCAAGCTCACCTATACGCTGGATGGCCAGCCGGTGACCGACAAGATCACGGGCTCCATTCACTTTGTAGAAGAGGAAGGCACCGCAACGGTCGGTAGCACGATGGTCTCCTACACCGGCTATTACGATTATTCACTGCGCTTCAATGAAACGGCCGTTGTCCCCGACCAGGCCTTCTTCGATGGCAACAATGAACAGTCGGAACTCGACGCCTTCTTCTCAAGTGGCGACACCTCAAAGCCAGGCATCTATGGCCGCGTGTATTTCAAGGACGCGGAAGACAACTGCAAGATGGTGAAGGGCCAGGACGGTACCGAGGCCTGCGTCGGACCGACCCGTTCTGTGATCACCTATGACCTCAAGGCGACGGGCCTCTCCTATGCCCAGCTTGCTGCCTGGTTCAAGATCGAGACGTTGGTTGTTGGTCCGTTTACGGACGAATAAAACTTGTGATCGGTAAAGGGCTTAAGCGGCGCTGGCAAAACCGGCGCCGTTTTTGTGAATGATTGGCGAATCATGAAGCCAGCGTAACCTGAGCGTCGATAGCATTCATGCGGTTCCATTGAGTGCGGCGCGCGCGATCTTTTTTGTGGAAAACGCTGAGGTCTTGTCCGTTTGCAACGGCGCTTTGGGTTGCCTTAGGCATGGCGAATCGTTAAAGTTAAAATTGCTTGGGTAACGGGCTTCGCCCACCAGGAAACTCGATGGTCGGCTTGCGTCGGCTTTCGGGCGGATGATCGGTTCACTCCCCTTTCGGACCAGGGTTTTGTGAGAGTGCCCGTGGGCATTTTCACGCAAAGTCTGGGTCCTTTCGTGACCGGCTAGATGGATTTGAGACAGGCCGCGCACCGCTCGGCGGTGATGGGCGGCTATTTGTTCACGGGTGCGGTTTTTTGCATGCGTATGAAAGTCTGGATATTCGGCCCGGCGCAGAAATCTCAGGTCGCGGAACCCCGTGTTCCGCCGGCGGGATTGCGTCTGAGAGTCACGGACGAAGGCTCGTTCTGCTTTGCACCTTGGGGCGCGGCCCCTTTCGAAACTTCAACCCCCGCATGGCGCGCCTGAATGCGCCCACGCCTTTCTGACGCCACCACGACGGAGTATCCCCGATGAGACTGTTCCTGTTTGCCGCCGCCTTCTCGCTGTGCACGACGGGCGCCTATGCGGCGTCGTTCCAGAACGGCGACTTTGAGGATGGCCCCGCCACCAACAGCATCGTCTTTGTCCCCCGCAACTCCACCGAGATTGCGGCCTGGGAACCGTTGAAGGACGGCGTCTACTACTTCAACGACGACTATTGGCAAACGGGTTCTGGCAACAACGCCATTTATCTTTCGGATGGCGTTCGCCAGAGCGGCATTTGGCAAAAGGTCGACACGATCGCCGGTCAGCATTATTACGGCTCGTTCCTCATGGCCGGCGACCCGACCGACGCGGCCGACAAGCGCGTGCAGGTGCGCGTCTATGAAGGTGCTGGCGGCAACCCGCAAGGCATCATTTTCAAGGAATATTACGACTTCAAGCAGGCAGGTCACACGGCCCAGAATATGGGCTGGACGCGCGTATTCTTTGACTTTGTCGCAACGAGCAGCCGCACGACGATAGAGTTCAAATCGGTGACGGAAAACAGCATCAAGGGCGCGGTGATTGACGGCATCACCTTTGGCACCTCACCCGTGACGCAGGTCCCGCTGCCCTTCGCGCTCACCCTCTTCCTCTCCGGCCTTGCGGGTCTGAAGACGCTCGGACGCCGCCGCGGCTAGCGCAACGTGCGGAAAAGTGATGCGGGGACGGGCCGGTATCTGCCGGCCCGTTGCCGTTTGCGCTCGCAAGGCGCGGCGGCGCATTGCGACGGGGCCGCAAGGGCTTGGGGCTGCGAGGGATTGATAGGAATGGTGGGCGGTGCAGGGATTGAACCTGCGACCCCTGCCGTGTGAAAGCAGTGCTCTACCGCTGAGCTAACCGCCCCCGCACCCGAAGAGGCAACGCGTATAGGCTTTCACCCTGCGCGAAGTCAAGACACAGCCTGAAGGCCGCTGATCGCCGGCAACAGCGCATCGAATTGGCTGATGAGCGCGTCCCCGCCGAGTTCGGCCGCCGGGATCGCCGTATAGCCAAAGTCGACAAGGATGACGGGTACCGCCGCGTTGCGCGCGGCCGCAACATCGGTCTCGCTGTCCCCGACCATGACGGCGAATGCTTTGTCTCCGCCTGAGCGCGTAATGCATTCAAGCAGATGCCGGGGATCCGGCTTGCGAAAGGGCAAGGCCCGCGCGCCGATCACGACATCGAAGAAGGAGAGCAGTTCCAACTCCGCCAGCAGTTGCATCGCAAGCGGGTGTGGCTTGTTCGTGCACACGCTCAAGAGCGCGCCCTCGTCCTGAAGGCTCTGCAGCGTTTCCCTGACGCCAGGAAATGGGCGGCTATTGGCGGACAGATTACGCCCATAGAAATCGAGAAATGCCTCGACATGGCCCTCGATCGATGCGGGATCAACCGCGGCGCCTGTATGCGCGAAGCCCGCTTCGATCAATGCCCGCGCGCCGCGCCCTACGAGGTGGCGCACGACGTGTTCATCAAGGCGGCGCCGGCCCGCCCGGGCAAGGACGGCGTTTGTCGCCGCCGTCAGATCGGGTGCGGTGTCGACCAGTGTGCCATCGAGGTCGAACGCGATCGCAAGACCTTGGATTTTCATGAATTTTCGCTTTCCAGCGCGCCGCTGTAAACAAGAGGTAACATTTCGTCAGTTCTGATGCTGCACGGCCTGTGAGAAGGTCAATCCATTCCATGCATCCACAACACCATGTGTCCAAGCGCCGGGTCGATGTCTACAAAATCTGACGCGTCATCCAAGGCCCATCCGCTCGCTGCCATCATTCTGGCGGCCGGATTGGGCACCAGAATGAAGTCGGCAACGCCAAAGGTGCTGCACACTGTCGCCGGACGCCCGCTTCTGGGCCATATGGTGATGACGCTGAAGGCGCTGCAGCCGTCGCGCCTCGTCGTCGTCGTCGGCAGGGCGCAGGAGCAGGTGGCGGCCTATGCAAGTGGGCTGGACGCGGCCATCGCCGTGCAGGATCCGCCCAAGGGAACGGGACATGCCGCGGCCTGCGCGCGGACCGCGCTCGAGGGCTTTGCGGGCGACGTGCTGGTCCTCTACGGCGACAATCCGCTCCTGACGCCCGCAACGCTGGAGAAACTGCGCGCCGCAAAGACGAAGGAGACGGCGCTCGTTCTGATGGGCTTCCGCCCGCACGACCCGGGGCCTTATGGCCGTCTCATCCTCAATGAGGAGGGCGGGCTTGAGGCCATCATCGAAGCCCGCGACGCATCGGATGCTCAGCGCCGCATCGGCTTTTGCAACGCAGGCGGTTTTCTGCTCGATGCGGGCCTGCTCTTCGATCTGCTGGGCGGCCTCTCCAGCGACAACGCGCAAGGCGAGTACTACCTCACCGACATCGTGAAAGGCGCCCGCGCGCGTGGCCTGTCCTGCGCCGCGATCGAGGCGCCCGCCGATGACGTCATGGGCGTCAACAACCGTGCTGAGCTTGCGGATGTGGAGCGCATCTATCAGGCGCGCCGCCGCCGTGAGGCCATGCTGGCGGGCGTGACGCTCGCCGATCCGGACACGGTGTATTTCAGCGCCGACACCATATTGGGTGAAGATGTGACGGTCGGTCAGAACGTCGTCTTCGGCCCGGCGGTGCGCGTGGCGAACACTGTCACCATCAAGCCCTTCTGCCATTTGGAGGGTGTGGTGGTGGAGGAAGGCGCGATCATCGGTCCCTTCGCGCGCCTGCGTCCAGGTTCGGTCATCGGCGCCAACGCGCATATCGGCAATTTCGTCGAGACGAAGAACGCGCGGATCGGTGAGGGTGCCAAGGCGAACCATCTCACCTATCTTGGCGATGCGACGGTCGGCGCCGGCGCGAACATCGGCGCAGGCACCATCACCTGCAACTATGACGGCTTTGAGAAGTTCAAGACCGAGATCGGGGCGGGCGCGTTCATCGGCTCGAACAGCGCGCTCGTTGCTCCCGTTGCGATCGGCGATGGCGCCTATGTCGGCGCGGGTTCCGTGATCACGAAGGACGTGAGCGCGGACTCCCTGGCCGTTGAGCGTGCCACGCAAAAGGAAGTTGATCAGTGGGCGGCCCGCTTCCGCACGCGCAAGCGTCAGGAAAAGGCCGCGCGTCAGAAAGAGGGGAAGTGAGCATGTGCGGTATCGTCGGCATCCTCGGCAAGGAAGATGCAGCCCCCCTGATACTGGACGCGTTGCGCCGCCTTGAATATCGCGGCTATGACTCGGCCGGCATCGCCACCTTGAACGCGGGCGAAATCGACCGCCGCCGCAGTCCTGGCAAGCTGAGCAATCTCGGCACGGTTCTGATGCAAAGGCCGCTGCCCGGCCGCATCGGCATTGGTCACACGCGCTGGGCGACGCACGGCGCGCCGACCGAGCGCAACGCCCATCCCCACGCCTCGCAGAAGGTTGCGGTCGTCCACAACGGCATCATCGAGAATTTCCGCAGCCTGCGTGATGAGCTGACGGGGCTCGGTCACGCCTTCGAGACGGAAACGGATACCGAGGTTGTGGTCCATCTCGTCACCGAATACCTCAATCGCGGACTGGATCCTCAGGCCGCTTCGGCCAAGGCCTTCAAGCGTCTCGAGGGCGCATTTGCGCTCGTCGTCATGTTCGCCGGCCACCCCGACCTTCTCGTTTGTGCGCGCCGAGGCAGTCCGCTGGCGATCGGCGAGGGCGACGGCGAAATGTTCATCGGCTCGGATGCCTTCGCGCTCGCGCCCTTCACCAATCGCGTCGTCTATCTTGAGGAAGGCGACTGGGCTGTTGTGCGCGCGCATGGAGCCGCGATCTACGATGAAAGCGACAAGGCGGTAACGCGCGAGCCGAAGATCACGACGCTGGCGGCAACCCTCGTCGACAAAGGCAATCACCGCCACTTCATGGCGAAGGAAATCTTTGAGCAGCCCGAAGTCATCGGCCACACGCTGAACGCCTATGTGAACCCGGTGACGCAATCGATCGCGCTGCCCAAGACGGCGATCGACTTGGCCGGAGCGACGCGGATCACGACTATCGCCTGCGGCACGGCCCATTATGCCGGGGCCATTGGCCGCTACTGGTTCGAGATGTTGGCGAAGATTCCGGCGGAGGCCGATATCGCTTCTGAGTTTCGTTACCGCGAGCCCGTTCTGCCCAAGGGCGGCTTGGCGCTTTTCGTGTCCCAGTCGGGAGAGACGGCGGACACGCTCGCCGCGCTGCGTCATTGCAAGGCGCTCGGCCAGAAGATCGCCAGCATCGTCAATGTCGCGGAAAGCTCGATCGCGCGGGAATCGCAAGGCGTATACCCCACGCATGCGGGGCCAGAGATTGGCGTCGCCTCGACCAAGGCCTTTACCTGCCAGCTCGCGGTCCTTGCCGCGCTTGCGAGCGCGGCGGGCCGCGCGCGCGGCACGCTCTCCGCTGCGGATGAGCAGCGTTACGTGCAGTCGTTGATCGAGGTGCCTGCCAAGATCAACACGATCCTGGAGCAGGATGCGAAATTTGCCGGCATCGCGACGGAATTGGCCAAGGCGCGCGACGTGCTGTTCCTCGGCCGGGGCGTATCTTATCCGCTGGCGCTTGAAGGCGCGCTGAAGCTGAAGGAGATCTCCTATATCCACGCCGAGGGCTATGCGGCCGGCGAAATGAAGCACGGGCCGATTGCGCTCATTGATGAGAATGTGCCGGTCATCGTCGTCGCGCCCCACGATTCGCTCTTCGAGAAGACGGTCTCGAACATGCATGAATCGATGGCGCGCGGCGGCCGCGTGATCCTCATCTCGGATAAGCGCGGCATCGATGAGGCAGGCGACAATGCCTGGATGCGGATTGAAATCCCGGAAATCGATCCGATCCTCGCGCCGCTTCTCTATGCCGTGCCGGTTCAGCTTCTCGCCTATCACACGGCAGTGGTGAAGGGCACGGATGTGGACCAGCCGCGCAACCTCGCCAAGTCGGTGACCGTGGAATAGGACGTCAACCCTTGAAGGAGGAAAGCCGCGCCGCGATCCCTGCCTTCACTGAGGGCCACTCCTCGGCGATGACACTGAAATAGACGCTGTCGCGCTTATATCCATCCGGAAGCACCAGATGTCGCCGGAAGATGCCTTCTTGCGTCGCGCCCAGCTTGCGCATGGCCGCCCAGGACTGCGCATTGCGCGAATCGAGTTTGAACTCGACCCGGTTGAAGGCGAGCGCCTCGAACGCATGACTCATGAGCGCCAGTTTCGTCGCCGGATTGGTGCTCCCGCCCTGAAAGGGCTTTGGATACCAGGTCGAGCCGATTTCAAGCCGCTTATGCGCGGGCACGACGGCCAGATAGCTCGACGAGCCGGCGATCTCACCCGACGCCGCATCGATGACGACAAAGCAGATGCCCTCGCCCGTATCGAGGAGGCGCAAGGAGAGATCGAACCAGGCATCGAAGGTGGCGCCGTGGTGGTTCTGCGCGTGAAAGCGCCAGAGTTCCGGATCTGCGGCAACAACGCGCAGGGGCTCGCGATGTGTTGGGAGAAGAGGTTCAAGCCGGACGAAATCATTGCTAAGGACAACAGGCTCGACTTTCATGACCAACTCCGCTTGAGTGCCACGGATGACACAGAATTTGACCGCAGATGACCAGAAACGCGCCGCCGCGATCAAGGCGCTGGATCACATTCTTCCAGGAATGAGGCTGGGCCTCGGCACCGGCTCGACCGCCGCGCATTTCGTCCGCGCGCTTGGGCAAAGGGTGAGGGAGGGTCTCGCCGTCACGGCCGTTGCAACTTCGGAGGCGACGGCCGCCTTGGCACGGGAGTTCGGCATCACAATCGTGGAATTGAACGAGCTGCGTCACCTTGACCTCACGGTCGACGGCGCTGACGAATTGGACGGAAGCCTCCGCCTCATCAAGGGCGGCGGCGGCGCCTTGCTGCGCGAGAAGATCGTCGCGGTGTCGAGCGACCGCATGATCGTCATTGCCGATGAATCAAAGCTCGTGGGCGAGTTGGGCAATTTCCCGCTGCCGGTCGAGATTGTGCCCTTCGGCTATCGCGTGACCATGGAGCGGATTGCGGACGCGGCGGCGGCGGCGGGCTGCGCGCAGAACCTCATCACCCTGCGCGGCGGCGAGAAACATCCCTTCCGCACCGATGGCGGCAATTTCATCGCCGACTGCGACTGTTCCCATATTCCTCATCCAGAGGATCTGGACACCCGCCTGTCCTTCATTCCCGGCGTCGTTGAAAACGGTCTCTTCCTGGACCTCGCGACGGTAGCCATCATCGGCCACACCGGCGGTGTCAAGGAATTGCCGGCATGAGCACAAAGCCCTTCGACGTCGATCTCTTCGTCATCGGCGCAGGGTCTGGCGGCGTGCGCGCGGGCCGTATGGCGGCGACCTATGGCAAGCGCGTGATGGTGGCCGAGGAATACCGCACCGGCGGCACCTGCGTGATCCGGGGCTGCGTGCCGAAGAAGCTGCTCGTCTATGCAAGCCGCTTCTCCGAGGAATTTGAGGACGCCAGGGGCTTTGGCTGGACGGTGCCCGACGCGCAATTCGACTGGCAAGGCCTCATCGCCGCCAAGGACAAGGAAATTGCGCGGCTGGAGGCGATCTATGCCCGCAACCTCGCATCGGCGGGTGCGGAGCTCGTGAAGGACCGGGCGGTTCTCAAAGATCCGCACACGGTGCATCTGCTGAAGTCGGATCGCTATGTCACGGCGGAAACGATCCTCATCGCCACCGGCGCGCGTGCCTTTGTGCTGGAGGAGGTCGAGGGCTGCGAACTCAGCATCACCTCGAACGAGGCCTTTCATCTGGCCGCGCTCCCGCCCGAGATCATCATCGTGGGCGCCGGCTATATCGCCATCGAGTTTGCCGGAATCTTCAACGGGCTCGGGTCCAAGGTGATGCTCGTCCACCATGGCGAGGAATTGCTGCGCGGTTTTGACCGTGAATTGCGCGTGCGAATGCGCGAGGAGATGGCCAATCGCGGCATCGAGGTGCGCCTCACCACATCGCTCGCAAGGATCGAGGATGAGGCGGGCCGCCGCCGCGTGACCTTCCAGGATGGAACCCAGGCGCTTGCCGATGTGGTCATGTTTGCCGTTGGGCGCAGGCCAAACTCGCTCGGCCTTGGCCTTGAACATTGCGGTGTCGAACTGGGGGAGCGGCGCGCTGTCAAAGTGGACGCCTATTCGCAGACGACCGCGCCCAATATCTATGCCGTGGGTGATGTCACAAACCGCGTCAACCTGACGCCGATCGCGATCCGCGAGGGTGCGGCTTTTGCCGAGACGCTCTACAACCAGAACCCCATCGCCGTTGATCACACGCTGATCCCGACCGCCGTTTTCGGGACGCCCGAGATTGGCACCGTCGGCCTCAGCGAAGAAGACGCAAGAAAATCCCACGCCCGCATCGATATCTACAAGACCGCCTTCCGCCCCATGAAAGCGACGCTCTCCGGTCGGCGCACGGAGATGTTCATGAAGCTCATCGTCGATGGCGAAACGGGCAGGGTGCTGGGCTGCCACATCCTGGGCGAGGCGGCGGGCGAGATGGCCCAGATCGCCGCCATCGCGCTGAAGATGAAGGCGACCAAGGCGGATTTCGACGCGACAGTGGCGCTGCACCCCAGCGCGGCGGAGGAACTGGTCCTGCTGCGCAGCAAATCTTCCTGAGGACGCCTGGCCGGCGCTACATCCGCGATGGGCAGGCACCCGTTTAGCCTGCGCGGGGCAGTGTTTTTCCCCGCACCCGGCGATTGTGAATTGTGATAGGCCTTTGGGCGAGGAGGCACTGCGCCTTCTATCGGTGCCAACAGGAGAAATTGTTATTTATTCATAAGAACTTACGTGTAACTGCCAATGCGGGGCATTAACAGGTGTGGCGATAAATTTGTTGCGCATTTGCCGCCAACCCGGCAATGAACGAAAACTGATACTCCGGCCTGCCTTGGCACCTATATGAGAAGGGTCAAGAAACGAGGAAGAGGAAATTGACGACGATGAGTGCCGCGTGGAGTCCGACAAGCTGGAGGGGCCTTCCTGTTCAACAGGTGCCCACCTATCCCGATCTCGACAAATTGGCGTCGGTTGAGGCGCGGCTGAAGCGTTTTCCGCCCCTTGTTTTTGCCGGAGAGGCGCGCAGCCTCATGCGGGCGCTGGGCGAGGTGGCCGAGGGCCGCGCGTTCCTCCTCCAGGGCGGTGACTGTGCGGAGAGTTTTGCCGAGTTCCACCCCGACAACATCCGCGACACCTTCCGCGTTCTGCTGCAGATGGCCGTGGTGCTCACCTACGCCGCCTCGTTGCCGGTAGTGAAGGTCGGCCGCATCGCGGGCCAGTTCGCAAAGCCCCGCTCGGCGCCTACCGAGACGCTGGATGGCGTGGAGCTCCCCTCCTATCGCGGCGACATTGTCAACGGCATTGAGTTCACGCCAGAGGCGCGCATACCCGACCCGGAGCGCATGATCCAGGCCTATCTGCAGGCGGCCTCGACCCTCAACCTCCTGCGCGCCTTTGCCGGCGGCGGCTATGCCGACCTGCACAACGTCCACAAGTGGAATCTCGGCTTCATCGCGGGCAGCCCGGCAGGAGAGCGCTATCGTGCGATTTCCGACAGGATCTCCGAATCCCTGTCCTTCATGGAAGCCTGCGGCATCACGCCTGCAAGCGTGCCCCAACTGCGCACGACCGAGTTCTACACGAGCCACGAGGCCCTGTTGCTCGGCTACGAGCAGGCGATGACCCGCATCGATTCGACGAGCGGCGACTGGTACGACACCTCCGCGCACATGATCTGGATTGGTGACCGCACCCGCCAGCCCGATGGCGCCCACGTGGAGTTCTGCCGGGGCGTCAAGAATCCGATCGGCCTGAAATGCGGCCCCAGCCTCAAATCGGATGAGCTGATCCGCCTCATCGACACGCTGAACCCGGGCAATATCCCCGGCCGCTTGACGCTCATCTGCCGCTTCGGCTCGGAGAGCGTGGGTGAGCATCTTCCGCGCCTCATTCGCGCGGTTGAGCGCGAGGGCCGCAAGGTCGTCTGGTCGTCCGATCCCATGCACGGCAATACCGTGAAGGCGGCAAGCGGCTTCAAGACGCGGCCCTTCGATCGCATCTTGAAGGAGGTGCAGACCTTCTTTGCCGTGCACAAGGCCGAAGGAACCCATGCGGGCGGCGTGCATTTCGAGATGACGGGCCAGAACGTCACCGAATGCACAGGCGGCGCGCAGGCGATCTCGGATGCGGATTTGTCGAGCCGCTATCACACGCATTGCGACCCCCGCCTCAACGCCAACCAGGCGCTGGAGCTGGCCTTCCTGGTGGCCGAGGGGCTGAAGGCCGAACGCGACGAGGCGGCCCGCTTTGCGGCGGCGAAATAGGGCCTATCGGTTGCGCGCGGCCGCCCACGCCTCGCGCGTCATCTCCCAATAGAGCGAGCGGCGCACACTGCCATCGCCCCGCACACTGTCGCGCTCGCCCATCCGTGTGAAGCCGATCCGGTCGATAAGGCGCGCGGAGCGGATATTGTCGAGCGCCGCGGTGAGGCAAATGACGCGCAGCGACAGTCGCTCGAACATCCATTGGATGGTGCGCGGGGCGCCGTCGCCGCCGGCCCCCGAACTCTGATAGGAAGCGCGCAAGGCACCGCCAAGCTCGCCCGAGGCACGCTCCGGCCACACCGTGATCTTGGCGTAGCTGAGGATTTCTCCCGCCTCATTGCGGGTGAGGATCAACAATCCCTCGCCCCGCTCGTGCAAAGTCTCGCCCTCGGCGATCCAGGCCGCCACCCTATCCAGCGTAAAGGGCCGGGGCAGGTCGTAGATAGGCCCCGAGACAGCCGGATCGCTGAGGAAGCCGAGAAGGGCAGCCCCGTGCGCGGGGCGGGCGAGCACCCGTCCCGCTCCCAGCGTCAGGGGATCAGCATGACGCACCGCCTCACGGATCGCCGCTTCTTCGGCAGGCGAGGCGAATAGCAGGGTCGTGGGCGGCGCGCTCATGAGCAGAAGGTCCACTTAACCCAAGCCGCGCTGTCGGATAGGGCGCGGAGTACGCCGGCCCTCACACCTTCTCCGGCCCCACCTTCACCAGCATCTTGCCGAAATTCGACCCCTTGAAGAGGCCAAGGAACGCCTCCGGCGCCTTCTCGATGCCCTCAAGCACGGTTTCGTGCCAGTGCATCTTGCCGGCCTTGATCCACCCTCCCATGTCGCGCAGGAAATCGCCGAGCAAGTCATAGTGGTTGGAGACGATGAAGCCCTCGATCCGCAGGCTCAAGGGGATCGTCATGATGATGTTCCACGGCCCGGGCGCGGGCTGGGTATTGTTGTACTGCTCGATCATGCCGCACACCGCGATGCGCCCCTTGAGGCGCATGTTCGATAGCGCGGCAGTGAGGTGAATGCCGCCCACATTCTCGAAATAGACATCGATTCCCTTCGGGAAGAGGCGCTTGACCTCGGCGGTGAGCGCCGCCTCGCTGGGGAACTTCTTGTAGTTGATGGTGGCATCCACCCGGGCCTTGTCTTTAAGCCAGGCGCATTTGTCGTCCGACCCGGCGGAACCAACGACATAGCAGCCCTTGTTCTTCGCGATCTGGCAGACGACCGTGCCGACCGCGCCGGATGCGGCCGAGACAAAGACGGTCTCGCCTTCCTTCAGCGCGCCGACACGCAAGAGGCCCGCATAGGCGGTAAGCCCCGGCATGCCCAGCGTGCCGAGATAGGCCTGCATAGGCGCGATCGCGGTATCGATCTTCGCGGTGGTTAGGGCCGACATCGGATCCGAGCCGATGGTCGCGATCTCGCGCCATCCCAGCATGTGGGTGACGATGTCGCCCGTCTTGAAGGAAGGGTTTTCAGACGCGATGACGGTGCCGACGGCGTGCCCGGTCAGCGGCTCGCCGATCTGGAACGGCGGCACATAGCTCTCCCGTTCGATCATCCGCCCGCGCATATAGGGATCAACCGACATATAGGCGTTGCGAACGAGAATCTCGCCCGCCTTGGGCGGCGCCACCTTCACCTCCGCCAGCTCGAAATTGGCCGCTGTCGGCATGCCTTCCGGGCGCGATTTGAGACGGATTTCCTTGGAAACGAGATTGCTCATGGGGCTCCTCCTGGGAACGGCTTGAATGGTTTTATTCACCAGCTAAGCACGCGCCCGGGCGGGGGAAAAGCCCGAGATGTCAGGCCTGCAATATTTGTTGAGTTGCTGGGATGAGCCCCAATGTGGCCAAAAATGGGCCGGGGGACTGGACTGGTCGTGGGGTTATCCGTGAGCGTGAACGTGACGTCTTCTTCGCCCTTGCGTGTCGGTGTGGTGGGAGCGGGCTTTTTCGGCCGCCTCCATGCTCGCAAATATGCGGCCCTTCCGGGTGTCGAGTTGATCGGTATTGCCGACCCCGAAAGCGCCGCCGCCGGCGATGCCGCGGCCCAGGCGGGCTGCGCGGCCTATGGTAATCATCGCGACATGATCGGCCTTGTTGATGCCGTATCCATTGCCTCTCCCGCCTCGACCCACGCCGCCGTTGCGCTCGATTTCCTGCGCGCGGGCGTCCACGTCCTGGTGGAAAAGCCGCTTGCCGTCTCCCTTGCAGACGCCGATCAGATGATCGCCGAGGCGGCAAGGGCGGGCCTTGTCCTCCAAACCGGCCACCAGGAGCGCTATGTCTTCGCCGCGTCGGGCCTGCTGAGCCGCGGCAAAGCGCCGCTCTCGATCGAATGCCACCGCGCCGGCCCCTTCACCGGCCGTGGAACGGATGTGAGCGTCGTGCTCGACCTCATGACCCATGACCTCGATCTCGTCCATCAATTGGCGCCTTCGCCCGTCGCGAGCGTCAAGGCCGTCGCGCACCATATTCCAGGTTCCTGGTCCGATGAGGTGAAGGCGATCCTGCGCCTTGAGGATGGCTGCCGGGTCAGTCTTTTCGCCAGCCGCATGGCCGAGGCCCGGCGGCGCTTCATGCGTGTCACCTATGATGACGGCCTCGTCGAGATCGATTTCATCAACCGAACGGTCGAGAATTCGACACCCGACGCGATCGCGCCTGCCTTTTTCCCCTCGACGGACGGGACGCCCGGCATTGCCGATGACCCCTTGGGTTATGCGATTGCGCGCTTTGCCGATTCGGCGCGCACGGGTCGCTCGCCGCTGGTAAAGCCTGAAGATGCCCGCCGCGCGCTTGATACCGCCTTGTCGATCCTGGAGGCCGCGCGCTCGCCCGCGATGCGGCCACGCGCTTTGATGGCCGCAGACTGAGCAAGAGATGACACCGATCCAATTCTTCGACCTGAAGTCGCAAGGCCGCCGCCTGCGCGCCGACATCGACCGTCGCATTGCGGCCGTGCTCGATCATGGAGCCTATATCGGCGGTCCAGAGGTTGGCGGGCTGGAGCAGGCGCTGTGTCAGTTTACCGGCGCCAAGGAATGCGTTGCCGTTGCCAGTGGCACCGATTCGCTCATCATCGGCATGATGGGTGAGGATATCGGCGTCGGCGATGCCGTGTTCATTCCCGGCTTCACCTACAATGCAACCGCGAACGCGGTCCTCATCACGGGTGCTACGCCCATCTTTGTGGATGTCGAGCGCGAGACCTGCAACATCGATCCCGGCCATCTTGAGCGCCAGATCAAGGCCGTCAAGGCGCAAGGCAAGCTCCGCCCGCGGATGATCGTCGGCGTTGACCTTTACGGGCTTCCCGCCGACTACGAGGCCCTCAACGCCATTGCCCGCAATCACGGTCTCATCGTCATGGCCGACGCGGCGCAGAGCCTCGGCGGGGAAGACAAGGGCCGCAAGGTCGGAGCCCTCACCGACCTCACCGCGACGAGCTTCTATCCGACGAAGACCCTGGGCGGTTACGGCGATGGCGGCGCCATGTTCACCGATGATGCGGCCCGCGCCAATCGCTGGCGCTCGATCCGCTGGCACGGCACGGACGATGCGCGCAAGGAATCGGTTCGCGTCGGCCTAAACGGCCGCCTCGATTCCCTGCAATGCGCGATCCTGCTCGCCAAGCTTGAAATCTTTGCCGAGGAACTGGCCGCGCGCCGCAGGGCGGCCGCCTTTTATACACGCCGTCTCGAAGGCCGTGTCGCGATGCCGCGCGAGCAAGGGGGCAAGCACAGCGCCTTCGGCCTCTTTACCGTCTATGTGGAAAACCGCGATTCTGTCGCCGCCGCGCTCAAGGACAAAGGCGTGCCGACCGCGATCTACTACAATAAGGCGCTTCACCGCCACTTGGCATTTGCGCCGTTTGCGCCCAAGGACGGGCTGCCGCAATGCGAATGGCTTCAGGACCGCGTGCTAAGCCTGCCCATGCATCCCTATCTGACGGAAGACCAGATCGCGCACGTCGTCGAGAGTCTGCTCGCTGTACTCTGATTGCGAAGTGTCTCGCGCCGCGATAGAGGGTGGCCATGACCGACCGCCTCAAGATCGCCTTGGCCCAGGCAAATCCCATTGTCGGGGATATTGAGGGCAATCTGAAAAAGGCCCGCGACATCGCGGGCCAGGCCGCCGCGCGCGGCGCTGCGATCGTCCTTTACCCCGAACTGTTCATCATCGGCTATCCGCCCGAGGACCTCGTCCTCAAGCCGGCACTCCAGAGCGAGGCGATGGAGGCCGTCCGCGCGCTTGCCCGCGAGTTCAGGAATGGGCCGGCACTGCTGATCGGCACGCCCTGGGCGGAGGAGGGGCGGCTCTATAACGCGGTCGCGCATTGCGAAGGCGGAGAGATCGCCTCCCTGCGCTACAAGGTCGACCTGCCCAATTATGGCGTGTTCGATGAAAAGCGTGTCTTTGCAAGCGGCCCCATGCCCGGCCCCCTCTCGATACGCGGCGTGCGCATTGGCATGCCCATCTGCGAGGATATCTGGACGCCCGATGTGGTCGAATGCCTGAGCGAGACGGGCGCCGAAATCCTGCTTGTGCCCAATGGCTCGCCCTTTGATCTCTACAAGCAGGACAATCGCCTTCTCCATGCCGTCGCTCGGGTGACGGAAACGGGCCTGCCGCTTGTCTATCTCAATCAGGTCGGCGGCCAGGACGAACTGGTGTTCGACGGCGCCTCCTTCGTACTCAACAAAGGCGGCGCGCTCGCGGTGCAGATGCCAAGCTGGGAAGAGGCGATCCTCATCACCGATTGGCGCCGCGAGGGCGATGCCTGGGTGTGCGAGCCGGGGCCGAAGCACACGGCCGAAGAGGGTGAGGCAGCGATCTATCAGGCGATGATGCTGGGCCTGCGCGACTATGTGGAGAAGAACCGTTTCCCTGGCGTGGTCCTTGGGCTCTCCGGCGGCATAGATAGCGCTTTGACGGCCGCGGTTGCCGTTGATGCGCTGGGCGCCGACCGCGTGCGCGCGCTCATGATGCCCTCGCGTTTCACCAGCCAGGAATCGCTCGATGACGCGGCCGGTGTTGCGAACCTCCTGCGCATACGGCTCGACACCGTGCCCATTGAACCGGCCGTCAATGCCTTTTCAACCTCGCTGAAGGACCTGTTCCAGGGGCAGCAGTCCGACACGACCGAGGAGAACATCCAGTCCCGCATTCGCGGCGTGCTGCTGATGGCGGTATCGAACAAGTTCGGCCCCATGGTCTTGACGACCGGCAACAAGTCGGAGATGTCGGTCGGCTATGCAACCCTCTATGGCGACATGGCGGGCGGGTACAATGTCCTGAAGGACCTCTACAAGATGCAGGTCTTTTCGATTTCCCGCTGGCGCAATGCCATCACGCCGAAGAACGCGCTGGGGCCAAAGGGCCGCGTGATGCCGGACCGCGTCATCGACAAGCCGCCAACGGCGGAACTGCGTGCCAATCAGAAGGATGAGGACTCGCTTCCCCCCTACGCCGTGCTCGATGACATTCTTGCCTGCCTCGTTGAGGGCGAAATGCCGGTGGAAGAGATAGCAAGGCGCGGCCATGACCTCGCGGTCATCAAGCGCGTCGAGAACCTCCTCAACATCGCCGAGTACAAGCGCCGTCAGGCTCCGCCCGGTGTTAAGATCAGTACACGGAATTTCGGCCGCGACCGCCGCTATCCTATCACTAACCGGTTCCGCGACGCATGACCCCCGCCGTCCGCTTTGCGCCTTCTCCGACCGGCAAGCTCCATGTCGGCAACATCCGCGCCGCCATCTTCAACAAGCTCTTCGCACTGAAGACGGGCGGCAGCTTCATGCTGCGCATGGACGACACCGATCAGGAACGCTCGAGCGCGCAGTTTGCAAAGACGATCGAAGACGATCTTGCCTGTCTCGGCCTCACGCATGACCGCTTCGCGCGCCAGTCGGACCGCATCGGTATCTATGACGGCCATGCTGAGAGGCTGAAGGCGGAAGGAAAGCTTTATCCGTGTTATGAATCGGCCGAAGAGCTGGAGCGCCGCCGCAAGCGCCAGATCGCGCTGGGCAAGCCGCCTGTCTATGACCGCGCGGCGCTGCGCCTCTCGCCAGAAGACCGCGCGCGGGCGGAGGGTGAGGGCCGCCGTCCCCATTGGCGCCTGAAGCTGAGCGGGGCGGCCGCCGAATGGCACGATCTCATCCGCGGCCCATCGAGCATCAAGACCGAGACGCTGTCGGATCCCGTGCTCATCCGTGAGGACGGGCGCTATCTCTACACCTTTGCCTCGGTCATCGACGACATCGACTTTGGCATCACCCACATCATCAGGGGTGAGGATCACGTCACCAACACGGCCGTGCAGCTGGAGCTTTTTCGCACCCTGGGCGGGCGGGCGCCCGAATTCGCCCATTTCGCGCTGCTGGTCGGTGCGGGCGGTGAGGCCCTCTCCAAGCGCATCGGCTCCCTTGCTATCGAGGGATTGCGTGCGCAAGGCATCGAGCCCGAAGCGCTGCTCAGCCTCCTTGCCAAGCTGGGCACCGCCGATGCCGTCGCCCCCCGTCTCACCCTTGCCGAACTGGCCGAGGAATTCGACTTCTCTCGCATCGGCCGCGCGCCCGCCCATTTCGACCCCGCCGAGCTTCTGGCCCTCAACGCCCGCGTGCTCCACATCATGCCCTATGCTCGGGCGAAGGCCGCGCTCGCGGGGCAAAGCGCCGACCTGGGCGAGGCGTTCTGGCTTGCCATCCGCGACAATCTGGAGACCCTGAAGGACGCCGCCATCTGGGCCGAAATCGTCACAGGCCCCATCGCGCCTCAGATCGAGGATGGGGAATTTGCCGCCCGCGCCGCCGATCTGTTGCCTGCGGCCCCATTGAGCGAGGATACCTGGGCGCCCTGGACAAAGGCGGTTGGCGGCGAGACAGGCCGCAAGGGCAGGGATTTGTTTCAGCCCTTGCGCCTTGCTCTCACCGGCCGCCCCCATGGACCGGAGATGAAAAAGCTGCTACCCCTCATCGGCCGAGAGCGGGCGGAGAGCCGCCTGCGCGGAAAAAAGGCTTGAGGATCATGACGCGTTGCTGGCAGACGCAAATTCACGCGCGGGCGATTCGAATCGCCTACGCTTGTATTTGCGCCTGATCGAAACCGGCCGCGCCTCGACCTCTCCCCGCTACCCAAGCCCACGCAATCGGAACGGCGGATGACCTCGAAGGAGCGGCAGGCTCCGCCAAGGGACCGCAGCGTTTTGGAGTTTTGGGATGAAGCTGACCCTTTACGATACCGCCGCGCGCGAGAAGCGGCTCTTTGTGCCGATCGATCCGCGAAACGTGCGGCTCTATGTCTGCGGCCCCACGGTCTATGACTTCGCCCATATCGGCAATGCAAGGCCGGTGATCGTCTTCGACGTGCTGTTCCGTCTCCTGCGACACCTCTATGGCGAGGCGCATGTCACCTATGTGCGCAACATCACCGACGTGGATGACAAGATCAACGCGCGCGCGGCCGAGCGGGGGATTTCTATCCGTCAGCTCACGGAGGAAACGGCGCGCATCTATCAGGAAGATGCCCGCGCCCTCGGCTGCCTTGATCCGACGCACCAGCCGCGCGTCACCGATCACATGGGCGAGATCATCGCCATGATCGATCGCCTCATCGCGCTCGGCGCCGCCTATGTTGCGGAAGGTCATGTGCTCTTCAGCATCGAGGCCAAGGCCGATTATGGCAAGCTCGCCCGCCGCTCGCTCGATGAGATGATCGCGGGCGCCCGCGTCGATGTCGCGCCCTATAAGAAGAACCCGATGGATTTCGTGCTCTGGAAGCCGAGCACCAAGGAACTGCCCGGCTGGGAGAGTCCCTGGGGCCGTGGCCGTCCCGGATGGCACATCGAATGCTCGGCCATGTCGGAAAAGCTGCTGGGCGACACCTTCGACATCCATGGCGGCGGCATCGATCTTGTGTTCCCGCATCATGAGAACGAAATCGCGCAGAGCGAATGCGCGCATCGGGGCCGGCCGCTCGCGAATTACTGGATGCATAATGGCTTCCTTCAGGTCGAGGGTGAGAAGATGTCGAAGAGCCTCGGGAATTTCTTCACCATCCGCGACGTGCTGAAGGATTGGCCGGGCGAAGTCGTGCGCCTCAACATGCTGCGCAGCCACTATCGCCAACCGATCGACTGGACGCTGAAGGGATTGCAGGAATCCGACCGCGCGCTTGCCACCTGGGCAGGCGATGCGGATATCGCGGGCTCCGGAAGCCAGCTTGCGCCCACTATCGCAGAAGCGCTCAGTGATGACCTCAATACGCCCGCGATGATCGCGGGTCTTCATGCATTGCATGGTGAGGGAGATCACGCGCGGCTTGCATCCTCGCTGCGCGCACTGGGCTTTGAGAAGGGTGACACGCTCTCACGCCGCCGCGCGCAAGCGATTGACGCGGCAGTGGTCGAAACGCTTCTCGCCGCCCGCGCCGCCGCGCGCAAGGCCAAGGATTTCAAGGAGGCCGACCGCATCCGCGCCGAGCTCGACGCCCTGGGCGTGGAGATCAAGGACGGCCCCGCCGGCACCACATGGGACGTGAAGATATGAACCGCGAACGCCTCTATATCTTTGACACGACGCTGCGCGACGGCGCACAGACGCAAGGCGTCGATTTCTCCGTCGAGGATAAGCGTCAGATTGCGCTCGCGCTCGATGAGCTGGGGCTCGACTATGTGGAGGGCGGCTGGCCAGGTGCCAATCCCACCGACACCGCCTTCTTCGCCGCGCCGCCCGCATTGCGCAATGCGAGGCTCGTCGCCTTCGGCATGACGAAGCGGGCAGGGCGTAGCACCGCGAACGATCCCGGGCTCGCGGCCATCCTCGAAGCGCGCGTTCCCGCCGCCTGCCTCGTCGGCAAGACCTGGGATTTCCATGTCGATGTCGCGCTTGAGATTCCCCGGCCCGAGAACGTGAAGGGCATCGCCGAATCAATCGCGGCCGTCATCGCCAAGGGACGCGAGGCGATGTTCGATGCCGAGCATTTCTTCGACGCCTACAAGGCGAACGCCGACTACGCGATGCAATGTATCGAAGCCGCCTATGAGGCCGGCGCGCGCTGGATCGTGCTGTGCGATACCAATGGCGGCACCATGCCGCAGGATGTCTATTTTGTTGTTTCCGAAGTGGCCAAGCGCATTCCCGGCACGCGTCTTGGCATTCACACGCATAATGATACCGAGCAGGCGGTGGCCAATACGCTCGCCGCCGTCGCGGCGGGCGCGCGCCACATCCAGGGCACGTTGAACGGATTGGGCGAGCGTTGCGGCAATGCCAATCTCTGCGCGCTCATCCCCACTCTGATGCTGAAGCCGGAATTCACCGAGATCATCGAGACCGGCATTCCCGCCGAACGCTTGCGCCTCATCACCCGCATCTCGCGCCTGCTCGATGAAATCCTCAATCGCGCGCCCGATCGCCACGCGGCCTATGTGGGCGAGAACGCGTTTGCGCATAAAGGTGGATTGCACGCTTCCGCCGTGCAGAAGGACCCGCGCACCTATGAACACGTGCCGCCCGAAACCGTGGGCAACCGGCGCAAGATCCTGGTCTCCGACCAGTCTGGCCGCTCCAACATTCTTGGCCGCCTGCAGGAGCTGGGTCTCAACCTTGACGCGGATGATGAGCGCGTCCGCCGCCTCCTCGATGACGTGAAGGAGCGGGAATTCCTTGGCTATGCCTTCGATGGCGCCGAAGCGTCCTTCGAGTTGATGGCGCGCCGTGCCATGGGGCAGGTGCCTGAATATTTCGAGGTGAAGAGCTTCCGCGTGATGGTCGAACGGCGCTTTGATGCCTTGGGTTCACTGAAAACCGTATCAGAGGCGATCGTGAAGCTCATCGTCGATGACGAGGAATATCACTCGGTCGGGGAGGGCAACGGCCCCGTCAACGCGCTCGACCAGGCCTTGCGCAAGGACCTTGGCAAGTACAACGCGTTTCTCGCCGATCTGCGCCTTGTCGATTTCAAGGTGCGCATCCTGACAAGCGGCACCGAGGCCGTGACCCGCGTGATGATCGAAAGCGCCGATGGCCAGGGGCGCCGCTGGTCGACGGTTGGCGTTTCGCCCAATATCGTTGATGCCTCGTTCGAGGCACTGACCGATTCAATGACCTATAAGCTTTATCGCGACGGCGCGCCCGCGCCATCACCAAGATGAGAACGATCAAGGGGGACGCATGCAAGCGCTTGAGGACAAGGGACTGCTCAAGGACGAATTGTTCCGCAGGCTGACGGAATTTTCCGCCTATGACGCACCATGGCGCAACGGCCGCACCTTTGCCTATATGTACGATGCTGGGTCTGAGGTCGAAGAGGTCGCAAAGCGCGCCTACACCCAGTATCTGTCCGAAAACGGCCTCGATCCGACGGCCTTCCCCAGCCTCCTGCGGATGGAAAATGAGGTTGTGGGCATCGCGGCAAGGCACCTCAATGCGCCCGAAGGCGCGGCTGGCAATTTCACCAGCGGCGGCACGGAATCCTGCATGCTGGCGGTTAAGACGGCGCGCGATTACGCCCGCGCGGTGAAGCCGCATATCAAGGAGCCGGAAATCATCCTGCCGGTGACGGCGCATGCGGCTTTTCACAAGGGGGCGCATTATTTCGGACTCAAGAAGGTGCTGGTGCAGGTTGACCCGGTCTCGTTCCGCGCCGACCCCAAGGCGATTGAGGCTGCAATCACACCCAACACGATTCAGATCGTGGCAAGCGCAGTGTCTTACGCTCACGGTGTGCTCGACCCCATCGCCGAGATTGGCGGTCTGGCGCAGTCAAGGGGCTTGCTGTTCCATGTCGATGGCTGCATCGGAGCATGGTTGCTCCCCTTCTTTCGCAGGCTGGGCGCGAGGATCCCCGACTTCGATTTCACTGTTCCGGGTGTGACGTCCATGTCCATGGACTTCCACAAATATGCCTATTGCCCCAAAGGCGCGTCGGTCGTTCTCCATCGCAGCAAGGAACTGCGCCGCTATCAGATTTTCACCTGCGCGGAGTATACGGGCTACACGCTCATCAATCCGACGATGCTGTCGACGAAGCCGGGCGGGGCGGTCGCCGCGGCCTGGGCTGTCCTGAACTTCCTGGGAGATGAGGGATATATGCGCTTTGCAAGGCGCATCCGCGACGCAAGTGTGGCCATTCTGGATGGCATCCGCGCGATCCCGGGTCTGCGCCTGCTTGGCGAGACCGACACGAACCTCATCGCCTTCACCGCGGACGAGTTCTCGGTCTTTCACGTCATCGACGAGATGAAGAAGAGGGGATGGTTGCTTCAGGCCCAGCTTGGTTACATGGGATCGAAGGACAATGTGCACCTCTCGGTTGGTCAATCCAATTTTGAGCAGGTGCCGGAGTTCCTGATCGACCTGCGTGCAAGCGTCGATGCGGCGCGCGCGATCCCACGCAGCAACGTGGTTGAGGAGCTGAAAGCCGAGGTGAAGAAATTGACGCCCGCCGACATGACGCCGCAAACGCTTGCCAGGCTGATGGACCTGGCCGGACTAAGCGGCGGTCGATTGCCGGCGCGCATGGCCGACCTCAACCAGATACTGGATGCCTTGCCGCCGCGGCTTTGCGAAATGGCGCTGACGGACTTCTTCAACGACATGTACATGCCGCGACGCTGAGCCGGAATTTTCAACGAGGAACACCCAAACGCGGGCGGATGAGGCGCCGCCCGCAACAAGGCGCGCCCATGCGCGCGTGAGGCGTAACGACGATGCAGCAGCGTATCGCTGAAGAAAAGGATCAGTTCGCCGGCATCCTCTATGCGGCGGGTGCCTATGTCATCTGGGGCCTCATACCGCTTTACTGGCGGTTGCTGCCCCATGTTCCGCCTTTCGAGTTGACGGTCCACCGCGTGTTCTGGTGCGCGGCGGTGGTCGCCCTCGTGCTCTATGGGCGCAATCGGTTCGCCGGCATCCGCAAAGTGATGAAGGACGGCAAAACGATCCGTACACTGATCGTGACGAGCCTGCTCATCTCGATGAATTGGGGCATCTATATCTGGTCGATCGCCACGCATCAGCTTGTGGAGGCAAGCTTTGGCTATTACATAAACCCGCTCGTCTCGATCGCGCTCGGCATCGCGCTTCTGGGCGAGCGGCTGACGCGCGCGCGGCTGGCCGCGATCCTGCTTGCGGCGGTGGCTGTCGCGCTCCAGGCCCTCTCGCTCGACCACTTCCCGTGGCTTGCGCTCACGCTGGCCTTTTCCTTTGCCGCCTATGGCTATTTCAGGAAGACCGCCGCGGTGGAATCGCTCGACGGGCTCTTCATCGAGACGGCCGTGCTGCTGCCCCTCACCAGCGGCCTCATCGCCGTTTGGGCCGTGCGGGGTGAGGGTCATTTCGCCAGCGTGGATATGGCGACCGATTTGCTGCTCATCGTGGCGGGACCGATGACGGCGATCCCGCTGGCGCTGTTCTCCGCCGGGGCAAGACGCATCCGCCTCTCGACGTTGGGGTTCCTGCAGTATTTGAGCCCGACCATCTCGCTCGTGATCGCCGTAGCGCTTTTTGGTGAGCCCTTCACGGCGTTTCATGCCGCGACCTTTGGGCTCATCTGGTTCGCGCTCGCGCTCATCTCGCTCGAAACGTTGCGCCGGAACAGAATCTAGGCCGGCGAGTGCTGCAGCGCGGCATATATGGCCGGCAGTACCGCATCGGGCGTGTCAACGACGCTGTAAAGGTCATGCAGGGAATCGCGCGCGAACTGCCGCTGCACGAAACTGTCGAGCAGCGAAACGAGCGGCGTCCAATAGCCTTGCGTATTGATGATGACGACCGGCTTTTTGTGCAGGCGCAACTGCGACCAGGTGAGCATTTCGACCGTCTCTTCAAGCGTGCCGATGCCGCCAGGCAGGACCGCGAACGCGTCCGACAGCGCGAACATGCGTGCCTTCCGCTCATGCATGGTGCGGGTGACGATGAGCTCCGAGATTGATCCGAGTGGCGGCTCGACGTTGCGCAGGAATTCCGGGATGATGCCCGTCACCCGCCCGCCGGCCTTCATGGTGCTGCCAGCAACCTCGCCCATGAGGCCAAGGCTCCCGCCGCCAAAGACAAGCGGCACGCCGGCCTTGGCAAGGATCTGTCCAAGCTGTCTTGCGGTTTCGAGATAGATGGGATCGTTTCCGGGCGAGGATCCGCAAAAGACGCAAACGCCTTGAAGTGTGTGCATGGGTCGTCGTGCTGGGACTCTGGAGGGATGGGATACCAGGGCTTGTGTCGTGAATTCAAAGGCCGCACAATCTGCAAAATTGCCGCCTGCATGGTCTATGAACTCAGAAACGACACCGGGATCAATCGGTTGCGTGTGGCCGCGCGATTGCGATAGACGCCCCCGCGACCAACGCCGGATAGTGGCCTTCGAAATCCGGACACCCGTCCTTCGTTCCCTGGAAACCATAGTAGCTTTCAAAGGTAAAGGCGATCTGACGGTTAAGCCTGTGGCTCCTTCGCGTTCTTTTGTGCCATGAAGCTGTTGTATAAGGCCTCATTCAAGGCTCGCTCGCCGCGCCAGGGGGCTCGCAGTCGCGTCAAGGGGAGAGGTTTCAGCTGTGTTTCGTTGGATTTTGATCGGGACGGGTTCAGGGATCCTCGTCCTCCTTGTTGCCTTTGTTGCCTTCTTGATGTGGCCGGTCGCGGGCTATTCGGGAATCCCCGAAGGCGTGAGTTCCGAACGTTTTGATATCGCGGTGCGCGGCGCGGCGCTGATTTCGGCGGGCGGATGCCTCTCCTGCCATTGGGACGATGAGCAGGGCGGCAAGCCCTTTGCGGGTGGCAAGCCGATCAAGACGTCATACGGCACCGTCTATAGCAGCAACATCACGCCGGACAAGGAAACGGGCATCGGCAATTGGACCGACGAGGATTTCGTCGCCGCCTTCAAGCATGGCCGGCGCCCCGACGGCTCTAACCTCTATCCCGCCTTCCCTTACACCGCCTATGCTAGGCTTTCGATCGAGGAGATCCTCGCCATCAAGGCCTATCTGTTCGCGGTCGTAAAACCGGTAAGGGCAGCCAACATGGCGGCCGAGGTCGACTTTCCCTATGGCTGGCGCCCCATGCTGACAGCCTGGAAGTTCCTCGCCATCGATGAGACGCCGTTGCCGGCAGATCCCGGCAAGGGACCGGCCTATCTGCGCGGTCAGCAGTTGGTGGAGGTGCTGGGGCGCTGCGCTTCCTGTCATACGCCCACCGATTGGCTGGGATTGCCCGATCGCTCGATGCTGCTCGCAGGAACGGCCGACGGCCCTGGCGGTGTCCCCGTTCCCAATATCACCGTTGATGAGAACACGGGTATCGGGCGCTGGTCGATGCAGGAGCTGTTCTTCTACTTCCGAAACGGCATCAAGCCGAATTATGAGCGTGCGAAGGAACCTATGGCGAGCGTCATCAATCACTCGCTGAAACCGATGTCGAACGCGGACCTTTTGGCGATCGTCGCCTACATCAAGGAACAGCCTGCAATCTCGAACAAGGTGACCGCAAGCGCCGTCACGCCGGAGAGGCCGGAGGGCGCAAGCCCCCCAAGCTCGGTCGTTCCGTTATCCCCGCCGCCTGGATCGCCCGGCGGTTAAGCATGGGGCGCTGAACAGGATCCCCGCACGGCCGAAAATAGGTCATACTGCGCGGACAATCTGTGCCGGGTGACCGGAGGGTGGCGTATGGAACGGTCGATCTTCATCTTTGTCGTGCTGCTGGCGATTGCGGCGGCTGCCGGTTATGTCGTCTACACACAGCCTGAACTGATCGAGAGCGTCACACGACGGGACGCTGATCGCGACACCGCCTCATCGGCACCACCCCAGCGTGTGGCGGAGGCCCCTCTGCCCAGCTTTGATATCGTGCGCGTTGATCCAGCGGGTACGACGGTGATCGCGGGCCGGGCGCTGCCGGGGGCACAGGTCGCGATCCTCTCGAACGGCAAGGAAGTGGGCCGCGTGACCGCGAATGAACGCGGCGATTGGGTCATCTATATCGAGACGCCCCTGCAGGAAGGGACGCAGGAATTGACCCTCCTCATGTACGGCGCGAATGGCGCGCTGACAAAGGGCACCGAAACCGTCGTTGTCGCCGTTCCCGCCCGCCCCGGCGACAAGCCGCTCGTGGTGCTGAGCGATGCGGCGGGCGCCTCCCGCGTGCTGCAAAGCCCCTCGCCGGATGCCGGCATGGTGCTGACGCTCGAGGCGATTGACTATGACGACAAGGGTCGCATCACCTTTTCGGGCCGCGGCGATGTGGGCAGCGTCGTGCGTCTCTATGTGGATGATCAGCCGATCGGCGATGCCGTCGTCGATGACAAGGGCCGCTGGACGCTCAATCCGGTCGATCAGATCGTGGCGGGCGTGCGCCGCCTGCGCATCGACCAGTTGGCGAGCGAGGGAACCGTCTCCGCGCGTGTTGAGCTCCCTTTTGAGCGCGCGGCACCAGAGGGCCTTGTGATGGCCGGCGGCAAGATCGTGGTTCAGCCCGGCAACAGCCTCTGGCGCATTTCACGCAAGCTCTATGGCACGGGCTTCCAGTACACGGTGATCTATGAGGCGAACAAGGACCAGATCCGCGATCCCGACCTCATCTATCCCGGCCAGATCTTCGCGGTGCCGGGCGAACCCGGCTCCTGAGGAAAAGCGCCTCAGACCTTGACGCGCTCCAGCCCTGTGATCCGCCCAACGACGCCATCCGTCATGCCGGTGGGCAGGAATTGCGCGAGCGCGATGAAGATCCGGTTCCGCAGGAACGGCACCACATAACGCGCCTTCGGCCGCGCGCTCCCAATCGCCTTAGCGATCTTGCGCGCGACGAGTTGAGGCGATGCGGCGTTCGGATGGATCTGCTTTTGAAAGGCGGCGATTTGGGCGACCTGCGCCGCATAGGGCGCGCCCTCTCCGGCATGAGCAAGGAAACCCTGATGCTCGATCGCGCCAAAGCCCGTGTTGATGGCACCAGGCTCGATCAGCGTGACGAAGACGTTGTGCGGGGCAAGTTCCTGCCGCAAGGAATCCGAGATCGCCTCGATCGCGTGCTTGGTGGAGTTGTAGGGACCGAAAAAGGGAAGGGCGAGCCGGCCGACCACCGAGGAAACATTGATGATGCGTCCCTGCCGCCGCTCCCGCATCTGCGGCACGAAGGCGCGCAGCATGCGCAGCACGCCAAACACATTCGTCTCATACTGCGCGCGCCACTGCGCGTCGCTCACCCGCTCGATGGGTCCAACCTGCGCATAGCCGGCATTGTTGATGAGGACGTCTACGCCGCGCCCCTTGGTCAGTGCGTCAACCTGCGCCTTCGCGGCCTCGACATCGGCATCTGACGTCACATCGAGCACGAGCGGCACCGCACCTGCAGTCTTGAGCTCGGCAAGGGATGCCTCGTTGCGTCCCGCCGCGATGACGCGGTGCCCTTTGCGCAGCAGCAGGAGCGCGCTTGCCCGTCCGATGCCGGCCGTTGCCCCCGTGATGAGTATGGTCGCCATATTCCCTCCGATTGACGAATGACCAAGGGTCAGTTATTAGATGACCATAGGTCAGTAAAAAGGAAATGGCAACCGGCGATCGACAAGCCTCATCAGCCAACAAAGGAAAGGGCCGCGCATGTCTGGAAAAACCGTTCTCATCACAGGGTGCTCCTCAGGCATCGGCGAAGCGGCGGCGCTGCGTCTTGCAAAGGCCAAATGGAAGGTTTTTGCCAGCGCTCGGCACGCTGAGGTGCTGGGAAAATTGAAGCAGGCGGGCTGCGAGACACTCGCCCTCGATGTGCGGGATGAAGCCTCTATGGCGGCAGCCGTGGCGGAGATTGAGCGGCGCGAGGGTGCAATCGGCGTCCTCGTCAGCAACGCGGTCTATGCGCAGGCAGGCGCCTTGTAGGAGATCGCGCCCGACGCGCTTCGTGGCCAGTTCGAAACCAACGTCTTTGGCCTTCTACGCCTGACGCAGTTGGTGCTGCCGGGTATGCGCAAGGCGGGCAGGGGCCGCATCGTCAATATCGGTTCCATGGGTGGCAAGCTGACGCTGCCGGGCTATGGCGCCTATCACGCGACCAAATATGCGGTGGAGGCGCTCTCTGACGAACTGCGCTTCGAACTGAAGGGTTTCGGCATCGACGTTGTCCTCATTGAGCCCGGCATGATCCGCACGGCGTTCGGCGAGGTGGCGGCAAGCAAAGTCGAGGCCGTGAAGACGGATTCACCCTACGCCTTCTACAATCGCGAAGTCGTCCGCCTGTCGCAGGAAGCCTATGTGAAGGGACCTTTCGCCATGCTGAGCGGCGGCCCCGACGCGGTCGCAAAGGTGATTGCCCGTGCATTGCGCGCGCAAAGGCCACGGGCCCGCTACACCGTGACGCCCTCTGCTACCGTGCTGCTCACCTTGCGCCGCTGGCTCAGCGACGCGATGTGGGATAGTTTCCTGCGTATGAATTTTCCCGCTCCCGGCAACAAATCGGCATGACGAAGGCGACGGCGCCGCGCCGGGCCCGAAGCGCGGATGCAAAGGATGAGCGGCGCAAGAGCCTGATTGATGCCGCTCGCGCCGCGCTCGAAGGGGGTGCCTTTGAAGAGGTTAAGATGGAGGCCGTCGCCCAGGCGGCCGGCCTCGCCAAGGGCACGGCCTATCTCTACTTCGCCACCAAGGAGGAGTTGTTCCTCGCCGTCCTCACCCGCGAATTGGAAGCATGGTTTGCGGCCGTGCATCGCGGGCTTGCGCGCAAATCGGCCAATCCGCGAACCCAAGTGCCGGGCCTGATTGCAAGGACACTGAATGCAAGGCCGGTCATGCGCGGGCTCCTGTCACGCCTGCATGGAGAGCTTGAGGCCAGGTCCTCGGAGGCCGCGATCAGGGCTTTCAAGCACTTTTTACGTGACGGGCTTGGGCAATTGGGCACAGGCATCGACCGCGTAGTTGGCTGGCCGCCCGGCGAGGGTGCGCGCTGGATCATGCGGGCCCATGCGCTCACCATCGGCTTTAGCCAAATGGCCGATCCGACACCAAAAGTGCGCGCCATTGTTGAAACTGACCCTTCGCTCTCCCATTTCCAGATAGATTTCACCCGTGAGCTTGCTTTGGCCCTTGCGGCCATGCTTGAAGGCGGGATCAAGACAAAGGGCTAGGGACTTCGGCGTCACGCGCCGGCGCTTCATGGCTTTCCGGATCGAATGCCGTTTGCCAGGCTAAAATCATGAATGACCAGACTGCCATCAAAGCCCCCTCGCAGGCGGCCCTGAAGAAGCGTCTCGATGAGGAGAAGAGCTTCGATTACTGGGGCACGCTTGCGGCGTTCTTTCCCTATCTGTGGCCGGCGGACCGGCCGGAGCTGCGCTGGCGTGTGGTGGCGGCGCTGGGTGCGCTCATCCTGGCCAAGGCGATCACGATAGCCGTGCCGTTCTTTTTCGGACGTGCGGTGGATGCGCTGGCCCCCGGACCCGCCCAGGCCGTTGGCGTTGCCATCGCGATGATCCTTGCCTATGGCTTTGCGCGCACGCTGATGCAGGCCTTTGCTCAGTTGCGCGACGCCATCTTCGCCAAGGTCGCCTATCACGCGGTGCAGCAAATCGCGGGCGCAACCTTCCGCCATTTGCACCGTCTCTCGCTGCGCTTTCACCTGGAGCGCCGGACGGGCGGGCTTCAGCGCGTCATCGACCGCGGCACCAAGGGCATCGATTCGCTGCTGTCCTGGACGCTGTTCTCGATCGCCCCGACGATCCTTGAACTCGCGCTTGTCGCAGGCATTCTCACCTGGGTCTATAGCCCGACCTATGCCCTCATCACCGTGATCGCGGTTGCCGCCTATGGCTGGTTCACGATCGCAATCACCAATTGGCGTGTCCGCTTTCGGCGCGTCATGAATGACAGTGACACCGACGCGAACACGAAGGCGGTCGACAGTCTTCTCAACTTCGAGACCGTGAAATATTTCGGCAACGAGGAGCATGAGGCTTCGCGCTTCGACAAGGCCATGCTGCGCTATGCGGCCGCGAGCGAGAAGACGCAGACTTCGCTTTCGCTGTTGAACACTGGGCAGGCTGCGATCATCGCCGCCGCGCTCATCGCCGTCATGATCATCGCCGCGAACGACATCGCCGCCGGGCGCATGGCCATCGGCGACCTTGTCGTCATCAACACCTTCCTTATTCAGCTCTACGTTCCGCTCAATCTCCTGGGAACCGTCTACCGTGAGATTCAGCAGGCCTTGATCGACATGGAGAAGATGTTCGACCACCTGCGCATGGAAGAAGAGGTGAAGGACGCCCCCGATGCCGTACCCTTGAGGGTGAAGGGCGGCGAAATCGCCTTTGAGAACGTCGTCTTCTCCTATGAGCCGAACCGTACCATTCTGCATGGCATCAGCTTCACGGTTCCCGCTGGAAAAACGGTTGCGATCGTAGGACCCAGCGGCGCGGGCAAATCGACGATCTCGCGCATCCTGTTCCGCTTCTATGATGTTCAGGGCGGCCGCGTCACGATCGATGGCCAGGACATCGCGCATGTGACGCAGAAATCCTTGCGCGCCGCGATCGGGATCGTGCCACAGGACACCGTGCTCTTCAACGATACGATCCGCTACAACATCCGCTATGGCCGCATGGACGCGACCGACCGTGAGGTTGAGGAAGCCGCGCGCATGGCACAGATCGATGGCCTCATCCGCCTCGCGCCGGACGGCTTCGAAACCATGGTTGGTGAGCGTGGATTGAAGCTTTCCGGGGGCGAGAAGCAGCGCGTTGCGATCGCCCGGACAATTCTGAAGAACCCGCCGATGCTGTTGCTCGATGAGGCAACGAGCGCGCTCGACACCCACACCGAGCGCGAGATCCAGGCGGCGCTGAACGAGATCGCGAAGAACCGCACGACGCTCGTGATCGCGCACCGCCTCTCAACTGTCGTCGATGCCGATGAGATCATCGTGCTCGATGCCGGCCGTATCATTGAGCGCGGAACGCATCAGATGCTGCTCGCCAAGGGCGGCGCCTATGCCTCGATGTGGAACCGCCAGAAGGAAGCGGCCGAGGCGCGCGACAAGCTGCGCGAGGCCGAGGCCGATCCGGCCGTCTCCCCCGATATCGCGCGCGCCTCACCTGTCGCGGTCTCCTGACCGGGAGTGCCTGTCAAGGAAAACCCGTGCGGGCTCAAGGTCTCGCGCGCAAGCATGGCGAAATCACAATCCGAGGGCGCTACTCCGCCGGGCGAACCTTTCGCCCGCCGAACACGGCGCGCCATGCGGGCCGCAAGAGCATGTAGTAGGGAAACAGCAGCGCATAGACGATCCACTTGAACACCCCGCTCCCCGCGCCTGTCTCTGCGATGCGATAGGGAAGGGCGAGTAGCGCTGGCGTGACGATCAGCGTCAGTATGGTTGAGAAGCCGAGCCCCCAAACGACCGCGGTCGCAAGCTGCGTCCACCACAGCGTTTCGGGGTCTCCAAAGGAAACCGTCCTGTTGAAGAAATTGACGCTCGCCTGCAGCATCATGGGCAAGAGGCCAAGGATCGTCGTGATGGTGGTCAGGAACACCGGCCGCAGCCGCTGCGCACCGGTACGCACGATCGCCTCGAGCGGCGAAAACTTGTGCTGAAGCAAGTACTGGAACGTGTCGATAAGCACAATGTTGTTGTTCACAACGACGCCGGCAAGCGCGACGATGCCCGTGCCCGTCATGATGATGGAGAAGGTTTGGTTCATCACCAGCATCCCCAGCATCACGCCGATCGTCGACATGATGACCGCGGAGAGAATAATGACGCAGTGCCAGAAATTGTTGAACTGCACCATCAGGATCACGAACATGAGGAGCAAGGCCCCGACGCTGGCGCCTGCAAGGAATTGAGCTGACTCGTCCGATTCTTCGTTCGCCCCGCGGAACTTGATGATGACGCTCTGGGGAAAGTTCTGGCTTTCCATCCACGCGCGGATTTCGGCCACCTTGTCGCTGGCAAGTTTTTCGCCCTTCATGTTGGCGCGTACCGTCAACACGCGCTTGCCATCGACGCGCTCGATCTTGTTCACCTGCGGTGCGGGCGTGAAAGTGACGAAGCTTGAAATGGGCACAAGCCCACCTGCTGTCGGAACACGCAACTGGCCGATTTGGGCGAGCGAGCGGTTTTCGAGTGGAAAGCGGACGCGGATATCGATCTCCTCATCGGAATCATCCGGCCGGTACTCACCAACCTTGATCCCGTTGGTGACGAGCTGCACGACATTGCCGACCGCGGTCACGTCCGCGCCGAACTGTCCGGCGGCGGTACGGTCGACCGCGATCTGCCATTCAATGCCTGGCAGGGGACGGGAATCCTCCACATCGCGCAGGTCATCCTGCTGATCAAGATACGCCCGGATCCGCCCCGCCGTGTCCAGCAACGCGCCGTGATTGTCCGAAGTGAGCTCCATGTTGATGTCTTTGCCGGTCGGTGGCCCGCCCTCAAACTCGCGCACTTCAGCATAGATGCCTGGAATATCCTTCACGCGCTCGCGCACGGCATCGATGATGGGCTTGCCCGGCCCGCGCACCTCGAACGCTTGAAGCTCGATGGCGATCGTGCCGATGGTGTCGCTGGGTGCGCTGCCCTGGCCGCCGAAGCTGAGCGCGCTGCCGCCGGAGCGCATGAACATGCCCTTGATGCCGGGCACACTGAGTATCCGCCTTTCGACCTCCATGACGAGATCGCGCTTCTCGACCGCCGAAAGATTGCCGCGCGCCATCACGAGCACGCTGGCCTGTTCGGGATCCTGCTCGACGAAGAACTCGACACCTCGGCCGAATAGTCCGTAGGCGTAGTAAACGGTGAAGAGTGTCAGGATCGCCGCGACGATCACCTTGCCCGGGTGGTAGATGATAACGCCGACGAGCCTGGCATAGGCGCCGGTGAGGCCGGGAACCTCACGAATATCGCCCGTCTCCGAGGCCGCCAATGCCTTCAGCGTCGCTTCATTGGCCGCATGCGCCTTGCCGATGAGGGAGCCGACGACCGGCAGGAACAGGAGCGCGACGATGGTGGAAGCGGAAAGAACGATGATGACCGTGATCGGGAAATATTCCATGAACTTGCCCGACACGCCTGGCCAGAACAGCATCGGCGCGAAGGCCGCGATCGTTGTCGCCGCGGAGGAGATGATGGGCCAGAACATGCGCCGACCGGCACCGATATAGGCCTCGCGCCGTGACAAGCCTTCCGCCATTTTGCGGTCGGCATATTCGATCATCACGATCGCGCCATCGACCAGCATGCCGACAGACAGGATCATGCCGAACATCACCATCATGTTGACGGTGTAGCCGCCAAGCGCGAGGAACAGGAACGAGATCATGAACGAGGTTGGAATCGCGAGTCCGACGATCATGCCTGATCGGAAGCCAAGCGCCCCCACGACGACGATCATGACAAGCAGAATGGCAAGCATCACCGATTGCTCAAGGCTCGTCAGGCTGCGGTCGATCCACACCGAGGCATCACCGACATAGGAGAAGGTGACGCCGGGCGGCACTTGCGCCTTCGCGGCCTCGACCACCGCGCGAACCCGCGTGATGGTCTCAACGATGTTCTCGCCGATCCGCTTGGTGACTTCGAGCGCGACGGCCGATTGGCCATTGAAGCGAGCATAGCGCTCCTGATCGATGAAGGTTCGGCGAATATCGGCAAGGTCGCCGAGCGTCACGACGGTGTCGCCACTCGTCTTGATTGGCAGCCCCAGCACATCGTCTCGCGTTTCGAAAAGTCCCGGTACCTTGACGGCGAAACGGGTATCGAGTGAGCCTGCCGGAACCAGGCGATTGTTGAGCGTAACAGCTTCGTAGAGTTCTGTGGGTGTGACGTTATAGCTCTCCAACCGCGCAGGATCGATCGCGACCTCGAGCAGCTCTTCGCGTGCGCCCACGATCTCCGCTTCAAGAACGGTGGGGATGGCCTCAACCTCATCCTGGAGCCGTTCGGCGATCCGGCGCAGTGCCCGCTCGGGTAGTTCGCCGGAAATCATGATGCTGATGACCGGCCAAAGGCTCGCGTTGAACTCCTGGATGATGGGCTCCTCGGCATCCTCGGGCAGGTCGGCGCGCGCAAGGTCGACCTTCTCCCGCACATCGATGAGCGCCTGGTCCTGATCGAAGCTGACATCGAACTCAAGCCCGAGGGCCGCATAGCCTTGCTGCGCGAAGGAGCGAATCTCCTTCACGCCCTCGATCGTGCGCAACTGGTTCTCAAGCGGCCGCAGGATCAACCGCTCGCCATCCTCAGGGCTAACGCCGTCGAGTGAAACGCCCACATAGACGAAGGGAATGGGGATATCCGGGTCCGCTTCCTTCGGGATGCTCACATAGGAGAAGATCCCCATCCCGACCAAAAAGAAGAGCAGGCTCATCATGAGCCGGGTCTGTTGAACGGACCAGTCGACGATACCGGACATGGCTTCGCTCCTTTTGGCTCGTGAGGGGTTACTGCTGCCGCGTTCCGTTCTCAGGCGCCTCGCTTGAGAGAAGCTGATCTTCCGACACGGCCTTGACCGCTTCGCCTTCTTTCACGAAGTCCTGCCCGACGACGATGACGGTGACGGTCTCGGGAAGTCCCGAGACCCACACGGTTTCCGATTCATCATCGATGATCGCAACGGGAAGGAACTTGACCCGTCCGCTCTCGACGACCCGGACGCCCAACGTGCCCGTGTCATTGAGGCTGAGAACCGCCGGAGAAAGACGATGCGCCGCCACCTGCTGCACCGGAATGCGGATTTCGGCCGTGACGCCGTCGCGCAGTGTCCCTTGCGTGTTGGGAACCTCAAGTTCGACAAGGAAGGTACGCGTCGCCGCATCGGCGACCTTTGACACGAACCGGATCTTGCCCTCGATCGTTTCGCCCGTGATGAGCAGACCCCGGCCGCGATCCCCCGGCTTGATCGAGGCGACGTCGCGCTCCGACGCCTGACCCACGATAAGGAAGGGATCGGTATCGACGACCATGGCGCAGACCTGCCCGACATTCATATAGTCACCCACCTCGACGAAGCGGTTGTCGACAAATCCGTCGAAGGGAGCGGTGATCTTGGTATTCTCCAGCTCTTCTTCCCTTTGGCGCACCTCGGCCTGCGAAGCCTCAAAGGCCGCGAGCGCCGCTGCCGCATCCGTCTCGGAGCGATAGCCCTTGCCCGACAGGCGCCTGGCCGCCTCATATTCTAGCTGGGCCTTTCTCATCCCCGCGCGCGCCTGGTCCAGCATCGCCTGGCGCGCCTCGACCTTGAGTTCGCAGACCGTATCTCCCGCCGTCACAGTCTGCCCCTTTTCGGCAGGCAGAGCCGCGACAACGCCCGTCGTCTCGGACCGCACTTCGACCTTTCGAAACGCCCGCGTCTTGCCGCGCAAGACAAGTTCGGCGCTGCGCATTTCGGCGCGGATCGTCCGGACACGGACAGAAGTCGCGTCCGACGTCGCCTCCGCGGCCAATTCTGTCGGTGTCTTCACGGCCTCCGTGTCGGAGCTGCCGAAAAATGCGCCCGAGGCGATCCAAATAAAGGCCACCGCCGCGATCGCCGCGGCCAGCGCATAGGTCGACTGTGTAAAGAACCGGCTCATGATGAACTCCCGGCCGCTTGACCATGAAGTGATGGGGAGAGTTGGCAGGGCTCCCGAAGGTCATCAAGGCGCCTCTTGGCGGGCGCTTCGACGCTATGCCTTTGTCTCTTCAAATAGGTGAGTTCCGCCGTGTAGGTCGCAAGCCCAAGGCCGATCACGAAGCGATGCGAAGGGCAGGTCGAGAGCGGCTCGAGCGCCCTGAGCTGCGCGATCCGCTGCTCGGCGGACGCGATCCGTTCGGATAGCAGTTCGCGCAACCGCTCACCTGGCATCAGGTGGGCGAAATACATGACGAAGATGAACGTCGAGCGGAAGCGATCCTCTGCGACAGGGTCCATCAAGGCCTCGACGAATGCGGCGCGGCCAGCGGGCGTGATGGAATAAATCTTCTTGTCGGGGCGCTTTTTCTGCGCCTCCGCGCGGCAGGAGACGAGCCCCTCATTGGCGAGCTTTCCAAGCGCAGGGTAAATGGCGCCGAAGCTGACCCCGGCAATCGAACCAAGAGAGCCGTCCTCGAACAGCTTCTTCAGCTCATACCCGGAGCGGTCACCCAAGGTCAGGAGCCCCAGGCAGATTGTACGCAAATCCATGTGGCCCCACACCTGTCAACGCCGGGACGGCATATGCTCGTTAGATATAGGTACCGGGCAGGTCCAATACCACTCACGGCCCCGTGAGTTCGCTGACTTTTAAGTAAACTGTTCGTGGAAAATGGGGAGGGTCTACGAGCGTGGCGCGCCTGCGGTCCGACGCAGCGCTCTAACGCAGTCTGCGGGCGTTGGATGCGGAAAGTTCATAACGTGAGAGATGCTCGGGCACGATGGCATGAGTGAGAAGATTCTCGTTGATGCGCATCCGAAGCGTATCCGAGGCGGCGGGTTCACCATGCGTAATGAAGACGGTTTTCGGAGTCGGCTGGCACGCCGCGAGCCAGGAGAGCAGCTCCGCCTGGTCGGCATGCGCCGACAGGTTCGTCAGCGTCGCGATCTCTGCCCGCACAGGCACGTAGCGGCCGTGGATTTTGATTTCGCGGGCACCGGCAAGGAGGGCGGCTCCGCGCGTTCCTCCGGCTTGAAACCCGGCAAGCAGCACGGTGCAAGCCGGATCGGGCGCGAAGGCCGCGAGATGATGAACGACGCGTCCACCGGTTGCCATCCCAGAGCCGGCAATGATGATCTTTGGCTCCCGGTCGAGATTGAGGGCCTTTGAGGCATCGACACTGTTAACGATGTGAGCGACCTTCCCCATCTCCCCGCATTGCCGCGCGCTCAGGCGGTGCTCGGCGTGATGCTGCCGATAGGTTGACGTCGCGTCCGCGCCCATCGGGCTGTTGAGATAAACAGGGAGCGACGCGGGAATTCTCCCCAGCCGCTTCAGTTCGCACAAAGCAAAGAGAAGGGATTGCGTGCGTCCCACCGCGAAGGCGGGAATGACAAGTGTACCGCCCCGCGCGATCGTGCGCGAAACGATGGTGCCCAATTGCTCGACCGGATCGCCGTCATCGTGCAGGCGGTCGCCATAGGTCGATTCGATCACAACGTGATCGGAGGGCTGCGGCACATGGGGCGGACGCATCAAGAGGTCGCTCCCCCGTCCAAGGTCGCCGCTGAAAATGATCGAGCAATGCGCGTCATGCATCCTGACGCTCGCGGCGCCGAGGATGTGCCCGGCATAGGTGAACCTGGCGCGAAGATCCGGTACCGGCTCGAAATCCTTTTCGAACCCGACCGGCTCAAGAAGCGCCAGAGCGTCTTCCGCATCCGCGCTGCTGAACAGCGGTAATGCCGGATGATGCCGGCTATAGCCCTTCCGGTTCGCGCGCGCCGCGTCTTCCTCTTGCAGCTTGGCGGCGTCCGGCAGGAGAATGCGGCACAGCGCCGCCGTCGCTGGCGTGCAATAGACAGGGCCCTTGAAGCCCTGCCGGACGAGCAGCGGCAAATAGCCAGAATGATCGATATGCGCGTGGGTAAGGACGACAGCGTTGAGCGGCCTGACGGGGAAGGGTGGCGGGTCCCAATTGCGCAGGCGCAGTGGCTTGAAGCCCTGAAAGAGACCGCAATCGACGAGCAGCCGCGAGGATCCCGACGTGACAAGGGTTTTGGAGCCCGTCACCGTGCCGGCCGCTCCCGCAAACTGGATCTTCAATTCCCCTCTCCCTCGCGCTTTCTTGGACCCAGATTGGCAATGCGGCCCCGATACATTAGTAAAGAGCCTATAGCGCCCATCAATCGCGCACACCACTGACGGATCTGAATGCTGCGGGTCAAGCGTCTCCCCTTCGATACCTTTCGCGAAAACACTGCGGTGCTCTCGCGACACTGCACGGACCTGCGGCCCGAACGGCTCAAGGGATTTCGAAAGTTCGAGATCGACGCCAACGGCGCCCGGCGCCGCAACATGCTGGCGCTGGTCATGATTGCAGAAGATGACGGCCCCATCGCCCGCTATG
>JACADY010000073.1 GCA_013389115.1 Alphaproteobacteria bacterium
CCCCCCCCCCCCCCCCCCCCCCACTCCATTTACATCAGTATCCCTTCGGGCGGTCGATCGCATCAAAGGCAGCGACCTTCTGCAGCGGGATGCGATGGGTGAGAAAGCCGTTTGAATAGAACATGAAGATGAGAGCGTTACCGTCGATCTCAAACAGCGGCGCATAGCCGTCGCGACGGATGATCTCGCTGCCCTGGCGCTTGACAGCGCCGGGAGCGGCCTCGCGAAACTGGCGATCAAGAGAGCGCTGGATCGCTATCCAGGCCTGCTCGCGTTCCCTCTGCTGCATATGTGCGAAGTCCGCCTTTAGCATGGGCGCGCTGACGCGGATCACATCGCCCGGCATGAGCTCGATGCGCACCGCGATCAGCCATTCGCCGTCGTAGTAGGAGCCCTGCCACTTACCCGTTGGCACGGACTCACGCTCGCAGCCCGTCAGCCCCCATGCCGCCAGCGCGGTCAGGCACATGATCGCGATGAAGCGCGCGGCGGACACCGCCATTTCCTCCCTTGGCTTCCGGCACAGGCCCGAAGCTGCTCTTGGGCATTGTGCCAAAGAGACCCCAATAGAGCGTAAAGGCGGCGTTTAGGCTTTTAGGTTTCTTGGCGATTAGACCCTGTCGGCGGCGTCAATGTCGCTCCAGGTGCGCCATAAGAGGCTCATTGCGCCCAGTATTGCGGCAAGGACGGTGAGGATCGTTACCGCGCGCACGGGATCAAGGTTGCGGCCGAAGGCGCCCGCCGCATGGGGAAGCGCCGGCGCGCTCAACGGAGGAAGCGCGCGAACCGTCACCTTGGTCAAGGCAAGCGGGCCAAGGCCGCTCCAGCCGTTAACCTGGATCAGGGCATGGGAAACGATGCCCTTCTCGTCGATCTTGCGGGCCGCGGCATTGGCGAGCGGTCCTGCAAAGGCGGCCGACGCGCCAAGAAGACCCAGGCTGAGGGCCAGGACGATGGTTGCCAAAAATCTCTTTCCGCGCATGGTGCTCTCCCGTCTCGTCGCCCCGTGTCCCTGGACACACATTGCGTGATCCAATTCACACAGAGAGTTGGGCTATTGCCGGCCCGGCTCATGACCCAAACATGGAAGTATTTGGACCAAATCATGGCTCTCGCGCTCGTCACGCTCACGTGAGAAATCCTGTGATCGCGCAATGTGCGTCGCTTGCCGGGCGGAGGGGATCCTGTTACCTCACGGCTTCACGCGATTTCGCGTTGAATTTGAGGTTTTGCGACCGATGAGTTCCGCATCCTTGCCGCCGGGCTTCGTTTCAGACGCCCTCAAGCGTATCCAACCCTCTCCCACCATCGCCGTGACGCAGCGGGCGGGCGATCTGAAAGCCGCCGGGCGCGATATCATCAGTCTTGGCGCGGGCGAACCGGATTTCGATACGCCGGAGAATGTCAAGGAGGCCGCGATCGCGGCGATCAGGCGCGGCGAGACCAAGTATACGGCCGTTGAGGGCATCCCCGAGCTGCGCCAGGCCGTGGCGGCAAAGTTCAAGCGCGAGAACGACCTTTCCTACACGCCGGCGCAGTGCTTCGTCGCGCCGGGGGGCAAGGCGATCATCTACAACGCACTGATGGCTAGCCTGAACCCGGGCGATGAGGTCATCGTGCCTGCACCTTACTGGGTGAGCTATCCCGATATCGCGCTTCTGGCCGGCGCGAAGCCCGTGATCATCGAGACGCGGCTCGAGGACGGGTTTCGCCTGCGCGCCGAGGATCTTGCGCGCGCAATCACGCCGCGCACCAAGTGGCTCATCCTCAACGCGCCTTCCAACCCGACCGGCGCGTGCTATTCGCATGCGCAGATGAGGGCGATCACGGATGTGCTCGTCGTGCATCCCCATGTCTGGCTTCTCAGCGACGACATGTATGAGCATCTCATCTATGACGGCCTTAGTTTCGTGACACCGGCGCAGGTCGAGCCGCGGCTCTATGAGCGCACGCTGACGATGAACGGCGTGTCCAAGGCCTATGCGATGACGGGGTGGCGTATCGGCTATTGCGGCGGCCCAGAGGCGCTCATCAAGCAGATGGCGAAGCTGCAATCGCAATCGGCATCGAACGCGGCCTCGATTTCGCAATGGGCGGCGGTCGAAGCGCTGAACGGCCCGCAAGACTTCATCGCAACGCGCCAAGCGGCATTCCAGAAGCGGCGCGATCTCGTCGTCTCGATGCTGAACCAGGCGTCGGGGATTTCCTGCCCCCGGCCCGAGGGCGCCTTTTATGTCTATCCCTCGATCAAGGGGCTCATCGGCAAGAAGACGGCGAAGGGCGAGGTCATCAGGACGGACGAGGATTTCGCCGGCCTGCTGCTGGAGGGCGAGGGCGTCGCCGTCGTGCATGGGGCGGCGTTCGGCCTTTCTCCCTATTTCCGCATTTCCTATGCGACAGCGGATCGATTGCTCGAAGACGCGTGTGCGCGTATCCAACGTTTCTGTGCCAGCCTCAAGAATTGAGATCCCTCATGCGTTTTCCCGCCTTGCGCCGCGTTGCACCCGTCATGCTCGCCTGCGCCTTTCTTGCCGCGTGTGATACGACGCCGGAGGAGGAGCTTCCCGACCCCGCCGTCCAAGTGCGGGCGACAACGTCCACCTATAGCTGCAGCCAGGGGCGCAGCTTTACCGTGACGTTCAGCGATGATGAAGAGGCGAGCGAGGCGACGCTCGTGCTCGATGATCTCAACATCCTGATGGAACGGGAAAAATCCGCAACGGGCGTGCGCTACACGCTTGATGACTATACTTTCTGGACGAATGGCGAGACGGCCATGTTTGAAGGAACGGGGGGGCTTGCCCTCACGGCGTGCGCGCGTATCTCCGTATCGGGGGGTGAGGCGATCGTGCCGATCGCTCCCGTCGCCCCGGTCGAGACCGCGCCCGCAACCGGGGGTGAGGCGCCGGCATCCCCGCCCGCTCCTGCTCCCGCACCAAGCCCGGCGCCTGCGACACCTTAACCCCGCTTGCCCGCTCTTTTTGTGGCAACGCAGCATGGGTTCAGGCTTGCCATCGCCACTGTTTCGGCGCGACCATTTTTTCTTCAGGGGCGCGTGACGCATCCTCGCTTGTGAAAGGCGCCCGCCGCGCCCCTCATTTCCAAGGGAGATGCGCATGTCTGAATTGGGACATCGCAACGGAGGAACAGGGCCACGTACAGTGGCCCTCGTCGGACCATATGGCGCCGGAAAAACGACGCTGCTGGAAAGCCTCCTGTGGATTACCGGCGCGACCTCGCGCAAGGGATCCGTCCGTACAAGGAACAGTATCGGGGACTACTCGCCAGAAGCGCGGTCCCACCAAATGTCGACCGCGGTTTCGGTCGCAATGTGCCAATATCTCGGCGACAGCTACACCTTTCTTGATTGCCCCGGATCGATCGAATTCCTGCAGGAAACGATCAACGTTCTGCCGTCCTGCGATGCCGCTGTCGTCGTGGCGGAGCCGGAACCTTCAAAGGCCGCGATGCTGCAGCCGATGCTGAAGCTGCTTGAGGATATGCGCATTCCGCATTTCCTGTTCCTCAACAAGATCGACAAGGCGCAGCTCGGCCTGCGCGATCTCCTGCCGGCGCTTTCACCCTATAGCCAGAAGCCGCTGGTGCTGCGCCAGATTCCCATTCGCGAGAAGGGGATCGTCACGGGCTTCATCGATCTCGCGCTCGAGAGGGCCTATGTCTATCGCGAGCACGCACCCTCCGAAGTCATCGCGATGCCTAAGGGCGAAACGGACCGCGAGAAGCAGGCGCGGTTCGACATGCTCGAGCGGCTCGCCGATTATGACGACCACCTGATGGAGGAATTGCTGGACGATATCGAGCCGCCCCGCGATGAAGTGTTCGGTGACCTTGCGCGCGAGCTTCGCGATGGCCTCATCGTGCCGGTGTTTTTCGGCTCTGCGGAAGGCGATAATGGCATGCGGCGGTTACTTAAGGCGCTTCGGCACGAAGTGCCAAGTGTTGCCGAGACGGCCAAGCGGCTTGGCGCGGAAGCCAATGGCGAAGCGCTGCTGCACGTGTTGAAAACAGAGCATGGAACGGGTGGCAAGCTGTCGATTGCCCGCGTGCTGAGCGGCGAAATCAAGGATGGCGCCATCCTCCATTCCTCCTCAGGGCATACGGAAAGGGCGGGGGGATTGTTCTCGCTGCTCGGCGAGAAGACGGCGAAGCTTGCGGGCGCAAGGGCCGGGGATACGCTGGCGATCAGCCGGCTTGAAAGCGTGCAGACGGGCGAGACGCTGACCTCGGCCAAGACGAGCCCGCGGGCATTGTCGCCGCTGCGCCCGCTCGAGCCCACCTACCGCCTCGGCATTCACACGCAGGACCGCAAGGACGAGGTGAAGCTGACGGCGGCGATCGCCAAGCTCATCGAGGAGGACCCCTCGCTTGCCTTCGGGCATGATCCCGACACGCATGAGATGCTCTTGTCGGGTCAAGGCGAGATCCACCTCAAGGTCGCACTCGAGCGGCTGCTGTCGAAATACGGGCTCAAGGTCGACAGCCGCACGCCGCGCGTTCCCTACAAGGAATCGATCCGCAAGGGCATCGTTCAGCGCGGGCGACACAAGCGGCAGACGGGCGGTCATGGCCAGTTCGGTGATGTCGTGCTCGATATCCAACCCCTTCCGCGCGGTTCCGGCTTCGTGTTCCAGGACGCGGTCGTTGGCGGTGCGGTGCCGCGACAGTGGATCCCGTCGGTAGAAAAGGGCGTGCGCGAGGCCTTGACGCATGGGCCGCTGGGCTTTCCCGTCGTCGATGTCTCGGTGACGCTCAAGGATGGCTCGTATCATTCGGTCGATTCATCGGATGCGGCGTTCCAGACCGCCGGAAGAATCGCCATTGCGGAGGGTCTGCCAGACTGTTCGCCCGTCCTTCTTGAGCCCGTCATGTCGGTGCAGATCCATGTCCCCTCCGATGCAACATCGAAGGTAAACGGCTTTGTGACCGCGCGGCGCGGGCAGTTGCTGGGCTTCGATACGCGACCCGGCTGGCCGGGATGGGACACGGTGAGCGCCTTTATTCCTCAAGCGGAACTGCACGGTCTCATCGTCGAATTGCGCTCCGCGACGATGGGAACGGGAACCTATTCCGCACGATTTGCCCATCTTGCCGAATTGACCGGCAAGCTTGCCGATCACGTGTTGGCTCACGCCAAGGCGGCGTAGCCTGCGACGCTGGGGCGGGCGATTCGGTCTTGGAATCGGGTCGCCCGCACCCCATCTTTAGAATCATTCTGAAGATTTTATGTGGAGATTGGAAAGATGGGAAAAACTGTGAAAAGCAAGGCGATGGCAGACGACAAGGGGGCGGATATCGATATCGGAATTCCCTCCGATGAACGCCACGAGATCGTTGCGGGTTTGTCGCGCGTCCTTGCCGACACCTACACGCTCTATCTCAAGACGCATGGTTTCCACTGGAACGTGACGGGGCCGATGTTCAACACGCTGCATCAGATGTTCATGACGCAGTACACGGAGCTATGGGGCTCCATCGATCTCATTGCCGAGCGCATCCGTTCGCTGGGCCACCCCGCGCCGGCCAGCTATAAGGCCTTCTCGGCACTCGCCTCGATCAAGGATGAGGATGGCGTGCCTGATGCCATGAAGATGGTGCGGCAGCTCCTCAAGGGACACGAGACGGCCGCGCGGACCTGCCGCGAAGCCTTCCCGGCGGCAGAACGGGCCAGCGATCAACCAACCATGGATCTGCTGACGGAACGCATGCAGGCGCATGAAAAAACGGCCTGGATGCTGCGCAGCCTGCTCGATTGATGCGGACAAGAATAAAACGGCCGGGCTTTTTAGGGCCCGGCCGAGTTTGGGGAGGATACGCGTCTCAATTGGAGGCGCGCGCCGCGAGCATCAAGGGGGGACTTGCAAAGCTCGCGTCCAGTGGACACCGCCACCGGAGCCGGTGTTCCGGGGGAGAAACATCGACACCCCGTATTTATTGTTTATCCTCACCGATTCAAGACAAGTTCGTGTCAAATCAGCTATGCGTTCCTTGCATAGGTGACGTGAACGTCAGTTCTCTCCACCAAAGCAATTCACCCTCCGATAGTGTCAGGCATTGCGCTGAAAGGTTTTGCTTGGTCGCGTGACTTTACGGCGAACCGCTGCCCACTTCGCCGAGAAGCGCTCTTGAGGCGATCCAGATCTTCGCCTCCTCATAGATGAATTCGCGGAAAGCTGTGACGCGCCGGGAATGGCGCATGGCCTCGGCATAGACGAGGTGCACGGCGAGTGCGGGCGCGGGGGTGTCGCTCAGGACGCGCCGCATGCGCGGGTTCTTCTCGCCGTAATAGGTCGGAAGGAGGGCAAGCCCAAGCCCCGCCTCGACGGCTTCGGCCATTGCATCGACATTGTTAATGCTGAGTGCCGGTACGCGTGGCATGCCGTTTCGCCCGATCTCCAACAGCCAGTTCAGCTCGCGCAGTTCCGCCGGGCAGGTTCCGCCATAGACGACGAGCGTGTGATTGTCGAGATCGGCAAGCGTGCGTGGCGTCCCCTTTTCCTCAAGGTAGAGCGGCGAAGCGTAGATATGAAAGCGCAGCGCGAAGAGGTGTCGCTGAATTAGTCCTGCTTGGATCGGCGAGCGCATGCGCAGCGCGATGTCAGCCGGCCGCGTGGAGAGATCCAGCTCATGATCATCGATGAGAATGTGAAGATTGATTTCAGGATAGCGTGCGGTGAACTTGGGGAGGCGTGGAATCAGCCACTTGGTGGTCATGCCAACGGTGGCCGTGATGCGCAGATCGCCGCGTGGCGTCTCGGCGCTCTCAACGAGGCGGCCGCGCGCCTCATCGAGCGTCGCCAGCACATCTCTCGTCGCATTGAAGAGGATCTCGCCCTGCTCGGTCAGGACGAGGCCCCGTGCGTGCCGATGAAAAAGCGTGACGCCCAATTCCTCTTCGAGCGCACTGATCTGGCGGCTGACCGCCGATTGCGAAAGGCGCAGCGTCTGGCCCGCATGGGTGAGGCTTTTCGCCTCTGCGGCCGCGTGGAAAACGCGGATGCGGTCGAGATCCATCCTCTTGCCGTCCCCCTCAGGGCCCAGCTTCATTCGGCGGCGTGCGCCACCGGCTGGTGCTGGAGGTGCCGCTCCGCCTCGAGCGCGGCCATGCAGCCCATGCCGGCAGCGGTCACCGCCTGACGGAAGATCTTATCCTTCACATCGCCCGCCGCAAAGACGCCTGCAATGTTGGTCGCGGTCGAGTCGGGCGCGGTAATGAGATAGCCCTCATTGTCCATCGCGATCTGGCCCTTGAAGATGTCGGTTGCGGGCACGTGCCCGATCGCGACAAAGGCGCCATCGACGGACAAATCGTGGAGCGCATCCGTCTTCACATCGCGCAGGCGCAGGCCCGTCACGGTGCGCGGCTCATTCTCGCCGATGATGGCCTCAACGACGCTGTCCCAGATCACCTCCACCTTGGGATTGTCAAAGAGCCGTGCCTGATTGGTCTTGTCGGCGCGCAAAGAGTCGCGGCGATGAATGAGCGTGACCTTGGATGCGAAATTGGTGAGGAAAAGCGCCTCCTCGACGGCCGTGTTGCCCCCGCCGATGACGGCCACGTGCTTGCCGCGGAAGAAGAAGCCGTCGCACGTGGCGCAGGCGGAAAGGCCAAAGCCCTTGAAATGCTCTTCGCCCGCGACGCCGAGCCAGCGGGCCTGCGCGCCCGTGCAGATGATGAGGGCATCGCAGGTATAGACCGTCCCGCTGTCGCCGGTGAGGCGGAAGGGCCGCGTCTTCAAATCCGCGCTCACGATCAGGTCGTCGGCGAACTCGGCGCCCACATGCTTGGCCTGAGCCTGCATCTGCTCCATCAGCCAAGGGCCCTGGATCGCTTCAGCAAAACCTGGAAAATTCTCCACCTCGGTCGTGATGGTCAGCTGACCGCCCGGCTGCATTCCATGCACGACAAGCGGCTTCAGCATGGCGCGGGCGGCATAGATTGCTGCCGTGTAACCCGCAGGGCCAGAGCCGATGATCAACACCTTGCTGTGCCGGAAATTGGCCATGAAACGTCAACCCTTCGCTCAATAGTGGTCGATCTTAGATAGAGATGGGGGCGGTGCAAGCAAGCGTGCGGCCGTCACGCCTGCGCGCGCGGGGAGGGGTGCCTCCAGACCCAGATGGCGCCTGATCTCGGCTGCGACCCTTTGCGTTTCGTGCAAGGGCTCATAGGTCCAGAACTCGAGTTTGCCGCGAAAGGGGCGGGTGATACCCAGCGCCGTCAACTCGGCGTGAAAGCGATCGAATTTGGGTGAGCCGCCGTCGAGCTGAAGCACGAAGACCGGTCGGCCGGTCGCCGCGGCCTCGGTCATCATGTTAACCGAATCGGCCGTCACCAGGATCGCATCGGCCCAGGCGAGGATTCCCTCATAGGGATTGGATGGCGTGCCGTCCCAGATGAAGGCGTTCGTGCCGGCCAGCGCTTCCTTGATGATCGCGGCCTCTTTTTCGCGTGTGCGCCGGGACATCGTGATCATAAGGCTCACCCGGTCTTCGGCAAGAGCCCGCAATTGCGCGCTGGTCTGCTGGGCACGCGCGGGGGTGAGCTTGTAGGCCTTGCTGTTGCCGCCGATGAGCACCGCAACGCGCGGGGCGGGGAGGGGCGCGAACTTGTCCGCGAACGTCTTCTTGGCACGCGCGAGGCGCTCGGTCGTGATGGGGTGCGGAGAGCCGACAATCGAGAAGACGTTCGGCCCCGAGACCTGGTCGTGATTGGGCGGCACGACGAGATCATAGCCGGCCAAATCGCCGCGGGGGTTCTGGGTTTGAACAAGGAAGGTGTGCCCCTCGCTCCAACGCTTGATCGCATGGGCGAAGGGGATGCTCTGCCTGCCGCAGGCAATGAGGAGCCCGGGCCAGGGCGGCTCGATGGGGCTTGATCCAGGACCCAATGTCCGACGCGGATCGGGTCGCAGGAAGGCGGGCAAGTCCTTCCACAGCCAATGCGGCTTGACACGCTTAACCGTGTAGGGAAGGCCCACCGCCTCGGCCAGGCCGATGCATTGGCGCTCCATGCCAGCCTTGCCCTCGGACAAAACCCAACAGGTCATCGGCGCGTCGAGAGACATTTTTGTTCTCAGGTTCGAAATTTTATTGCGCTCCGGCCCGAGCAAGGGAATGATGGCCGCCTTCTTCCGGTTCATCCGCGTTTAACGCGAATCGCCACCTCTCACCACACCCATGAAACGACTGAAGCTTGATCAAATCGACAAGCGAATCCTCTCGGAGCTCCAAGCGGACGGGCGGATGACCAATGTCGAACTCGCACGGCGGGTGCAGATATCGCCACCGCCCTGCCTGCGGCGTGTCCGCACACTCGAGGAAGATGGCTTCATCGAGGGCTATCACGCCGATCTCAATGCCAAGGCGCTCGGGTTCGAAATCACCGTGTTCGTGATGGTCGGGCTTTCCAGCCAGCACGATGCCGACCTCAAGGCCTTCGAGGACCAGGTGCGCGGCTGGCCGCTGGTGCGTGAGTGCACCATGCTTAACGGTGAAATCGACTTCATCCTCAAATGCGTCGCAAGGGACCTTTCGGAGTTTCAGTCCTTTCTCACGCTCCAGCTCACCGCGGCAAAGAACGTCGCCAATGTCAAAACGGCGTTTGCCATCCGTACCTCCAAGAAGGAAGCGGGTGTGCCCGTCGAGATGGTCCAACTTGATGAATGAGGCCCGTCGCCCGTTCGTCATTTGACAGCGCATTTCTTTGGTGCCCACCATGCCCGCTTGTGTGGGGATGGGGCCGTCAGGGACGGCATGGTTTGGGGATTCTCAATGCTGCATTTGCTTTGGCAGACTTGGCGCAGCGTCGTGTCGGTGATCGTCTCGACGATCCTGCTCATTTTGACGGGCGTGTTCTTTCCGAATGAATACAATCTCTTTTACGACTACGCATCGAGCGTGAAGGATTACTTTGTCTATCTCGCGGGGCCTGAGGGCGTGAACAATCCCGAGGTGGGCGCCGCGGTGCGCACCTTTGTCGGGGAACAATCCTTCCTCATGACGATGTACTTCCTCTTCACGCGCATCGTCGTTTTGACGGTTTTCCTGTTCGTGTGGAACCTCATCTGGGAACTGGTGTTCGGCCGCCCGCGCGAGGATTATTGAGAAAGGTGGCCGGGCCTTGCGCCCGGCCTTCGCCGTGTGCCTGGTCTTCCTGGCGTGCCTTGACGTTGAGCGTCAGAGCCACTCGACCTTCATAATCTCATAGGAGCGCGAGCCGCCCGGCGTCGTCACCTCGACAGTGTCGCCCACCGACTTGCCGATCAACGCTCGCGCGATGGGCGATGAGATCGAGATCTTGCCCTGCGCCAGATCCGCCTCGAAATCGCCGACGATCTGGTACTTCGCCTTTTCGTCCGTGTCCTCATCGACCAGCGTCACGGTGGCACCGAACTTCACGGTCTTGCCTGAAAGCTTGGTAACTTCGATGACCTGGGCGCGGGAGAGCAAGTCCTCAAGCTCGAGCACGCGGCCCTCGATAAAGCCCTGGCGCTCCTTTGCCGCGTGATACTCCGCGTTTTCAGACAGGTCCCCATGGGCGCGCGCCTCCGCGATCGCGCGAATGACTGACGGGCGCTCCACAGTTTTCAGCCGCTTGATTTCGGCTTCCAGTTTCTCAAGCCCGGCCCCGGTCAAAGGGATTTTGTCAGACATTTCGAGACAATCCTTCATGCTTGCTAGACGCGGACTTTCGCCGCCCTGGGCCATGTGTCCGCATGATCTGCCGGTCGTGGGGGCTCAATTTGCGGTTAACCGCAGCCGAAGCGAACCGCCCGGCAATGAAAGCCCCCAGCCTTTCGGCCAGGGGCGTCGTTCGCTCCGTATCAAGAGTATGACTGAAGCGGGGCGACTTCAAGGCTGCCGGAACGGACGGCCGCGATGCCCTCCACGGCCGCAATGGCGCCGGAAAGTGTCGTGTAATAGGGAATCTTCTGAACAAGCGCGGTTCTGCGGATACTGGCCGAATCCTTCAAGGCCTTCGCGCCCTCGGTCGTGTTGAAGACGAGATCGACCTCGCCCGATTTCATTTTGTCGACGATATGGGGGCGCTGGCCCTCATAGACCTTCGAGACGATCTCGACCTCAAGGCCGTGGCCGGAGAGATAACGCTGCGTACCCTGGGTTGCGATGATCTTGAAGCCCAGTCCCATGAGCACCTTGATCGAGGGCAGGATCTTCTGCTTGTCCGCGTCCCGCACGGAAACGAAGACCGTGCCCGACTGGGGTACCTTCGTGCCGCCGCCAATCTGGCTCTTCGCCCAGGCGCGGTCAAAGCGGGTGTCGAGGCCCATGACCTCGCCTGTCGATTTCATCTCCGGCCCCAAGACGGGATCGACACCGGGGAAGCGGGCAAAGGGGAACACGGCCTCCTTGACGGCAATATGCCGCAGCGTCTTCGGCTTCAATCCAAAGCCCGCAAGGCTTTCGCCCGCCATCACGCGCGCAGCGATCTTGGCGATGGGCGTGCCGATGGTCTTGGCGACGAAGGGGACGGTGCGGCTCGCCCGCGGGTTCACTTCGAGCACATAGATCTCGCCGTTCTCGATGGCGAACTGCACGTTCATGAGGCCCGAGACGCCAAGCGCGCGGGCGAGGATTTCCGTCTGGCGCTTGATCTCCTTCACCGTTTGCGGCTTCAGCGTATGGGCGGGAAGGGCGCAGGCGCTGTCGCCCGAATGAACGCCGGCCTCCTCGATATGCTCCATGATGCCCGCGACGAAAACGGCGCTTCTGTCGGCGATGGCGTCGGCGTCGACCTCGATCGCGTTGTTCAGATAGCGATCGATGAGCACCGGCGCGTTGCCGGAAATCGCGAAGATATCCGATGCCGCCAGCGTTTCGCGAATATGCGCTTCGTCCCTAACGATGCGCATGCCGCGCCCGCCAAGGACATAGGAGGGGCGCACGACGACCGGGTAGCCGATGGCGGCGGCGGCATTCAGCACTTCTTCGGCCGTGCGGCCGGTGCCGTTCTTGGGCTGCTTCAGCCCTGCCTCCTCCAGCAGGTGCTGGAAGCGCTCGCGATCCTCGGCAAGATCGATGGCGTTGGGCGAAGTGCCAAGGATGGGGATATTCGCCGCCTCGAGCGCGCGGGCAAGCTTGAGCGGTGTTTGTCCGCCGAACTGCACGATGAGGCCGAGCAGGGTGCCGTTGCGCTGTTCGGCGCGCACGATCTCGATCACATCCTCCGCCGTCAGCGGCTCGAAGTAGAGCCGGTCGGAGGTGTCGTAGTCGGTCGAAACGGTTTCGGGATTGCAGTTGACCATGATCGTCTCGATGCCGGCTTCCGCCAGCGCGAAGGCGGCATGGACGCAGCAGTAGTCGAACTCGATCCCCTGGCCGATACGGTTGGGACCGCCGCCCAGGATCATCACCTTGCGCCTTGCGCTTGGATCACTTTCGCAGGCGATGTGGCCGGCGACCGGCATCTCGTAGGTCGAATACATATAGGGCGTGATCGCCTTGAACTCGGCCGCGCAGGTGTCGATGCGCTTGAAGACTGGCGCTATGCCCAAGGCATGGCGCAAGGCGGCGACCTCGTCTTGCGTCCGGAGCGAGAGTTCGGCAAGGCGGGCGTCGGAAAAGCCCATGCTCTTCAGGCGGCGCAGATTGCGTGCGTCCTTAGGAAGGCCGTTGGCACGGATGCGCGCCTCCATCGCAACGATGCCGGCGATCTCCTCGATGAACCAGGGATCATAGGCGCTCGCGGCTGCGACCTCCTCGGTCGAGAGGCCGTGGCGGAGCGCCTCGGCCACCATGCGCAGGCGGTCGGGCGTGGGGCGGCCCAGTTCGGCCTTGATCGCGTCGGCGTCGGGGGCGCCGGGAATCGCGATTTCGTTGAGGCCCGTGAGGCCCGTCTCCAAGCCGCGCAGGGCCTTTTGCAGGCTCTCCTGAAACGTACGGCCAATAGCCATGACTTCGCCCACCGATTTCATCGAGGTGGAGAGCAGCGGCTCGGCGCCGGGAAATTTCTCAAAGGCAAAGCGTGGGATCTTCGTCACCACATAGTCGATGGTGGGCTCGAAGCTGGCGGGCGTCGCCTTGGTGATGTCGTTGGTCAGTTCGTCGAGCGTGTAGCCGACGGCGAGCTTGGCCGCGATCTTGGCGATGGGGAAGCCCGTCGCCTTCGAGGCCAAAGCCGAGGAGCGCGAGACGCGCGGGTTCATCTCGATGACGACGAGACGGCCGTCCTTGGGGTTGACGGCGAATTGCACGTTGGAGCCGCCCGTCTCCACCCCGATCTCGCGCAGGCACGCGATCGAGGCATTGCGCATGCGCTGATATTCCTTGTCGGTCAGCGTCAGGGCAGGGGCGACGGTGATCGAATCGCCCGTGTGCACACCCATCGGGTCGATGTTCTCGATGGAGCAGACGATAATGGCGTTGTCCGCGCGGTCGCGGACGACCTCCATCTCGAACTCCTTCCAGCCAAGGACGCTTTCCTCCACAAGGACTTCGTTGACGGGCGAGGCATCAAGCCCGCGCTCGATGATCTCAATGAATTCCTCTCGATTATAGGCAATGCCGCCGCCCAGTCCGCCGAGCGTGAAGGAGGGGCGGACAATGGCGGGCAATCCGACATGGTCGAGCGCCTCCATCGCCTCCTCGCGGGACTTTGCGATGCGCGAGCGCGGGCAATCGAGGCCGATCTTCTCCATCGCCTCGCGAAAGAGGAGGCGGTCCTCGGCCTTGGCGATCGCGTCGGCCTTGGCGCCGATCAATTCGACGTTGTGCCGGGCAAGGGCACCCGACTGCTCGAGCGCGAGCGCGGTATTGAGCGCGGTCTGCCCACCCATCGTGGGCAGCAGGGCAAAGCCCTTCCGTGCGTGGACCTTCTCGCGCTCGATGATCTTCTCGACGAATTCGGGCGTGATCGGCTCGATGTAGGTCGCGTCGGCGAATTCCGGGTCGGTCATGATCGTCGCTGGATTGGAATTCACCAGCACGATGCGATAGCCCTCGGCGCGCAACGCCTTGCAAGCCTGAACGCCAGAGTAGTCGAACTCGCAGGCCTGGCCGATGACGATCGGCCCGGCGCCAATGATGAGGATCTGGTCGATGTCGGTGCGACGGGGCATCAGCGGGCCTTCCGCATCGCTTGCGCGAAACGTTCAAAAAGATAGTGGCTGTCCTGCGGGCCTGGGCTTGCCTCAGGGTGGTACTGCACGCCAAAGACCGGCCGATCCAGCCAGGCGATGCCGCAATTCGTGCCATCGAAGAGCGAGACATGCGTCTCCACCACATTCGCGGGCAGGCTTGCCTTGTCGACCGTGAAGCCGTGATTCATGGACACGATCTCGACCTTGCCCGTCGTCTTGTCCTTTACCGGATGGTTGGCGCCATGATGGCCCTGATGCATCTTGGCTGTGCGGCCGCCCGCGGCGAGGCCCAGCATCTGATGGCCAAGGCAGATGCCGAATACGGGCTTGCCAGAGGCGATCAGCGTCTGGATGACCGGCACCGCATAGGCTCCGGTCGCGGCCGGATCGCCCGGGCCATTGGAGAGGAAAACGCCGTCCGGATTGAGCGCGAGGATTGTCTCTGCACTCGCCGAGGCGGGCACGACCGTCACCTTCGCGCCAATATCTGAAAGCGCGCGCAGGATATTGCGCTTGATGCCGAAATCCATGGCGACGACGTGGAAAAGGGGATTGTCCAGCCGGCCAAAGCCTTCGCCCCAGTGCCAGCGCGTCTGATCGCTCGCATAGGTTTGGGTGCAGGAAACCTCCTTTGCCAGGTCGAGGCCTTCAAGCCCGCGCCACTGCGCCGCCTCACGCTGAAGCGCGACGCGGTCGAAGCGCCCGGCGGGATCGTGCGCAATCACCCCATGCGGCATGCCGGCCTCGCGGATGCGCACCGTGAGCGCGCGGGTGTCGATGCCGCAGATCGCGATGAGGCCACGCCGCTTCAGCCATTGGTCAAGATGGCCCGTGTTGCGATAGTTCGAGGGGGCTGTGATGTCCGCCTTGAAGACCGCGCCACAGGCAGCGATGTTCATCGCCTCGTCGTCCTCGGCATTGGTGCCGACATTCCCGATATGGGGGAAGGTGAAGGCGATGATCTGGCTCGCATAGGAAGGGTCGGTCAGGATCTCCTGATAGCCCGTCATCGCGGTGTTGAAACAGACTTCCCCGACCTTGGCGCCGATCGAGCCCAAGCCCTTGCCCTCGAACACCGTGCCATCGGCTAAAACCAAAACGCCTGTCGCCACCTCTTCTTCGGTCCATTCCTTGGGGCGCGCGGGCGGTTTCATCATCTCAAGGACGCTCCGGACATGCGGACGGACGGCGCAAAGCGTGCGCGCGTTCTTTCGCCACGGTGTCGTTAAACGGGCGGACACTAGGGGGGGAGGTCAATCAAGTCAAGCCCGCCGTGATTCTTATTCATCGAGCAATTTCAATTAGTTAGCTCTACGAACGAAAAATTGCTGCTGTGCAGCGTTTGGCGTATCCTCCGGCCCTTTCATCAAGGCAGGTGCCGCCATGTCCCAGTTGAGGACACAATTCAGTGAAGGCTTGAAAGAGGCGATGCGCGCGAAGGATCAGCGCCGCGTGTCGACGTTGCGACTCATCCTCGCCGCGCTCAAGGACCGTGACATCGCTGCGCGGACCGGGGAGCGCACCGAGGTGGTGTCGGACGAGGACATTCTTCAGCTACTGCAAAAGATGGTGAAGCAGCGCAACGAATCGATCGAGACCTATGAACAGGCGGGGCGCATCGACCTTGCCGAGCTGGAGCGCGAGGAAAAGGCGATCATCGAATCGTATCTGCCAAAACAGCTCTCGCAAGCCGAAATGGAAGAGGCGGTGCGGGCCGTGCTTGCGGAAATCGGCGCGGCGGGCCTTAAAGACATGGGCCGGGCGATGGCCGAGCTCAAGGCGCGCTTCACCGGCCGCATGGATTTCATGAAGGCGAGCGGCATCGTCAAAACGGTCTTGAGCGGCGGCTGAAAGACGCCCACATTCCGTTAACGATACGGTGGCGGAGGGTCGCCTTGGGCTTTCCCAATCAATTCCTCGATGAGCTGCGCAGCCGTTTCCGGCTCAGCGAGGTGGTGGGCCGGCGCGTCAAGCTCACACGGCGCGGCCATGAGTTCACCGGGCTTTGCCCCTTTCATCACGAAAAATCGCCGTCTTTCGCGGTCGTCGAGGACAAGGGCTTTTATCATTGCTTCGGCTGCCAGGCGCATGGCGACCTCTTCAAATTTGTGATGGAGACGGAGGGCTTAGGCTTTCCCGAGGCGGTCGAGCGGCTGGCCGAGGAGGCTGGGCTGCCAGTGCCGCGCGCATCGCAGCAGGAGCGCGAGCAGGCACAGGCGCGCGCGAGCCTGCACGACGTGCTCGAGCTGGCGGCGCAATTCTTCGAGCAGCAGCTCCAGTCGCCGCAGGGCGCCGAAGCGCGAAACTATCTTCAGGGACGGGGAATATCCCGCGAGACGGGCGCTGCGTTCAGGATCGGATACGCGCCGGGTAACCCGGGCGTGCTGATTGGGTTTATGAAGGGGAAGGGGATCGAGCCCTCGGCGATGGCCGAAGCAGGTCTCCTTGCCCAGGCCGCCGAGGATCAGGGTCCGCGGGAACTTTTTCGCAACCGGGTCATCATTCCCATCTGCGACCCCCGTGGGCGGGTGATCGCGTTTGGCGGGCGGGCGCTCTTGCCCGAGCAGAAGCCCAAATATCTCAACTCGCCGGACACCGCGCTCTTCCACAAGGGGCGGGTGCTCTTCAACCTGGACAAGGCGCGCAGGCCCGCCTTTGCCAAGCGCGAAATCCTCGTTGCCGAGGGGTATATGGACGTGATCGCGCTGACGCGGGCCGGGTTCGCGCACGCCGTCGCGCCGCTTGGAACGGCACTCACCGAAGACCAATTGGCCATGCTCTGGCAGGTAGCGCCCGAGCCGCTTCTTTGCTTCGACGGCGATGCGGCGGGCATCCGCGCGGCGCATAAGGCGGCCGATCGGGCCTTGCCGCTCATCAAGCCTGGGCACTCTTTGCGCTTTGTCTTCCTCTCCGGCGGCATGGACCCCGATGACCTCCTGCGGGCGGAGGGTCCTGAAGGGGTTCAACGTGCGCTCGCCCAGACCGTGCCGCTTGCCGATGTCCTTTGGAACCGCGAGGTGCTGGGGCAGGACCTCTCAACGCCGGAGCGGCGGGCCGGGCTCGAGGCGCGGCTTGCGGCCCTTGCCGGGGCCATTGCTGATGGCGCCGTTCGGGATCACTACCGGCAGGATTTCCGCCGCCGCGTGCAGGAACTGTTTGGCTTTACGCAGCGTAAAGGCGAACGCAAACCGGGTTCGCGCGGATTTTCGGCCGGGCCGCGCCGGTTTAGTGCCGTCACAGCCTTTCAGCCGTCCGGGCCTGACCCGTCGCTGGCCGAAAATCCTCTGGCGCGGAGTGCTCGAAGGGGTGAAAAGGCCCCGGCAGGCGGTTTCCGGGAAGAGCTGCTGCTCGTCGCGCTTCTCAATCATCCCTGGCTCGTCGACCTCCATTACGAGGAATTGGAGGGGCTGCAGCTCCTGGCGCCTGCGCTCGAGCGCATGCGGCTGGCGCTCCTTGAATGCGCTTGCCAGGGGCAAAGCCTTGACAAAACCGCTCTTTATGACCACTTAGCGCAGCGGGGATTGGGTGAGATCGCGCTCAGTGTCTTGAACCGGCCAGCCTTGAAGGCGGTCAAGTTCGCCAGGGCCGATGCGGCGAGAGAGATTGTCACGGAGGGATTTCGCGAGGCCCTCGCCGGGCACCTCAAAGAAGCCATATTAAGAGAAGAATTGCGGCAGGCGCGGATCGCCTGGGCCGCCGATCCTACAGTGGAAAATACAGCCCGGATGCGCGATCTCGAACTCCATCTCTCCAGCCAACGCAACCCCTCGAGCGGGCGTGGTGCCTTGGAAGAGGGATACGAAGCGCCGGGCCCCCGATAGCGATTCCGTTCATCACAGCACGACGCGTCGCATTGACTGCGGTTGCGTCTGACAAGGTTTGAGCGCCATGCCGACGAAGAAGAAAGAAACGAACAAGGCCCCTACGGCGGCTGCGGCGAAAAAGCCGGCAAAGCCGGTGGCCAAGGCCGCGCCCGCGCCCAAGGCGGCCTCGAAGAGTAAGTCGACCGACAAGCCTGGCTCGTCGCGGGCGAATGCGGCAGAGGCGGCGCTGCGCGCGGCAGAGATGACGGCCGAAGGCCCGGCGATGAACGGCGGTGCCAAGCCGGCAGCCGGAGCGAAGAAGGGTGCGGGCGAGGCCACGCAAGAGCGCGAGGACGCTCCGCTGCTCGATCTCACCGATGCCGCGGTCAAGAAGATGATCGCGCGGGCGAAGACCCGGGGCTATGTCACCTATGAAGAGCTCAACAAGGTCCTGCCGTCCGACCAGTTTTCCTCCGAACAAATCGAAGACACGATGGCGATGCTCAGCGACATGGGCATCAACGTGATCGAAAGCGAGGAGCAGGACGAAAACGCGGAAGGCAGCGCGGTGGCCTCCACGACGCGCGAACTTCCTGCCTTGCGTGAAGAAGAAACGGTCGAACTCGACCGCACGGATGATCCGGTGCGGATGTATTTGCGCGAAATGGGCTCGGTCGAGCTGCTCTCGCGCGAAGGCGAAATCGCGATCGCGAAACGCATCGAGGCGGGCCGCGAGACGATGATCAACGCCTTGTGCGAAAGCCCTCTCACCTTCGAAGCGCTGATGCAGTGGCGCGACGAACTCAATGAGGGGCGCATTCTGCTGCGCGACATCATCGATCTTGAAGCAACCTATGGCGGCGGCCCCGAGGCGGCGGCAGGCGATGGCGAGATGCCGGTTGCGCCCGTGCCTGTGCCCGCGGCGCCCGTGGCGGGGCCGAAGCCCGTGCCTGCGCCCGCGCCGAAGCCCGCTCCGAAGGCGAGCGGCGATGAAGAAGAGGTGCCGGCACCCCAGCCCGCGGAAGAGGAATTCGAGGACGACGACAATTCGCTCTCGCTCTCGGCGATGGAAGCGGCGCTGAAGCCGCAGATCCTTGAAAAGCTCGATGAGATCGCCTCGATCTACAAGAAACTCGGGCGCCTTCAGGACGCGCAGGTCGAGGGCGCGCTTGCGGGCGATGAACTCTCGATCTCGCAAGAGCGGCGCTTCAAGAAACTGCGCCAGGAGACGGTGGAGCGCGTGAAGAGCCTCAGGCTCAACAACGCGCGCATCGAGCAGCTCGTCGAGAAGATGTATGAGATCAACAAGCAGCTGATGTCGTTCGAGGGCAAGTTGCTGCGCCTTGCCGAGGCCCATGGGGTCAGCCGGCAGGAGTTCCTCAAGCAATATTTCGGCGAGGAGCTCGATCCCAATTGGCTGCGGCGCGTCGGGCGCCTCACCGGCCATGGCTGGAAGGACTTTGCCCATGAGGAGCGCGACAAGGCGCGCGACATCCGCATGGAAATTCAAAAACTCGCACTCGAGATGCGCCAGCACATCAGCGAATTCCGCCGGATCGTGCAGACCGTGCAAAAGGGCGAGCGCGAGGCGCGGCAGGCGAAGAAGGAGATGGTCGAGGCCAACTTACGCCTCGTGATCTCGATTGCGAAGAAATACACCAATCGCGGCCTTCAGTTCCTCGACCTCATTCAGGAAGGCAATATCGGCCTCATGAAGGCGGTCGATAAGTTCGAGTATCGCCGCGGCTACAAGTTCTCGACCTATGCAACCTGGTGGATCCGCCAGGCCATCACCCGCTCGATCGCGGATCAGGCGCGCACGATCCGTATTCCGGTGCACATGATCGAGACGATCAACAAGCTCGTGCGTACCTCGCGCCAGATGCTGCATGAGATCGGCCGCGAACCGACGCCAGAGGAACTCGCCGAAAAACTCGCCATGCCGCTCGAGAAGGTGCGCAAGGTGATGAAGATCGCGAAGGAGCCGATCTCGCTCGAAACGCCGATCGGCGATGAAGAGGATTCACATCTGGGCGATTTCATCGAGGACAAGAACGCGGTTCTGCCCATCGATGCCGCCATCCAAAGCAATCTGCGCGAGACGACGACGCGGGTGCTGGCTTCGCTCACGCCGCGCGAGGAACGCGTGCTGCGCATGCGCTTCGGCATCGGCATGAATACGGATCACACGCTCGAAGAGGTTGGACAGCAATTCTCGGTAACGCGCGAGCGTATCCGTCAGATCGAGGCGAAGGCCCTGCGCAAGCTCAAGCATCCCAGCCGCAGCCGCAAGCTGCGCTCGTTCCTCGACAACTAGGATGGTGCATCTCACAGAGATTGAAACATCGGCATGAGCGTCGCCAACGCGATCTTCAACGGCGCGAGGCTGCGCTGCCCGGCCTGCGGCCAGGGCAGGCTGTTCCGGGCCTATCTGAAGCCGGTTGATCTCTGCGCATCCTGCGGCGAAAGGCTTGGCCATATCCGTGCGGATGATGGGCCGGCGTGGCTTGCAATCCTCATCGTCGGCCATGTCGTGCTCGGCGCCCTCTTTGCCACGGAGATGCGCCTGGGGTGGCCCCTATGGCTGTCGATCTCGGTCTGGTCCTTCAGCGCCATTGTCCTTACCTTGCTTCTGCTTCCCGTCTGCAAGGGGATATTTATCGGCGCGTTGTGGGCGATGCAGGCGCCGGGCTCGGAGATCGAATAAGGGTCGCAAGCGAGATGGCTGACCGTGAACATTTTCACATTGTCATCCTGCGCGACGGGCTTCGCCTCGTGCGCCATGACGGCCATTGGCGCCGATTGCAGGAACGCTATCGCGACTACATGGCGTCGCTTGGACCCTTCACGGCCGATGAGGCGTTGGAGATGATCCGATCGGAGTGGCCGGATGTGGCGGCTGTCTGCGCAAAGGCGGTGCAGGACTTCGCCGCGTCGCTGGCGGATGAACTGTCCCTTGAGCCACGAGAGAGCGGCCCCGTCTAGCGCGGCTTACCGCCGGCAATCTCGATCATGCGCTGGGCGGTCTCGGGGCCGGCATTCTGGTTCTGGCCGGTCACAAGCCGGCCATCGATGACCACGAGATTGGCAAAAATGTCCTGAAAGGCGGTTGCCTTCTCGTAGGTCGCGCCGGCGGCGCGCAATTCGCGCTCCGGGTGAAGCGGCGTGATGGTGATCCCGAGCTCCTCGACCTGCTTGTCACTGACTGCCGTGAGCCTTCGTCCCGTCACGAGCGGCTTGCCTTCGGCATCGCGGGCCTTGAGAAGGCCGAGGGGCCCGTGACAGACGCCGCCAATAACGCGGTTCGCCGCCCAGGCCGTGGTGATCTTTGCCCCCAGTATGTCCGAAGTGCCCAGGTCATAGGCTGCGCCCCAGCCGCCCGCCAGGTAGATAATGTCATAGGCGGTGAAATCGAGATCGGCGATGGCAAGGGCGTTTTTCACCTTCGCCTGGAACGCGGCGTCGGCCAGGTAGCGCTCGTCGCTGGCCGCGCGAACGAAATGATTGAAGGAAATGGGGTCGATGGGGATCTCACCGCCCTTGATGCTGGCGATATCGACGGTGAGGCCGCCATCCAGGAACTCATAGTAAGGGGCCGTCATCTCGGAGGCGAAGACGCCCGTTGCCTTGCCCGTCTCTCCCAACGTCCCGATGCTCGTCGTGATGATGAGGGCGCGGCCTCCGGCAAGCTCGTATCGGGGGCCTGCATAGACGGGGTGGAGCCCCATCGCCTGCAAGGCGCGCGGACCGGCAAACCAGACGCCGGCCGCAACCACGCTGACGACAAGTAAGATTGTGATGATTGTGCGCACGAGGCGTACCCCCCAACCGTGAACAAGCCAGTTCATTCGCCGCAATATGGGAAAGGACTATCGCAAGTTTTCTGCAGTGGAAAGGCAGAGTTTCGTTACGCCGCCGCCATCGAGGATTTGACGGTCGTCGCCATCTCGTTCTTCAGCTTCTCGCTCATGCGTAGGGCGAGGGCGATGATGGTCATTGTCGGCGTGTCGCTGCCAGCGGTGGGGAACACCGAGCTTCCCGCGATGAACAGATTGCCGATGCCATGCACGCGGCAATCGCGATCGACGACGCCTTCCTTGGGGTTATCGTCCATGCGCGTGGTGCCCATGTGGTGCCAGCACCAGCGCACGCGGCTTGGCCAATCCTGCGCGGCTTCGGAGGTCGTGCCTGTCGTCAAAAGCAGCCCCTGGCGGTGCATCTCATCGCGGATGAAGGCATGGGTGCGGGCGAAGTTGTCCTTGTCCTTTGCGGTGAAGCGCCAATCGATGTTCACGGTCGGCATGCCCAGGCGATCCCGCTCGCCGGACAAGGTCACGCGGCTGTCGCGGTTCGGGATCGGCTCGATAACCGTTTCAAGGAAGAACTCGCGCTGTTTGAAACTGAACTTCATCTTGTGATCGAGCACGGCAAGTGCGACCGAGGGCGCGTTCGCAACGAGCAGCGGGAGCGAGCGGCGCAGCTCGGCCATGACATCCTTGCGCTCGATGCCGAACTTGCGCCGGCCATTCAGAACCTGGCGCACGCCTTTCAGCGCCGAATAAGCGTTCGTCATCGAGCCATAGTAGCTCGCGGTCAGGTAACTGCGCGAATTGGGCAGGCGGTGGCGGCGCTGGGCTTCCTCGGACGGGGCCAGATGCGCGGCGACGGGCGAGCCTTCGTTCGCGATCATGCGCTGGGTGAGTTCCATCGTGCTGTCATAGAGGCGGCGATGGCGCGCCATATTGGCCATGCTCACGCGGGTCGGCGCAAGGCGGGGATGATCCATGAAGTAGCGGCCCACCAGGTCATAGCCATTGCCGAGGCCCAAAGCCTGCTGGCGGTTGGAAGCCAAGAGGAGACGCGCATTCTCGATGCCGCCCGCAGCAAGGACGGTATAGCGCGGCTTGATGGTGAACTGCTTGCCGCTGAGCGTTGCGCCGCGCACCGAGACGATCTTGCCGCCCATGGCATCCGTTTCGATCTCGGTCGCATTCGCGTTCAGCAGGATGGTGACGTTGTCGCTGCCCTCAAGCTCGGGGCGGAACATGACGCCAAGCCGTGCCGGCGCCGTCAGGCGGCTGATGACGTTGATGACCTCTTCCCCCGTCACCGGTAGCAGCCCTGCGCCGCTTGCGGAAAGGACACCGTCCCAGACGGCGGGGTCATAGTCGAAGTCACCAAGGCCGATAAGATCGTGCGTACGCTCGTAGAAATGCTGCAGCTCTTGCCGGCCGAAGGGCCAGCCGCTCATGGGCATGTAGTCGCGGGTTTCAAAGTCGATGGGATCAAGCGGCCGGCACCAGCCACCCCAGCAATTGGTGCTTCCGCCAAGGAAGCGGCTGCGTGCCGTTTGGGGACGCTCATAGGGAACGCCGAGATTGTTGCCCGCATAGAGTGACTGGGTTGCAGCGTCGGCAGTGAGCCCACCGCTTTCCATCAGAATGACCCGCAACCTGCTTGCGATCATGTCGCGCGCCAGCGTCAAGCCGGCGGCGCCGCCGCCAATAATGCACAGGTCGCAGTCCAGCACGTCTGCGTCATTCAATGTGCGAGCGTCGCGTAGCACGATTAACCCCCGGGGTTCATTGACCCCATTTTTCCCGCAATTATTGGACCACAAAACCGCAGGGTATTTGTATTAGAGCGCACCCCGCCAATCCGATCCAGTCCGGGTGTCACAATTGGTGCGAAACCTTACAATATCTGCGTCAACTATAGTTAAAGCTGATCGAAATGCGTGGTTGGGAAGCTTGATGCGGCAACACTTCGTGCCGGAGCCAGCTTTCCCATAAGAGCACAGTGCCTCGGGCGGGTGCGATGGTCAGATGGCGGCGATTTTCCTCTCGCGCATTTTCCCGTTTCGCAGGCGCCGCCATCATGAGGCCGAGGCGGGGGTCCTCGAACTTTATCGCGCCGGCACCCTTTGGCGTGGCGATGTAGACGGTTCCGCTGATGACGCTGCCTGGATGAATATGCGCCGCGTGGCTTCCTCCCTTGTTGAGGAGGTTGATCCACAAGGAATTGAGCGCCAGTGGGCGGCCGCCCAAGCTGAATTCGAGATGGCGGGCAAAGGTAGCGACATGCCGGTCGAGGATGCGCGCCAGATCGGCAAAGACGCTCGCGCGCCAGGTGAGATCGTTCAGCGAGGCATAGGACGTATAGCCGTTATAGCCGTGCTCCAGCGCCCAATCCCGGCCCGCCTTGTCCTCTTTTGCAAATTGGCGGCAAGTCAATTCGAGGTCCTGGAGAAGGGCAGACACCTTTTTGCCAGAAAGGCGGTTCCGATAAAGAGCAGTCGGGAAGGCATTGCGGATCATTGTCAGTTCGGCGCTTTTTTGGATGTTTCACGAACGGGGTGCGAAGGGGAATTGTTCTGTTGCGAGACAAGGATTTCTCAATTAACGATTTCAAACAGAACGATCCTTTGGGGAAGAGGGGAAATCATGGCTCATGCAATTGTGCGCCGGCTCGCCGGTTTGACGTTCCTGTCGGTTGCTGTCCTGGCGATGAGCCCCGCCATCGCTGATGGCCCCAAGACGGGTACGCCGGATACGGGCGCCGTGTCGAGCCGTCCCGATACGGGGACGGGCGGCGGCAGCGATACGGGCAGCACTTCGGGGTCGCGCGATACGGGCGCAACCTCCTCCTATCCCGACACGGGCGCACGGCGCGGCCAGGACACCGGCCGCAAGGGCAGCGAGACGGCCTCCGTTCCCCAGGATGCTCCCAAGGAATCGCCTGAGGCCCTACGCGCTCGGATTGCCGAACAGAACAATGTCGATCTGCCGACACAGACCACCAGCCTCGTGCGCGACGGCAGTCCTCGCAGCTCATCCTTTGCCGATACGGGCACGTCGCGATCGCTGAGCGATGCCAATGCCCGCTCGCAATGCCTGTCTTCCTGCTCTGCCAGCGCGGCCAGCGCGCAGCCAACCAATGAAGATGCGCGGGTGGCGGCGGAACGGATGTGCGCCATGGATTGCCCGAACTAATTCCAATGCCTGTCTTCCTTGCCGGTTGATGCCGATCAAGGCGCCTGCGCCGTGAAGCAGGTGCTATGCGTCGCGCCCAAGCGGAGACAGATCCATGAGTGCCAGTACCATCGCTCAGCACCACCTTGCCGCTGCCCTTGAAGAAGCCAAGGCTGAGGGGCAGGACCCCGACGCCGTCGGCCGGGCCATGTTGGCAGCGGTCATTACCGCGTTCCTCTCGCGGCGCAGCATCGCGGATGTGCGGGCTGAAATCCTTGCGGCAGCCGACAATGTCGATCCCGACACGGATTACATGTTCATGCGGCCGTAAACCGGATGCGTGAAGCGCGCTTGCGGGTATGTTAGGCTTTGACAAGGTATCATAGACCTTTTCACCCCCCCAAACGCGGTGGTTCATGCGACTTTCCCTCTCGCTGGCTTTCGTTCCGGCCCTGCTTGTTCCCCTTGGCGGCTGTGTTGCCGTTTCGGTCGCGACCACCGCCGTCAGCGTGACGACGAGCGCGGTTGGAACGGTCGCGGAAGTTGGCGTCTCGGCGGCAGGTGCGGCAGTGGATCTCGCGCTGCCGACGGGCGATTGCACGCCCAAGCAGGAGGACGCGCAGCCCAGCCCTGCGCGCGGAACCGAAGCGGAGGCTGCTAAGTCGAACCCTGCGGATTGTTAAGGCCATGACCCGCGCCTCGGAATTGGGACACTCGTGTCGTGGTTTTGAAGTCCGCGTCATTCCCGATATCAGCGCCATCGCGGACTTCAAAATCAAAACGACACTAGAATCAATGAGTTGCTAGTGTCCTATCGCTTCCGAAATTCGCTAAATGCTGATATCAGTATCGAGCGAATTTCGGAACCGGGACACTAGACCTCCTTGATCTTCTCAGCGCTTCAGCATCCGGCCGCATTGCCCCTGCTTGGATGGCTTTTCAACGACGCGCGCCGGTTCACCGAGCTTTCCGACATTCTCAATGGATTTTGCCGCCAGCTCGTCGGTGCTGGCGTCAAGCTCGACAGAGCCGTGGTTTCGATTTCAACGCTGCACGCGCTTGCACTCAGCTATTACGTGCTGTGGAGCGATGGCGCGGTCATAGAAGCGGACTCCTTCGATCGGGACGAGGCGCGCGATGGCATGTTCGAGCGCAGTCCGTTCCACACCGTGGAGCGGACTGGGCGCTGGCTCGAGCTTTGGCTGCCGGAGGAAAAGGATGACCGTTATGCGATCATTCCGGAGCTGCGCAAGCAGGGATATGTCCACTATCTCTGCATGCCGCTTCCCCTCTCGATCGGCCCGCGGCACTTCTTGGTGCTCGTCTCGCGCGATCCGCAAGGCTTCACCGAGTCCGACAAGGTTTTGATCTCATTGGCGCTTCCTGCGCTCGCGCTCGTGTTCGAGGCCAAGCTTCTGCAGCGCATGGGGCGGGAAGTCCTCCAGACCTATGTCGGGCGCGAGCCGGCCACGCGGGTGATCCAGGGCGAAATCGTGCGCGGCGATGTGCACCGCATCGAAGCGGCCGTCATGTTCGCCGACATGCGCGGTTTCACCGAGCGGTCCATGCAGCATCCAGAAGAGACGCTCGTCAGCATTCTCAATGAGTATTACGACTGTCTCGTTCCGGCGATCGAGGCCGAGGGCGGCGACATCCTGAAGTTCATGGGCGATGGGATGCTTGCCATGTTTCCCGAAGGCAGTGCCGGGGGCGATGCGTGCCAGCGTGCCGCACGCGCGGCGCTCGATGCGTCCGCAAGGGTCGCCGCCGCCAACTCGCTGCATGAACTCTGGGCGGATCTGAAAGTTGGTATCGCCCTTCATTTCGGCGCCGCCGCGTTTGGCAATATCGGCTCGGGAGCGCGGCTCGATTTCACCGTCATCGGCAAGGACGTCAATATCGCAGCGCGCATCTCATCGGTTTGCGCCTATACGGGAGAGCCGCTTCTCTTGTCGGAGGCCTTTGCGCAGCGTTTGCCGTTCGGGGCCGAGGCGGTGGGTGAATTCCCGCTCAAGGGCGTCAGCGAACCGATGCGCCTCTACCGGATCAGCTGAGTCCCATGGGCCGTGGGTAGAGCGGCGGCTTGACCGCGAGCCCCGGTCAACTGTCCGGCGTCGCCTTGGCTTCCTCCGTCAACAGCCGCTCATAGGCCCGCACGAGGCTCATATAGGGTGAGACGAAGGTGATAGTCGGCTGGCCGTCGGCGCCGATCACGTTGGCCTTGATCTCGAAATGCAGGTGAATGGTCGTGACCGAGCCGCCGAAATCATTCGAGACATAGCCAATGTGCTGGCCCTTGGTCACGGTATCGCCCTGCTTCACGGCAAGGCGCGCCATGTCGAGATGCAAATAACGGTAAATGAGGCCGGAATCGGCGGTCAAGGTAACGGTGTAGCTGCCGATCGCGGTGATCTGCCCGGGTTCGGCGGCGACCGCCCAGTACTTTCCCTTTTCACATGTCGCGGGGCGGATGTCCTGGCCCTGATGGCCTTTGCCCGCAGGGCAGAAAATATTGGTGCGATCGCGCGTCTCGCAGAAATTGTCGTGCCAGGGATAGGAATAGTTTGAGGCGGCGCATTGTCCGCCCGCCGGGCCATACATGCCGCCCGCGCCATAGACCTGCGAATTGGCATAGGCTTCGGCCAATTCGATGGGAAAGCGCATATCGGCGGCCCATTGCGTTTCATCGGCAATGCCCGTGCCGCTTCCCGCAACGAGGGTCCCTGAAGGCTCAAACGGGAACGTGACAGTTGGAACCTCGACCGGCGTTTCTGCATCCTCGCCGGGGTCGCCCGTCACCGGCGCTGGAACCACAATCGCAATCACGATGCCGCCGGCAAAGAGCGCCGCTGAAAAAATGTAGAACGCGCGCCGCATGGGATGGCGGGGAAGGGTCACGGCGCGGTTCCCTCTTGCTGCGGTATGATCACGGCCAAGGTGTCGATGAGATTGCGCGCGAAACTTTCCTCGCGGCAGGCGCGATCCGTTTGCGGGTCCTTGCACTCAATGGCGATGTGATAGGACACGCCAAAGCGGGTGAACGCGATGTCGATGCCGGCATCCGTTCGCTCAAGACGCGGGCTTGGCGAGGAAGCGGGGCGAGGCGCACCAAGCGGCTTTCGCACTGTGAGTATGCCCGTGATGGTGATGACAGCTTCTTCCTCGACAAAGCGCGCGGTGTAGAGGTTCGGCTTTGCACTGAGATCAAGGGCGGTCAGCCTTGTCTCTTCGCGGGGCACGAGAAGCGGCATGCGCAGCAGATCAAAGGCGGCCCGGCGCGCGACCAACAGCTTTCTTGCTAGAATCGCCTCCGGTTTGGCCGCGGCAAGACGCGCGGCCTCCCAGTCGACGAACGATGCGCGCTCCTCCGGATTGCCACCGGCATATGCCAGATGCGGCGGCGCCAAGAGGGCCGCGAGGACGATGTTGGCGGCTACCATGAGGCTCTTCATGGGGCGCCCCCCATGATGTCGGCATCGGCCATGGCCGAGACCTCGATCGAATTCATCAGCGAGATCGCATAGTCGTCGTTCGTGCAGCGTTCGTCCCGGCCGGGATCATCGCAAATGACAGAGATGTTGTAGGCCGCGCCAAAGCGATTGAAGACGATATCGATGCCATAGTCGGTGCGGTCGATCCGGAAGGCGCCTTTTTGCGATTCACGTCGGATACCCGGGAAGAAAGAGGCCTTTTCCACCCGACCGGCAATGCGTGAGCCGAAGATCTCAACGACCGCACGATCCTCACGCGAGCTGGCGGCATAGGAGTCCTGCCTTGGATAGACATCCACCCGATCCATCATGCCCTGCCTTGATGGCAGCACAAGGGGCAGCCGCATCCGGCGCAGCCGGGGCTTGCGGAACATCAGCCGCCATTGCAGCGATGCCGTGTATCGCGCCGTCGCGCCCTCTGCGCGGGCGGCGGTCCAGTCGATGGCCAGCGCGGTGCGCACGGGCCGCACTGCCCGCCGTGTCTGCGGCGCGGCTTCGCCAGCCCTTTGGGCGACGGGGGCCGTCACCGGGGCCTTAAATGCGAACCAGTACGTGCCGCCCCCGGCAGCGCCCACAAGCCCGAGGGCAACGAACAAAATCCGCAAGTTCCGCCGCATCGCCGACCCCTCGACAGCTTCCTCACGCTGTTAACCATAGTCGCGCAGGAATGGGGCGTTTTGAAGTCACGCAGAAGACACGGGGGCCGGGGATTGCGCCCCGGCCCCATTATTTCGACGAAACTGCGCCGCGCCCGTCAGGGCGTCACGGTCTTCAGGGCTTCTTCCAGGCCAGGTACAAAGGCGCTGCCCGCCGGCACCGTAACGTTTGCCCCCTTGAAGTCATCGCCCACCGGCTCGAAACGGCCGCCGAGGCACTTGGACAGGAACGCCTCCGACACCGCATAGAACGAGATGCGGTTCTCGGGACGAGCGAAGCCGTGGCCCTCATCCGCATAGAGCACATAGGTGACGGGGATGTTCTTTGCCTGCATCTCGGCGACGATCTGGTCGGATTCCTTTTTCGTCACGCGCGGGTCGTTGGCCCCTTGCGCGATCAGCAGCGGACGCTGAATGTCCGCGGCTTTCGAAAGGGGCGAGCGCGAGAGCAGGAACTCGCGATCCTCAGGCTTGCGCGGATCGCCGACGCGGCGATACCAGGTGCCTTCCAGGAAGGGCTGCCAATAGGCCGGGAAGCTTTCGATCAGGGTGACAAGGTTCGAGGGCCCCACGATGTCGACGCCGCAGGCAAAGGTCGTCGGCGTAAACGTCATGCCCACAAGCGTCGCATAGCCACCATAAGAGCCGCCATAGATCGCGATCTTGTCGGCCGGCGCGATCTTCTCCGCGATCGCCCAATTGACGGCGTCAATCAGGTCCTCGTGCATCTTGCCGGCAAATTCGCGCGTCGCAGCCTCGACGAAGGCCTTCCCGAATCCCGTCGAACCGCGATAGTTGACCTGCAAGGTCGCGTAGCCGCGATTGGCGGCCCATTGCGCCTCGCTGTCATAGCCGAACACGTCCTGCGCCCAGGGGCCGCCATGGACGTTGAGGATCATCGGCACGGGGCTGTCAGGGCGGCAATTATTGTCCGCATCGCTGCCCGGCGGGAGCGTGAGGAAGGCCGTCAGCGTCAGACCATCGCGCGCATTGATCTCGATCCCGCACATCGATGCGAGTGTCTTGCCCTCAAGCTCAGGGCGCGTCACGAAGAGCTGGCTCAGCTTTTTCGCCGTGCGATCATAGAGCCAGAAGGCGACCGGCTTCGTCGTCTCATCGACCTGCAGGATCCATTTCGTGTCGGCGTCATCGCGCGAGACGATGCCGTACTGACCTTTAATCTCGGTATTGAGGAAGGCGAGGTCCGCCTTGATGGCGTCGCCGACCGGGAACCATTCCTGCTTCAGGTAATTGGCGCCGAAACCCTCGGCGATGCCGGTCACCGGATTGGTGATGAGGCCTTGCACATCGCCCTTGGCGAACTCGCCGAGCAGGGTCGTTTCTCCGGTCGCCATGTCCTGCGCGATAGCGGCGGCCTTGTCGCGGCCACGGCTGTCGAGCCAGTAGAGGGTTTTGCCGTCAGTCGTGAAGCCCTCGAGGTTGGTCGTGATCGAGTCTTCGGCCGGGATCGTCGCGAAGGGCGAGGTCTTGCCGTTGTCGAAGCGCAGGACATCCTGGCCGCCGCCAGGGAGTTCCTTGAATGCGAGGCGAAGCGTCAGGCTGTCATCGGCTACGAAGCCGCCAAACTCGTTATTCTCATAGACGAGCTTCAGCTCGCCGGTCGTCAGATTGAGCAAGTGGACGTCGTGATAGCTTTCATTGCGGTTGTTGAGCCCGACAAGAATGTGTTCCTTGTCCGCCTCGCTCGCACCGATGATCTGCACGCGCGTCTTCTTGAAGGGCGTGAAGTTCTTCACCTCGCCGCCGGCGACGGGCGCGCCATAAAGCAGGAAGTTCTCATCGCCGCCGCTATCGTTGATGAACAGCACCATCGATGAATCGGGCGAGAAAAACATCTGGCGGATGGGTCGGATCTTCTCATCCGTGATCGCCTTTGCCGCGGCGAGGTCGTCGATGGGGGCGACCCAGATATTCATCACCCCGTCCTTGGGCGCAAGCCAGGCCAGCGTCTTGCCATCCGGGCTGATGCGCGCCGACGTCTTTGTGGGATTGCCGAATATGGCCGCACGATCGATGAGTTCGAGCGCAGGCTTGACCTCGGGCGCCGCGGCCGGGGCCGGCGACGCGGTTGGCGCCGGTGCGGGTGCGTTGCTTGAGGATTGCGGGGCTTGGTCACAAGCGCAAAGGAGTGCGAAGGCGGCCGCTGTCGTTGTGAGCAGAGTTTTTCTCATGGGTCAGATTTCCTTGACGGATTATCGAAAGCGCGAAGGGCCTGGCTTTTCTCAGCCAGACCCCTCTTGCTTGCGTTTTAGGGTTTGGGCATCGCCGCAAGGGCGTCCTTCAGGCCTGGAACCGCGTCGGCGCCTTGCGGCACCGTAATGGTTGAGCCGGCGAAATCATCACCGACAGGCTCGAAACTGCCACCCAGGCATTGCGAAAGGAAGGCCTCGGACACGGCATAAAAGGAAGTGCGGTTCTCGGGCCGAGCAAAGCCGTGGCCTTCGTCCGGGTAAAGGACATAGGTCACGGGAATGTTCTTCGCCTGCATCGCCGAAACGATCTGATCGGCCTCGGCCTGCTTGACGCGCGGGTCGTTGGCGCCCTGGCCAATGAGCAGGGGATCGGCGATCTGGTCGACATAGGTGAGGGGCGAGCGTTCATTCAGCAGCGCCTTGCCGTCCTCGGTGCGCGGATCACCGACGCGGCGGAACATCTGCTCCTTGAAGGATTCCCAGTAGGGCGGGATCGTATCGAGAAGCGTGTTGAGGTTCGAGGGCGCAACGATCGCGACGCCGCAGGCAAACGCCTCGGGCGTGTTCGTGATGCCCCACAAGGTTGCATAGCCGCCATAGGAGCCGCCATAGATCGCAACCTTGTCCTTTTGCGCGATGCCTTCGGCAATGGCCCAATTGACCCCGTCAAGGAGGTCATCGTGCATCTTGCGGCCCCATTGCTTGTCGCCCGCGTTGGTGAACTCCTTGCCGAAACCGGTCGAGCCGCGGAAGTTTACCTGAAGCGTCGCATAGCCGCGATCGGCGAGCCACACGCTCTGGCTGTTATAGCCATAGCCATCGCGCGCCCAGGGACCGCCATGGACGTTGAGCACCATCGGCAGCGGGCTTTCGGGCCGGCAATCGCCATTGGTGTCGGATCCCACGGGCAAGGTGAGGTAGGAAACGAGCGTCAGCCCATCGCGTGACTTGATCTCGACGGGGCAGACCTCCGGCAGGGCCAGTCCTTCCAGCTTCGGCCGTCCGACATAGAGGAGGTCGAGCTTTTTTTCCTTGCGATCATAGGTGAGTGCACGCGCCGGTCCCGTTACGGGGTCGTTGCCGATGATCCAAACCTGATTGTCGAGCGTTTGGGATTGGACGGCCCACTGGCCCTTCAGGTTCTCATTGAGGAAATCGATGTCGGCCTGCAGGGCCGGGTCCACCGCCTTCCACTCGTTCTTGAGGTAGTCAACCGCATAGGCAAGCACGATGCCCGTGACGGGATCGGAAATCGTGCCGCCGATATCGGCGCGCGCGTCCTCCGCGAGGACCTTCTTCTCGCCGCTCGCAAGATCGATTGCGACGAGCGCGGCGGTGTTGCGCTCACGGCTCTCGGTCATATAGAGCGTCTTGCCGTCCGAGGTGAGGCCGGCAAGGCCCGTCGTTGTGGAATCTTCAAAGCCGATCTTCGTGAAGGGTTCGGTCTTGCCGTTGTCGAACTTGAAGACTTCCTGTCCTCCGTCTTGCGTCGCGCGCGACACGAAGCGGATCGTCAGGCTGTCATCAGCGACGAAGCCGTCATACTTTTCCGTGTTGTCGAACAGCTTCTTCAGTTCGCCCGTGCTGACATTGAGCAGATAGGGATCGTGGAACGCCTTGTCCCGGTCATTGATGCCAACGAGCAATTCGTTGGGCCGGGAGAGGGAACCAGCATAAATGAAAACGCGCACGCCCTGGAAATCGGTGAGCTTGCGCTCCTTGCCGGTCTTGGCGCTGACCGAATAGAGAAGGAAGTTCTCGTCGCCGCCCTTGTCCTGGACGTAGAGCACATCCTCACCATTCGCCGACCAGTAATATTGCCGGATCGGGCGGACCTTTTCCGCGGTGAGGGGCCTTGCCTCGTCAAACGATTGTCCGCGCTTGACGATCCAGATGTTCATCACGCCATCGCGCGGCGCAAGGAAGGTGAAGAACTTGCCGTCAGGGCTGATCTGGGCGCCGGCGCGCTCCGGATTGCCGAAAATCACGTCGCGCGGGATGAGGTCCTTGCCCGCCGCGCTTGCCTGATCGAGCGCGATTATCCCTGCAGGCAGAATGGTCAATGCAGCCAGGACGGTCCAAGCCGCCGTGGATAGATGTCGATTGGACACGCGTACTTCTCCCGTTTCGGGTGGCGGCGCGGTGTGAGCGACAAGGCCCCGGAAGTGATCTGCGCCCCCACGCCGATGATGAACTGCACGGGCGGCATTACCCGCCCGTATGCATTGCCCAGACTCTTGCCCGTCAAACCGTTTGCAATCCCGTCACGATTACGTGAAGCAGCCGCAGGTCACTGAATTTCAAACATGACCGTGACGGTTGCACTCATCGTTTCCTGGCCCGCGGCAATGGGCGTGCTCGCCTGCGCGTCGGCGGCCATCATCCGGAGCATGGGCTGCGGCATACCCCCGCCACCCTCGGTGATCGAGAGCACGCGTGTCACCGAGACGCCCGCCGTCGCCGCCAGGAGGTCGGCCTTGGCCTTCGCATCGCGCACGGCCTCCTCGCGGGCCTTGTTGAGCACGGGCTTGGGGTCGGCAAGCGTGAAGCTCACGCCATTCACATTGTTGGCGCCGAGCTTCACGAGCCTGTCGAGAAGGTCGCCCAGCCTGGCGATGTCGCGCACCGTGATGCTCACCTCGTTGGTGACGCTATAGCCGATGATCCTGGGCGGCGCGGTGTTGCTTGAATCATAGGCCGTGTATTTGGGCGAGACCGCGAAGTTCGCGGTCTGGATGTCCTCATCCTTTATGCCCGCCTCCTTGAGGCCGGCAATGAGGGCGTTCATGACCTCATTGTTCTTCGCAAGCGCAGCAGAGGCCGTTTCGGCCTCGGTCACGACGCCGCCCGTCAAGATGGCCATGTCGGGCTTTGCCTTCACTTCGCCCGTGCCTGTCACGCTGATGATGCGCGGCGTTGCGGGCGATTTGGGCTCTTCGGCATTCGTGATGCCGGCGGCGGCGATGGTCATCGCGCCCGCAAGCGTCAGGGCGGCGGCAAGGGTGGGGACCGTTTTCATCGGGAGATCCTTCGTGGAGCGGCTCGTCTGCGAGCGTTTCGCGCGCCGGAGGGGCGTTCGCGGGACGCAGGAAGAGTGCCGCTTGAATTTGGCAAATCGGTGTCGCGAAGGTGAACGGGCGCTACCTTCCGCTTCACGAAATTGCTATAGCAGCGCTCCCACGCGCGTGGGGCCTGTAGCTCAGTTGGTTAGAGCGGGCCGCTCATAACGGTCTGGTCGCAGGTTCGAGTCCTGCCGGGCCCACCAGCCTTCCCTCGCTTCGCAAGCTACGGCTTGGCGAGCCGCGGGCCAGCCCTTCGACGCGAGGCAAGGGAAGCCGATGACCCCAATGTCATCGCGCGCTTGATCGCCCCCGTTTTTTCAGCCTTCCGAAGCCGGGCTCGATCCTTGTAGTCTGGCGTTGCGAGGCAGAAATCCTGGCCTCGATGGGGCGAGGGGCCGTGAGGGTGAGCGGGGACTTTCACATCAGGCCGGCAACGACAGCCGACTATGAAGAGGTTTGTGTGCTGTCGGCGCAGGTCTTTCACCTGCACAGTTCGGCAATGCCTCACATTTTCCGTGAGCGGATGGAGCCTTGGCCCAATAGGCGAGAATTCCTAGCGTTCATCAAGGGCGCGAACAGCGCCATTCTTGTCGCTTATGAGGACGAGGCGCTTGCCGGCTTCATTGTCTTGCGCGTGAGCCGTAGCGTCCAAACGCCGGATTTCAAATCGCAGCACTATGTCGTCATCTATAACATCGCGGTCGATCCATCCTGGCAACGGCGCGGCTATGGCCGGGCCCTCATCAATGCAGTCGTCGCGTGGGCCGGCAAAAAAGGCGTTCAACACCTGGAGTTGAATGTGTATGCGTTCAACGAGGCGGCGGCGCGGCTCTATCAGTCCGCTGGATTTGCACCCGTCTACCAGCGCCTGCAACGCGTCCTTCCCGCCAGGGACGAAGCGGGCCTGCGCGCAGAGCGCACGCGGCGCCCCTCATTGTGGGATAGGATCGCAAGAGGCTGGATCTCACGCCTTGCCGGGCTGTTCGGGTGGGGACGCAAGAATTCTTAAGGGTATGCGATGCACCGTTTCTGGGCGTTATTCGGATCGGTCCTCTTCTTCATCATCGCGCCCGGCACGGTGACGTTACTCGTACCCTGGTGGATCACGCATCTGCGCTATGTTCCGCTGGCGAAGGAATTTTCCCTTCCCTGGTGGGCGGGCATCGCCCTCGTCGCGGCCGGGGCGGTGCCGCTCATCGATTCCTTTGCCCGTTTCGCCTGGCAAGGACGTGGCACGCCCGCGCCCATCGCCCCGCCAACACGGCTGGTCGTCACCGGGTTCTATCGCCACGTTCGCAATCCGATCTATGTGGGTCTCCTCATCATCCTCGCCGGGGAGACATTGCTTTTGGCGCGGCCGGGCGTGCTCATCTGGGCGGCCATTTTCTGGCTCGGGTGCCACGTCTTTGTGTCGTCCTATGAGGAGCCGACGCTGGCCGAGCGGTTCGGGCGTGAGTATGAAATCTATCGCGCGAACGTGCCGCGATGGATACCGCGCCTCACGCCCTGGCACCTTCCATAAGTGCGTTCTTCAGGCTTTGGCCGCCGACCTCATCGCCGCGATCATGCGCGGCGTGACCGTTCCATAGAAGCGGGGCGCACGGGTGGATTTCTCAAATGGCTTGCCCCGCAGCCGCATATATTCCTCATGGAACAATTCCCATTTCGACACCGTGCTGTTGGTCGCGATGCCACCATGAACCTGATGGAACGTCGCTTCGCCCAGAAGCATGATCAGCGCGGCTTCGGGGTCATCGCAGGCCCGCTTCCAGGTATCGAGATTGGCAAGGCCGCCGCCTTGTGTCTTGAAGCCCGCATCATAGCCGCCAAGCGCGCGCCAATGGGCGGCCTTCATGAACAGCGCGTTGGTCTCGGCGGGGGTTTCGAACCAGCCACCGCTCGATGAACCGGCGAAAACCGAAATGTCAAAGAGGCGATAGGCGTCTTCCTCCCACGCCGCGTCTCGCAGAAGCGCATCCTCGGTGGCGGCGTCATAGCCCTTTTGCACGCTCTGCATCTGCACCTCGGGCCCCAGGTGAAAGGCGATGGTGCCGATCACCGGCCTTTCGTGGAGCCGTGAGGCGGCAAGCGCGCCCGCAAGGAGGCCAGGAGAGGCCATGCGCGCGCCATCGATGCAAACGCCGATGAGGTCGCCGCGCGCCAATTCAAGGCCGCGATTGATCGCGGGCACGGGCGAGACCGTTGCATTGCTCATCGTGTGGATGGTGAGGTTCGCCGAGAGACGTAGCAGCGCTTCGCGGTCGAAGGCTTGTGTCGAACCATTGTCGATGAGGATGATCTCATAATCGCTGGCCGCGATGCCTCGCTGCATGGCAGGGGAGAGCGAGCGGATGGTGCGGGGAATCTCCCGCGCCATGTTGTAGGCGATGACGATCACCGAAAGTTTGGGGCGAAGCGCGGCCGCACGCTCGCGCAGCAGGCTTGCGGTTTCGCCCGAGCCCGCGCGGCGGCGATAGCAATCGGCAAGGGTCGCAAGGATCTGGGTGAACCCGTCCGCCGAAGGGTCGCTTGCGCCTTCACGCGCAAGGATCGCGGCGGGCGGTTCCGCGTCCTTGATGTACTCCCGCACGATCGGATTGTACCGGTCCCACAAAACGCGGTTGTGCGGGTCGAGCCCCGCAACGAGCAGCATGCCGGAGGGATGGGTATCGAGCGGCAGAAGGAAGAGGTCGGGCCGGTGGGTCCTCAGCACTTGTATCAGCTTCCAGACGTCGCCCGTCCAGGCCCTGGTGCGGCGCTGTCTTTCGGCCTGCGCTTGATGATTGGGAAAAATGTCATCGATGAGAAGCGCCGCGCCGGGGCGGGCCCTTCGCTCCACCTGCATGAAGTCGCGCAAGGTCTGCTCGAAAGTGTGCAGGCCGTCGATGAAGGCAAAGTCGATCGGATCGCCCTGTTGGTGCGACGCGAAATAGGCATCGCTTTCGGCCGTCACGACCTGCACGGCCTTGCCCAGTTCGACAGAGATTTCCGGCGCCGGGTCAACGCCAATCGCGGGGGCGCTTGCCAGCGCCAGGCTGCGACCATGCCGTACACCGATCTCAAAATAGCTGGAAGGCGAGAGCTCCTTGTGGAAGCGGGCGAGCACGTCGAGATAGGGTGCCTTGCCACTCAGTCGCTCTTCATCGGGCAGTCCTTCGCCGTCGAAGGGGATGAAGGGTGCCGTGCGATCAGCCGCGCGCGCGCGCGCAAGCGGGCTTGCGCCCTTATGTCTGAAGACGCCCACGAGGTCTTGCCAGGGTCCCCGTTCATCACGCCACACATCCACGAGATCAAGGTTTGCGGATTTGGCAAGGGCGCGGTAGGCATCGGGCAGGAAGCGATAGCAATCGACGGGGAAGCGGTGCTCCGGCCCGCCTGATGGTGCGATGAGGAAGATGATTCCATCCGGGTTCAAGACCCGCGCCATCTCGGCAAAGGTGCGCCAGAAGAATTCGATGTGTTCAAAGGCCTGGCCCGAGACGATGATGTCGGCCATGCCATCCCTCATGGGGATCACATAGGGGTCTTCCAGGACGATATCGACCCCGGGTCCGGCCTCCAAATCCGCCGCCATGTACTTGAATCGCCCCGCCTTGAAGAGCGCGCGATAGCTGCCATTGACATCGGAGCCGCCGACATCGAGCACAAGGCCACCGCGCTCCTCCAATTCCGTGCCAGCCAGAAACCGCCGATAGGCAAGCTGCATGTTCTCATACGAGCTGGCGTGCATGTTCGTCTCCCGCGAGGGCCGCGATTGCGGCCGGTTCGTCTTCCTAACAAGGAATGGGCGGGCAGGCGACCCCGGAACGGCGACGCGCAAGTCTTGGTGTCATTTTGATTTCGAGGGAAAAACCGCCACCTTCGTCACAATTAAAGTAAGTCCGAAAATTCCTGCCTCTGGCACTGTGGTCGCAATAGACAGCGTGACACCGACTCACCGTGGCTGGGACCATGACGGACTAAGCGGCCTTTTCGTTCAAGACCCCGGACGCAAGAACCGGTATCAAAAATAAAACCAGAAGCACGGTATTTGATCCGGCATTGAGCGCAAAGCCCGTCGATACGGAAATCGTGCTGTCAACGAGGTACCAAACCACGATACCCTGTGCGAGCGTGCGCCAGATCGTTGCTCCGAGCGCATGTGCGGCGCTCATGGCGGCGAACATCGTGATTGCCCAACCCATGGTTATGGCTCCTTGAAGTCCAAGCCCAAACTTCACGGCCGGAAGATCAAATGATGCCGCAATCTCCACGTTGTCGCTCAATATCGCAAAAAGCGCGCGGATTGCCCCATCGATTGGAGGGATTGCGGCCGTAACCAGAAGCATGCCGAAGGCAAGCACGCCCCAGCACCAAATCTTCAGCCAATTTGCCCAGAAATTTGTCATGCTTTCCTCCTATGGATGCCGCAGTGTCGCACGCGTGATAAGCGGTGCAATTACCTCAAAGGTAATGGACACCTGGCTACCGAACGGATCCACTTCACAGGCCCATGCAAGACCGCGCTACAATGTTCGAAAAATCTGCGTTTGGCGCTCTCTTGCGCCAGTACCGCAGCGCGCGGCGCATGAGCCAGTTGGAATTGGCACTCTCATGTCAGGTTTCCGCTCGGCATCTGTCGTTTCTTGAATCCGGGCGATCGCTTCCGAGCCGTGACATGGTTCTCCAGCTTGGCGCAGGTTTGCTGTTGCCTCTCAGTGCTCGTAACGCGCTCCTCCAGTCAGCGGGATTTGCCCCCGTCTATCCTGTTTCGCCCCTCGATTCGGCGGCAATGCTTCCCTTCAGGGCGATCCTCAATGAGATGATAGAACGCCATTCGCCCTTTCCTGCGATGCTCGTCGACAGGCATTGGACGGTGCACGAGGCCAATGTTGCAGCCCAGATGTTCCTATCTACCCTCGTTCCAGAGGGTGGAGAGACCAACCTTGTCCGCATGCTTGCATGCAGTCCAGCGGCGCCGCGTGTCATTCTCAACCTGCCGGAAGTCTTAGCAGAGCTACTGTCTCGATTGCAGTTGGAGGCACTTGAAGCAGGCGATGATCCTCAGTTTCGGATCTTGCTGCCAATGCTCGAAGATGCCTGCAGGCAGTATCCGCAGAGGCGTGCCGTTGGGCGTCGCACTGTTCTTCCGCTTGTCATGTCAACGCCGAGTGGGCGCCTCCAGTTCCTCACTTTGATTGCCCATTTTGGAACCAGCGAAGACGTAACGGTCAGGGACCTCCGCCTTGAATTACTGTTCCCAGCGGATGAGATCACGCGTGAGGCATTGAACTCTCAAGTTCACGTCTAGCTGTGAGCTTTCAGTAGGTTGTCCATTCGGTCCCGACCGAGGAAGCTGAGGTTGCGAAGCTTCAGTGTCCAAGGGAGGACCGAATGGACATCCACAAGAATGCCCGCCTGACGC
>JACADY010000061.1 GCA_013389115.1 Alphaproteobacteria bacterium
CTCCTGCACCTCTTCCTTGGTGCGGTACTTCGCAGGATCAGACATCGAATGGCCGCGATAGCGATAGGTCTTCATCTCAAGGATGATGGGCCCGTTGCCCTCGCGCGCCCAGGCGACCGCGCGCGTGCCGGCGCGATAGACGGTTTCCACGTCCATCCCATCCACCTCTTCGCCGGGGATGTTGAAGCTGGCCCCGCGGCGGTGGAAATGGGTTTCGGAGCTGGCGCGCTGAACGCTCGTGCCCATCGCGTATTGATTGTTCTCGATGATGTAGACGACGGGCAGCTTCCACAGCGCGGCCATGTTGAAGCTTTCATAGACCTGACCCTGGTTCGCGGCGCCGTCGCCGAAATAGGTGAGGCAGACGCGGCCATTGCCACGATAGCGGTTGGCGAAGGCAAGGCCGGTGCCCAGGGGCACCTGCGCTCCGACGATGCCGTGGCCGCCGAAGAAGTTCTTCTCGCGGCTGAACATATGCATCGAGCCGCCCTTGCCCTTGGAATAGCCATCCCGCCGGCCCGTCAACTCGGCCATGACGCCGTTCGGCTCCATCCCGCAGGCCAGCATATGGCCGTGGTCCCGATAGGCGGTGATGACCTGGTCGCCCTTGTCCAATGCCGCCTGCATGCCGGTGACGACCGCTTCCTGGCCGATATAGAGGTGACAGAAGCCGCCGATGAGGCCCATGCCGTAAAGCTGGCCCGCACGCTCCTCAAAACGGCGGATCAGCAGCATGTCGCGGTAGAAGCCGACGAGCTTTTCCTTGGATAGGGCCGCCACGGGAATACTCTCGAACTTGGCGTGTGCCGCCGAATCCAAGGGCTTCACATCCGACATTCCCGCCTCGCTGGTTTTCAGGTGGCGCCGGCCGAAAAGGGGGAAGGGCCGGCTCTTCTCTGGCGGAGATGATTAGCCCAAGCCCGTCAGCGCCGCTACCCCTTCATTAGCGCTCAGGGACGCGCTTACGGTCAAGCACCGTCACCTCGCCGGGGGCTGTATAGCCAAGGACGGCGCGGGCCTGCTCATCAAGGAGGTCGGGGTCGAGACTCTCGGATCGCAAAAGCAGCACCCGGCGCTCCAGCCTTTCGCGCTGCAGCACGACATCATCGAGCTCGGCCTGGCGCAATTCCAGCTCGCTCTTCGTTTTGACGAGCGTGATCAGCCCGTGCTGGCCATAGATGCCGAAATAGGAAAAGTAGATGACGAGCGCAAAGCAGAATAGCGGGAGGGCCCCGCTCATCATCGCGCGTTTCGTCTTCATGCCGATCACCATGATTCCTAAGGAATCATATCGTGATTCCAGGCGTCAAGCGGCATGTCTTCGCGTGACGCATTTCGCTGGCCCAGATTGGGTCAGGCGGCAGGAATTGCGCCGCGTCACCCTCACGCAGCGCCGGCCTCCAAAGGATGTGGGGCCGACCTCAATAGGGGTCTGAGATCTCTATGATCTCCTGCCCCATCAGCACGCAGCTTCCAGGGATCTGCGCATAAATAAAGCGCATGCGATAGGTGGCCTTGTAGATGAAACCGTCGACCTCGAGCACGTCGAAGCGGCCATCGCCTTTGAGCGCCTTGATCGCGGGCAGGAGCCTCACCTCCTCGCCGACAGCGCCATTCAAGGGGAGGAGAATGCCCCCTTCCGCGGCCGGCGACTGATTGTCATCCGCATGCAGGGCGAGCAGCCTTGGCGCGCGGGCAAGAGCATCGGACGAACAGGGATGAGGCTCTGCACGTGCCGTTGCGCTCGCTCCTGCAAGCACCAACGCAGCCAGGAGAATTTCAGCTCGCATCGCCACCCCTCTCGCTATCGTTTGTCTTCAGGCCTTCAAGACCGAGCGGCCAGCATAAAGGGCTTGTGTGTCCAATTGCTCCTCGATGCGCAGGAGCTGATTATATTTTGCCAGTCGGTCGGAGCGGGCGAGCGAGCCCGTCTTGATCTGGCCGCAGTTGGTCGCCACGGCGAGGTCGGCGATGGTCGCATCCTCGGTCTCGCCCGAGCGGTGCGACATGACGGCCCGGTAGGTGGCGCGATGCGCCATGTCGACGGCGGCGAAGGTCTCGCTCAAGGAGCCGATCTGGTTGACCTTGACGAGGATGGCGTTCGCGACGCCCTTCGCAATTCCCTCGCGCAGCCGCGCAGGGTTGGTGACAAAGAGATCGTCGCCGACGAGCTGGACCTTGGTCCCCAACAGCTCGGTCAAAAGCTTCCATCCCGCCCAGTCGTCCTCGGCCATGCCGTCTTCGATCGACAGGATGGGATAGCGGCTGCAAAGGTCCTCGTACATGCGCGCAAGGCCGCCCGCATCGAGCGCCTTGCCCTCGCCTTCCAGGTGATACTTGCCGTCCTTGAAGAACTCGGTCGAGGCCACATCGAGCGCCAGCATCACATCATCGCCCGGCCGATAGCCGGCCTTCTCGATCGCGCGCATGATGAAGGCGAGCGCCGCGTCGGCCGATTTCAGGTCGGGCGCAAAGCCGCCCTCATCGCCGACATTGGTGTTGTGGCCCTCATCCTTGAGGCCCTTCTTCAAGGCGTGGAAGATTTCCGCGCCCATGCGCAGGCCTTCCTGGAAGCTCTGCGCCCCCACGGGCATGATCATGAATTCCTGGAAGTCGATCGGATTGTCGGCGTGGGCGCCGCCGTTGACAATGTTCATCATCGGTACCGGCAGCACCCGGGCCGCGGGGCCGCCAAGATAGCGATAAAGCGGCAGGTCATGGGACGTGGCCGCCGCCTTGGCGAGCGCGAGCGAGACGCCCAGGATCGCGTTGGCGCCGAGCCGCGACTTGTTGGGGGTGCCGTCGAGCTCGATCATGCGCCGGTCGATCTTTTCCTGGTCTTCGGCATCAAGGCCCTGGAGCGCCTCGAATAATTCGGCCTCCACCGCCTTGACCGCCCTCTGCACGCCCTTGCCGCCATAACGCTTGCCGCCGTCACGCAGCTCCACCGCTTCATGGGCGCCCGTTGAGGCGCCCGAGGGCACGGCGGCGCGGCCGAAGGATCCGTCCTCCAGATAGATGTCGACCTCGACCGTCGGGTTGCCCCGGCTGTCGAGAATTTCACGGGCGCGGATATCGGCGATGGCGGTCATGGGGTGTCCTTCGCGGCATTGAGGCGTTCGCGCGCCCCTCTTAGGGAGGGAACGGGCGACGCGCAAGCGGGGGCCTGTAGCCGCCATCACAACCTCTTCTCACGACTGCGACGGGACTTGCATGCTGGGGCGTTTGAAATCTCGAACAAGGACGGCAACAAGCCGTTACGCCCCTGGCAAAGGAGAGTTTCATGACGACCTTAACCAAGTTGGGAGCCGTGCTCTTGTCCGGCGTCTTCATCGCCGCCTTGTCGGTTGACATGGCTCTTTCGATCGACACGGCCGATGCGCGCGAGCGGAGCCGTTCGGGCACGTGGCAGGGCTCCCGGGGCGGCAGCGGCACCTGGAACCAGAGCGTCCAGCGGCAGAAGGGCTCTTCCTCGCGCCAGACAAGCGTCACCGGCCAGAACGGCAAGACGGCGTCGCGCAATGTCGATCGCAACTGGGATGCCGAATCGGGCACCGCCTCGGCCACGATCACCAAGACCGGCCCCAATGTCGGCACGCGCACGACCAGCCAGTCCTCAACCCTGAACGAGGGCGGCGGGTATACGACAAACCGCTCGACGACGGGGAGCGGCGGCTATTCAGGCTCAGCCACGCGTACGGTCACTCCCAATGGCGATGGCTCGGCCAGCGTCTCGGGCTCCTATGAAAACAATCGCGGCCGCAGCGCGGACTGGAACGGCACGGTTTCCAAGACGGAAGAGGGCGTTGCACGCTCGGGCACTTACACGACCGGGTCGGGCGGCTCTGGCAGCTATTCGGCGAGCGCTACCCGCACCGAAAACGGCGTGTCGCGGTCGCAATCGGTGACGACTGAAAACGGTGGCACCTATTCGCGCGATGTCGCGGGCACGTGGGACCCGGAAACGCAGACCTATACGCGCACAATCACCGGCACCGGCCCCAATGGCGGCTCAAAGAGCCGTTCGGTCGATATCACCGTCACGGACCCCGGAACCGAGTAATCCCCCTTTCCTCTCCCTCGTTCCGGATAAGGGCTGCGAACCTCCAGGGCTCGCAGCCCTTTTTATCTTTGACCTTCAGGGGAGCTATCCGCCCGCGTTGCCGCTGGGTGTGAACTTCCACACAAGGACAAGAATGATGGCGAGAGGCGTGATGAAGCGAATCGCCAGAAACCAGGCCCAGGCGATCACGCCCTCCTTCCAGCCCAATTCCTCGAGTACGGCGCTGCGCCGCATCACATAGCCTGCGAAAACCGCGACGAGGATGCCGCCAAGCGGCAGCATGATGTTCGAGGTGAGAAAATCGAGCAGGTCATAGATCGTCTGATTCTCAAAGCCCCTCACACCGTCGAGCGGGTGCACGCCGCTCCAGAGATTGAAGGAATAGACTGTGCCGAGGCCCGCGAACCAGCATAGAAGCGCGGCGGAAGGAGCCGCGATCAGGCGGGGGATACCGCTTTCGACCAGCCAGGAGACGAAGATCTCGAGCAGCGAAATCGCCGATGCCAGGGCCGATACGAAGAGAAGGACGAAGAACGCCGTGCCGACGAACGCGCCAAGCGGCATTTTCGAGAAGGCGACGGGCAGAACCTGAAACATCAAGGCGGGGCCTTGCGCGACATCGAGCCCGTAACTGAAGACGAGCGGGAAAATCGCAAAACCCGCCATGAACGAAATGAACGTATCGGCAGCGATCGTAATCAGCGCCGTCTCGGACAGGTCGATGTCGCGCCCCGCATAGGCGGCATAGGTGATCATCGCGCCCAGCCCCACGCTGATCGAGAAAAAGGCAAGGCCGATGGCGTCGATGACGACATTGGCCGTGATCTTCGAGAAGTCGGGCGTGAACAGGAACCTGGCGGCGGCGAACCCGTCGGCAGTCACCAGCGCATAGACCACAAGCACGGCCATGATCGCGAACATCAGCGGCATCAGGATGGTGACGGCGCGCTCAAGGCCGGAGATGACGCCCAGCATCACAATGACTGCCGTTACGCCCATGAAGAGCCCGTGATAGAGCGTCAGCGTCATGGGGTCGGCAAGAAGCGCGGTCAGATGGCCGGCAATCTCCGGCACGCCTGCACCCGTGAAGCTTCCCGATGCCGTCAGGGGAATGAAGGCGAGCGTCCATCCGCCCACCACCGAATAAAAGCTCAGGATGAGGAAGCTTGCGACCGCCCCCAGGACACCGGCCAGCCCCCAGCTCCGCGAGGCGCCGCTTTCCTCCGCCACATTGGCGAAGCTGCCCACCGCGCTGCCCCCTCCCCTGCGGCCCACCGCAAATTCCGCGATCAACAGCGGCAGAATGATGATGAGGATCGCGCCTAGGTAAACGAGCACAAAGGCTCCACCGCCGTTGTCGCCCACCATGTAAGGAAACTTCCAGATCGAACCGAGGCCAACGGCCGATCCGATCGTCGCCAACAAGAATGCTGTGCGCGAAGACCAGAATTGCCGCGCTGGAACCTTGCCGTTCATCGAATTATCCCCCCTTCGCGATGTCCTTGTGCCATTGCCCCCGCAGGCAGACTCAGGCTTTCCTCACTCTATCCGATGAGGGGGAAACCATGTCCACTGCCCTGCCTGCGATTGTGACCTGTCTTGCCCTTGGCCTTTACTTCTACATGGGGTTGCGCGTGGGCCAGGCGCGCACCGCCTATGACATCAAGGCGCCAGCGACGACGGGCCATCCGGTGTTCGAACGGCTGTTCCGCATCCAGATGAATACGCTGGAGTGGCTGATCATCTTTCTTCCGTCGCTTTGGCTCTTCAGTGCCTTTGTGAGCCCATGGATCGCGGCCCTGCTCGGACTCGTTTGGATCGCGGGGCGCTATCTCTACATGGAGGGCTATGCCCAGGCTCCCGAAGAGCGCGGCACGGGCTTCATCATCCAAGGGATCGCCACCGGGCTCCTGTTCCTCGGCGCCTTCATCGGGGCAATCATCGCGTTGTTTTGAGGCGGGGGATGTTCGCAAAGGTCACCAAGAACCTCATCCTTCGAGGCTCGCGAAGGGCTCGCACCTCAGGATGAGGTATTTCTTGTATGTGTCCTCACCCGGAGGCGGCCGCTCTTCGCGGCCCTCGAAGGGTGAGGCGCATGGGAATGACAATGGCCCGTACCCGCACCCGACCGGTTCTAGAGCTTTTCCCGATCACATAGAATCGGGAAATGCTCGCAAGTTGTTGTTTGGTCGCGCTTCTTTACGGCGAACCGGTACCCAGCCCCGCCTTCGCGGTGACAGGCTTCGCCTGGAGGCGCTCTAGCGCGGACGCTTGGCCAGGCGATCGAATTCAACCAGGTCGGCCAGGAGCGCCGGCATATCCTTCAGGGGCACCATGTTGGGGCCGTCCGAGGGTGCATTGTCGGGATCTTCGTGCGTCTCCATGAACACAGCGCCGACGCCAACCGCAACCGCGGCGCGGGCGAGGATGGGCACCATGTCGCGCTGGCCACCCGATTTCGTCCCCTGCCCGCCCGGCTGCTGCACTGAATGCGTCGCATCGAAAACGACCGGGCAGCCAATATCCTTGAGAACCGGCAGCGCGCGCATGTCGGAGACGAGCGTGTTATAGCCAAACGAGACGCCCCGCTCCGTCGCCATGACATTGGGATTGCCGGCGGCCGTCACCTTGGCGATGACATTCTTCATGTCCCAAGGCGCAAGGAACTGACCCTTCTTCACGTTCACGACGCGGCCCGTCTTGGCCGCCGCGACGAGAAGATCGGTCTGGCGGCACAAAAAGGCCGGGATCTGGAGTACGTCCACGGCCTCAGCCGCAGGCGCGCATTGCTCGCGCTCATGCACGTCGGTGAGAACGGGAAGGCCGAGGCTTTCGCGGATCTCGGCGAAGATGGCGAGTGCCTTTTCCAGCCCCATACCGCGCTCTGCCGATGCACTCGTCCGGTTCGCCTTGTCAAAGCTCGTCTTGTAGATGAGGCCGAGGCCGAGCCTTCCTGTGATCTCCTTGAGCGCGCCTGCCATTTCAAGGGCATGGGCGCGGCTTTCAAGGGCGCATGGCCCCGCAATCAGTGTGAAGGGGCGGTCGTTGGCGATCGTCAAGCTGCCAAGCGTGATCGTGGAATTGGGATTGGTCATGGACCGTTTCTAGCACATTGCGCGCTATTTTGAACATGTTCCAGAGAGCGTTCTTGAGGCTTCGGCCAACGCGGCCTCAAACGAGGCGCGACTTCGTGAGCGCAGCGGCGACGAAGGACGAGAAGAGCGGGTGCGGGTCAAGCGGCTTTGATTTCAGTTCCGGGTGGAATTGAACGCCGATGAACCAGGGGTGATCCTTGATCTCGATGACCTCCGGCAGGATGCCGTCCGGCGACATGCCGGAGAAAAGCACCCCATGCTCCTCCAGGTGGCGGCGATAGGCCGGGTTCACCTCATAGCGGTGGCGATGCCGCTCGGAGATGAGACGCGTGCCATAGATCTCCGCGACCCGGCTGCCTTCACTCAGCACCGCGTCATAGGCGCCAAGGCGCATCGTGCCGCCAAGATCGCCGCCCTCCTGGCGCAATTCGGTGCGGTTGCCCCGCACCCATTCGGTCATGAGGCCGACGACCGGGTTGCGCGTCGGGCCGATTTCGGTCGAGTTCGCGTCCTTCAGCCCGGCAAGGTTGCGCGCCGCCTCGATCACCGCCATCTGCATGCCATAGCAGATGCCGAGATAGGGCACCTTGCGTTCACGCGCGAACTGGACCGCCGCGATCTTGCCGCTCGTGCCGCGCTCGCCAAAGCCGCCTGGCACCAGGATCGCGTTCACATCCTCAAGCGCGAGAATGGCTTCGTGGTCCTGCTCAAAGATCTCCGAAGCGAGCCAGGTGATGTTGACCCGCACATTATTGGCGATGCCGCCATGCACGAGCGCTTCCTGGAGCGACTTATACGCATCCTTGAGGCCCGTGTACTTGCCGACGATGGCGATCTTCACCTCGCCCTCAGGCCGCTTCAGCCGCTCCACCACATTGAGCCAGCGGTCAAGCGCGGGCTCGGGCGCAAGGGGAAGTCCGAACCCTTCGAGCACTTCCCTGTCGAAGCCCTCGGCATGATAGGTGAGCGGCACTTCGTAGATCGTTTCGACATCGAGGGCCTGGATGACGCGCGAGGGCTTCACATTGCAAAAGAGCGCGATCTTGCGCCGCTCGCCTTCGGGGATCGGATGGTCGGAGCGGCACAGGAGAATGTCAGGCTGAATGCCTATGCCGCGCAGCTCCTTCACCGAATGCTGGGTCGGCTTCGTCTTCAGCTCCCCCGCGCTCTTGATGTAGGGCACGAGCGTCAGGTGAATGAAACAGGCGCGCTCCCGGCCAAGCTCATTGCCGAGCTGACGGATGGCCTCAAAGAAGGGCAAGCCCTCGATGTCGCCGACCGTGCCGCCGATCTCGCAGAGAACGAAATCGAATGCCTCCGTATCCGCAAGGACGAAGGCCTTGATGGCATCCGTCACATGCGGCACGACCTGAACCGTGCCGCCGCCATAATCGCCACGCCGCTCATTGGCGATGATATCGCGATAGATCCGGCCGGTCGTCACATTGTCGCCGCGCGTCGTCGAGACGCCGGTGAAGCGCTCGTAATGGCCAAGGTCGAGGTCGGTCTCCGCGCCGTCATCGGTCACATAGACCTCGCCATGCTGATACGGGCTCATCGTGCCCGGATCGACATTGAGGTAGGGGTCCAGCTTGCGCATACGGACCTTGTAACCGCGCGCCTGCAACAAAGCGCCCAGAGCCGCCGAAGCGAGACCCTTGCCGAGGGAGGAGACCACGCCGCCGGTGATGAAAATAAACCGCGTCATGGGAGGCCACCATAAGCACGCCCGCGCCCTCGCTGCAAGCAGCGTTGCAGGCCTGTCATGGGACGATCAGCGGCCGCCCGGCCCGCTCGGTTTCGGCGTTGGCACAACTGCCGGGGCGGGCTTGGATTCTTCGGCCGGCGCGGGCTCATCGGCGGCATCTTCGGCCTGCGAAGGCGGGCTTACGATCGAGGACGAGGGCGGCGCCTCGCTGGCCGGCGCGGGCGAATCAGTGGCGGGGGCGGTCGTCGCCGGCGCAGGTGCGGCCGAAGCCGGGGCTGCCGGCGCGGCGGGGGCGCCGGAGGAGGGTTGTGCGGGCCCAAGGTCAAGCGGGCGAAGGTCGTCCGTCCCCGACTGGGGCACGCTCGGCACGGCAGGCGCGCCCGTCTCGGCCGGGTTGTCGATGATCGACCGGGGAGCCCTCGTGTTCAGCGCATAGAGGGTGAGGGCAATACTGGTGACAAAGAACATCGCGGCCAGAATGGCCGTCGTCCTCGTCATTCCGCTCGCCTGGCCGCGGCCCGAGAAAAGGCCCGACATGCCCGCCTGGCCCCCCGTCACGCCAAGGACATTGCCCTCGGTCGGCTGGAGCAGCACAAGCCCGACCAGCGCGACGCAGACCAGGAGATGAACGATAAGGATCAGTACGCCGAAATCCATAAGGGCCCTTGGCCTTTCAGTTCCCGCTTCAGGAAAGAGCCGAGGCTTTTAGCGCAGGCAGCCGGCGAAGGCAAAACCTCAATATTCACGCCCGCGCGAGCGGATCTTCTCCAGGGCGGCCGCCAGCTCGGAGGAATGAGACTCCTCATCGCGCGCGGGGTCGATCTGAACCTGAACCGCCAGGGCCAGCTCTCTTGCGAGGCGGGCGCTTTTGGGCCGCTCATCGCCGCTCAGGGTCGAGCGAAGGGTCGTTTCGAGGGCGCGGGAAAGCTCGGTAATGCCCTCGATGCATTGTTCCGCGGCGCTTTCCGTCAAGGTTGCCAGCGTGCTCTGCGCCTTGGCGTGGTCGGTTGCGACGGCGTCATCTGTCGCCCCGTTGAGCAGCGCCTCCTCGATACAGCTCGCCAGAACGCCGAGCTGAAAGGCGAGCCGCTTGAGGCGCTCGCGGGCGATCTTCTGGCGCGCCAGGGAGATTTCGGTCTCCGCGCGGCTTTGCGCCGTATAACCGCCCTCTCCGCTCACCGTCTTCATCTTTAGCGAGTTGGGCACTTCGATCAGCGGCGCGTCGCCGCCGCGCGAGGGTTTGCGCCGGTCAGGCCCCACATATTCGCTCGTCACGACGAAGCCCTTGCGGTTCTCGATATGCGCGCGCAATCGCTCGATAATCTGCTGCGTCGAAAACGGTCGAACGATCAGATCGTCCGCGCCGCCGTTCAGAGTCTCGCGCACTGCCTCGGCACTCGTGCGCCAGGCGGTCGCGATGATGACGAGAAACGGATTGGGAGCGATCTCGCCCAAACGAATGCGCTGCATGATGCGGCAGGCGGAGTTTTCATTGCCGCTGAGCTCGCAGAACAGCAGATCGAAATCGCCCGTCCTCAAGCTGCGCGTCAGCTCATCGAGCGTCGAGGCGGCAACTATTTCGCGAAAGCCCAGTGTGTGCAGCAATCCCCGCGTGACATTCCTGTTCACGCTCACGGGGTCGTAGACAAGCACTTGGGCCTTTTCAAAGCGGGCGTCGATCATCGCCAGGCAGTTTACCCTTCGCGGCCCGCCATTCTGGCGCAGCCTTCCAGCAAGCCGACGCTAGCGGCCAGAAGTTGAGAAGACCTTCAGCCTCAGCCTTAAGATCGATAAACGTTAAGGATCTCGTTCAAGTCCGAGGCCTTGAGGCTCGCGCCTCCGACCAGCGCACCATCAACGCCCGGCACTTTGAGGATTTCGGCCGCGTTGGCGGGCTTGACGCTGCCACCATAGAGAATGCGGATCGCCGCCGCCGCCTCGCCGAAACGCTGCACGAGCGATTTCCTGATTGCGGCGTGGACCTCGCTTATGTCGTCCAAGGTCGGCGTCAGCCCCGTGCCGATGGCCCAGACCGGTTCATAGGCAATCAAGGTGTTTTGCGCCGTCGCCGCGTCGGCAAGGCTTCCCTTCAGCTGCCGCTCGATCACATCGAGGGTCCAGCCGGTCTTGCGCTCTTCTTGCGTTTCGCCGACGCAGATGATGGCAATGAGGCCCGCCCGATAGGCCGCCTCGGCCTTTGCGCGAACGAGTTCGTCGCGCTCGCCATGCAGTGTCCGGCGCTCGGAATGGCCAAGGATGACGGCCGTCGCGCCCGCGTCCTTCAGCATCGGCGCCGAAATGTCCCCCGTAAAGGCCCCCTTGTCTTCGGGGTGACAATCCTGCCCTCCCAGCGCGATGCCGGCGGCCGCAGCGGGTTTGGCGAGCGGCGCGATCAAGGTCGCGGGCGGACAGATCAGGACGTCGCAACGCAGACGCGCCTTCGCCTTGAAGGCGCCCATTGCCTTCAACTCCTTCGCCGAGCCCAGAAGGCCGTTCATCTTCCAGTTGCCCGCAACCATGGGAAGCAGGCCCTTTGCCTTGCCAGCGCGGGGGGCCGCCTTGGCGCGCGGTTTAGCCGCCGGCGCAACGATCGCCTTTGGCTTTGTGCCGGTGGCCGTCTTCCCCGATTTCGCCGCCCGTTTCGCCGGCGCCGACTTCTTGCGTGCCCCCATCGTCATCCGCCCCTTATCCGTTCAAATCAGCGTTGCGGTCCTCGCGATAGCAAATCGTCTTCACGGCCGCCAGCGTTCACAGCTTTGCTTGCCGGGCCGGGGCTGGATTTCTATGATGCGCCCCTCAAGCGGCCTGATTTGGGGCCCAAGGCGTTGTTTTCACAGGATATTCTCTATGCTCACGCAATTGCGCGACGCGTCGAAATCTTGGGTCGCGGCCGTGCTCATTGGCCTGCTCGTCCTCAGTTTCGCGATTTGGGGCATCAACGACATTTTTTCCGGGCGGTCCTATGTCGGCCTTGCCAGCGTGGGTGATGAGGAAATCAGCGACGCGGAGTTTCATGCCGAGTTCCAGCGCCGGGTGAACCAGCTCCAGCGGCAGGCGGGCGCTCAATTCACCCTTGCGCAGGCCCGCGCCTTTGGCATCGACCGCCAGACCTTGAACGAAATGATGGCGCAGCGCGCGCTCGCGGGCCTTGCGCGCGAATGGGGCATGGTGGTCAGCGATGATGAAGTGCGCGCCATCATCCAATCTATTCCCTCCTTCAAGAACGCGGGCGGAGCCTTTGATCGCAGCGCCTATGAGCGGGCGCTGAAACAGGCGGGCTATAGCGAACCTGCGTTTGTTGAGGATCTGCGCCGCGATGTCCTGCGCCAACAGGTCTTCGCCATGTTCAGCGGCGTCACCGCGCCGCCCGGCATGGTGCACCTGCTCGAGAATTTTGAAAACGAGCGCCGTGTCATCGACTATTTCGTCATTCCGCCCGAAAAGGGGCCGGAGATTACCGATCCGGGCGATGAGGCACTCGCGACCTTCCTCAAGGAGCACGAAAGGGCCTTTACCGCCCCCGAGACGCGGGGCGGCGTCGCACTCGTCATCAATCCGGACGATTTCCTTAGCGCGGTCACGGTCGATGAGGGCGAAGTCGAGAAGATCTATCAGGCGCGCAAGGCCGATTTCATCACGCCCGAGAAGCGCGTGCTCGAACAGATCCGCTTCAACAATGAGGTGGAGGCCCGGGCCGCGCGCGCCGAGATCGATGCCGGCAAGAGCTTTCAGCAAGTGGCTGAAGCGCGCGGGCTCAAGCCCGAAGACGTCGCGCTCGGCGAAATCTCGCGCGGGGATCCTTCTGTTCCCGATGCCGTGTTCGCACTCGCCGACGGCGATGTCAGTGCCGCGCTTGAAGGCGCGTTCGGCTGGGTGATCGTGCGGATCCTCAGTTCCACGCCCGGCAGCGAAAAGCCCAAGGACGAGGCGATGAAGGAGATTCGCGAGGCGCTCGCCAAGCGCGCGGCGTCCGAACTCGTCTTCAACAAGACATCCGAGATCGATGAGGCCCGCGACAGTGGCCACCCGCTCGAGCAGATCGCGGCGGACCTGAAGCTGCCGCTCGTGAGCGTTCAATCCATCGATGCCCAGGGGCGCGATGCGAGCGGAACAAAGTATGAGGGGCCTATCGGTGATCCCGCCATCGTCACGGCCTTCTTTGAGACCAGCACCGGAACGGAATCGGATCTCGTGCGCACGGAAGGCAATGCCTATGTGATCGTGCGCCCGGATCGCGAGACGCCGGCCAAGCTGAAGGACCTCGCCTCAGTGCGCGAGGAGGTCCTCAAAGCCTATCAGCGGCTCGAGCGCGCAAAGGCGCTGGGCAAGCTTGCCGAGGAGCTGGCGGCGAAGGGCAAGGCGGGGAGCACCATCGAGGCGCTTGCGGGCGAGGTCGGCGCGAGCCTTACCGCGAGCGAAGCGCTTTCGCGTTCGGGCGGCGGCAAAGTACCCTCCGCGATGATCGCGCGTCAGGCCTTTGGCGAAATTTCCCCCGGCGACTTTCTGAGCGCCCCCGCCGATGACGGCGAGACCTATATCGTTGCAAGGCTGACCAGCATCCGACCCGCAACCGCGGAAGAAAAGCCCGCGCCGCTTGAGGCGATCGCCGAGCGGACGAGCAAGGAGCTGAACGCAGACGCCGCCGACATGCTCACCAACTATGCCCTGCAGACGCTGGGCAGCAACATCGATGAAGCAAGGCTGGCCCGGGTTTCGGGCGGAGAGTAGAGGCGCGCTTGGCGATCCTTCCAGAGTTTCCGGCGTTCAAGTCCGCCTATGACGCTGGACGTCCGGGCGTCGTGTGGACAACACTCGTCGCTGATCTTGAGACGCCAGTTTCCGCGATGATGAAACTCGCCGGCCCAGAGCCCATGAGCTTTCTTTTGGAGAGCGTTCAAGGCGGGGAGACGCGCGGGCGCTATTCCATTATCGGCCTCAAGCCCGATCTCATCTGGCGCTGCATCGGCGGGCGAGCCGAAGTCAACACGCGCGCGATGATCGATCCGGATGCGTTTGCCGATGAGGGTCCCGATGCACTCGCCTCGCTGCATCGGCTGCTTTCCTCCATGCACATGGCGCTTCCCGCCGCTCTTCCCCCGATGGCGGCGGGGCTGTTCGGCTATCTCGGCTATGACATGGTGCGCTTCGTCGAGCGCTTGCCCGAACCGAAGCCCGATCCGCTCGGCCTGCCCGACGCAGTGCTTCTGCGGCCATCCATCACCGCCATTTTCGACAATGTGAAAGACGAGATCACCATCGTCACACCCGTCTGGCCGGATCGCGCCGCGACGGCGGAGGCCGCCTATGCGCGGGCATGCGAGCGGATTTCAGATGCCCTCGCCGCGCTCGATGCGCCTTTGCCGCCACAGCCCGTTGCGGCCGAAGCGCCGGTGCTTCTGCCTCCTGTCTCGAATACGCCGCATGCGGAATATCTCGAGATCGTCCGGCGCTGCCAGGAATATATCAAGGCGGGCGATGCATTTCAGATTGTGCCCAGCCAGCGATTTTCGGCGCCCTTCCCGCTGCCGCCCTTCTCGCTCTATCGCGCGCTGCGACGGATCAACCCTTCACCCTTTCTCTATTTCCTTGATTTCGGCGGCTTCCAGATCGTGGGATCGAGCCCTGAAATCCTCGTCCGCCTGCGCGATGGCCGGGTGACGATCAGGCCCATCGCGGGCACGAGCAAGAGAGGCGCAACCGCCGAAGAGGACGCCGCGCTCGCAGCGCAGCTCCTTGCGGACCCAAAGGAGCGGGCCGAGCATTTGATGCTCGTCGATCTCGGCCGGAACGATGTGGGCCGCGTGTCGAAAACGGGCAGCGTTCATGTCGTCGAGCAGTTCACGATCGAGCGCTATAGCCATGTGATGCACATCGTCAGCCATGTTGAAGGCGAAGCCGCCCCGGGGATGGATGCGCTTTCCTGTCTGATGGCCGGATTTCCGGCAGGCACGTTGTCGGGCGCGCCCAAGGTGCGGGCGATGGAGATCATCAACGAGGTCGAGCGGGAGAAGCGCGGCATCTATGCAGGCGGAGTTGGTTACTTCTCGGTCAATGGTTCGACCGATACCTGCATCGTGCTGCGCACCGCGATCCTCAAGAACGGCACCATGCATGTCCAGGCGGGCGGCGGCGTCGTTGCGGACAGCGCGCCGGAGGCCGAGTACCAGGAGACAGTGAACAAATCAAAGGCGCTGTTCCGCGCCGCCGAGGAGGCCGCGCGCATCGCCTCACTGGCCCGCCGCGGCCAGTGAGGCCGAAGCGGGCACATCGCGCAAATAGACAAAGACAAAGCCCCGGCGCTCGGCATCGGGCATCCAGCTCTCGAGCATGTCGAGCGTCTCGGGCAATGGGTGGCCGATCAGGATGGCCAGCCCCTTTCTTGCCGAGACCCGTTCGGCGTCCTCCAGCCTGGCGGCGATCTCGGCGCGATCGCGGGTATGGTCGATGAAGACGTCGCGGGCATAGGCGGTAAGGCCAAGCGCGCCGGCGACCTCATAGGCGATGCTGTCGGAGCTCGTGCGCGAATCAAGGAAGAAGACGCCACGGGCGCCGATTTCCTGCAACACGGGTTTCAGCGCCAGCGCATCGCGGGTGAAGCCCGATCCCATGTGATTGTTGACGCCATCAAAATCGCCGAGCCGCGCCATGTGCCAGCGCAGACGCGCAAGATTGTCCTCATCGCTCAAGTGAACAAGCAGCGGACGCTCGCCCGGGTCTTCCTTGCCGTCCGGCTCCATCGGCAAATGCAGCATAACGGAGCCGCCTTGCGCCCTTACCTCCGCCGCCAGACGCTGTGCATTGGGGGCTTCGGCAAGAAAGGCGAGCGTCACGGATCCGGGCAGCGCCATGGCGCGGCGCGCCGCCGCCGCATCATAGCCCACATCATCGATCACGATCGCGATGCGCGATCCCCGGCCCGTTTGCTCCTCCATTGCCGGGGGCGCCGCCATGGCGGGCAGGAGGGGCGGGGCGGCTGCACCAGATTGCGATATGGGCGGGGGCACGGGCGCCTTCACCGCCTTGGGGCCTTGCGACTCCGGCGGCGCGGCGGGCTCCAGCGCGAGCGTGGGGTCCTCGCCCGATGCGGGCGCCGATCGCCGAGAGAGCGATGCCAGGGTGTCCTCGATCGATGGCCCACTCGTCAGCGGCCAAAGGACGACCGGGCGCCCGCGCGGGGCGGGAAAGGCCTCGTCCAGCGTTTGCCGGGCGACGGGGCCAAAGAGCTGAGACGGGCGGGGCTCGCCGCGAGCCTGGGCGGACGCCTCCTCCATGGCAAGCGAGATCAACCACCCGCCGGAGGCGCCAAGAAATAATGCTAGGATGAAGACGATCCCGAAACGCAATGCCGCGCCCTGCCCCTTCTTGCTATCTGGCCCCCCTTTGCGCGTTGGACCAAAGCGAATCACCACCCAAGTATAGAGTTAAGAGGCCCTTAAGAAGGGGCCGCTTGACGGCGAGCCTCAGGCGCGGCTTTCCTCACGCTTCAACCACAAGGCATGGCATATCGGCAGCATGATCGTCCTTATCGATAACTATGACAGTTTCACCTACAATCTCGTCCATTATCTGGGCGAATTGGGGGCCGAGGTGGTCGTGCATCGCAACGATCAGATCGGCACGGGCCAGGTCATTGCGTCCCGGCCCGAGGCCATCGTGCTCTCGCCAGGCCCATGCGATCCTGACCGGGCCGGCATCTGCCTCGACCTCATTGCCGCCGCCGCCCAAGAGAGACTGCCGCTTCTGGGCGTCTGCCTTGGCCACCAGGCCCTTGGCCAGTCCTTTGGCGGGCGCGTCATTCGCGCGCCCATTCCGATGCACGGCAAAATCAGCGACATCCACCACGAGGGACGAGGGGTTTTCGCGGGTCTGCCCTCACCTTTCAAGGCTACGCGCTATCACAGCCTCATCGTTGAGCGCGCAAGCCTGCCCGGCGCCTTCGATATCACCGCCTTAACCGATGACGGGCTCATCATGGGGTTGCAGCACACGTCGTTGCCGCTCCATGGGGTGCAGTTCCATCCCGAATCGATCGCGACCGAGCACGGCCACCGCCTGCTCCAGAACTTCCTTCATCTCGCGCGCGGGCCCGAGCGCAAGGCCGCATGAGCGGGCTCGCCCTCAAGCCCTTGCTCGCACGGCTGATCGCGGGCGAGCGCCTTTCCGAAGCCGATGCGCAGGACGCGTTCTGCGCGATCATGGATGGCGATGCAACCGCCGCGCAGGCCGCATCCTTCCTGACTGCCCTACGCATACGGGGCGAAACGATCGCGGAGATCATAGGCGGCGCGAGGGCGCTGCGCGACCGGGCGACGGCGATCTTGGCGCCTGACAATGCCATCGACACGTGTGGAACGGGCGGCGACGGCCGGCATACGCTCAACATCTCGACGGCGGTTGCCTTTGTCGCCGCGGGCGCCGGGGTGCCCGTCGCCAAGCACGGCAATCGGGCCGCCTCCTCCCGCAGCGGCACGGCGGATGTGCTTGAGCATCTCGGTGTGAAGCTGATGCTGACGCCTGAGCGCGTCGAGGCCTGCCTCAGGGAAGCCGGCGTCGCCTTCATGTTTGCGCCGGCCCATCACGGCGCCATGAAAGCCGTCGGGCCGATCCGCGCCGAGCTCGGCTTTCGCACGGTCTTCAATCTGTTGGGTCCGCTCACCAACCCCGCACGGGTGCGGCGCCAGCTCCTTGGCGTGTTCGCGCCGCAATGGACTGAGCCGCTTGCCCTGGCGCTGAGGGAACTGGGTTCGGCGCGCGCCTGGGTCGTGCACGGCGCGGACGGGCTTGATGAGCTGAGCACGACGGGGCCGAGCCTCGTTGCCGAGTTGAAGGAGGGCGCCGTTACCAGCTTTTCCATTTCGCCCGAGGATCTTGGCCTTGCGCGGGCGAGCCTCGCGTCGCTGGTGGGCGGTGAGCCTAGCGTCAATGCTGGCGCGCTCGTCCGCCTGCTTTCCGGGGAGGCCGGGGCCTATCGCGACATCGTGCTTCTCAATGCCGCGGCCGCCCTTCTCATCGCGGACAAGGTTGCGGATCTTTCCGAAGGGATTAGCCTTGCGCGCCGGTCCATCGATGAGGGCCTTGCCCTTAAGGCACTCGAGCGGCTTATCGCGGTATCAAACGCATGACGATCCTCGACAGAATCGCAAGCTATAAGCGCCTTGAAATCGAAGCCGCCAAGGCGCGTCTGCCCCTCGCCGCAATGCAGAGGGCGGCGGCGGAGGCACCGCCCGTGCGCCCCTTCCTTGAGGCAATCGAGGCAAGGCTGCAAAGGAGCGAAACCGCCCTCATCGCCGAAATCAAGAAAGCCAGCCCCTCCAAGGGCCTCATTCGCGATGCTTTCAATCCCCCTGACCTTGCGCGGGCCTATGAGAGCGGGGGGGCGGCGTGCCTTTCGATCTTGACCGACACACCCTCCTTCCAGGGTCAGCGGCAAGACCTTATCGACGCGCGATCTGCGTCCAGCTTACCGTGCCTTCGCAAAGACTTCCTCTTTGATCCTTACCAAGTTTATGAGGCGCGAAGCTGGGGCGCGGATTGCATCCTCATCATCCTTGCCGCGGTGACGGACTCCGAAGCTTATGAAATTGAGAATGCTTCTATTGACTGTGGCTTAGATGCTATTCTTGAAGTTCACGATGAGGAAGAATTGCGGCGCGCCCTGCGCCTGCGCAGCCGGCTCATCGGGATCAACAATCGCGACCTGAAGAGCTTTGCCACGTCCCTTTCCGTTTCGGAAAGACTCGCCCCCTTGGTGCCAAAAACCCATATCGTAGTAGGGGAAAGCGGCATTGCCACGCCGGATGATGTCGCCCGCCTTGCCGCCTGTGGCATCCACACGCTTCTGGTGGGGGAAAGCCTGATGCGGCAGGATGATGTCGAAGGCGCGACACGGGCGCTTCTGGCGCGGACAGGTTCATGAACAAACTCACGCACCTTAGCGACGCGGGCGAAGCACGGATGGTCGATGTCTCGGCCAAGCCCGCCACCTTGCGCAAGGCCATCGCCGAGGCTCGGGTGCGGGTGAGCGCCGACACGCTCACGCTTGTGCGCGAGGGAACGGCGCCGAAGGGCGATGTCCTCTCCACGGCTCGGATCGCGGGCATCATGGCCGCCAAAAAAACGCCCGAACTCATTCCCCTCTGCCACCCCTTGGCGCTGTCGCAGGTGCAGGTCGATCTGGCGCTTGAGGAGGGCCTTATCGTCGTTACCAGCAGCGTCACGACAACCGGCCCCACGGGCGTCGAGATGGAGGCGATGACGGCGGCGAGCGTCGCGGCGCTCACGCTCTATGACATGCTCAAATCCGCCGAAAAGGGCATCGTCATCGAAACGGTGCGGTTGCTATCGAAGGAAGGCGGGCGCAGCGGCATCTACGAGGCTCCGGCGCTATCGGCCCCGACTACCCCCGCGACGCGGCGGCGCGTCAGCCCGGCCGTTCCGGCGGCTTCGCCGCGCGCCAAGGCGAAACCGCAGGATCTCCTGGCGCTAAGGCCCCGTGCTGGCGCGGCCGCCGCCGACAGCCAACGGCGCGAGCATTTGCGCGCCTTCCTTCGCGACCACAGTCTTCAGGTGACGTCCTTCGCCGCCAAAGCCGGCCTTTCTCCTAACGTCGTCTATGGGTATCTGCGGGGCCAGACGCGGCGCCTTGACGAAGCGGCCGAAACCGCACTTGCCCGCGCGGCGGGTGTCAGCCGCAAGACCCTCTTTGGTGAGGACTAGGCGATGCTTTCCGTTGCAGAGGCGCGGATGCGGATGCTGGCCAGTGTCACACCGCTCCCGGCCCAGCCGGTCGCGTTGGCGGATGCCGGCGGGCGCGTGCTCTTTGCCCCGATCATCGCCAAGGTCACCCAACCGCCGCTTAGCGTGTCGGCAATGGACGGCTATGCGGTGCGCGGTGCCGATTGCCTCACGACGCCGACGCGGCTCACGGTCACGGCTGAAATCCCGGCGGGGCGGATGGCGCCAGGGCCCCTCCGGTCCGGCGAGGCCCACCGCATCTTCACAGGCGCCCCGCTGCCGGAAGGGGCCGATGCCATCGTCCTCCAGGAGGACACGGTGCGCGAGGGCGATATCGTCGTTGTTCGCGAAAGGGTTGAGGTTGGCCGGCATATCCGGCGGGCGGGCATCGATTTTTCCGCAGGCGATGTCGTTCTTGCGCCGCCGCTGCGGCTCACCGGGCGCCATATCGCGCTCGCCGCAGCATCAGGACATGGGCACGTTACCGTTGCGCGCCGGCCAAGGGTTGCGATCCTCTCGACGGGCGATGAACTGGTGCCGCCGGGCGCCCCCCCTGGCCCTGCCCAGATTACGGCATCGACCGGACCCGGCCTTGGCGCCCTCCTTTCCGCATGGGGTGCCGCAGTGCACGATCTTGGCATCGCGCGCGATAATGCGCCGGCGCTCTCCGCCTCCCTGCCCCGCCCCTCTTCCTTCGACCTTCTCATCACCTTGGGCGGTGCCTCGGTTGGCGACCATGACCTCGTGCGCGAGACCCTTGCGGCGCTTGGGTTCACCCTCGATTTCTGGAGGGTCGCGCTCCAGCCGGGCAAGCCGCTCTTGTTCGGGCAATGGGAGCGCATGCCGGTCATTGGGCTGCCGGGTAATCCTGTTTCGGCGTTTGTCTGCGCGCATCTCTTCGTGCGCCCTTTTCTCGATCGGATGCAGGGCCTGCCGGGAGAACCGCCTGTCACCGCCCGGGCCGTCCTTGGGTGCGCGCTTGGCGCCAATGGGAGCCGCGAGCAGTATTTGCGCGCGCATATCGAAACCGACGCGGATCAACAATGGATCGTCACTCCCGATGCGCGGCAGGACAGCTCGCTCCTCAGCGTGCTTGCCCAATCAAATGCGCTTCTCGTGCGCCCCCCACACGCCCCCGCCGCCCCGGCGGGCGCCAAGGTGCGTGTCATCCTATTTGAGTAAAACTACTGCGTGTGTGGAAAAGGGGATTGACGCGCCTCAAGAACCAAAATAGAACACTTTCCCGTTGCGGTTTTGTTCCATAGTCATTTGCAAAATAGGGGCACGGGAAATGCTGACGCGCAAACAGTACGAATTGCTCATGTTCGTGCATCAGCGTGTGCGAGAAACAGGCGTTCCCCCCTCATTCGAGGAAATGAAAGAGGCGCTGGATTTGCGCTCCAAATCCGGCATTCATCGCCTCATCACCGCGCTGGAAGAGCGTGGCTTCATCCGCCGGCTGCAGCACCGCGCGCGGGCGATCGAGGTTGTGAAGCTGCCGGAGAATTCGGGTCAGGCGCATGCCCAAGCGCGGCGCGGATTTCAGCCCGCCGTGATCGACGCGCATGGGCGGCGCGATGTTCGCCCCGCCGTTGCACCCGCTGTCTCAAAGCCTGTCCCTGTTTCCGCCTCTCCCGGTGTCAACGTGCCGCTGATCGGGCGCATCGCCGCGGGTACGCCGATCGAAGCCCTGCAGAACGCCATCGACCAGATCCCCGTGCCGCCCGACATGCTGGGGACGGGGGAACATTTCGCGCTTGAGGTCACGGGCGATTCGATGATTGGCGCGGGCATCCTTGATGGGGATACCGTCATCATCGCCAGGGCCGACACGGCGACAACCGGCGATATCATCGTTGCGCTTGTCGATGACGCGGAGGCGACGCTGAAGCGGCTGCGCCGGCGCGGTGATTCGGTCGCGCTTGAGGCCGCCAACCCGGCCTATGAGACACGCATCTTCTCGGCCGATCGGGTCAAGGTGCAGGGGCGGCTGATCGGTCTTTTGCGGCGCTATTGAATGGACGGCGCGCGGGACCAGGGTCGTTTGCCGCGCTCGGCATTCGCTGTGTTGATGAGAATTCGGTCGCCGCGCAGCCAAAGCGCCGTCGCGCCGTCCCGGGCAAGGCGCGCCGCATCGAAGATGTGGGCCGGCCCCTCGCAATGCACGGCGCGCAAAGGCGTGACGAGAATATCGGCCGTGGCGCAGGCCTCCGCCAGGGACGCCCTGTCACCCGCCCAGGCGAGACGCCAGTTGCGGGTTTCACCCTCGAGGGTGCCGATACAGGCCTCCTTGTAACAGGAGAGCGGATCACCCTTCTTTCCCCTCGCTTCACCGGGCAGGCGTCCATCACCGGCAAGGCGCAACCATTGCTCGGCGCTGAAGCTCGGCCTTGCAAAGGCAAGCAGCAGCTCTCCCTCGCGCGTTCGCAAGGCAAGATTGCGCCCTTCCCCCTCGATGAGGAGGTCAGGCCCCCGATGCACGAAGCTCGTGAAAAAAATGAGTGCGATGAGCGGTGCCGACCATAGCCGCCAAACCCCACGCCACACGCACAGCCACAAGCCGCCCAGCGTCACCGCGATGAGCGCGCCGATGGGCCAGGCGGGAACCAATATGGCCGCGCCCGGCCAGCTCGCTACTTCATGCGCGATCGCGAGCGTGAGGGCGATGCCCCAGGATGCGGGGACGAGCGCCCATTCCTCAAGGCCCAAGGGCATCAATGCGAGCGCGGCCATGCCAAAGGGCATCACGAGCAAAGAGGCGACGGGCATCGCCGTCAGATTGGCGATGAGGCCATAACTCGCATAGCGGCCGAAATGAAAGCCGGCAAAAGGGGCCGTCGCGAGCCCCGCAACAAGGCTCGTCAGCGCAATGCCGCCAACGTAAAGCACCATGCTGATGAGGAAGCCGCGCTCGGCGGTCCATTGCCCAAGCTGGCTTTGCTTTGCCTTTTCGAAAGCCGCCACAAGCGCGATCACTGCCGCATAGGACATCTGGAAGCTCGGATCGAGCAGGCTCTCGGGCCAGAGCGATAAGACGATGAGGGCAGAGAGGGCGACGACCCGCATCGAAATGGCAGGCCGGTCGGCGAGAATCGCGCCGAACATCAGCGCAATCATCACATAGGAGCGGATGGTCGGCGTCGCGGCGCCCGAGAGCACGAGGTAGAGGCTCGTTGCGAGGAGCCCCGCAAGCGCGGCCCATTTCTTTGCCGCAATACGCAACGCCAGATAGGGGATCGCCGCAATCAACGCCCGGACAAGGCCGAACATCGCCGCCCCAACCATCGCCATGTGCATGCCGGAGATGGAAAGCATGTGGGCAAGGCTCGAATCGCGCAGGGCGTCCAAATCCTCTTGCGGAATAAAGCTTCGGTCGCCAGCAAAAAGGGCGGCGGCGATGGCACCCTTCGATCCCGGCAGCGCGTCGCGGATGCGCCTTGCAATGCCAAGACGCCAGGCAGCGATCGCGCTTTCGGCTGTCGCCATCCAGCCACCCTCATTCCCCGCCGGCAGGATCTCCGGGTCTGCGAGCGCATAGCCTGAAGCGCCGATACCCTGAAAGAAGGACCAGCGAGCAAAATCAAAGGCGCCGGGCGCGACGGGCCCGCGCGGCGCTTCAAGGCTTGCCTTGATACGAACGCGCTGGCCCGGCCAAAGAGTGCCTGCCTCTCCGCGCAAGGTAATCCGCACCAGGCGCGGCAACGGCCGATCGGGATGGTTCGCGATCGCCTCCGGCGCGATGAGGATACGTTCGGCCGTCTCGCCGCCCGCCATCCCCGCAATCGTTCCTGTTACGACCGTCCGGCCGAGCGGCGCATCGAGAATGGGCGCATCGATGAGATGGGTGCGCAGGCTTGCCGCTGAAAAGCCTAGCGCCATGGTGATCGGCACGGCGAGCAGCCATGCCGCGCCATGTCCCTGCCAAAGCGAGAAGGCAACCACAAGACCCATTAGGACAGCCGGACCCGTCCACAGCGCTGGCTCTTCAGCCAAGGCGAAATAAAGGCCGATGCCCGCTCCCAAGGCCACTACGAGCCATAAGGGATGCCGGTCGCGCTCGGCTGCGAAGTTGGCGGCGATCCCTTGGGCGAATGCGCCGCCCCCATTGCGAAGGCGCCGCCAAGCGCCGGCGATCCGGCCGCGCCAACGGCCTGAGGCGACCGCCGCCATGATCCCTCCCCCCGCGCTCCCTCGTCCGTTGGCCAGGCCCGCGCAGTTTCCGTAAACGCCGCGCCCGTGCTAAGAGCAGCGCCGATCCATTCCTCCTGCCATGACCATCCTGCCTTCCACCATGGTGCAAGCCAAATCCATCGTCACGCGGTTCGCGCCCTCGCCCACGGGGTTCTTGCATATCGGGGGCGCGCGCACGGCGCTTTTCAACTGGCTCTATGCGCGGCGCCATGGCGGCACGTTCCGTTTGCGCATCGAGGACACCGACCGCCAGCGCTCGACAAACGAAGCCATCGAGGCCCTGATCGAGGGGCTCACCTGGCTTGAGCTCGGCTGGGATGGCGAGATCGTCTATCAGTTCGCCCGCGCCCAGCGGCACGCGGAGGTGGCGCATACGCTGCTCAAGCAGGGCCTTGCCTATCACTGCTATGCAACGGCGGAAGAGCTGGAAGCCATGCGCGAGGCCCAGAAGGCGGCCGGCAAGCCCGTGCGCTATGACGGGCGCTGGCGCGACCGGCCCGCCAGCGACGCGCGGCCCAACGTGCCGCCCGTGGTGCGGATCAAAGCGCCGCAAACGGGCGAAACGGTCATCGCCGACAAGGTGCAAGGCGAGGTGCGCTTTGACAACGACGTGCTCGATGATTTCGTGCTGCTGCGCTCGGACGGCACGCCCACCTATATGCTCTCGGTCGTCGTTGATGATTTCGACATGGGAATTACGCATGTCATCCGGGGCGATGATCATCTCACCAACGCGGCGCGGCAGCGGCAGATCATCGACTCGATGGGCTGGCCCCAGCCCGTCTATGCGCATCTGCCGCTTCTGCATGGCGAGGATGGCGCGAAACTCTCCAAGCGCCACGGCGCCCTCGGCATTCATGAATATGAAGCGCTCGGCTATCTGCCAGAGGCGATGCGCAACTATCTCCTGCGGCTCGGCTGGAGCCACGGGGATGACGAAGTCATCGCAACCGAGCAGGCGATCGCCTGGTTCGACCTTGAGCATATCGGGCGGAGCCCCGCGCGCATCGACCTGAAGAAGCTCGACAATCTCAACGGCCACTATCTGCGCGCGGCCGACAATGAACGGCTTGCCGATCTCCTTTGCGCGCTGCGCCGGAAGAAGGGTCAGCACGTACCTGGTGGCCAACAGCGCGATCTCCTCGTGCGCGCGATGAACGGCCTTAAAGAGCGCGCGAAGACGATGGTCGAACTCAATGACAATTCGTCATTCCTGTTCGCGCCGCGGCCGCTCAGCCTCGATGAGAAGGCGGCCAAGATTCTCAGCCCGGCGGCGCGGGCCCTGCTTGCCAAGCTGGCAGCAGCCCTCGCGGCGACACCGTGGGACGCCGCCGCGCTGGAGGCGGCCGTGCGGGCGTTTGCCGAGACTGAAGGCGTCAAACTTGGCGATGCGGCGCAGCCCTTGCGCGCAGCGCTCACCGGGAAGGGAACCTCCCCACCGATTTTCGATGTCATGGCTGTTCTTGGGCGGGAGGAGTGCCTTGCCCGCATTGCTGATCAGGATGGAATCCGATGAGATGGTTGTTCGATTTTTTGCAGCCGCGAAAGGTGACGGGTACTGTCACAAGCGCTATACCTAATGTTCATCGGAATCCCCCAAAACTCCCTGAAACCCTTCAAAGCGAGGTCACCATGATTTCGGCGCCGACCAGCCAGCACAAGCCTGGCACACCAGCAGGCACCGCCTCGGTCAGTCATGAAGGCAAGACCGTCGAACTTCCCGTCCTTAAAGGAAGCGTCGGCCCGCATGTGATCGATATCCGCAAGCTCTATGCGGAGACGGATACGTTCACCTATGACCCGGGCTTTACCTCGACCGCGAGCTGCGAATCCTCGATCACGTTCATCGATGGCGACAAGGGCGTCCTGCTCTATCGCGGCTATCCGATCGAGCAGCTTGCCGAGCACGGAGACTTCCTTGAGACGTGCTATCTGCTGCTTTACGGCGATCTGCCGACCGCCCAGCAGATGAAGGAATTCGACCGCGCCATCACCTATCACACGATGGTGCACGAGCAGATCAACTATTTCTTCCGCGGCTTCAGGCGCGATGCGCATCCGATGGCCGTAATGGTGGGCGTCGTGGGTGCGCTCTCGGCCTTCTATCACGACAGCACCGATATCGATGATCCGCATCAGCGGATGGTCGCGTCCTACCGCATGGTCGCCAAGATGCCGACCATCGCGGCCATGGCCCACAAGTATTCCATCGGTCAGCCCTTCGTTTATCCGCGCAACGATCTTGGCTATGCGGAAAATTTCCTGCGCATGTGCTTTGCGGTGCCGGCGGAGGAATACAAGGCAAGCCCGACACTCGCGCGCGCGCTCGACCGCATCTTCATCCTGCATGCGGATCACGAACAGAACGCCTCGACCTCGACCGTGCGGCTTGCGGGCTCTTCAGGCGCCAACCCGTTTGCCTGCATCGCGGCCGGTATCGCCTGTCTCTGGGGGCCCGCGCATGGCGGCGCCAACGAAGCGGCGCTGCAAATGCTGCAGGAAATCGGAGACGTCAAACGCATTCCGGAATACATCGCCCTCGCCAAGGACAAGAACGATCCCTTACGCCTGATGGGCTTTGGGCATCGCATCTACAAGAACTATGACCCCCGTGCCAAGGTCATGCAGAAAACCTGTCACGAAGTGCTCGATGAGCTTGGCCTTAAGAACGATCCGCTGCTCGCGGTTGCGATGGAACTGGAGCGAATCGCCCTTAACGATGATTATTTCGTCGAAAAGAAGCTCTACCCGAATATCGATTTCTATTCGGGCATCACGTTGAAGGCGATGGGCTTTCCCACCGCCATGTTCACCGCACTCTTCGCCCTTGCCCGCACAGTTGGCTGGATCGCGCAGTGGACCGAGATGATCGAAGACCCGGCCCAGAAAATTGGGCGTCCACGGCAGCTTTACACGGGCCATCCGCGGCGCGATTATGTGCCCCTACAGAAACGATAATGTGGGTAGTGGGAACTATGGCGGTGGAAGTGGGGGATTCTGCTCGCGCGGATGACATGCGAGCGAAGCTTGCATCGTCGGCGGGGGCGGGTGGCGCGACGCAGGAGGCGGCCCGCAAGGCCGGCGCTCGCAAGCTCCAATCGGCATTCGCATTCGTCCGGACGGGTCCGCATGCGCGGGTGATGCGCGTCACCTTGGATGCGGCCAATGACAATTCTCCACCGGAGGTGCGCGGCCTTGACTGGGTGCAGGCGGCCATTTTTGCGGCCGGATTTGCGCTCTCGGGACTTGCCGTCTATTTCGGCTGGTAGGCGATGGGGCGGGTCCTTTGCGGTCCGCCCTCGCCTGCAATCCGCAAGATCTCCCTGGCCGCCCGCAGGCTGGGGCTCTCGCCCCCTTCGCCCAACGCCTTGGTCGCGGCCTCCATGCTCTCGACCTGCTCTTTCCTTGCCCCCTCATCGAGGAAAAGGCGCCGCAGGTGCTCCGCCGCGCGTCTGGGCGTGAGGTTTTCCTGAACGAGTTCCGGTACCGCCTCCCGGTCGAGGATGAGGTTGACAAGGGTGATGTACTTCACCTTCACCATGCGGCGCGCGATCGCGGCCGTCAGAGCGCCCACCTTGTAGCCCACAAGCATGGGTGTCCTTGAAAGCGCAAGCTCGGTCGTAACCGTGCCGGAGGCCGCAAACGCGACGTCGGCGGCATCGAAGCTTTGAAACTTGCTGGTGGGGTCCTCTATGAGGGTCAGCGGCACCGGCCAATCGGCGATGCCCGCCTTCACCTTTGCTGCAACATTGGGAACAACGGGCAGGACACAGCGCAGACCCGGCACGTCCCTTGCCAGCAATTCCACCGTCTTCCTGAAGACCGGCAACAGAAAGCCGATCTCGCTCGTCCGGCTGCCCGGCAATACCAGGAGCAACGGGTCCGACGGGCCGATGCCGTGCCTTGCCCTGAAGGCATCGCCGCCGGTCATCGCCCGTGACCGCTCGATCACCGGGTGCCCGACAAAGCTCGCGGGCAGTCCATATTTTTCAAAGAAGGGCGGCTCGAACGGCAGAAGACACAGCACATGATCGATGAACGCGCGCATTTTCTGCGCCCGTTCGGGCCGCGAAGCCCAGACCTGCGGCGCAACATATTTGATGAGCCTCAGATTAGCGCCCGCGCGCTTGCGAATGGCCCTTGCGACACGGTGAGTGAAATCCGGACTATCGATGAGTACGGTCGCATCGGGCATTGCCGTCAACGCCAGATCGCGCGCCTGTCTCACCCGCCTGAGGATCGCAGGCACCTTGGGCACGACCTCGCGCAGGCCCATCACCGCCGTATCCTCAAGTCCAAAGAGCGGCACAAAACCTTCCCGCCGCATCAAGGGGCCGCCCGATCCGATCAGTGTCAGGCGATCGCCCTCAAGGCGGCGCAAGGCCTTGATAAGCTCAGCGCCCAGCGCATCGCCCGAGGGCTCGCCCGCGACGAGCATGATTTTCAAAGGTGCAACGCTCATTCGCCCTCAGAAGGGATCGCGGCCACAAACAACCCCAGCCGATCCGCCGCCGTCTGCACGGCCTTGCGATCAACGATGAGGGTCGTCCCCGCCTCGATGAGGATGCCCTGGAGCCCCGCGGCAGCGGCGGCCTCCACCGTGTGGACGCCAATGGCGGGGGGATCGATCACCCGGAGCTGCGCGGGCTTCATCGCCTTTACAAGCATGCCGCCCTTTGCCTCCAGATTGAGGCGGCGCAGCATGGCATCGGTGCCATCGCGTCCCTCGCGCGCCAGAACTTCACCGTCGCGGATGACAATCGCCTGACCGATGTCTGTTCCGCCATGCGACTTGGCGGCGCGCATGGCGGACGCGAACTGCTCACTCTGATGATGGTCGGGCAGGCGCAGCGTCAGCGTGCCAGCGGGCGCTGCAAGCTCTGGCGCGATGGCAAGCGGAGAGACGACCTCAAAACCGCGCCTGCGAAATGCATCCTCAACCGCGCGATGGATCGCATCATCGCCCGCACGCAATTGCCGGCGCTGCGTGATGAGAAACCACAGCGCCGTCAAATCGGGGCGCAGGCGGCGTGTTTCGGCAGGTCTTGTGAACTGGCCCGCGAACACGACCTCGCGGCAATGCGTGTTCTTCAGTGTACGGAATGCCTTTCCCAGCGCGCCCAGGGGCATCACGCTTGAGGGGATCGCGTGGGGAGCCGGATCGGCGAGGCCATCGATGAGAAGAAGATGAACGGGCGTTCCCTTTCCCAGCGCAAGCCGTGCCAGCAAATGGGGAAGCTCTCCCGCGCCGGCGATTATCCCCAGCTTTGGGCGCGCCACACTCACGTTTCGCGATTGGGCATGCAGAGCGGACGCTCACCGCCCTCGCGCACGAATTCGACGATGCTCATGACCTCAGGCCGGCTGACAAAGAGCTCGGCCACATCCTCGAGCCGCTCCTGGAAGGTGCCTTCCTCGGCGAATAGCAGGCGATAGGCGTTGCGCAAATCGTGAATGACCTCGCGCGAGAAGCCGCGGCGCTTAAGCCCCACAAGGTTCAACCCGGCCAGATGGGCACGGTTGCCCATCACCGAGCCGAAGGGAATGAGATCACCCTCGAGGCCCGCCATGCCGCCCACAAAGGCATGCATGCCGACGCGGCTCCATTGATGAACGGCCGAGCCGCCGCCCAGCCAAACGTAATCGCCGATCGTCACATGGCCACCCAGCATCACGTTGTTCGCCATGATGATGTTGTTGCCAAGCCAGCAATCATGCGCGACGTGGCTTCCGGCCATGAACATGCAGTTGGAGCCGATGCGGGTTTCACCGCGCGCGCTGGCGGTGCCGGGATTCATCGTCACGCCCTCGCGGATCAGGTTCTTCTCTCCGATGATGAGCCCCGTATCCTCTCCCTTGTAGGCGATCGATTGCGGCGCATGGCCCAAAGAGGCGAAGGGATAGATCGTCGTGCCCGCGCCGATCTCGGTTCTGCCGTCAACGACGACGTGACTGACGAGATTGACGCCAGCCATCAGCGTCACTCTCGGCCCCACCGTGCAAAAGGGGCCGATGCGAACATCGGCAGCGAGACGGGCTTCAGGCGATACGATCGCGGTTTGGTGGATTTCAGGCATCGATGTTGAGCGGGGTTCCATCGCGGTTCATGATCATGGCGCTGAACTCGGCTTCGGCGCAAAGCCGTTCAGCGACGATTGCCTCACCATCGAAGCGCCACACGGGGCCTCGATGGCGGGCGACCTTGACGTTCAATTCCAGCAGGTCGCCGGGCAACACAGGGTGGCGAAAGCGCGCCTTGTCTATCGTCATGAAGTAGACAAGGCTGTTTTCGCCCGCGGGCCCCATCGTTTCGACCACCAGCGCGCCCGCCGTTTGCGCCATAGCCTCAATGATGAGGACGCCCGGCATGATCGGATGGCCTGGGAAGTGACCCTGGAAATGGGGCTCGTTCATACTCACGGTCTTGATGCCGCGCGCGCTGATCCCGGGAACAATGTCGACCAGCTTCTCGATCATGAGAAAGGGCGGACGGTGCGGCAAAAGCTGAAGGATGCGATCGATCCCGACGCTGCCGTCCTTTGATTTGCGCTCCCCTTTGCTCATACGCCGCCTTCGCCCGCTCTTCCCTTTGATCTTGCCAACCTTGCGAGGGCCGCCACTTCCCTGCGCCATTCGGCGACGGGCTTGGCGGGAAAACCGCCATAGATCGCGCCGCCCGGCAAATTCCGCGTCACGCCAGAACGTGCCGCTACCATCGCCTTCGGGCCGATTTCCACATGGTCTGCCACGCCGACCTTGCCGCCCAGAACCACATAATCGCCCAGCGTGACGGAACCCGACATGCCGACCTGGGCAGTGAGAATGCAGCCTCGCCCGATGCGGCAGTTGTGCCCGATGTGCACCGCGTTATCAATCTTCGTGCCCTCGCCGATGACCGTGTCGATGAGCGCGCCGCGGTCGATCGTCGAATTGGCTCCGATCTCAACATCATCCTGAATGATGACCCGCCCGATTTGCGGGATCTTCACGTGCCCGGTTGGACCTTGCGCGAACCCAAAGCCGTCCTGTCCGATTCGCACCCCCGGATGGACGATCACACGGTCGCCCAGGAGTGCGCAGCCAAGGCTCGCCCCCGCCCCGATGATGCAGTCATTCCCGATGGCGACACCCCGGCCGATGACCGCATGGGCGCCGATCCGCGTGCGCGCTCCAATCCTGGCGCCCGCCGCGACAACCGCTCCGTGTTCCAGTTCCACACCCTCCGCCAGCCTCGCCGTCGGGTGGACCGCAAAACCGGCACAGGGGGCCGCGAAGCCTGTTGCATCCGGATAAAAAAGCCCAACTACCCGCGCGAAGGCCAGCGCCGGCGACTTGGTGACAATTTGCGCCATTTCCGGTGGCACTTCACCAGCGTCCGTCTCGCTCACAAGAACGGCGCCTGCCTTGGACGCAAGGAGGGCCGGCAAATGCCGGCGGCCCTCGAAATAAGAGAGGTGATCGGGGCCGGCATGGCTTAGCGGCGCGACATCATAGACGTGCTGATCCGGAGATGCCCGAAAGAGGCCGGCGCTCAAAAAGGCCGCAAGCTCATCAAGCCGCTTCGGGCCTGCATTGTCGAAAAAAGTCGGATCAGCCATGTCGCAAGTTTAGTGCATCGCCCTTGGAATTGAAATCAAGCCAGCTTGCGCGCTTCGAAGTCTGCACAATGAGAACGCCCCCGGAACGGGTCCCAGGGGCGCATGTCACTGGAGCAAACCCTTCGGCTATTATTGGCCGGCGCCTTCGGCGGGCTTGGGCGGCTCGACGAGTTCAACCGTCACCTTGGGAAGCCGCTCGTTGAGACGCTGGATGGCAGCCATCGTGATATCGACGTCGATCGCTCCCAGAACAACAGCACCGCGTTGAATGAGAAGATTGGCGCCCCGCTCAATCATGATTTCCTTCAGGATCGGCTCCAGTGCCTCGGCAATTTGTTGGCGGACCTTATTGACCCCACCCTGAATTTGCGCCTGACGCTCCTGAACGCGGCGCTCAAGCGAGACCTGGCGGTCGCGAAGCGACTTCTGGCGCTGCTCGCGAACCTTGGCGTCAAGAACAGAGGCCTGTTCCTGGAGCTGCTTGGCGTCGTTCGCGATCTTTTTCTGCTCAGGCTCGAACTCTTCCTGCATTTTTTTGCTGTAGGCCTCGACCTGAGCCACCATGTCCTTGCCCGCCGCAGAAAGGCGGACGGCCTCGTTCTGGTCGACAACCAGAATGAGGGGGGCCGGCGTTCCAGCCACCGGGGCGACCTGGTCTTGCGCTTGCGCCGTGGGCACCATGGTCAATGCCGCGGCGATAGCCAGGGCGATGGCCGTCATCATCTTCTGCATGTTACGCATGTCCTTTGAGGGGCTTAGAACCGGGTTGCCGTGCTGAAACGGAAGAACTCGGTCTTATCATATTCCTCTTTGGCGATTGCCTGCGCGAAGTCAAGCCGCACGGGGCCGAAGGGTGAATCCCACAGCACACTCATGCCAGCCGATGCACGCAGCGACAAGTCATCCTCGATGCGGCACGCCAGTGTCGCGTCCAGGCAACTCTGCTTTGTCTCGTCGTCGACGATGCCCAGCGTACCGATATCGGTGAACAGGCTGGTCTTGATGCCAAACTCTTCCGGCAAGCCATTCGGGAAACGAACTTCGGCTGTGCCTACAGCGAAGAACTGGCCGCCGACCGCGTCCTGCGCACTGCCTTCCACATCGCGTGGACCAACGCCGGAATTCTCAAAGCCGCGGAAAGTCGAGCCACCCTTGAAGAAGCGGTCATTGATGCGAACGCCGCTGCCGTCATAGTTGTCGATCCAGCCCGTGCTGAGCGTCAGGCTGCCCACGACGTCGTCCCAGATGAGCTTCTGGTATACGGATCCGTCAAACTGGGTGCGGTAATACTCAACATCGCCGCCAAGGCCCGCGAAATCCTGCTGGAAGGTGAACTGATAGCCGTCCGTCGGTTCCAGCGGGTCGTTCGTCTCGTTGTAGGAGTAGCTGTAGCCGATGACTGAGGTGAGGTAATCACCCTCAAGATCCTGGACCGCCTGCGAGGCCGTGGAGGAGGGGTCGATCGAGTCCGAGCGCAATGTGTAGCGGCCATTGAAGCGGCCAAACTCAGATGTCGGAAAGCCAAAGCGCAGACCCATGCCGGTCGAGTCGGTGTCGTAGGACGACTCGTCATACTCCGACAGGATCTTGTAGAGGTCGACGCCGACCGCGAGGTTGCGGTCGAGGAAGTAGGGCTCGGTGAAGCGGATATCGGCCTGCTGACGCTCGCCAGAGGCACTGATGCGGAAGCGCAGGAACTGGCCGCGGCCAAGCAAGTTGCGCTCGGAGATACTGACGTCAGCAACGAAGGAGTCGGCGGAAGAGAAGCCGAAACCGAGCGAGAGTTCGCCGGTCGACTGTTCCTGAACCTCCACGTTCAGGATGGTGCGATCCGGGGCGCTGCCCGGTTCTTCTGTGATCTCCACCTTCTTGAAGAAGCCGAGGCCGCGAATGCGCGAGCGGGAACGGTCGATGAGCACGCGATTGAAGGCATCGCCTTCGGCCAGGCGGATTTCGCGGCGAATGACGCGATCGAGCGTGCGGGAGTTGCCCACAACGTTGATCCGCTCCACATAGACGCGGGGACCTTCCTCCACCGTGAAGACGACATCGATCTTCTTCGTCTCTCGGTTACGGCGCACGCGCGGCTTGATCTCGGCGAAGGCATAGCCCTTCGTGCCGGCATAGAACGTGAGCGCATCGATGCTCTTGTCGACAAGCTCAGCGTTATACGTTTCTTCTGGCTCGACCAGCAGAAGCGGCCGCAGCTCGCCCCCCGGCAATTCAGCCAGGTTCGTTTGAATCTCAACTTCGCCGAACTGATACCGTTCCCCTTCGTCGACCGTGAAGGTCACGAAGAAACCGCTATTGTCGGGCGCGAGTTCCGCCACGGCGGAGACCACCCGGAAATCCGCATAACCCCTCGTAAGATAGAAACGCCGCAGCTGTTCCTTGTCGAAGGTCAGGCGATCGGGGTCGTAGTTGTCATTCGACGACATGAAACGCCACCACGCCGATTCCTGCGTGGCGATTTCGTCCTTGAGCTCACTGTCGGAAAAGACCGTGTTCCCGATGAAATTGATGCGGCTGATCCCGGTCGTCTCACCTTCGTTGATTTCAAAAATGAGATCGACACGGTTTTGCGGCAGCTGCACGATCTTGGGCTCAACCGTCGCGGCAAAGCGCCCCGAGCGGCGATACAATTCCATAATGCGCTGAACGTCGGATTGGACCTTCGCGCGGGTAAAGACGATACGGGGCTTAAGCTGGACTTCCTTGTCGAGGTCCTCGTCGGAGAGCGAGGAGTTCCCCTCGAAAGCGACGCGGTTGATGATCGGATTCTCGACCACCGTCACGGTCACCTTCCCGCCCTGCTCGGCGATTTTCACGTCCGAGAACAAACCGGTCGCGAACAAGGTCTTCAGCGACAAATCGATGAGCTGATCGTTGAAGACCTGACCTTCCTGGACGGCAAGGTAGGAGATAACGGTCTGCTCTTCGATGCGCTGTGTCCCCTCCACAACAATCTGGCGGACAACGGTCTCGCCCTCAGGTTGTGCGCCCACTTCGCCCCCGGTCGTGGCGCTCTGCGCGAGCGCAACCATCGGCGAAACAGACAAAGCAAAAATGCTGCTACCCATCAACAGGGTGCGTGCGGCGAGCCACATCATCGGTACCTAAACGCCTCCGACGTTATCCCCTCGGTTGATCCCCCCGGACCCGCCGTCAGAAGATTAGAAAATTCCCGACTTGGACAAATCATTCCATGTCGCGAAGATCATCAAAAAAAGGACGAGCGCAAGCCCTACGCGGAAACCCATTTCCTGAGCCTCCTCCCCCAGCGGCCTGCCCCGGACTGCCTCAAAGGCATAATACAGAAGATGGCCGCCGTCGAGCATGGGAACCGGAAAAAGGTTGATCAGGCCGATACTGACCGACAGAACGGCGATCAGGTTGACATAGAATGCCACACCTTCCTGCGCCGCCTGTCCTGAAATCTTTGCAATGCCGAGCGGACCGGAGATCTGAGAGCTGTCGCCTTTGCCCGTGACGATTCGGCCAAGGAAGGTGAGCGTATCGCCAACGATGGCGAATGTCCTGTCGATGGCCCTAAAGGCGGACTGAAGCGGGCCATAGGTGATGTGCTCATAGACGGGGGTTTCGCGCGCAGGGCTGATACCCAATTGCCCCCCCGTCATCTTATTGCCGAGAGGGTCAACGATCTCCGTTTTGCGCGGAGTAGCCTCCAAGGTGATTCGTTCGCCCGCCCGGTCGATCTCAATGCGCATCTGATCGCCATCACGCAGCACCACATAGCGCGCAATGTCGCCAAAGGATTCGATCGTCCGGCCATCGATCGACAAAACGCGGTCTCCAGGCTTGAACCCGGCCGCCTCGGCGACCGAGCCCGCCTTTACCTCAGCAATGATGGGAAGCACGCGCAGCTCGCCGAAGGTGAAAATGAGGCCCGACAGGATGACGAAGGCGAGCAGAAAGTTCGCAAATGGCCCTGCCGCGACAATGAGCGCGCGCTGCCAGACCGGCTTTACATGGAAGCATGTGGCTGCTTCGCCACCCTTCTCCTGGATCTCGCGGATCTTCTCGCGATCGGGCGTGGATGCGGCACCCTCATCGCCCCAGAATTTCACATAGCCGCCCAAAGGAAGCGCGCTCACCTTCCAGCGTGTGCCGTACCGGTCATTCCAGCCATAAAGCTCCTTGCCGAAGCCGATCGAGAAGATTTCCACCTTCACATCAAAGAAGCGGGCGACAAGGAAGTGCCCCATCTCGTGAATGAACACGACGATGGACAGCAGCAAGATGAACGGTACACCGGTAAAGACGATCGCTTCAAAAACTGTGCGGATCAGATCAAGGATCATGTCCATCGGCGGGGCGGTTCCTTCATCTCGTGGCAGGCATTGTTGCGACGCGGTTCGGTTTCTGGCTGCTCATATCGCGACTTCGATGCCGGCCATGGCGGCAACACCGCACATGACACGGATTTCGGCTTCACGATACGAGCGCCTTGGCGCTTTCCTCGGCGCAGCTGCGGGCTTCGCGATCCAAACTTAGCACATCCTCTATTGTTGTGAGTGTTAACGGGCGTCCAGAAACGCAGCGCGTCATCACCTCTTCCACAACATGAGAAATGTCGAGGAACCCCAGTCTCCGCTTCAGAAAAGCGGCGACGGCGATCTCATTTGCGGCGGTGAGCACGGTGGGTGCGATACCGCCTTCCTTAAGGGAAGCCTCCGCCAGGGCGAGGCAGGGAAACCTCGCAAGGTCCGCCTTTTCAAAGGTGAGTGCGCCCATCGCGATCAGGTCGAGACGGGGCGCCGGCGCCTCGATGCGCTGGGGGTATCCCAATGCATAGGCAATGGGTGTGCGCATGTCCGGGCTTGCCATCTGAGCCAGGACCGAGCCGTCCTTGTAGCTCACGAGGCTGTGCACGATCGATTGGGGGTGAACGACGATATCGAGCTGGGAAGGCGGCATGTCGAAGAGATAATGTGCCTCGATCAGCTCCAGCCCCTTGTTCATGAGCGTGGCGCTGTCGACGGAAATCTTCATACCCATCGACCAGCGTGGATGCGCGACCGCTTGCTCGGGCGTCGCTGCGCGCATCTGCTCGCGCGTCCAGGTGCGGAAGGGTCCGCCCGAAGCCGTCAGGATCAGCCGGTCGATCGCAGCGCGATTGGCGGGCTCAAAGACCTGGAAGATGGCGTTGTGCTCACTGTCGACGGGGAGCAGCCTTACGCCCGCTTCGGCGACGCGGGCCATGAAGAGCGGCCCTGCCGAAACCAGGCATTCCTTGTTGGCAAGGGCGAGCGTCACGCCGGGGCGCAGCGCCGCCATGGCTGGGCGCAAGCCCGCCGTCCCCACGATGGCGGCCATTATCCAGTCGGCCGGGCGCAGTGCGGCTTCCTCGACGGCCATGGCGCCGGCCGCCGTTTCGATCCCCGTTCCCGCGAGCGCCGCTTTCAGCTCTCCATAGCGCGAGGGATCGCCGATAACAGCAAGCCGGGGGCGAAAGCGCATGGCAAGTCCGGCCAGTTCCGCGACCCGGCTTTGCGCCGTCAAGGCCTCGATCTCAAAGCAGCCGCTATCCCGCGATCGATGGTGTGCGATGAGATCCAGTGTGCTTGCCCCCACCGATCCCGTCGCCCCCAGGATTGAAATCCGCCGGGGCGGTACGGAAACGCGAGGCGTCACTTCAGCCATTCCTGCCATCCCTCCCCTAGCGGCCCTGCCGGTACTATTATCGTATAGACGGCCGTCACCACGACAACCGCGATCATGCTGTCGAGCCGGTCCAAGACGCCGCCATGGCCGGGGATGATTTGCCCTGCATCCTTGACGTGAAAACGCCGCTTCAGCCCCGATTCCGCAAGGTCACCGACCTGCGCTACGGCTGCTGCGACAAGGCTAAGGCCTGCGACAATTAGCGGCTGCTCCACACCCACCGCAATGCCGACGATGAGGCCACCCGTGAGCCCTCCCAGAAAGCCGCCCGCCATTCCCGCCCAAGTCTTTTTCGGAGAGACCTCCGGCCAGAGACGCGGGCCGCCGATCAGCTTGCCGCCTGCCCAGGCGAAGGTGTCGGTTCCCCAGGTCGTCAACAGCATCCAATAAAGTGTCGCGGTGCTCCATGGCGTCGCGCCACCCAGCCATTCGAACGCGATCAGGGGCAAGGCCAGATAGGGAACGCCCAAGGCGGCGCCGTCTGGGTCGGCATGGAGCCGATTGGCAATGACGGCGCCAAGCGCCGCGCCTGCCGCCACGATCGCGAAGGCAATCTCATAACGCCCCCATCCCCCAACGAGCACCGCCGCCGCGACCGTGCCCCCCATGATCAGGGTCAGAAGGGTCCAGGACATGCCGGTCAAGAGCCTTGCCCATTCGAAGGCCATGCGGGCGCCGATCAGGGTGAGCCAGGCGGTGAGCAGCCAGCCGCCCTCAGCAGACACGAACAGGCCCAAGGCCGCCAGGAGCACGCCCGATACAATCCGGCGCACGAGGGGATCGCGCCAATCAAGGCCGATGCCGAACGCAGACTTGTCTTCGCTATGCGCACTCACGCGTGGCGGCGCCTTTTTATTTTCTCAGCTTGCCCCATAGCGCCGATGGCGGCGTTGATACTCGGCAACGGCATCCAGCAATGACTGTTTTGTGAAGTCTGGCCAGAAAATGTCGTCAAAAACAAGCTCGGCATAGGCCGTCTGCCAAAGCAGGAAGTTGCTGAGACGCTTTTCACCGCTGGTGCGGATGACGAGGTCCGGGTCGGGGATGCCGGCCGTGCTGAGGCGGCCTGCAATCATATCCTTTGTGATCTCATCGGGACGCAACCGCCCTTCAGCCACATCCCGGGCGAGGCCCCTGACGGCCGAGAGGATCTCATCCTGTCCACCATAGTTGAAGGCGATGATGAGGGTGAGGCCCTGATTGGCGTTGGTGAGGTTTTCGGCCTCCTCGATCAAGGCGACAATATCGGGCGCCACGCGGTCACGGCTGCCAATGATGCGGATGCGAACGCCCTTGCGATTCAGCTCGGCCAAATCCTCGCGGATGTACCAGCGCAGCAATCCCATCAGGTCGGACACTTCATCCGCCGGACGGTTCCAGTTCTCCGAAGAGAAGCTGTAGAGCGTGAGCACCTCAAGCCCCATGTCGCCCGCCGCGCGCACGACTTCACGCACGGCGTTGACACCCTGGCGATGGCCCAATGTGCGGGGCAACATCCGCGCCTTGGCCCAGCGCCGGTTGCCATCCATGATGATGGCGATGTGGCGGGGAAGAGGGTTCAAGCCCGGATCGGGCGCGCTGGCAATCGACATGTGCACTCATTCGCGCCGCAAAATGTCCGGGCGCCAGGACAAGCTTATCGAGGGTAATCCTGCGAGGCTAGCACAGACCGGTTACTAAAGACCTGTCCTGTTCCTCCAAGCCTAAACCTGCATGATTTCCTTTTCCTTGACCTGGAGAGCCTCATCAATTTCCTTGATGCTGGCGTCGGTGATCTTCTGGACTTCTTCCTCGAGCCGCTTGTGCTCGTCCTGGCCGATCTTGCCGTCCTTTTCCATTTTCTTCAGCGCGTCCATGCCGTCGCGGCGGACGTTGCGCACAGCCACGCGGGCACTCTCGGCATATTTGTGGGCGAGTTTGACAAGTTCCTTGCGCCGCTCCTCGGTGAGGGGCGGAATCGGAATGCGGATCAGCGTGCCGTCGACCTGGGGGTTGACACCAAGACCCGCCGCGCGGATCGCCTTATCGACGGGGATGACGAGCCCCTTATCCCACACCTGTACCGTGATCATGCGGGGCTCCGGCGTGTTCACGGTGCCCACCTGATTGATCGGCATCGCGCTGCCATAGGCATCCACCATTACAGGATCCAGCAGGCTGACCGACGCACGACCCGTTCGCAGGCCGTTGAACTCCTGTTTCAGCGTCGCCGCCGCACCCTTCATGCGCTTTTGCAGATCGTCTTTGTTGAATGGAGCGCTCACGTTCATGGTCCTCCCTCTTGCGGCGGCCTTCCCGCCTTACGCGGCCGCCGGTTCCTCGATCACCGTACATTTGCCATTGCCGCGCAAGACGTCCACGAACCGGCCTTGCTCATGAATATTGAAAACAATGATCGGAATGCGGTTCTCGCGTGACAAAGAGATGGCGGAGGCGTCCATCACCTTCAAATCCTTGGCGAGGACCTCATGATAAGTCAGCCGCTCAAAGCGGGTGGCGGTTGGAACCTTCTTGGGATCGGCCGTATAAACGCCGTCGACCTGGGTTCCCTTGAGCAGAGCGTCGCAACCCATTTCGGCGGCGCGCAGGGCTGCTGCCGTATCGGTTGTGAAAAAGGGATTGCCGGTGCCGGCCGCGAAGATCACCACGCGGCGCTTTTCCATGTGGCGGATGGCGCGGCGGCGGATGTAAGGCTCGCACACCGTCGTCATCGGAATGGCGGATTGCACGCGGGTGTGAACGCCCAGGCGCTCCAGCGCATTCTGCATCGCAAGCGCGTTCATAACGGTTGCGAGCATGCCCATATAGTCGGCACTCGCCCGTTCCATCCCCTCGGCGGCCCCTGACAGCCCGCGGAAGATGTTGCCGCCGCCAATGACGAGACAGACCTCGGCACCGATCTCGATGGCGTCGCGGACCTCGCTCGCGATGCGCTCCACCGTTTCAAGATCGATGCCGTATTGCTGCTTTCCCATCAGCGCTTCGCCCGAAATCTTCAGAAGGACCCTGCGATATCGCGGTTTTGCACTCATCGCCGGGTTCTCCTTGGTTCTCGATTTCAGGTCTTGCGCTGATAGGGTGGCGGCTCAGCCCTTTGCTGCTGCGGCGACTTCGGCGGCGAAATCGGACTCTTGTTTCTCGATTCCCTCGCCAAGCGCCATACGTACGAAGCCTGAAATCGTCACCGGCGCGCCGACGCGGCCCTCCGATTCCTTCAGGACCTGCGCGACGCTCTTGCCGCTGTCGTGGACATAGGCCTGCTCAAGGAGACAGACCTCCTTATAGTAGGTCTTCAGTCCGCTCTCGAGGATCTTCTCGATCACGTTGGCGGGCTTGCCTTGCGCCTTGTACTTGTCGGCCAGAATGTCGCGTTCGCGCGCGACCGTCTGGGGGTCAAGGCCGGCCGGGTCGAGCGCGAGCGGGTTCTGGGCGGCGATATGCATGGCGATCTGCCGCCCAAGCGCGGCAAGCTCTTCCGTGCTGCCCGTCGATTGCAGCCCCACGAGCACGCCGATGCGGCCCAAATTGGGTGCCGCCTGATTGTGCACATAGGAAGAGACGACGCCCGCCGTGACGCTGACCTGCGCCGCGCGGCGCAAGGTCATGTTCTCGCCGATCTTCGCGATCGTCGCTGCGATCTTCTCGGCAACCGTGCCGCCGCCTGGATAGGCGGCCGCTGAAAGCACCTCAAGGGATGAGCCGGCCCCGAGCGCGACGCCCGCGATCGCGGCAACCATTTCCTGGAACTCAGGATTGCGGGCCACGAAATCGGTTTCGGAGTTCACCTCAACCGCCACGCCCTTGGTGCCGCTCAAGGCGATGCCCACGAGGCCCTCGGCCGCGATACGCCCGGCCTTCTTAGCCGCCTTGGCAAGACCCTTCTTGCGCAGCCAATCGACCGCCGCCTCCAGATCACCCTTCGTTTCATTGAGCGCGGACTTGCAGTCCATCATGCCCGCGCCCGTCTTTTCGCGCAGTTCTTTGACCATGCCGGCGGAAATCTCAGCCATGCTCCGTCCTCATCTGTTCCTGCGTTTCAACCGTTCTTGAGTGACCCGTCCGTCTCATTCGGCTGGGGGAGGCGTCGCCTCACCCATCGCCGGGGGCGGCAGATCAACGAGCGGCGCCTCGCTTGCGCCAAGGTCGACGCCGGAGATCTGCTGGCTGTCTTCCAGGCCCGCGATCACCGCGCGCGCGATGAGATCGCAATAGAGCTGGATCGCTCGCGCCGCATCATCATTGCCAGGAATGGGATAGGAGATACCATCAGGATCACAATTCGAATCAAGGATCGCCACGACCGGGATGCCAAGCTTGCGCGCTTCGGCGATCGCGATCTCCTCCTTGTTCGTATCGATGACGAACATGAGGTCGGGAATGCCGCCCATGTCCTTGATGCCGCCCAATGCCCGCTCGAGCTTGTCGCGCTCGCGCGTCATGTTGAGCAGCTCCTTCTTCGTCAGACCGATGCCGCCGCCGTCGATCGTCTCCTGGATCTGGCGCAGGCGCCGGATCGAGTTCGAGATCGTCTGCCAATTGGTCAGCGTACCGCCAAGCCAGCGGTGATTGACGAAATATTGTGCGCAGCGCCGGGCCGCATCGGCGACGGGCTCGGAGGCCTGGCGCTTCGTGCCCACAAAGAGCACGCGGCCGCCCTGCGCGACCGTATTCTTTACCGTAAGCAGCGCCTGGTGCAGCAAGGGCACTGTCTGCGAAAGGTCGATGATGTGGATCTTGTTGCGAGACCCGTAGAGATAATGCTGCATCTTCGGGTTCCAGCGATGAGTCTGGTGGCCGAAGTGGACGCCAGCTTCCAAAAGCTGACGCATCGAAAAATCGGGCAATGCCATTGCCTCTGCTCCTTCACGTCTTAACCGGTTCTGCCTCCGCGGGTGACACCGACCCCCTTTTGGGGCGCCGGACCGGCGGGCGTTTGCCAAAACGGACGGGGTTCCCCGTCCGGTTCGCTTTGCCCATTCCCGCGTGTGGAATGCGGCGGGTTATAGAGAGGCGGGGCGCAGGACGCAAGGGCGGGGTTTCCGGGCGGCCTGCGCGGCCTTGCGTTTCCTTAACTTTAGGCGCCATCCGGGCAAATCTGGCCTATATTTCAACATGGCGCACCAGCGCGCCACTCCTTCATCCTTGGCCTCAAAGACAAGCATGCCCTTCAGCGATCCCATACGGCCTGCCATATCCGGTCTCTTGCGGAACGGCATCGGCGAAGTCTCAAGGCTTGGCCTTGGCAATCCCGACATCATTCCCCTTTGGTTCGGGGAAAGCGACCTTGCGACGCCTCCCTTCATTCGCGAAGCGGCCAAGCAGGCGCTCGATGAGGGCCGCACCTTTTATACCTGGGCGGTGGGTTTACTTGAACTTCGCGAAGCGATCACGCGCTACATGGCACGCTGGACGGGCGCACACATTGGGCTCGACCGGGTCACAGTTCCTGGTTCCGCGATGCTCTCGATCATGATTGCGCTGCAATGCGTGCTGGAGAGGGGCGACAATGTCGTCATCATCACCCCCGTCTGGCCCAATATCTTCCAGGCCGTGATCGCGGCCGGGGGCGAGCCGCGTTTTGTGCCGCTCGATCCGCCTATGGAAACGGGGCAATGGCGCCTCGACTTCGACACGTTGCGCGCCGCCTGCGATGCGCGCACGAAGGCCATATTTGTTGCAAGCCCGGGGAACCCGACGGGATGGGTGATGCCGGCCGCGCAACAAGAGGCGCTTCTGGCCTTTGCGCGCGAAGCCGGATTGGCGATCCTATCCGATGAGGTCTATGGACCCATCATGTATGACCGACGGCATGCCCCATCCTTCGCCACGCTTGCGCGGGATGACGACAATGTCTTCATCATCAACTCTCTCTCCAAGGCCTGGGCAATGACGGGCTGGCGGATCGGCTGGCTCATTCATCCGCTGCGGTTGGCGGGGCCAATGGCGACCCTTGCGGCCGTCAACAACACCGGCGCCACCACTTTTGCGCAATATGGCGCCATTGCCGCGATCGACAAGGGCGATGATTTCATCGCGTTCATGGTCGAGCGCTGCCGAAAGGGACGCGCGATCGTGTGCGACTTCGTGCGCCAGCACCAGCGGGTCAGCTGGGCCGAGCCCGAAGGCGCCTTCTATGGCTTCCTGAACATCGCCGGCGTCACCGACAGTCTTGCCTTCGCCAAGTATCTCGTTACGGAAGCAAAGGTGGGTGTGGCGCCCGGCAGCGCTTTCGGGCCGCCGAATGGGGCGGGCACGGGTTCCTTCATCCGCATCTGCTTTGCACAGGATCCCGGCCGCCTTTGCGAAGCCCTGGAGCGGATCGCCGGCGGAATCGATGCCTATCATCCGCGTTGAGTCCCCCCCCCGCCGCTAGACCTCCTCGACCTCGAGGACGCCCGGCGCGGACTTGATCGCGTCGCGCAGCTCGCGCGTGATGCCATAGCGGCCGGGAAGCTCAATATCGACCTCAAGCCCCTCGCCCAGCATCGCGGTCACGATCACCTGCCCCTTTCCCGGACGAACCAGGCGCGCCGCCAGCGCTGGGAGCCCAGCACTCTCGTTCACAAAGACACGCAGGCCCGTGCCGGTTTCGGCCGTCACCTCATCGAGGGGTCGCACATTCTGGATACGCAGCTTCACATCATCATTCTGCCATTCGGCGATGGCGTTGATGACGACGGGCGCTCCCACCTGCAGGTGAGAGCCTGCAAGGCGCAGCGTGTCTGAAAAAACAATGGCCTCAAAGACGCCGGAGGGATCAGAAAAGGTGACGAAAGCGTAGGGCGTATCGCGCTCGCGGGACTTACGGTCCTGACGGGCCAGCACGGTGCCGGCCAGCATGACGATGGCGGTTTCGCGCTTGGCCTCTTTCAGAAATTCGCCGAAAGGGCGCACGCCGGCCCGGCGCAGGGCTGTCATCGCGCTGTCGATGGGGTGGCCTGAAAGGTAGAACCCGATCGCGTCGAATTCGCGCTGCAGCCGCTCAGCCTCGCTCCAGGGAAGCGTCTGGGGGAGCGGCGGATCGCTCAATGATGCGCCCGCATCGCCAAACAGGCTCGACTGGCCGGCGCCCCTTTCCCTCGCCGTGCCATTGGCGTGGGCGATAAGGGTTTCGGCGCCGGCCATCACCTGGGCGCGGTTGGGATTGAGGCCATCAAAGGCGCCCGCGGCGGCGAGGCTTTCGAGGGCACGCTTGCTGACGTGCCGGGGGTCAACGCGGCGGGCGAAGTCAAACAGCGAGCGAAAGGGTCTGCCCGAGGCTCTCACCTCAACCAGGTGATCCATGGCGGGCCGCCCGACATTGCGGATGGCGGCCAGCGCATAGCGGATGGCAGGCTTTCCCGCCGCGTCGAAGGCAACGGCAAACGTCGCTTCGGACTCATTGATCGAGGGGGGAAGCACGGGAATGCTGAGGCGCTCGGCCTCCTGGCGGAAAATATTGAGCCGGTCTGTCGCCCCGATATCCAGCGTCATCGAGGCGGCGATGAACTCGGCTGGATAGTTCGCCTTCAAATAGGCCGTCTGATAGGCAACCTGCGCATAGGCGGCGGCATGGCCCTTGTTAAAGCCATAGCCGGCGAATTTCTCGGCCTGTTCGAAAATCTCCGCCGCCGCCGCCTTCGGGATGCCACGGGTTTCGGCGCGCGAGGTGAAGATCTCGCGATTGCGAGCCATCTCGGCCTGGTCCTTCTTGCCCATGGCGCGGCGCAGATTGTCGGCCTCGCCCATCGAATAGCCGCCCAGCTCACGGGCGATCATCATGACATCCTCCTGATAGGTCATGACGCCATAAGTCTCGCGCAAAATCGGCTCCAGCGCGGGGTGGACGTAGTAGGGCTCCTCCTGCCCGTGCTTGCAGGCGATATATTTCGGAATGCTCTGCATGGGGCCGGGGCGGTAGAGCGCCACAAGGGCGATGAGATCCTCGATCCGGTCGGGCTTCAGCTTGCGGATGAGGTCGCGCATGCCTGAACTTTCAAGCTGGAAGACGCCGACCGAATCGCCGCGCGAGAGCATCTCGAAGGTGGCGCGGTCCTCAAAGCCCACTTCTTCGGACTTCACCTTGATCCCCCGCGCCGCCAGCATCTTCTCGGTAAGGGCGATCACGGTCAGGGTTTTGAGCCCCAGAAAGTCGAACTTCACGAGGCCGACCTTCTCATTGTTCTTGTAGTCGAACTGCGTCACCGGCATGTCCGAGCGCGGATCACGGTAAAGCGGTACGAGATCCTCAAGCGGGCGGTCGCCGATGACGATGCCGGCCGCGTGCGTGGAGGCGTGGCGGTAAAGCCCCTCGATCTTACCCACGATGTCGAACAGGCGGGCAACGTTTTCCTCGGAAGCCTCCATGTCCTGGAGGCGAGGTTCGGCCTCAATCGCCTCGCGCAGGCGCACCTGCTTGCCCGGCGGATTGGGGATCATTTTCGAGATGCGGTCGACCTGGCCATAGGGCATTTCAAGGACGCGGCCGACATCGCGCACCGCGGCCCTCGCCTGCAGCGTACCAAAGGTGATGATATGGGCGACGCGATCGGCGCCATAGCGCTCCTTTACATAGCGGATCACCTCCTCGCGCCGCTCCTGGCAGAAATCGATGTCGAAATCGGGCATCGATTTGCGCTCAGGGTTCAAGAAGCGCTCGAAAACCAGCTTGAACCGCAAGGGGTCAAGAGCCGTGATCTCCAGCGCCCAGGCGACGATCGAGGTGGCGCCCGAGCCGCGCACGCCAACGGGGATGCCCTGAGCACGCGTCCATTTCATGAAATCCGAGACGATGAGGAAATAACCCTCAAAGCCGATGCCCGTGATCACCGAAAGCTCATAATCGAGGCGCTTCCAATAATCGTCCTCCGGGGCAAAAAGACCGGAAGCGGCGAGGCGCTTCCTCAGACCATCCTCAGCCTGCAGGCGCAACTCCTCCGCCGCCGAGCGGCCGCCCGGAAGATCGAACCGGGGCAGGATCGGGTCGCGCTTCCGGGGTATGTAGGCGCATCGGCGCGCGATTTCGACGGTATTCGCAATCGCCTCAGGCAAATCCTCAAAAAGCTCCGCCATCTGCCCGGCGCTCTTGAAGAAATGTTCTGGCGTCACGCGCCTGCGATCCGCCTGGCTGACATAGGAGCCGGTGCCAATGCACAGAAGGGCATCGTGCGCCTCGAACAGATCCTCCCGGGCAAAAAAGGGCTCATTCGTCGCCACCAGCGGCAGACCCAGCGCATAGGCGGCGTCAACGAGCCAGCCTTCGGTATCAATTTCCTCTTGTGCGCCATGGCGTTGCAGCTCGACGTAGAGGCGGTTTTTGAAGATACGCGCAAGGTTCTCCAAATGCCGGCGGGCGGCATCGCCCTGCCCGGCGGCGACGAGCGCGTTGATGGCGCCGCTCGGCCCTCCCGTCAGACAGATAAGGCCCTCGGCCATCCCCTCCAAATCGGCCAATTTCACGTGCGGCGGCTCAGCCGGGCCAACGCCAAGGAATGAACGGCTGACAAGCTTGGAGAGATGGCGCCAGCCCGTTTCATTCTGAACGAGCAAGACGAGATAAGAGGGGTCACGCCTCGAGGCAGCCTGCCCCCCAGCCTTGAGGCTGCGGGTATCATCCTCGCCCAGATCAACCGCAAGCTGGCAGCCCATGATTGGCTGGAGCCCCTTGTCAGCCAGCACCTGAGCAATCTCGACCGCACCAAAGAGATTGCCGGTGTCCGTGACGGCAACGGCCGGCATGCCATTGGCCCTGCAAAGGGTCGGGAGGTCCTTGACCGGAATTGCACCCTCCAGCAACGAAAACGCGCTGTGCACCCGCAAATGCACAAAGGTCGGCGGCGATGCCGCCGCCTCCTTGGTGCCGGGGAAGCGAATGACCTCCCCTCTTTCGATTCGATTCTCTGCCATGGCCGGATTATGCCGATTGCGTGAAGGGCCGCAGCCCCTGCCTTCAAACACTCACAGAATTCAGCGCGTCAACGCCTCGGCGATGATGAACCAACTGACGGTTGCGCCTGCAAAGGCCATGAAACCAGCCGCCGCCATGATTTCCTCGATCCAGGTGCGCATAGGGAACCTCCATGCCGTTTGTTTATGATATGTTCTTTTGTTCCTCTTACGTTCCTAGTTGTCAACCCTAAACATCCCTTGCGGGATGATGTTGAGAAATTTGGGAGCATTCTCGTCTCCGGGAGGTCCGTCGGCACAGTCAGGAAAGCATACAAACCCGAGCGGGCTCACGGCCAAGTTGCCGCCACCGCAGATAGATCCCTGTGACTGCACCCGGCGCTACCTTCCTGGCAGAGAGGCGGACCAGCAGTCCTTTTGATTCTCGATGAGTATTTGAATTTGACATTTATGTTGGGGCTGCTGCGAGCCGGGATCAAATGTCAAATTCGCTCCACTAGCAGCGTGTGAATGGAAAGGGCGCCGAGCCGATGTTTCCGAATTCCATTTTCCCTGAGCGAGGTCCGGCAACGAGTTCGGCGTGAAACACCGGAAAGCTCATTGCGTCCGGCACTGAGAGGCACAAGATCCGATAGCGACGCCCGTGTTCCATCTGCCCCAGGAGCGTGCGCTCCCCAGGTGTCATGCCCTGCTTTTTCTTGACCTTGATACGAAACACGCCACCATTTTGACAAAGCACATCCGCCTCGGCGCCTTCAAGAATGACGGTCAGACCCGTTTCGTCGGTCACTGAAATGCCGTGATATGTCACAGTCCCCCCTCCTTCTGCCTCGACCTGCGATGATCCTCGGCTGGCGGGGATGCGCCAGCTGGTTCGCCCATCACGCGCTTCTGCGATAGAGCTTTGCCTTCAGGTTCAGGAGTTTGGCCTGCGTTGCATCGATGAGGTCGTTCCAGGCCTTCGACTGATCGACATATTCGGCGGCCGACAATTTGCCCGCCTGCACCTTGCCATCCAAATCGTTCAGGCGCGTCTCAAAGGCCGCCAGAGCATTCTCATATTGGCGGACAAGGTCTTGCTTACCTTCCGACTGCGCCTGAAGCACCGAGAAACGCACCTCGTAGAGGAAAAGGTACTGGAAGATATACTCGTCGTTGAAAAACGATTGTGACTGGTAAGATTCGGCCGCTACCGTGCAAAACAACGTCATGCCATAGCCCAGGCTCTCCGATTTATAGGAATGCGTGTAGGCTAGCTTCGTCGATGCGTCGAAGCTCATGAGCACGCCGCTCAGAATGTCGAATACTTTGCCCGCGATATAAAGTCCGACCGTTGCGGCATCCGCCGCGGCTCCACCCATCGTGACCGCAGCCTGGACGGCTTTTTTTCCTGCGTCAGCATCGGTCTTGGCGCCAGGAACAGATGATCCACTCGAGAACAGTGCGCCGCCGATCGCATCAATGATGGCCTTCAAATTTTTCAGCGTGAATTCCGATTCGTGCTGAAAATCGGCATTGGCGCCCTGCACGCAGACGATCGAGTCGTTCCAGCCGCTTTTGGCGAAGAAGGCGTCAATTTGCTTTGCCTGAACGCCCCCAAGATCTGTCGCGCTTTGTTCCAGATCGGCCTTTCTCGCAGCAATCCAATCGCTGAACTGCTTTTCTTTCGCCATCATGTCTTGAATCGATGGTGAAGTACCCATGGTGAATTCTCCCCGGAAGTTTTGTTTGGGTTACACGCGCCAGATAACGCCGCGCCAGAACCATCCAGCACGGAAAGAACAGATCGCGCCCAGACGACCTTCGCATTATGTAGAATAACAGATCACACATGACGCTAGTGGAGCGAAGTTGACATTTGATCCCCGCTCGCAGCGGCCCCAGTATCAAATGTCAAATTCAAAAGGCTCCACTAGAATCACATCGTTGCTCGTGGTCCTTTTGATTCCGACATTTACTCAACTGCTCGCTGCAACGGGATGCAAATGTCGAAATCGGACCACTAGTGGAGCGAATTTGACATTTGATCCCCGCTTGCAACGGCCCCAGCATCAAATGTCAAATTCAAAAGCTCCACTAGAATCATAGAGTTGCTAGTGGTCCTATTGATTACGGCATTTGCCTACTTGTTTGCCGCAACGGGATGCAAATGTCGGAATCGGACAACTAGAGACCTGGAACGGGCTTCAATAGAACGGGCACGCAAAGCACGCCTACAGAACTTCAAAGCCGTTTATGCTCTTGTATAGTTATGACATCGCCTAAATAATTAAAAAATGAACAAATAATTCCCATCAATATATATACATTGCGATAAGTTGTCAGTAATTTCTTCCGATTATTCTCATTGTTACACATTTTATTACTTTATACTTTTGGTATCCGACAAATGCTAGCCACAATAACGCGATGCGTCAATGGCCGCGCCATGATTTTCATCAAAGCGCCCTCGAACGATGTAGCAACGCTGGAAATCGGTCGCCTTGATCAGCCGCTTGACTGAGCTTGCGCAGCGGCCGGGCGCCGGGCCGCCTCGGCCAAACGCCCCTCGTGCAGCAGCACGACGCGGTCCATGCGCTTTGCAAGGTCGAGGTTGTGGGTCGCGATGAGTGCGCCGACCCCCTCACCGCGGACGAGCCCCACAAGGGCATCGAAGACCCAGGCCGAGCTGCGGGTGTCGAGATTGCCGGTCGGCTCATCGGCCAGGAGCAGCTTGGGACGGTTGGCGAGCGCGCGGGCAATGGCGACACGCTGCTGCTCGCCGCCCGAGAGCTGACCGGGCCTGTGCGTCGCACGCGCGGCAAGACCCATCAGGTCGAGCAGGCGACGCGCTTCAGCTTCGGCGGCCTGTCGCGGCTCGCCAGCGATGCGGCGCGGCATTGAGACGTTCTCAAGCGCCGAGAATTCGGGCAGCAGGTGGTGGAACTGGTAGACGAAGCCGAGCTCACCCAAGCGGATCTCGGTGCGGTCGGCATCAGGGAGGCCCGAGGCCATGCGGCCGCAGATGCGCACCTCGCCGCTCGTTGGCGTGTCGAGAAGCCCGGCAATATGCAGCAGGGTCGACTTGCCCGCCCCGCTTTGCCCGACAAGGCCGACGATCTCGCCCCGCTCGACCGTCAGATCAAGGCCCTTGAAGATCTCAAGCATGCCCTCGCCTTGCGCATAGGCGCGGGTGACATCGATGAGCTCCAGCACCGGGGCGGTCAAACCCTTTGCAGGCTCGGGCGGCAGAAAGGGCGCGTGCAAGTCACTCATAGCGCAAGGCCTCGACAGGATCGAGGCGGGCGGCGCGCCAGGAGGGATAGAGCGTCGCGATGAAGGCGAGCGTCAATGACATGACGGCAACGGCGATCACCTCATCGACCTCCATCTGCGCAGGCATCTTGCTTAAGAAATAGATCTCCGGCGAGAAAAGCTGCGTGCCCGACAGCCAGGACATGAATTGCCTGATTTCCTCGATGTTGAGGCAGAACAGCACCCCTAGGATCAGCCCCAAAATTGTGCCCACAAAGCCGATGGCTGAGCCGGCGATGAAGAACACGCGCATGACACCCCATTGGCTCATGCCCATGGTACGCAGGATCGCGATATCGCGCCCCTTGTCCTTCACAAGCATGATGAGGCCGGAAATGGTGTTCAGGGCCGCCACGAGAATGACAAGGGAAAGGATTAGGAACATCACGTTCCTCTCAACGATCAGGGCGTCGAAAAAGGCGGCGTTGATCTGCTTCCAGTCGTAAAGCCGCGCATTCGGAGGCGAGGCGAGGCGAACGGGCTCACGCCAGTTTTCGACCGTGTCTGGGTCATTGATCATGACCTCGATCGAGTCCGTCTTGTTGCCCCGGCCGAAGAAGAGCTGCGCCTCCTTCAGCGGCATGTAGATGAAGCTTGAATCATACTCGATCATGCCGACCTCGAAGATGCCGGCAACGACATAGGTTTTCTTGCGCGGGGCGCGGCCCATCACGGTGACATCCCCTTCGGGCGAGAGAAGGGTCACGCGCATGCCAGGGCCAAGGCCCAATTGCTGCGCCAGCCGGGCGCCCAGGATCACCATCGAGCCTTCAAAGGCATCAGCGGCGCCCTGCGGCTCCAGGCCCTTTGCCACGAGCGGCAGGTTGAGGAGGTTTTCGCGCGTGAGGCCGCGGACAAGCGCACCGGACTGCACGCCATTGGCGCTTGCCAGCACTTGGCCCTGCACCATCGGCGCGGCACGCACGACACCTGGAACGGCCAGGATCTTCGCGGCCTCGGCATCATAATCCTCAAAGCCGCCGGTGAGGCTGTCGATGCGCATATGGCCATTGATGCCCAGCACGCGCGAGAGCAGCTCGATGCGAAAACCGTTCATTACCGCCATGACGATGATGAGCACCGCAACGCCGAGCGCGATGCCGACAAAAGAAAAGCCGGCGATGACGTTCACGAAGCTTTCCTGCTTTTTCGTGCGCAGATAGCGCCCGGCCAGAAGCCACTCGACCGAGGAAAATGGCACCGCCGCCATCAGGGCGCCGCCGTCAGCAGATTGATCGCCGCATCGGGGGTCATGGTCCGCCGCTCGCCCGTCTTGCGGTTCTTCACCTCGATCTCACCTGCAGCAAGGCCACGCGGCCCCACGATCACCTGCCAGGGGAGCCCGATGAGGTCCTGCACCGCGAATTTCTGGCCCGCGCGCTCATCGGTGTCGTCATAGAGCACGTCCTTGCCGGAATTTTGCAGACGCTCATAGAGGTCGAGGCAGGAAGCGGATGTTTTCGCGTCATCGCTCTTCAGGCTCACAAGGCCGATATCGAAGGGCGCGACGGCATCAGGCCAGACCAGCCCCGCCTCATCGTGGCTCGCCTCGATGATGGCGCCCACAAGGCGCGAGACGCCGATGCCATAGGAGCCCATTTCGAGGAACACGTCCTGGCCTTCGGGTCCGGCCACCTTCGCGCCCATGGCCTTTGAGTATTTGGTACCGAAATAGAAAATATGCCCAACCTCGATGCCGCGCGCGGAGAGGCGCTTGTCCTGCGGGATGGCCTCAAAGGCGGTGGGGTCGTGCTTTTCCTCGGTCGCCGCGTAGAGGCTCGTACGCTCCTTGATGTAAGGCGTGAGGTCCGCCTCATAGTCGATCCCGGCAGGCGGCACGGGCATGTCGATGAGATCGCGATGGCAGAAGACCTGGCTCTCGCCCGTCTCCGCCAGGATGATGAATTCGTGACTGAGATTGCCGCCAATGGGGCCTGTGTCAGCCTGCATCGGAATCGACTTAAGGCCGAGACGATCGAAGGTGCGCAAATAGGCGACAAACATGCGGTTATAGGCGCGACGGGCACCCGCCGCGTCGATGTCGAAGGAATAGGCATCCTTCATCAGAAACTCGCGGCCGCGCATGACGCCGAAACGGGGGCGCACCTCGTCCCTGAACTTCCATTGGATATGATAGAGGTTCAAGGGAAGCTGCTTATAGGAGCGGACATTCGCGCGCACGATCTCGGTGATCATCTCCTCGTTGGTGGGGCCATAGAGAAGGTCGCGGTCGTGGCGGTCCTTGATGCGCAGCATCTCCTTGCCATAGTCGTCATAGCGGCCGCTCTCGCGCCACAATTCGGCCGATTGCAGCGTCGGCATCAAGACCTCGATCGCCCCGGCCCTGTTCATCTCCTCGCGCACAATGGCCTCGATTCGGGTGAGGACACGCAGGCCCAACGGCAGCCAGGAATAGATGCCGGCGGATTGCTGGCGAATGAGCCCAGCGCGCAGCATCAAACGATGCGACACGATCTGGGCGTCGGCGGGGGTCTCCTTCAGGAGCGGCATGAAAAAGCGTGAGAGGCGCATGGGATAAGCCAAATCAAGGAATTATGGCTCCTTGTAGGCGATGGCGGCCGGGGGCGCAATTAACGCCGCCCTGCTCTTCTGCTGAGCGCCTCGCGGTGGAGCGTATAGAGGCCGCTGGCGATGATGATGCCGGCGCCCACAAAGCTGAGCTCGTTGGGAATGTCGCCCCAGACGGCAAAGCCCAGGATCATGGCCCAGACGACGACCGCATAGCGAAAGGGCGAGACGACCGAGATCTCAACGCCTCTGAAGGCAAAGACGATGAAGAAATTGGCGCCTGTGATAAAGGCGGCGGCGCCGATGAGATAGAAAAGCGCCTCCGCCGGGATCGGCTTCCATGCCTGAACGAGGCCGCCAAGGAGGCCCAGCAAGCCCACCGCTATCGTCGTTGCAAAGGTGACGAGCAGTGAGGGCAGGTCATCGGGGAGATAGCGGGTCAGGAGATCGCGGATCGCCACCAGCAGCGCCACGAAAAGCACGAGCAGCGCATAGGCGTTGAAGCCCTCGCCCGTTGGCTGAACGACAAGGACGACGCCGATAAAGCCGACGATCACGGCCGCCCAGCGCCGCCAGCCCACGTGCTCGCGCAGGATGACGACCGAGAGGACCGTCAAACAGAGCGGCGCGACCTGAAGAATGGTCGTGATGTCGCCCAGCGGCAGGTGCGCCAGCGCCGTGATGAAAGTCAGGGCCATCAATGCTTCAACACCGTTGCGCGCGAGCACGACAGATGTGATGACGCGCGGCAATTCGCGGTGCAGGTTCATCGCATAGAGCAAACCGCCAATGCCCACCGCCGCGATGGCGGCACGCAGGGCCATGATCTGGGTCGCAGGCAGGCCGGCCTCGTTCGCGGCCAGCTTGACGAACATGTCGTTGAGCACAAAGCAGGCCTGGGAGACGAGCATGCCGATAATGCCGCGCAAATTGGCGGCGGCGGTCGTGGAGGTGTTCATGAATGGCCGGTGACGTATAGAAAGAAGGGGCCGCATCAAACGCCTTTGTCCCTCCCCAGGCAAGACAGGGAAGCCTCAGGCGCGCTTGATCGTACTTCCTTTGGGCGAACCGGCTTTTTTCCCCGTCTTCGCGGGGACAAGTTCTTCACAGTTTCCCTATAGCCCGACGGGCTTCATGCCTTCGAATTTCTGCCGTGGCCCCAGATTCATGATCAGGGATTTGACGTCCACATTCGGCGGCGAATCGACGCCGGAACCGGGTGCCTCGTCCCTCAGGTCTCCAAGGTCGAAGTTCATGACCTGATCATATTTGCGGTCGATCTGATTACGCAGACGCTGTTCGGCCTCATACCAACGGCGCTTCGTGCCGTCGTCGTCGCAGCTTTCCAGTTCCTTTTCATCCTTTGCTCCCCAGCGCCGCTCTATGCAGTGATAAGGGTCAAAGGAGAGATCAAAGAGCCGCCTCATCACCATCTCATAGGTGAGCACGACCGGCTGGCCGTTCGAATTCGTATAGACAATCCGGCACTTCGCGCTTTCCTCCTCGAAGGCCTCGATCAGCTTGTCCTTCAAGTGGACGCCGTCGAACGCCACACGCGGATCGCGCTTCTGATAGAGATCCAGCAGATGTGCCATGTTATCATGGACTTCCTTGAAGCGTGTCTTCAGCCGGGCGTCGCGTGAAGGGGTGGAATAGATCTCCCACTCCATGCTGTTCGTGCCATAGATGTTGTCTGGCAGGCGACCGGGTTGATCCTTGATATTGATCCGCGCGTCGATTGCCGCATCGACCGCCATGCCGCGATCGCGCAAGTCGCTGCAAATGGAACGCATGGAGGCGCGCAGCTCATAGAGGGGATCATAGAGCAGCTTGCCATCGGAGAGTTTGAGGCGGGTATACTCCACGAACCCCACCTCGATACCCTCATTGACGAATTTCCCGTTGCGCCAGTTGCCGTCGGCGTCGGGAGCGTTGCCCACATATTGCTCGGGTGAGAAATCAGCGATCTGCTCGTTGGAGGCAAAGACGACGCGCCCGCCGCGATAGACGCCGTCGCCGCCGCGGGTCGCGCCCACCAGCTTCACCGGACGAAAGGTCTTGAAGCCCGAGCCGAGCACGGGATCATCGCGCATGAATTGGGCGCCGAAGGTCGAGCGCGTCAACGTCAGGTCCGGGTGGCTGTCCATGTAGCGGATACGGCCGTCGGGATCGATCTTGTAGACGATCGTCACATGGCCGTTGATGTCGTAAATGACAGTTCCGGGCCGGATGGAGCCCTTGTCAATCTTCGGCGAATAGAAATCGGTCACGCCCGCGCCGCTGTCGAAGGTGTGCGCGACACGAAAGGTCGCGGAGGAAACCGAGTTCTTGATCATATCGAAGATCTGCTGGGCATTGTCGCCCGTTCGCACATCCCGGCGGGCAACGATGCGATTGCCAGAAGTGTTGAAGCGGATGTCGCCCCCGCCCCCCGCCCGCGGGCTAACCGCCGCGGCAAAGGAGAACGGCAGGCCGTGCTTCCAGGCATAGTAAGCCCGCATGAGATAGGGGAGATCCGCGCAATCGCCGCTGATGCGCAGGCCCCGTGGGTCGGTGTCACGAAACGGATTGGCGGAGGAAGCAAAGCACTCTTCGGCTGTCGAGCAATTGCTCTCACCGAGCGCGGTTACGAAGCTGGAAAACCCTTCCTCGTCCTCGGCCGTCCATTCGGTCTTGGTGATCTTCCATGTTGCACCTGCAAAGGCAGGACCCACAGACAATGCCAAAACAGCAAATACTGCGACAACCAAACGCATGACCCTGCCCCCAATGCCCAGTCGCACCCGGTCCTATCATGGGGACGTCCCGTTCTGGGTCAAGGTGTTAGCGGGGCACTAGGCTATTCAATCTAATGTCGTCGACAGGCTGCCTCGATGTCGACGGGGCCGGGCATGGGGAAGGGCTCGCCATCCGGACCTGTGATTTTGCCCGTTTCCAGGTCGAGATAGAGGGTGAAAAGCTTGATCTCGGTTTGCCAGCCCGCGCCCTTGACCGCCGGGACTTCGATCGTGATGGGGATGCGTGGCGGGGGACCGCCAGCCCGCTCATCCGGCAAGTCGGCCGGGGCAACAGGGCGTCCGTTAACATCGACGCCCGGCGTGTAGTCCGCGCCGGCCGGAGCGCGGGCGGCCTTATAGGCCTCGCACCCTTGCGGCGTGATCGTCACCTTCATGGGAGCGCCGACGCTTTCCTCCGCCAGCGCCGACCCGCCCGGCAGGAAGGCAAGACAAAGGCTCAAAAACATGAGCCAACATCCGGGAATGGCGTGGGAGGATTTTCGCCCGATCTGAAAGCGCAACGCCTTGCGCCGCGCATTTCCTGGCACGAGCCCAAGGCGGCAATCCGCTTGAAAAAATCCCGGCAGCGGGGCGATCATTGGTTGCTCTTAGCAGCCATTCGTCACGCAATCGCTAACCAACGGGACGTTTCGTGTCGGAATTGGTGCGGTGCAGCAACGATTGTTGCGTGACTCCCTTAATTTCTTTTGACATATTGCGGACATAAAGAAGAAAGGGGCCTTAACGGCCACAAAGTTTGGGGAGGAGCAAACCGCAGGACGTGACCCCGTTTTGCGGCTAGGAGGCAGGACCGCTGGTCCTGCCTTTTTCTTTTCCGCCCCTCACTGTCCCAATCTACGGGCCGATCCCGTCACTGCGGACGTGGAAAAAACGGGATGTCATCGAGGGTTAGGAGCTGAAACTCGATCACCGCGAAAAGAACCCCCCAGATCACGAGCGCGGCAAAGGTCGCGGCCAGCGCCTTGTAAAAGAGGAAGGGATTCTCCGGCGCGGCAGGTTCGGAGCCCGGCACCACTTCGCCGGCCTCGGCCTGGGATCGACCGCCCCAGGAGGAGACGGCGATGAACGACAACCACCAGGCGATCGCCAGAACCACGATGCTGCCACCCACACCCATCAGTTTTCCTCCCCGCCCGGCAGGACCGACAAAGACGCCGCGCCCTCGCGCACAAAGGCGCCGCCGCGGACCGCGCAGCGATAGGCGTTGGCGCCGGGATAGCCAAACTCGCCCAAGGACATCCGGTCCGCGAATTTCACCGGGCTGGTTGCGATCAACCGTTTCTGCGCCTTGCCGTCGTCGCTGTCGGAATAGACAAGGGTGATCCGGTTGGGCATCTGCTCAAAGCGAACGATGAGGCTGGCCGCGACCCGGCCATCCTGACCCACCGACACACGGGACGTCGCGACCGGCGCGGCCGTTTTGGGCCCCGACGCCACGATGGCCTGCGGTTTGCGAAGCGGGATCGCGAATTGCGAGGGCTTGTCGTCTTCCCGGTCGCAGAGAGGCTCATTGATGTCGCCGACCCAGATTTCCAGATGGTCGTCGTAGAGCCAATTCTCCCCATCCTCGATTAAGCGGTCGTCGGTCACGGCGATCCACAGCGACTTCTCGTCGATGGCGATCACCTTCAGCGTCGCATCGTCCGGGGCGCCGGGTTTGCCGTGCACGATGAAGCCGTCCTTCCCGTCCGACGTGGCCGTGGCGGCGCAGTCCACGATCTGCGTGGCGAGCAGCGTCTCATCGGGCAGCCCCAGATAGAGGCGCGGGATGGGCGAGTAGGCGATGGTCTCCTCCCCTGGCACGCAGCCGCCCGCGATCTCTTCCTCTGGCAGGTCGGGTTCGCCTTGCGCGTTGCAGACCAGACGGCGGGCCAAGGCGCGGCCCTTCTGCGCGCGCAGGTCCCATTCGTTGTATTGCCAGCCCGGGCCGAAGACATGGTACGAGCAACTCGCCGATTTCAGCACTTCGAGGGGTGAGAGCTGAAGCTCGGTCACCGTCTCCCAGCGCCAATTCGAGCCGCCATATTGGGTGTGCGTCAGGTGGTTGGGGGTGACGGCGATGTCGTCCTCGCCGACGCTCGCGGCGCCATAGCCATCGTTACAGAGTTCCTGGAGCTTCTTGGTGGCGGCGGGCACGCCCGGCTTTTCGCCGACGAGCCAGATTTCGCGGCGGGCGGGCTGACATGACACATCGTCGTCGGGCTCGTTCGGCAGCGCCAGTTCGACAATGGTCAGCCGCTCGCCCTCGGCCCCGGTACCGGCATCCGTCTTGGCGGTGAGTATGCAGCCCGCGCGGCCGGCGCAAAGCGCATCAGCGCCCTCGGCTACGGCGTTGGCCGACGCCAGCGCGGCGAGGATCATCAGCCCTGGCGCGAGGTGCCTCACACCTGCTCCAGCTCAATGAGCGTACCGCCGAAATCCTTGGGGTGCAGGAAGATCACGGGTTTTCCGTGCGCGCCGATCTTCGGGCGGCCATCGCCTGTGATGGTCGCACCCTTGGCCTTCATCTGGGCGCAGGCCGCCTCGATATCTTCCACCTCATAGCAGACATGGTGAATGCCGCCCTTCGGGTTCTTTGAAAGGAAGGAGAGGATGGGAGAGTTTTCGCCGAGCGGTTCCAGAAGCTCGATCTTGGTGTTCGGCAACTCAACGAATACCGTCACGACGCCGTGATCCGGCTGAGGCACGGGGGCAGAGACCTTGGCGCCCAAAATGTCCTTGTAGATCTTGGACGAGGCAGCGATGTCGGGCGTCGCGATCGCAACGTGATTGAGGCGGCCGATTTCCATGACGCGGGCTCCCGTGTGGTGTCTATATTCATTCTAGAATTAGAGACGGCGCGCGGTCGAAGCAAGCCTGCCTCATTCCTCGAGCCAGACGAGCTCCACCTTGGTTACCGGGCGCTTGCCCCAGGCATCATTGGCTTCCTTGCGCACCGCCCTTCGGACGGTCTCGATGAGCTCGGCATCATCATCGCGTTGGCGCTTGGTCAACCGGTCCATGGCGAGCTCGATGGCGGCTGAAAAACGCTTCACGACGACTTCAGGGATCCCTTCGGCGTGGATCACCGGGTCGAACGCCAGCCTCGCCTTGCGGTCGAGGATGGCGGTCACGCCCACAAAGCCGGCGAAGGAAAGGCTCTTGCGCGCCTTCACCGCCGCATCTGCATTACCCGTCATCAAGATGCCGTCACGATAGAGGCGGCCCGAGGGCACTTCATCGACCACGCCCGGCGCGCCCGGCGCCAGCCGCACGAGGCTGCCATTGGGGGCAAGGATCGATTCAGGCACCTGCAGTTCCTTCGCGAGCCGCGCATGTTCGGTCATGTGGCGCATTTCGCCATGGACCGGAATCGCGATCTGAGGACGGACCCATTGATACATCTTCGTCAACTCGTGCCGACACGGGTGGCCCGAGACGTGGATGAAATGGTCGCGATCGGTGATCAGCTGAACGCCCTTGGCCGCAAGCGCGTTCTGAACGGCGAAGATGCTCTTCTCATTGCCCGGGATCACCCGGGAGGAGTAGACGACGGCATCCCCCTCCTCCAGCGTCACGCCGCCAAAATCATCCCGCGCGATCCTGCTGAGCGCGGCGCCCGACTCTCCCTGGCTGCCGGTGCAGAGATAAAGAACCTTCCCGCGCGGTAGCTGAGCGGCCGCCTCAAGGTCGATGAAGGGCTGGAAGTGATCGAGAAATCCCGTTTCGCGCGCCGCTGCCGTGATGCGGTGCATGGCACGGCCGACCAGCGCCACGTGGCGTCCATGCAAGTGCGCCGCGTGGACGACGCTTTCGAGCCGCGCGAGGTTCGATGCAAAGGCGGTGACCGCGATCCGGTTCTTCAGCGTGCCAATGAGATGAACAAGGCTTTCGCGGACAGAAGCCTCCGATCCCGACTCGCCCTCGACGAGCGCGTTCGTCGAGTCGCAGACCATGGCCAGGACACCTTCCTCGCCCAGGCGGCGCAGCGCCGCCTCGTCCGTCACATCGCCGATCAGCGGATCAGGATCTATCTTCCAATCGCCCGTGTGCAGCACGCGGCCCAAGGGCGTCGTGATTGCTACCGCATTGGGCTCAGGGATCGAGTGGGTGAGCGTGATGAGCTCGAGCGCGAACGGACCGAGCTCAAACTTTGCGCCAAGCGGTATGATGCGCAGCTTCACCTCGTCGATGAGATCCTCTTCCTCCAACTTCCCGCGCAACAGTGCCGCGGTGAAGGGCGTCGCGTAAACGGGGCATCTCAGCTGCGGCCAGAGATAGGCGACCGCGCCCAGGTGATCCTCGTGACCATGGGTGAGGACGATGCCCAGGAGATCGCGCCGGCGCTCTGCGATAAAGGCAGGATCGGGCATGATGACGTCGATGCCGGGCGTATCCGTCTCGGCGCCAAAGGTGACGCCGCAATCAAGCATGATCCACTTGCGCGCTTCGGGCGGACCGAAACCGTAGAGGTTCATGTTCATGCCGATCTCGCCTGCCCCTCCCAGGGGAAGGAAGACGAACTCGTCTGCGGAAGCGGGCGTTTTCAAAGCGCGCCGCCATTCCGGCGGAAGATCTCAAGGAGTCCGCGCGAGGTAATATCCTGGTCGAAATGGTCGATGGTGGGAAACGCGCCCTCGAACAAGGAAGCGACGCCGCCCGTCGCAATGGTCTTCATCGGCTTGCCGTATTCATCGCGAATGCGCCGGCACAATCCTTCGATCATCTCGATCGAGCCCCAATAGATCCCCGATTGCATCGCGCTAACCGTATCGTAGCCGATGACGCAGCCAGGATCGCGGATCTCAACTCTGGGCAGGCGCGCGGCGTGCTCGTGCAGCGCCTGCAAGGAGAGATTGATGCCCGGCAGAATCACGCCACCCTCGAACGCACCGTCGGCGCCTACAATGTCGAAGGTCGTGGCCGTGCCGCTGTCGATGACGATGGCCGGGCCACCATACTGAACGAAGGCGCCCACGGCATTGACGAGGCGGTCGGCGCCCGCCTCGCGCGGCTTCTCGATGCGCACCTCGATGCCGAGATCGAGCCCGCCCTCTCCGATCACCATCGGCTCGGCGCCCACGTAACGGCGCGAGAGATTGCGCAGATTGAACAGAGCCTGAGGCACGACGGTCGAAATGATGCACGCCGACAGGTCAGCGAATGACAAGTCCGCGAGTTGCATCACCTGATACAGCCAGGGCGCGTATTCGTCGGCGGTTCGGCTCGTGTCCGTGGAGATGCGCCACTGCGCGCGCCAAGCCTCGCCGTCCCAAACGGAGAACTTGGTGTTGGTATTGCCGACATCGATGGCCACAAGCATGGCGTTTCCACAGACTCTGTTTCTTGTTGAGAAGTTTAGAAGAATACCTCGCCCGCCGTGATGAGTCGCGTCAAGCCGTTCGGCTGCTGAAGGATGAGGGCGCCATCCTTGTCAAGGCCTTGGAAAATGCCCTCCAGCTCCTCCTCCGCAAGGCGTACAAGCACGGGCCTGCCCACCCCCTTTGCCCGCTTCAGCCAGCCGTCGCGGATCGGCTCAAAGCCGTGTGCGCGCCACATGCGCAAGGCCCTGTCAAATCCTTGCGCCAGCAGCCCAAGCGCCGTCTCGGGTTCGGGCACGCTTGCCGTCTCGGCGGCCAGCGAAGTCACGGGATAGGGCGTGCCGTCGGGGTGGTGGCGCAGGTTGACGCCAATGCCGATGGCCAGAAACTCCAGCGCGCCTGTGGGGCTGGAGGACGATTCCAGCAGGATCCCCGCGATTTTCTTGTCATGCACGAGGACGTCGTTCGGCCACTTGAGCGTGATCTCGAGGCGCGGATCGATGCCCTGGATGAGATCGGCAACGGCGAGGGCCGCCACAAAGGAAAGCTGGCCCGCCGCGACGGCCGGACAGTCGGGACGCATCACCAATGTCGCCATCAGATTGCCAGGCGGGGAGACCCAGGCGCGTCCGCGCCGACCGCGGCCCGCGGTCTGGGTTTTGGCCATGATCCATAGCGGCCCTTCAACCCCTGCCCGGGCAAGGCGGCGGGCCTCCTCATTGGTTGAGTCAATTTCCTCCAGCAAGCGCGCGGCATAGCCAGCGGGAAGAGCGAGCCCCATCAGTTGAAGAGCGCCTGTGCCGCAGCCCCCGCGATCGCGATCACGGGCGCCGCGAAAAGAATGAAGGCGAGGTTGTAGAGGGCGGCGCCGAAGAGGATGACGCGCAGCTCAAAGCCCAGATTCTGCTCGAAAGGCGCCGCGGGCTCCCCATTGACCATGATCATGACGATCCGGATGTAGTAGTACGCGCCAACAACCGAGGCGAGAATGCCGATCACAGCGAGCGGCCACAGCCCCGCATTCACAGCCGCCAGGTAGACATAGAACTTCCCAAAGAACCCGGCCATCGGCGGAATGCCGGCGAGCGAGAACATCAAGATGAGCAATGCGGCCGCCATGGCAGGGCGCGTCTGGGCGAGGCCCGAGAGATCGTTGATGTCCTCAACCATGCCTTCCGGCCGGCGCATCGCAAGAATGCAGACAAAGGTTCCGATCGTCATCGCCAGGTAGATGGCCAGGTAGATGATGACGCCCTGCACGCCTTCCTGCGTTCCCGCCGCAAGGCCGACCAGCATGTGCCCTACATTGGCGATCGAGGAATAGGCCATCAGGCGCTTGATATTGGTCTGGCCGATCGCCGCAAACGAGCCGAGGAGGATCGAGGCAATCGAGACAAAGACGATGATCTGCTGCCACTGAACGGCGATGGCAAACAGCGGATCGATCAGTACGCGCAAGACCAGCGCCATCGCCGCAAGCTTTGGCGCCGCGGCGAAGAAGGCGGTTACGGGCGTCGGTGCGCCCTCATAAACATCCGGCGTCCACATATGGAAGGGGACGGCGCTGATCTTGAAGGCAAGGCCTGCAAGCAGGAACACAAGACCGACCGTGAGGCCGATGTTTTGTCCACCGCTCGCAACGGCATTGCCGATGGCGTCAAAGCCCGTCGCGCCGGAAAAACCATAGATGAGCGAGGCGCCATAGAGCAGCAGCCCGGATGAAAGCGCGCCCAAGACGAAATATTTGAGCCCGGCTTCCGTCGATCGCACCGAGTCCCGGCTATAGGCGGCAAGGACGTAGAGCGCCAGACTTTGCAGCTCTAGCCCGATATAGAGCACCACAAGGTCGTTGGCCGAGATCATCAGCATCATGCCCGTCGTCGCAAAGACGATGAGCACGGGGAACTCAAACCGGCGCAGACGCTCCGTCGCGATGTAGCGCGCCGACATGATGACGGCGAGCGCCGCGCCCGTCAGCACCAGCAGCTTCATGACGCGCGTGAAACCATCGGCGATGTAGGTGCCATGAAAGGCGAGCCGCTCCTCCGGCGCACCGGAAAAGACGCTGATCGAGACGAGCGCGAAGAGCACAAGGGTGAGGATGTTCAACTCGCCGGTCGCGCCATCGCCGCGAAAGACGCCCCACATCAAAAGCGTCATCGCGCCAAGCGCCAGGATGAGCTCGGGGAGGATGATCAAGAGATCCTGCTGCAGGGTTTCCATCGTCCCTTCCCTTACGGATTCGGCGCCATGAGGAGCATCGATTGCGTGTGCTCTGAAATCAGCGCCTGAACGGCGGCGCCCGTCACCTCAAAGACCGGCATCGGATAGAGGCCGAAAACGATCGTCGCAACGACGAGCGGCGCCAATATTATCCATTCGCGCCAGTCCAGATCGGCAATGGTCTGCAGGGCAGGCTTTTCAAGCGCGCCGAACACGACGCGGCGATAGAGCGTCAGCGCATAAGCGGCAGACAAGATCACGCCCGTCGTCGCGAAAAGCGCGACCCAGGTGTTCACCTGGTAGGCGCCGACCAGTGTCAGGAATTCACCGACGAAGCCGCTCGTTCCCGGCAGGCCCACATTCGCCATGGTGAAGACCATGAACATGAAGGCGTAGACAGGCATGCGGTTGACGAGGCCGCCATAAGCCGCGATCTCGCGCGTGTGCATGCGGTCATAGATGACGCCGACGCACAGGAACAAGGCACCCGAGACGATGCCGTGGCTCAGCATCTGCATCAGCGCGACGTCAATACCCTGACGCGTGATGGTGAAGATGCCCATCGTGACAAAGCCCATATGCGCAACCGAGGAATAGGCAATGAGCTTCTTGATGTCTTCCTGGGCAAGCGCAACGAGCGATGTGTAGATGATCGCGATGATCGAGAGCGCATAGACAAACGGCGCAAACTCGACCGAGGCCAAGGGGAACATCGGCAGCGAAAAGCGGATGAAGCCATAGCCGCCCATCTTCAGAAGAATGCCCGCAAGGATGACCGAGCCGGCGGTCGGTGCCTCCACATGCGCGTCGGGAAGCCAGGTGTGGACCGGCCACATCGGCATCTTGACGGCAAAGGAGGCGAAGAAGGCGAACCAAAGCCATCGCTGCGCCTCGGCGGCGAACTCGTAGTGGAGCAACGCCTTGATGTCGGTCGTGCCCGTGACGCCATACATGTAAAGGATGGCGAGCAGCATCAGGACGGAGCCGAGAAGCGTGTAGAGGAAGAATTTGTAGGTCGCGTACACGCGCCGCTTGCCACCCCAGACGCCGATGATGATGAACATCGGAATGAGGCCGCCCTCAAAGAAGAGATAGAAAAGGACGAGGTCGAGCGCGCAGAAAACGCCGATCATCAGCGTTTCGAGCACGAGAAACGCGATCATGTAGTCCTTGATGCGGAGGGTGATCGTGTTCCAGCTGGCCAGAATGCAGGCCGGCATCAAGAAAGCGGTCAGGACGACGAAGAGCATAGAAATGCCATCGACGCCCATGCGGTATTTGATGTTGCCACCCAGCCATTCGGCGCTTTCCTCAAACTGAAAGCCGGGATTGGCCGGATCAAAAGTCCACCAGAGCGAGAGCGACAGGCCAAGCGTGACGATCGTCGTGTAGAGCGCGACCTGCTTGACGTTGCGCTCTCCCTCAGGTCCGTCCGCGCGAATTGCCACGATCAGAAGCGCGCCGATCAGCGGCAGGAAGGTGATGAGCGAGAGCAAAGGCACGGTTTCCATTATTGCGCTCCCATCGCCATGAAATAGGTGACGAGCGCGGCGATGCCGATCAACATCGCGAAGGCGTAGTGATAGATGTAACCCGACTGGAGCTGAACCACCCGGCGGGTCGTGTCCATCACGCGCGCCGCCACGCCGTCTGGACCAAATCCATCGATGAGCCAGCCATCGCCGTCGCGCCAGAACAGCCGCGCGAGCGCATAGGCCGGACGTACAAAGATGAGGTCGTAGAGCTCATCGAAGTACCATTTGCGGTAGATGAAGGTGTAAAGGAGGCCCTTGCGCTCTGCCATGCGGGCAGGCAGTCCCGGATTGTTCAGATAGAAGTGCCAGGCAATGGCAAGCCCCGTCAGCATGACGGCGAGCGGCGCCAGCTTGACCCAGGTCGGGACCTCGTGGCTCAGGTCCAGCGCCTTGTGCTCTTCAAGCACAAAGATCGCGCCCTTCCAGAATTCCCCGCGGTGATGGCCGATGAAATCATCGGCGAAGTACATTCCGGCAAAGGCCGCGCCGAACGCGAGGACCGCGAGCGGGATCATCATCACCGGCGGGCTCTCATGGACATGAGTGAGCGTTTCCTCATCCTCGTGATGCGGCCCGTGGAAGGTCATGAAGATGAGGCGCCAGGAATAGAATGAAGTCATCAAGGCGGCCGCGATGCCTGCGATGAAGGCATAGATGCCGGGGTCGGTCGCGGCGGCATAGACGCTCTCGATGATCGCATCCTTCGAATAGAAACCGGCAAAGCCGATATTCGGCAGTTCGTGCGAGAGGACGCCGAGCGGAATGCCAACGCCCGTCAAGGCGAAGGTGCCCACCAGCATCATCATCCAGGTCATGGGGATGAGACGGAAGAGGCCGCCCATGTGCCGCATGTCCTGCTCATGATGCATCGCGTGGATGACCGAGCCTGCGCCCAGGAACAGAAGCGCCTTGAAGAAGGCATAGGTGAAGAGATGGAACATCGCCGCCTCATAGGCCGAGACGCCGCAGGCAAAGAACATGTAGCCGAGCTGGGAACAGGTCGAGTAGGCGATGACGCGCTTGATGTCGTTCTGGAACATGCCGACTGTGGCGGCAAAAAAAGCGGTCGTCGCGCCCACGATCGTGACGACGGCCAACGCAACCGGCGCGAACTCGAACATGGGCGAGCAACGGCAAACGAGGAAGACGCCCGCCGTCACCATGGTCGCGGCATGGATGAGGGCCGAGACGGGCGTTGGACCCTCCATCGCGTCGGGAAGCCAGGTGTGAAGGGGAACCTGCGCGGACTTGCCCATCGCGCCCATGAAGAGGAGGAGACAGATCGTGTCGAGGACATCAAGCCTCATCCCCAGGAACTCGAAGGTCTGCCCGGCCTGTTCGGGGACCGCAGCAAAGACGGTGCTGAAGTCAAGCGAGCCAAAGGCAAAAAACACGCCCATGATGCCAAGTACGAAACCGAAATCGCCAACCCGGTTGACGATGAAGGCCTTGATGGCGGCCGCGTTCGCCTCGGGCTTGTGATACCAAAAGCCGATCAAGAGATAGGAGGCGAGGCCGACGCCCTCCCAGCCGAAGAACATCTGCAGGAAATTGTCGGCCGTCACCAGCATCAGCATGGCGAAGGTGAAGAGCGACAGATAGGCAAAGAAGCGCGGGCGGTGCGGATCCTCGGCCATGTAGCCGATCGAGTACAGGTGCACGAGCGCCGAGACCGTGTTGACAACGACCAGCATGACGCCCGTCAGCGCATCAAATCGCAGCTTCCAGGCAACCTCCAGGGCGCCGCTATCGATCCAAGTGAAGATCGTGAGCGTCACAGGCTCCCCATGGCCGAGGGCGAAGCGCGAGAAGGCGGCGAGCGAGAGCCCCAGCGCCAGCATCATGAAGGAAGTGGTGAGGTATTCCGCCCCCCGCTCGCCCAATTGCCGGCCGAAAAAGCCAGCGATGATCGCGCCAGCGAGGGGAAGGAAGACAATGGCCGAAAGCATGGGCCCTAACCCCGCATCATGTTGATGTCCTCAACCGCGATCGTGCCGCGGTTGCGGAAGTAGACGACGAGAATGGCAAGCCCGATGGCCGCTTCGGCCGCCGCAACGGTCAGCACCATGAGGGCAAAGACCTGTCCTGCCACCTGACCCAGATGCATGGAGAAGGCGACAAGGTTGATATTGACGGCGAGCAGAATGAGCTCAATCGACATCAGGATGACGATGACGTTCTTGCGATTGATGAAGATGCCAAGAATGCCAATCGTGAAGAGTATCGCGGCTGTCGTCAGATAGTGGCCAAGGCCAATGTCAAAGGGTGCCATCGCGTTCAGATCCCCTGCCCCGGTTTGACTTTCTTCAGCTCGACCGCCTCCTCACGCGTCCGGCCAACCTGGCGCGCAACCGATTGCCGGCGCACGCCCTCGCGATGACGAAGCGTGAGCACAATGGCACCGATCATCGCCAGCAACAGGACGAGGCCCGAAAGCTGAAACACAAAGAAATAGTCCGTATAGAGAACGCGTCCGAGAGCCTCGGTATTGGAGATGCCGCCCGGGGGAAGTTCGGGCCTTGCCGTGACCGTGGTTCCCGCGGCGAAGTTCCAGGCCAGGAGCACGACAATCAACTCGGCAAGCAGCACGCCCGCGATGACGGCGCCAAAGGGCAGGTATTCCAGAAAGCCCTCGCGAAGCTCAGTGAAGTCGATGTCGAGCATCATCACGACGAAAAGGAAGAGGACGGCGACAGCACCCACATAGACAACGACGAGGATCATCGCCAGGAACTCTGCCCCCATCAGCACGAAGAGGCCGGCCGCGTTGAAGAAAGCGAGAATGAGGAACAGCACCGAGTGGACGGGATTGCGTGCGGCAATCACCATGATGGCCGAGATCACCAGCACACCGCTGAACAGATAGAAGGCGAGCGCTTGAAGCACGCGGCAGTCCTTTTCTCTTTTCCCGCCTTTAAGACCGGAAGCGGCCCTTGGCCCGGCGGGCCATCTTGCGAGGCGCAAGTCGTCCATTCACGGGTAAGCCCGGCGCAGGAGGTGCGCCCGGATTTCGCGTGGGACAGACCCCGCCGCCCCTCATGGGGCCCGTCCTTTAGCTGATACGCCGATTCGGCGGGAAATCCGCCCTGGTGAGGAAACCGGCGCCGTTCTAGCGGTAAGGTGCGTCCAACTCCAGATTTTTCGCGATTTCGCGCTCCCACCGGTCGCCGTTGGCGAGCAATTTCTCCTTGTTGTAGAGAAGCTCGGCGCGGGTCTCGGTTGAAAACTCGAAATTCGGTCCCTCCACGATCGCATCGACCGGGCAAGCCTCCTGGCAAAAGCCGCAATAGATGCATTTGACCATATCGATGTCATAGCGGGTCGTGCGGCGCGAGCCGTCATCGCGCGGCTCGGCCTCGATGGTGATCGCCTGGGCCGGGCAGATCGCCTCGCAGAGCTTGCAGGCGATGCACCGCTCCTCACCGTTGGGATAGCGACGCAGTGCATGCTCTCCCCGGAAACGGGGCGATAGCGGCCCCTTCTCAAAGGGATAGTTCACGGTCGGCTTGGGCCGCGCCATGTATCTGAGCGCGAGGAACATGCCGGAGACGATGTCCATCAGCATCACTGCGCGCAGGTTCCGCTCCAGCCAGGACATGGACTTTCTCCTTCAGGTTGGATAGGCGCCAGTGAGAACGAGATAGCCCGCCGTCACCACGACCCAAACGAGCGTTGTCGGCAGAAAGACCTTCCAACCCAGCCGCATGAGCTGGTCATAGCGATAGCGCGGCACGATGGCCTTGGTGAGTGCGAAGATGCAGAAGATCAGCCAGACCTTGATCATGAACCAAATCGCGCCTGGCACGGCATTCAAGGGAAAGATGTCGAGCGGCGGCAGCCAACCGCCCAGGAACAGGGTCGTGAACATCGCGCACATGAGAACGATGCTTACATATTACCCGATCATGTAGAGCAGGAACGGCGTCGAGGAATATTCGACCATATAGCCGGCGACGAGCTCCGATTCGGCCTCAGGCAGGTCGAAGGGGGGGCGGTTCGTTTCAGCGTGGGCGGAAATCAGGAATATGACCGCCATCGGAAAGAGCAGCGTGAAGAGGTTCCAGCCGTGCTCGCCCTGCTGACGCACGATCTCCGACAGATTCAGCGATCCCGCCCAGAGCAGCACCGTGATCAGCACGAACCCGATCGAGACCTCGTAGGACACCATCTGCGCCGCCGTGCGCATGGCGCCAAGAAAGGGATATTTCGAGTTCGATGCCCATCCGCCCATGATGATGCCGTAGACGCCGAGCGAAGAGATGGCGAAAAGATAGAGAATACCGACATTGATGTTGGAGACGACCCAGCCCTCGGACACGGGAATGACCGCCCAGGCCGATAGCGCGAGGGTCAGTGTGACGATAGGCGCCAGCAGGAAGATGAACTTGTTCGCGCTAGCCGGAACAACCGGCTCCTTCACGATATACTTCAGAAAGTCGGCGAAGGACTGGAGCAAACCGAAGGCACCGACGACATTCGGTCCCTTGCGCAATTGCACCGAGGCCCAGATCTTGCGATCCGCCAGCAGGATGAAGGCCAGATTCACAAGCAGGGTGAGGACGAGGAGGAGGATGCCCGTCAGAACGCCCAGCACCCAGGAAAGCTCATAGGGAACCTCCCCGAACAATGCGGTGAGCGCCCAGTTCCAGAAATCAATCAAGACCATGTCGGGTTCACTCCGCGGCGGATGCGAGCGGGCGCCCCGCGCTCGACCGGCTGCATTCAGCCAATGTCGCGCTGGCACGGGCGATCGGGTTCGTCAGATAGAAATCGCTGATGGGATAGACAAAGGGATGGGCATTGTCGATGGGTCCCGCGGTACCGATGGCGCGCCATATCGCGGGATCGGCCGGCGGAAAGCCGGGCGCCTTGTCCAATTGAGCGACGTGGGGCGCGTCGGACGCCATCGCCTCTCGCAACTGCGCGAGGCTGTCATAGGGAAGCTTCCTTCCCAGAACCTCGGACAGTGCGCGCAGGATCGTCCAATCCTCCTTTGCCTCGCCCGGGGGAAAGGACGCGCGGTTCGCCCGCTGCACACGGCCTTCAATATTCACATAGGTTCCAGGCTTTTCGGTATAGGCCGCCCCCGGCAGGATGATGTCGGCGCGGTGCGCGCCCTTATCGCCATGGCTGCCCAGATAGATCACGAAGGCCTTGCCAAGCGCCCGGGTGTCGATCTCATCGGCGCCGAGCAGGAAGAGCGTGTCGATCTCGCCCTTGCCGGCGCCCGCCACGATGCCGGCGGTGTCACGGCCGCCCTGCCCTGGCAGGAAACCCAGATCGAGCGCGGCGACACGCGCGGCTGCGGTGTGCAGCAGGTTGAAGCCGTTCCAACCCGCCTCGCCCTCCGGTCCGATCATGCCCGTCGCGCTGGCGATCTTCGCACAGGCGGCGAGGACGGCAGCGCCATCGGGCCGTGCGAGCGCACCCATGCCGATGATCAGCATCGGATGCTTCGCGCTCTTCAGCGTTTCGAAGGCGGCGTGGCGGCCATCCGCGATCGCGATCAGGTCGGCCGGGTTGTTACCCAACTCACAGACCGGGTAGTTGAGATCCGCAGGGGGACCGAGGCGGGCGATGTTGAGATTGCCGCGCAGCCATGCCTTGCGGATGCGGGCATTGAGGACCGGGGCCTCCATCCTCGGATTGGTGCCGATGAGCAGCAGCGCGTCAGCGGCCTCGACACTGGCGATGCCTGAATTGAACAGATAGCCCGCGCGGGGGCCACGCGTCCCATCCGGCGCAAGGCCGATCTTGGCGCCGTCCTGGCGGCAGTCGAGATTGACAACGCCGAGCGCGGTCATCAGGTCTTTCAGCGCCTTGATGCTCTCCGCGTCGGCAAGGTCGCCCACGATGGCGGCCATGCGCTCGGGCTTCGTTGTGGCGAAGCGCGCGGCGATGGCGGCGAAGGCCTCCGGCCAATCGGCTTCCGTCAACTTTCCGTCCTTGCGGACATAGGGTCGGTCGAGACGCTGGCGTTTCAGTCCATCCCAGACGAAGCGCGTCTTATCGGAGATCCACTCCTCGTTCACATCGTCATTGTTGCGCGGCAGGATGCGCATCACCTCCCGCCCGCGCGCGTCGATGCGAATGTTGGCGCCAAGCGCATCCATGACATCGATGCTCTCGATCTTCTTCAATTCCCATGGCCGCGCGTTGAACGCGTAAGGCTTGGAGGTCAGCGCGCCCACAGGACAAAGATCGATGATGTTGCCCGAGAGCTCGCTCGTCACGGCCTTTTCAAGATAGGTCGTGATCTCCATGTCCTCGCCCCGGCCGATGGCGCCGATCTCATCGACTCCAGCGACCTCGGCCGCGAAGCGCACACAGCGCGTGCAATGAATGCAGCGCGTCATGATCGTCTTGACGAGCGGGCCCATGTTCTTTTCGGTGACCGCGCGCTTGTTCTCCTTGAAGCGCTCGAGCTTATCGTGGCCATAGGCCATGGCCTGGTCCTGCAAATCGCACTCGCCACCCTGGTCGCAGATCGGGCAATCGAGCGGGTGATTGATGAGCAGGAATTCCATCACGCCTTCGCGCGCCTTCTTGACCGTGGGCGATCCCGTCACGATCTCATGCAGCGGCTGGCCTTCCTTGACAGGCGGCAGGTCGCGCAATTGCTGCGCGCAGGAGGCGACGGGCTTGGGGCCGGGGCGGCCACCCATGCGCACCTCAACAAGGCACATGCGGCAATTGCCCGCGATCGACAGACGCTCATGGAAGCAGAAGCGCGGGATCTCCTTCCCCGCCGCCTCGCAAGCCTGAAGCAAGGTCAGGTTGGGGTCGAGGTCGTATTCCTTGCCGTCGATGATGATCTTGGTCATGGGGAGCTATGTCGTTCGTTGCGCGCGGTAGGCCGCGAAGAGGTCGGCGACGGCGACGCCATCGATGGTCATGCCGTCCAGATTGCAGTGCGAAATGGCGGCCCCGGAGAGATTCGCGTCCGTGATGCGCAGGTTGCCGAGGCACGCATTCTCGATGCGCGCGCCGGTCAGCTTCACATCCGTAAAACTTGCACCCGCAAGGTTCACGTTAACGAACCGAGAGGCCGAGAGATCTGCATCGTTCGCATCAATCGTTTCGCGGGTGTGGTGAAGGTTCATTGCACCCTACTCCGCCGCGATGGCCGGCTTGGCGCCGCGCTTCTGAGCGATGCGGCGCTCAAGCTCCGGACGGAAGTGGCGGATGAGACCCTGAATCGGCCAGGCCGCCGCATCGCCGAGCGCACAGATCGTGTGGCCTTCAACCTGCTTTGTCACTTCGAGCAGGAGATCGATTTCTTCTACCTCCGCCTCGCCCTTCACCAGTCTTGTCATCACGCGCCACATCCAGCCGGTGCCCTCACGGCACGGCGTGCACTGGCCGCAGCTTTCATGCTTGTAGAAATAGGACAGCCGCGCGATCGCCCGCACGATGTCGGTCGACTTGTCCATGACGATGACCGCCGCCGTGCCGAGGCCCGACTGCACGTCGCGCAAGGAATCGAAATCCATCAGCACGGTGTCACAGATCGATTTGGGTAAGAGCGGCACCGAGGAGCCACCGGGGATCACGGCCAGGAGATTGTCCCAGCCGCCGCGGACGCCGCCCGCGTGGCGATCGATCAGCTCACGTAGCGGGATGCCCATTTCCTCCTCGACATTGCAAGGCTTATTCACGTGCCCTGAGATGCAGAAGAGCTTGGTGCCGGTGTTGTTCGGGCGGCCGAGCGCGGCAAACCACGCCGCTCCCCGGCGCAGGATGGTCGGCGCCACCGCAATCGATTCCACGTTGTTGACCGTGGTGGGGCAGCCATAGAGGCCGACATTGGCCGGAAAGGGCGGCTTCAGGCGCGGCATGCCCTTCTTGCCCTCAAGGCTTTCGATGAGCGCCGTTTCCTCACCGCAGATATAGGCGCCAGCGCCGTGATGCACGATCACGTCGAAATCATAGCCATGCACGTTGTTCTTGCCGATGAGACCCGCCGCATAGGCCTCTGCGACGGCCTCTTCCATGTGCTCACGCTCACGGATGAACTCGCCGCGGATATAGATGAAGGCGGCGACGGCGCGCATGGCGAAGCCCGCAACGAGGCAGCCCTCGATCAGGGTGTGAGGGTCGTGGCGCAGGATCTCGCGATCCTTGCAGGTGCCGGGTTCGGACTCGTCCGCATTGACGACGAGATATGACGGGCGACCGTCGGACTGCTTGGGCATGAAGGACCACTTAAGGCCGGTCGGGAAGCCCGCGCCGCCGCGTCCGCGCAATCCCGATTTCTTCATCTCCTCGACGATCGCGTCGGGGCCTTTTTCAAGGATCGCCTTGGTGCCGTCCCAGATGCCGCGCTTGCGCGCGCCGGCGAGGCGCCAATCTTGGAAGCCGTACAGATTCTGAAAGATGCGGTCCTTATCGGCGAGCATCTGTCGCACCCAATGCGTTTTTCGTGTTCACATGGTCCGGCATTATCAGGCCTTCACCTCTTTGAGGGTCGTCGCGCCGCCCAGCGGTTCTGATGAGAAGCGGCCATTCGCCGGGCCGGGCTTAGGCGCGCGGCCCGCCTTTAGATCATCGAGCAGGCGCTCGGTCGCGGGGCCGTCAAGATCTTCATAGAAATCCTTGCCAATCTGCACGACAGGCGCGTTCACGCAGGCGCCGAGACACTCAACCTCCATCCAGCTCCACAGTCCCTCGCCGTAAACGGTCTGTGGCTTGGGGCCGATATGCTTCTTGCAGGCATCGAGGATCTCGTCCGAGCCGCGCAGCATGCAGGGTGTCGTCGTGCAGACCTGGATCAGGTGCCGGCCCACAGGCGCCAAGTTAAACATCGTATAGAAGGTCGCGATCTCGTAGACGCGGATATAGGAAAGGCCGAGCATGTCGCCCAGATAGCGCAGCATAGGCTCGGTCACATATCCGCCCTGCTGCTCTTGCGCGCGCCAGAGCAACGGCACTATGGCGGAGGCCTGGCGCCCATCTGGATATTTCGCGATCCGGTCCTTGGCCCAGGCGAGGTTCTCGGCCGTGAAGGCGAAGGTCGCGGGCTGATCGGGGGCAAGACGGCGGGTGCTCATGCTCTCAAGCCTTCACGAATTCGCAGCGGGCAATCTTGCCGCCCGCAATGGTGTAGATGGCCGCGACATAAAAGGGGACCGCATCGGGCGCGCGGCGGACCTCCTCATGGTCGATGACGGTGTTGCCAAGGATGATGCGGCCGAGGAGTACGACCTGATTGCCGGGGAATTCGGCGAATACCTTGGCATAACGGTCACGCAGAGCCGCAAGCCCTTGGCAGTTCTCCGTGCCGCGATAGTCGGCGATGACGACATCGTCGGCGTAGTAGGCACAGAATCGGTCGAGATTCTGCACGTTGTAGGCGTCGAGCTGGCCTTGGGCGATCTGTCCGGCGGTTAGCGCCATTACCGGTCCACCTCTCCGAACACGATGTCGAGCGAACCCAGAATCGCCGAGACGTCAGCCAGCATGTGGCCCCGGCAGAGGAAGTCCATCGCCTGCAAGTGCGCAAATCCGGGCGCGCGGATCTTGCAGCGATAGGGCCTGTTGGTGCCGTCGGCGACGAGATAGACGCCAAACTCTCCCTTGGGCGCTTCGACCGCCGCATAAACCTCGCCAGAAGGCACGTGATAGCCTTCGGTATAAAGCTTGAAGTGGTGGATGAGCGCTTCCATCGAACGCTTCATGTCGCCGCGCTTTGGCGGGACGATCTTGTTGTCGGTCACGGAAACGGGGCCGCCCGGCATCTTCTCGATGCACTGGCGCATGATCTTGTTGGCCTGGCGCATCTCTTCCATGCGGATGAGATAGCGGTCGTAATTGTCGCCGTTCTTGCCGACCGGGATGTCGAATTCGAGCTCGTTATAGCATTCGTAAGGCTGGGCCCGGCGCAGGTCCCAGGCCATGCCAGAGCCGCGCACCATGACGCCGGAGAAGCCCCAGGCCTGTGCATCCTCGGCCGAGACGACACCGATATCGACGTTGCGCTGCTTGAAGATGCGATTGCCGGTCAGCAGGGCGTCAATATCATCGAGGGCCTTTGGGAAGGTCTCGGTAAAGGCATAAATATCATCGAGCAGGTCCTGCGGCAGGTCCTGATGCACGCCGCCCGGGCGCACATAGGCCGCGTGCATGCGGCTGCCGCTTGCGCGCTCATAGAAGATCATCAGCTTTTCGCGCTCTTCAAAGCCCCAAACGGGTGGGGTCAGCGCGCCGACATCCAAGGCTTGCGTCGTCACGTTCAGCATATGCGAGAGAATGCGGCCGATTTCGCTATAGAGGACGCGGATGTACTGACCCCGGGGCGGCACGTTCAGGCCCAGGAGGCGCTCAACGGCGAGCGCGAAGGCGTGCTCCTGGTTCATGGGGGCGACATAGTCCAGGCGATCGAAATAGGGCACGGCCTGGAGATAGGTCTTGGCCTCGATCAGCTTTTCGGTGCCGCGATGAAGCAGGCCGATATGGGGGTCGACACGCTCGACCACCTCACCGTCGAGTTCCAGAACCAAGCGCAAAACGCCATGCGCGGCAGGATGCTGCGGGCCGAAATTGATGTTGAAGCTGCGGGACTTTTCTTGCGACATCGCGGCGCGCTACTCCGATTGCTTGCTGAATGCGGCCAAGACTTCCGCGCCGGTCATGCGCTTGCGTTCGCCCGCGAAGGCGTAGTTCGCGGGCTTCTCATCGACAAAAATCTCAGTCGTGAATTCGAAGATTCCCGGATCATCGAAGGCCTGGGCCGAGACGCCTGTAAAGCTGCCATCGCGCATACGCCAAAAGAGCGTTGAGCCGCAAACGGAACAAAAGCAGCGCTCCGCCCAATCGGAAGAGCCATAGACGCCAAGCTTGGCGCCGTCGGCGATCTTCAGCGATGTGCCGACATCGACTGCGAAAAGTGGTCCAGCCGACCAGCGCCGGCACATGGAACAATGGCAGCTGTCCATGTGAAGCGCCCGCGGCTCAGCGGTGAAGGTTACAGCTCCGCACAGGCATCGACCGCTCAGTGTCTTACCGCTCGTCATTTGCCCTCCTTGGCCTTGCCGGCCTTTTCATCGCCGGGAAGCACGTATTTCGCGCCCTCCCAGGGAGACATGAAGTCAAAGCTGCGGAATTCTTGCATCAGTTTCACGGGTTCATAGACGACGCGCTTCTGCTCGTCGTCATAGCGCACCTCCACAAAGCCCGTAAGCGGGAAGTCCTTGCGCAGTGGATAGCCGGAGAAACCGTAATCGGTGAGGATGCGGCGCAGGTCGGGATGACCTGAAAACACGATGCCGTAAAGGTCGAAGGCTTCACGCTCGAACCAGTTCGCCGCAGGAAAGAGATCGCAGCAAGAGGGAACGGGCGTTTCCTCATCGGTTTGAACCTTTATCCGGATACGCTGGTTCTGGCGCATCGATAGCAGGTGATAGACAGCGTCAAAGCGACGCGCGCGCTCTGGATAGTCCGCGCCGCAAATGTCAATCAGCGTCGTGAACTGGCAGAGCGGCTCATCGCGCAAGGTGCGCAAGACCTTCAGGATGTCGGCAGGCGCCACCTCCAGCGTCAGGTCTCCCACCGCCACATGCACGGCGTTGACCTCTTTGGGCAGGAGCCCCGTCACGTGATCGGCGAGTTCGCGCAAGGCCTCATCGGTCATGGTCATGTCGCCTCAACGCTCGATGTTGCCGGTCCGGCGGATTTTCTTTTGAAGCTGCATCACGCCGTAAACGAGACCCTCCGCCGTCGGCGGGCAGCCGGGCACATAGATGTCAACCGGAACGATGCGGTCGCAGCCCCGCACGACCGAATAGGAATAGTGATAATAGCCGCCGCCATTGGCGCAGGAGCCCATCGAAATCACATAACGCGGCTCGGGCATCTGGTCATAGACCTTGCGCAGGGCCGGTGCCATCTTGTTCGTCAACGTGCCTGCAACGATCATCACATCGGACTGACGCGGGCTGCCACGCGGGGCGAATCCAAAGCGCTCCAGGTCATAGCGCGGCATGGAGGCCTGCATCATCTCAACCGCGCAGCAGGCAAGGCCAAAGGTCATCCAGTGCAAAGAGCCGGTTCTGGCCCAATTTATGACGTCGTCGAGAGCGGCAACCAGAAATCCCTTGTTGGCCAGTTCACCCTGCAGCGCATCGAACATCAGATCATCAGGGCCGGGCTTGTGGCCGCCCTCAACGCCCGATCGCGCGCCCGCGCCCGCCGGTACGATCACTCCCATTCGAGCGCTCCCTTCTTCCACTCATAGATGAAGCCGACCGTAAGGACGGCGAGGAAGGCCAGCATGGAGAAGAAACCGGCCACGCCCGTTTCCTTCAAGGTAATCGCCCAAGGAAAGAGGAATGCGACCTCAAGGTCGAAAATGATGAAGAGGATGGCGACCAGATAGAAGCGCACGTCAAACTTCATGCGCGCATCGTCGAATGCGTTGAACCCGCATTCATAGGCCGAGAGCTTCTCCGGATCGGGCTTTTGCGGCGCGATCACAAAGGGCACGATGGTCAGCACGATGGAGAGCCCGAGCGCCAATCCGATGAACAGCAGAATGGGCAGGTACTCGATCAGAAGATTTTCCATGCCCCTCGATCCTTAAGGTCATGAGGAAATGCACAGGCCTTGGGTTGGCCCTCGTCTTTATTGAGCCGGTTCTTTTGGTGCCGGGGTCCTTGCGCGGCTGCACGCCCCGTTTGCCGCGGCGCAGTATAGTCAGCGAAGGCCCTGACACAATTGCGATATAGCGCGCGATTCGCGGAAAAGCCCATGGGGGACGCGTCAAATATCCACCCCTTTGTGAAAAGGGCATTCAATCCTCAAAAATTGGGTGGAAATGGCGGGAGCGACGGGGCTCGAACCCGCGACCTTCGGCGTGACAGGCCGACACTCTAACCAACTGAGCTACGCCCCCGCTCGGGCGAGCGGTTCGTGTAAGACTTTGCCCCAGGGGTGTCAAGCAAGGCTATAGTGTGTTCAGGGCTGATTTTTCACGGATGGAGGCCTCTGCCATGTCCCGGTTCGATCCCCGCATCCTCGGCGACAGCGATCCTGGCCGACACATCGATGCCCTGTTCGGCAAGGGTGCCCTTGCCCAGCGGCCGCTCTTTGATCTCATCCTTGCCTACACGGCCAGCCTGCCGCAGACCCGAACCGAGCCGGGTGAGGGCCATGTGCTCTTTTCGAGGGGTGCGACGTTTGCCGCGATCCGTCCCACGCCCGAAGGCGTGACGCTTGCCCTGGCGCTCAACGAAGCGGCGGGGGGCGGACGGCTCAGGCGGCTTCGTGCGCTAGTCGGCGGGCTCAGCCTTGGCATGACCTTGACCGGCACCAGCGCCTTTGATTCCGCGACAAAGGCACTCCTCAAGAGGGCCTGGGAAGCGGCCAGTTAGCCCTTTGTGCGCGCCAAATAGCGCTTGAACTGCGCGCCGATGACGCCATCGACGGCGGCGGGCCATTTGGCGAAGCCGTCTGGGTCAAAGCCGCCCGCGCTATAGGTCAGCGTGATTTTGGTGCCAGCGCCTTCGGGTGTGAAGGTGGCCATCATCGTGCCCGTTACGCCCATGAAATGAAGCGGCCCCAAGCCGCCTTCGAGCACAATCAGGCTGCCCGGCTCGGCGTGGATGACATCCATATGGCGCACAAAGCCGCCATGGGGCAGCGTCTCGCACCAGCAGCCGCCGGGAACGGGTTCGAGCGTGAAGTTCTCAGCCTTGCCCGAGAATGTGTGGTCATCGCTCCACCAGGCGCCGATGTCGAGGAACTGCACATAGGCCTCGGCGGGGCTGAGCGGCACCGTACCCTCATAGGCGACTGAAAAGCCGCTCTGCGATTGTGCCGTGATCTTGGCCTCTGCCCCCGCCGCGGCCAGCGTCAGCGCGGCGGCCATGGCGATACTCATGCGAAACATGGGTCCCCTCCCCGTTCGGAAGTGGCATTGGGAGCATGGGCGGGGGTGCGTGGCAAGTGGTGGGCGGTGACGGACTCGAACCGCCGACATCCTCGGTGTAAACGAGGCGCTCTACCAACTGAGCTAACCGCCCTCTCCCGCCGGCGAGGTTAATCAACCGCCGCGCAAAAGGGAACGCGTGGTACCAGCGGCCCACCCCCTGGCGCAAGGCCCCAATCCCCAAGAGGGCGAGGCAGCGCGCGCGAGGCTATTCCTTGCGGGTGCGGGCAAAGGCGTAGGCCTTCCCGTTCCAGGCCCAGACCGGATATTCAAAGCCCGGCACCCCAAGTTCAATGTCCTTGACGCCGTTCGTCATCGTTTCCTGCACCGTGACGCCAAGCGCGACGTTCTGGAAGATCACGTGCGGCTTGGCCTCCACAAAGTCGATCAACGCCGTCTCCGCCCCCGTGCCGCCATAGCAGGAGCTGCCCACAATCACTTCCAGCACCTCGCCCACATCGCCGCCAAGGTCGAGCGCATGCTCTTCCGTCATCACGGACATGCCGCAGACATCGAGCCATTCCTGGCCCGCCTTGGTGAGGCCGATCGCAAGATAGGCAGCCTCCTTTTGCTCCGCGGTAAAGGGAAGCGGCGCCTCTGGTTCGGTGGCGGCGGCTGGCAGCGCGGCCAGGGTTGTACCAATCAGTAACAATACCGGGGTGAAGCGAGACATCTCTCAGACTCCGTTGATGGTGCGCGGGAGCCTAATCGGGGTTGGTGTCTAATTCGTGCCTTTGCGCGCGATCGGGCTTGTATGTCGCTGCGGTCACATCCGCGCTGGGAATTTGGCGCCAAAGGGCTCACCCTCAAGGCGGGCGGCGTTCGCAACGAAGCTCACCGTGTGATAGGCCCCGCACAGCGCCAGGACCTCCAATTGCTGTTCGCGGGTGAAGTTCCTTGCGAAAGCCTCGCGCGTCGCGCCCGTCAACGTCGCCGTCTCGCTGAGCTCATCCACGAGCCTGAGCAGCAAGGCTTCGCTCTCGCTCCAGCATGGCGCCGATGGCATTTGCGTCCGCGTCGCCTCCAACTGGTTCTCGGTGAACCCCGCCGCGCGCGCGAAGGCCGCAACGTGAACGCCCCATTCATATTCGCAGTCGAGATTCGCAGTCACCCGCAGGATCACGATCTCGCGCTGACGCAAGGTGAGCGGACTTTCGTTGTCGAGCAGGTTCGGCACACCCTTCAGCAGAAATCGCTTGCTGTTGGCGAAGGTGCGAAACAGCGTCAGGAGGTAGCCGCCGCGCTGGGGATAGTTGGCGAGGATCGCCTGAATGTCTTCGGCGTAAGGGGGATTGAGGGGCGCAATCAGGTTGTGCATGACACCGTCTCCTTGCTACATCATTTGTAGCAGACGCTATTGCTACATATTTTGTAGCGCAAGAGACATGAGATGACCGCGCAGAAAAAAAAGTCCGTGCGAGGGTCGCGCAGCGGAAGGCCGATCATGGTGCTGCTCGACGCGCTGGGTCAGCGATGGGCGCTGCGCGTGTTGTGGGAGTTGCGCGCGAAACGCCTCAGCTTCCGGTCTTTGCGCACGGCATGCGGCGAAATCTCACCGACCGTTCTCAATGTCCGGTTGCGGCACTTGCGCGATCTCGGGCTCGTCGCGCTTCATGAGGAAGGCTACGGCCTCACCCGGGAAGGCGAGGCCTTGGGCCAGCATTTCATGGCACTCGATGCCTGGGCGAATGATTGGGCGAAGGCCCGAGGCAGCGCCGGGGATTAGATATCGAGGTCCTTCACGAATTGCGCGTTTTCCTGAATGAACTGAAAGCGCAACTCGGCCTTCTTGCCCATCAGGCGCTCAACGAGGCTGTCGGTGTCTTCCCTGTCGTCCTCCGGGATGACGACCCGCAGAAGCGTGCGCACGCCCGGCTTCATGGTCGTCTCCTTCAACTGCGCGGGCAGCATTTCGCCCAGGCCCTTGAAGCGGTTGATCTCGACCTTGGCGTTCGGCTTGAACTCCTTTTTCAGAAGCTCCTCCTTGTGCGCATCATCACGCGCATAGACGACCTTGCCGCCATGGCTCAGGCGATAAAGCGGCGGCAGCGCAAGGTAAAGGTGCCCGCCCGCGATCAGTCCAGGCATCTCGCGATAGAAAAACGTCATCAGAAGCGAGGCGATGTGCGCGCCATCGACATCGGCATCCGTCATGATGACGACCTTGTCGTAGCGCAGATCCTCCTCACGGTATTTCGCGCCCGTACCGCAGCCGAGCGCCTGCATCAGGTCGGACAATTCCTGATTCTGGCCGAGCTTGCCGGCAGCCGCGCTTGCGACGTTGAGGATCTTGCCGCGCAGGGGCAGTACGGCCTGAAGATTGCGGTCGCGCGCCTGCTTGGCCGAACCCCCGGCGCTGTCGCCCTCAACGAGGAACAGTTCGGTTCCGTCGGCGGTCTGATTGGCGCAATCGGCGAGCTTGCCCGGCAGGCGCAATTTGCGCACGGCGCCCTTGCGGCTGACCTCTTTTTCCTCGCGGCGGCGCAGGCGCTCATCGGCGCGCTGGATGACAAAATCGAGGAGCTTGGCGCCTTCCTGTGGGTTCTGCGCCAGCCAATGGTCGAAATGGTCGCGCACCGCGTTCTCAACCAGACGCTGCGCCTCGGGGCTCGACAGCTTTTCCTTGGTCTGACCTTGAAATTCCGGCTCGCGGATGAAGATCGACAGCATGGCGCAGGCCTGGTCCATCACGTCATCAGGCGTGATCTGCGCCGTCTTGCGGTTGCCCGTCAGCTCACCGAACGCGCGCAGGGACTTGGTCAGCGCGGTGCGCAGGCCCTGGTCATGCGTGCCGCCCTGGGGCGTTGGAATCGTGTTGCAGTAGGAATGCGAGAAGCCGTCGCGCGCCGGGGCCCAGGCCAGCGCCCATTCGACCGCGCCCTTGCCTTCCTTGTTCTCAACGCGGCCGGCGAAGGCCCGCGCCGTCACCGTCGTCTCCTTTTCGAGCACCGCGGCCAAATAGTCAGAGAGACCGCCAGGGAAGTGCAGCGTCGCTTCGGCCGGCGTTTCATCGCCCGCATGGATGAGCGCGGGGTCGCAGGACCAACGGATCTCGACGCCACGGAACAGATAGGCCTTGGAGCGCGCCATCTTGTAGAGGCGCTTGGGCTCGAAATGGGCGTCCTTGCCGAATATCTGCGCGTCGGGCTTGAAGCGCACGATCGTGCCGCGGCGATTCTGGATGGCGCCCAGGTCCTTCAATTTGCCTTGCGGAACGCCACGCTCGAAGCGCATCGCATAGAGCCTGCGATCGCGCGCGACCTCGACCTCGAGCCACTCAGAAAGCGCATTCACGACCGAGGCGCCGACGCCGTGGAGGCCACCGCTCGTCTCATAGGCGTCACCGCCGAATTTTCCGCCCGCATGAAGCACGGTGAAAATGACTTCCAGGGCCGTCTTGGGCTTGAGCTTTGGATGCGGATCGATGGGAATGCCGCGGCCATTGTCGCGGACGGTGAGTATCCCTTCCGCGCTCAACTCCAACTCGATGAAAGAGGCATGGCCCGCGACCGCCTCATCCATCGCATTGTCGAGGGTTTCGGCCGCAAGGTGATGCAGTGCGCGGGCGTCGGTGCCGCCGATATACATGCCGGGGCGGCGCCGCACGGGCTCCAGGCCCTCCAGCACCTCGATGTCCTTGGCGGTATAGGTCTTGCCGCCCGCTTCCTCGTCACGCGCAAAAAGGTCAGGGGCGCGGTTCGCACGAGCCATTCGTCCGTCTCTCCGATTCGGGGATTTTGAGCCATCTTAGCCATTCGCGATGGTGATGGCGATCTTTCCTGCGCCGGCGATTCCCCCCTAGACTATCGTTACAAGCGACATTGCCTTCCCATTTAGGATCGACGTCATGACCGGATTTCTGTCGGAACCCTTGCGCCTGCCATGCGGCGCGACCTTGAAGAACCGCATTGCCAAGGGCGCCATGACCGAGGGGCTTGCCGACCCTCACAACCGGGCGACGGCGCGTCATCAGCGGCTCTACCGGCGCTGGGCAGAAGGGGGCGCAGGACTTCTCCTTACAGGCAACGTGCAGATCGACCGGCGCGCGCTTGAGCGGCCCGGCAATGTCGTCATCGCGGGCGAGCAAAGCGCCGACGCGCTTGCCGCGCTCCGGGACTTTGCCAAGGCGGGCACGGTCAATGGCACCCATCTCTTTATGCAACTGAGCCACGCGGGACGCCAGACGCCCAAGGCCATCAACCCCCATCCGCCAGCACCCTCCGCCGTCAAGCTGGGGCTTCCGGGCGGCAATTTCGGCGTGCCGCGCGCCATGCGCGGCGATGAGATCGCAGACGTCATCGCGCGCTTCGCACATGCGGCCCGGATCGCGCGCGAGACCGGCTTTACCGGCGTGCAGGTGCATGCGGCACATGGCTATCTGTTGTCGGAGTTTCTCAGCCCCAGAAGCAATCTGCGAACGGATGAGTGGGGTGGCAGCCTGGAGAATCGCGCAAGGCTGCTCCTGGAGACCGTCAAAGCCGTGCGGGCGGCCGTGGGCGATGATTTTCCAGTCGCCGTCAAACTCAACTCCGCAGACTTCCAGAAGGACGGATTCTCGCACGAGGATTGCCTTCAGGTTGTCGCGTCCCTCAACGCCCTCTCGATCGACCTCCTGGAAATCTCGGGCGGCACCTATGAACAACCGCGCATGATGGGCGCGAGCGGACTTGAGCCGGTGTTCGAGACCGGTACGCGGGCGAGCACCAGGGCGCGCGAAGCCTATTTCCTTGAGTATGCCGCTTCCATTGCCAAGGTGGCTCAAGTCCCACTGATGGTGACGGGCGGTTTCCGCACGAAGTCCGGCATGGAAGAGGCGCTCAAATCGGGCGAAGTCGATGTCATTGGGCTTGCACGGCCGCTATGCGTTGACCCGGCGGCGCCCCAAAAGCTGATGGAGGGCCGGCTGGAGGTCTTGCCATCGCTTGAAAAAACACTGCGCCTCGGCCCTGGATGGCTTTCGGGGAACTCGCCCTTCAATCTCATCAAGCTGCTCAACGCGATGGGGGTTCAGGGCTGGTTCTGCCTTCAAATCCAGAGGCTCGCGGAAGGGCAAGACCCAGACCTTGGCCTTGGCGTATTTCAGGCCTTTCGGCGCTATATGGCGGCCGAGCAGGCGGCCGCGACGGCGCTGGCACGCTGACAAGGATAACACGCACCAGGTGCGCATAACCTTTTCGAACACAACCCTGTGGTGTGGGAAGCGCGTGTTAACGAGTCCCCCTTAGGCTGCCCGCGGTCATGCACAGGGCCGAGGGCAAGCGGTCAGTTGGGGATTCGTGTCGACGTGAAACAGGACGCAGATCAGTCGGCGTTCCATCACCGCCTCGAATATGAGCAGCTTCGCCAGGTCGCGGCGGGCATCCGGCACAGTTATGTCAGCGCCCCGGCCTGGTCGATCGTTCTATCTGCTCTGTTCTGCGGGGGCATGCCGAGCCTCGGCGTCATATCGCCCGGCGTTGGCGTATCCGTTTTCGCCACGATGGTGCTGTGGGTGGTCACGGCGGGATTCGTCAGCGAACGCTACATCCTTAGCAAATTCGACCAAAACGCCCTGTCACAGTGGCGGGTCAAGTTCATTTTTGCGGTCAGTTTCAATGCCGTTGCCTGGGGATTTTGCATCACTTGCTTCTGGGTGCCGGGCAACGATGTCAACAACCTGTTTCTCGAAGTGTGCGCGAGCGCGATCGCGATGACCTATATCGTCACCTACGCGCCCCATTGGCCGAGTTTTTCCTTCGCAACGACGATCGTGATCGTCTTTGTCTGGATCAATTTCTGGAACTCGCAAAGCGAGATCGGCCGGGCGCAATTGTGGCTTCTTCCGACATTCCTTGCCACGCAACTGCTCTTCGGCTGGATCAGCTTCCGGCGCAATCGGGAAGCCTTGCGGGCGCTTCTGCACAATGAGTGGCTGGCGAACGCCTTGGGTGTGGCGCGCGATGAGGCGATCGCGCAGCGCCGGCAGGCGGAAGAGGCCGACCGGGCGAAGTCGCAGTTTCTAGCCAATATGAGCCACGAGCTGCGCACGCCGCTCAATGCCATCCTTGGCTTTTCAGAAATCCTCCAGATTGAGGCGCTCGGCCCGCACAGCGTGCCGCGCTATCGTGAGTATGCAGGCGATATCGCCGCGAGTGGACGGCACCTTCTCAACATCATCAACGACATTCTGGACATCGCGAAGGTCGAAGCTGGAAAAATGGAGCTGAGCCTATCGACCGTCAGCCCCCTCCATCTGATCGAATCGGCGGTGCATCTCGCCGGCCTCAAGCTTTCGCGCGACAATGGCCGCGTGCGGCTGCACATCGAAAATGGCATTGCCTCGATCAAGGCGGATGAGCGGATGCTCAGGCAGGTGCTCGTCAACCTGCTCAGCAATGCGGTCAAATACTCGCCCGCCGATACTCTCATCGAGGTCAGCGCATTCACGACCGCCGAGGGCCGGCTCCGCGTTGCGGTCTCGGACAAGGGCTATGGCATCAGCCCTGAAAAACTGCCCCATATGTTCAATCCATTCGAACAGGGCAACAACAACTTCACCCGCGATGCATCAGGCACGGGGCTGGGGCTTGCCCTCGTTCGAGCCTTTATCGGCGAGCATGGCGGCCGGGTGTGGATCGAGAGCGAACTGGGCGAGGGCACCACGGTTTCGTTCGAGGTGCCCTCCCTCGCCGGCGCCCATGCGGCGTCCCCACATGCCGCCTGAGACAGTGCCGATCAGCGCTTCACGCGCCCACCCAGCATTTTGCGGAAGGCATCGCCATAAGGGGGCCGCATCATCTTTCCAACGACGTCGAGCTTGGCCTGGCTATAGACGGCCTTGGCGTGCGAGAAGGTTCTGAAGCCGTCGATGCCGTGATAGGCGCCCATGCCTGAGGGGCCAACACCGCCGAAGGGCAGATCCTCCATCGAGACGTGCATGATCACGTCATTGATCGTCACGCCACCGGCCGTCGTGCGGGACAGCACGCGGTCCTGCTCGGTTGAATCCTGGCCGAAATAGTAAAGGCCGAGCGGGCGGGGGTGATCGTTGATGTAGCCGATCACTTCGTCGATCTGGCGATAGGTCTTCACCGGCAGCAGGGGGCCGAAAATCTCATCCTGCATGATCTTCATGTCGTCGCTGGGATCGAGCACGAGAGTCGGCGGGATCTTGTAGTGCGGCTGCTGGGAGAAATTCTCCTTGGCGGGATTGATCTCGATGATCTTGGCGCCCTTCTGCCTTGCGTCCTCGATATAGGCGTTGAGGCGGTCGTAATGGCGCTGATTGATGACGGAGGTATAGTCCGGATTGTCCTTGAGGGTCGGGTACATCGCCTTGACGGCCGCCTGGGCGCCCGACACAAAACCCTCGAGCCTCGCCTCAGGGACAAAGACATAATCCGGCGCAAGGCAGATCTGACCCGCGTTCATCATCTTGCCGGCCATGATCTTGGTCGTCGCATCCGACATGCTTGCCGTGTTGCTCAGGATGACGGGCGACTTGCCCCCCAACTCCAGCGTCACGGGCACAAGATGTTCAGCGGCAGCGCGCATAACGTGATGGCCGATCGCGGTGGAGCCGGTGAAAATGAGGTGGTCAAAGGCAAGCCGGCTGAAGGCTTCGCCGATCGCGGGGCCGCCGGTGATGACAGCGATCTCGGTTTCATCGAACGCGGTCCGGAACATCCGCGCCATCAATTCGCCCGAGGCGGGCGTATATTCTGAGGGCTTGATCATCACGCGATTGCCCGAGGCAAGGATGCCGGCGAGGGGCGAGAAGGTGAGATTGATGGGGAAGTTCCAGGGACTGATCACACCCACCACGCCCTTGGGGACATAGTGCACCTCTGCCCTTGCGCCCATGAAGCCCAAGGGGAAGGCAGGTTTGCGCTTCTCGATACGCATCCACTTGCGCACATTGGCTTTGGCGTATTTCAGCGGCTCGATCGATCCGAAAACGTCCGTCAGAAGCGTCTGGTCCTTGGAGCGGTGTCCGAAATCGGATGCGAGGGCGTCCATGATCTCCTGCTTGTGATCGACGAGCAGGCCGATGCAGCGATCGAGCGCCTCAATCCGCTTTTCAGCGGAGGGCGGACCATCCCTCAAAAAGGCAGCCTTTTGCCGCGCGAGCAGCATCTGCATCCCTTCAGGCGATGCGGACGCAACGTTAACATTCGGGCTGTTGAGGTTCTCGGCAAGGCTCATTCGGGATCTCCCAATTTCGGCTAGAAATTTCTTGTTTCCTGGCTTTTAGCGCGAAAGCGGCCCTGTTGCACGCATCACGCTCGTTCAGGTCCGTCATTAACGGGTTCTTTGGCCTCGCGTGGTACTGGAAGCAGACCCTCGCCTTCCCCCTTTTTTGCGTTCCGGTGCCTTGCGCATGTCTCAGCCAGAGAACGACCTCCAAGCAGCACTTTTGGCCGGTGATCATATTCACGCCATCAGCGAGGAGCTACGCAATCAGCTTGCGAAACTCACCGCCGTCATGGGTGACGTCGGGGACAAGACGGCTCACTATGGGCGGGCCCTCTCGGCCGCGTCGGGCCAGCTGGGCGTCAATACCGAGCCAGGCCAGATCAAGACCCTGGTCGAGGGTCTGGTCGCCGCGACCCGCCTCATGGAGCAGCATAATCGCAATCTCGAACAGCAGCTCAAACAGTCGAACGATGAAGTGGGCATGCTGAAGGCGCGCGTCGAAATGGTGCGCCGGGAGGCGATGACGGATGCGCTGACGGGCCTTTCGAACCGCAAGGCCTTCGATGTGACGCTGATGTCAAGCGTTATCGAGGCGGAGCGCACGGGTGATCCCGTCACGCTCCTGATCGGCGATGTCGATCACTTCAAGACCTTCAATGACAGTTACGGACACCAGGTGGGTGACCATGTGCTGCGGCTTGTCGCCAAGTGCCTGACAGACTCCATTAAGGGGCGCGATACGGCGGCACGCTATGGCGGCGAGGAATTCGCGGTCATCCTCCCCGGCACCAGTGTCGCCAACGCCAGGATCGTCGCCGACCAAATCCGACGGATCGTCGCGAGCAAGAAGATCATCAAGCGTTCGACGAACGAAAGCTTTGGGACGGTCACGATCTCCATCGGCGCCGCGGCGTGGCGCAAGGGCGACAATCCCAATTCCCTCATCGAGAGGGCCGATGCTTGCCTTTATGCGGCGAAGCGGTCGGGGCGGAACCGTGTCGTAACGGAACTCGATATTGACGCCACGAAAGGCGCCGATGCCGAAGGCCGCCGGTCGGCCTGAACTCTCTCTTTCGCGTTGCCTGACGTTCGTCCTAATCTCCAGGAAAGTCATCCCTGGAGAGAAACAGCCCATGGCCTTCGACAGCATCCTGCTTCAGCAGGAAGATGGCATCGCGACGGTGACGCTCAACCGTCCGCAGGCACTCAATAGTCTCAACCGGCAGATCATCGAGGACATCCGCGCCGCATTGCGTCAGACATCGGCGGACAATTCCGTCCGTGCCCTGATCATCACCGGCGCAGGCCGCGGTTTCTGCGCTGGCGCTGATCTCATCGACAATGGTTTTGGCGGAGATGGCGTTGCGCGCTCGCGGGGGCAAGGCATCCTTCACAGCATGGAGATCGGCTACAATCCGCTCGTGCGAGATCTCTCGCAATATCCAAAGCCGATCGTGACCGCCGTCAATGGCGTCGCCGCGGGGGGCGGCGTCGGGCTCGCGCTGTCGGGCGATATCGTGCTCGCGGGAAAGTCCGCCTATTTCGTGCAAGTGTTCGGCCCGAGGCTCGGTCTTGTCCCTGACATGGGATGCACCTGGTATCTGCCGATGCTGCTGGGGCGGGCGCGTTCGCGAGCGCTGGCGCTTCTGGGCGACCGGCTTCCAGCCGAGAAGGCGGCGGAGTGGGGCCTCATCTGGCAGGCAGTCGATGACGATGGCTTGCAGCAAGAGGCGCGCAATCTCGCTCAGCGCCTTGCCGCCGGGCCGACCCAGGCCTTTGCGCGCATCAAAGAGCTGCTCGATGCCGCGCCGCGCAACACGCTTGACGAACAGCTCGAACTCGAACGGCGGGTGCAGGGCGTGCTTGGCGAACAACAGGATTTCATCGAGGGCGTGACCGCCTTCATCCAGAAGCGCGAACCAAAATTCAAAGGGGAGTAAGGCTCATGGCCCGGATCGATTTCGAAAAAGCGTTCATCGAAACGCATGGCCCCGTCGCCGTGCTGACGATGAACGATCCTGCGACCTTGAACGCGGCGGCGCTGGAGATGGTTACAGGCCTCAGCAAGGCGTGCGATTGGATCGCCAAGAAATCCAACGGCGTGCGGGCCGTCATCCTGACCGGTGCGGGGCGCGGCTTTTGCTCGGGCGCCAATCTGCAAGGTGGCGCGAGCTCTGATATCCTCGATCCGGCCGAGCGCGACACGGGTGCGGCGCTTGAGACCCATTACCATCCGTTCCTTCGCAAATTGCAGGGCCTTCCCTGCCCCCTCGTCACAGCCGTCAATGGTCCGGCCGCAGGCGTCGGCATGAGCTTTGCCCTCATGGGCGATCTCATCGTCGCGGCGCGCTCGGCCTATTTTCTACAGGCCTTCCGGCGCATCGGGCTGGTGCCCGATGGCGGCTCGACCTGGATGCTGCCGCGCCTCATCGGTTCGGCGCGGGCGCGCGAGCTGTCGCTCCTGGGCGAGAAACTGCCTGCCGAGAAGGCGCTTGAATGGGGGCTCATCAATCGCGTCACCGACGACAGCGACCTGATGGATGAGGCGATGAAGCTGGCCAGCGAGCTGGCGAACGGGCCGACGGTTGCTCTCTCGATGATCCGTCAGCTCTATTGGCAGAGCCTTGAAAACTCGTTCGAGCAGCAGATCAACGCCGAACGCTGGGCCCAGCAAAAGGCCGGGCGCAGCGCAGACTTCACCGAGGGCGTGATGGCGTTCCTGCAGAAGCGGCCGGCAAAGTTCACGGGCGAGTGAGGCGCGTGCTTGAGCATCTCCCGATCAGGTGGAATCGGGAAATGCTCGCAAGTCGTTGCAGGATCGCGTTTCGTTACGGCGAACCGGTAGCATCCCCGCCTTCGCGGGGACATGCTTCGCCGAGAAGCGCTCTACTCGGCCGTTGCCGGCGTGATCGCGACGCTTTCACCGCAGCCGCAGGCGTCGGTCTCGTTGGGATTGTTGAAGACGAAGCGCGATGACAGCTTGTCGGTGACGAAGTCGAGCTCCGTGCCCAAAAGAAACAGCACGGCCTTGGGTTCGATGAGAACACGCACGCCTTTTTCCTCGATGACCTCATCGAGCGGTCCGGGTTCTGCCGCGTATTCCATCGTATAGCTCTGGCCCGCGCAGCCGCCATTCTTGACGCCCAGCCGGACTCCGAAAACCGGCTTGTCCGAGTTTGCCATAATCTCGCAAAGCCGCGATGCCGCCCGATCGGTCAGGCGGATGGCACGGGGCCGCTCGCGGCGCTTCGTCGTTTCAGTCCTTACGCTCTGTGCCATCGTCCTGCCTATTTGCCCTTGCGGCGATAGACCCCTGAAAAGGTCACGTTATGACCACCGCAATTGAGATTGTCCTTCACAAGAAGATAGGGACCCAGGCGCCGCATCCAAATGGCGCAGTCAAACTCGCCCGCTTCGGCCGCCTCCACCTGTCCGTTCTGCGACATGGCAAAGCTGATGACGCCATCAACCGGCGCCGCCTCGCCACGCAATTCGCCCGTGTTGACCGAGCCTTGTTCCATCGACTCCTTACTCGATGCCCACACGGCATCGCCCAGGATCGCATAGGCGCCACGCTTGCCCGGCATCAGCTTGAGCGTCGCCAAGGGCTCGGACTTCCAGGTCCCTTCCCAGTCATCGGCGGCGGCCAGGCGATCGGGCGGGCTTTCCTCGAGCCTGGACTTGGGGAGGAACCCCGTCGTCACCGCACCCTTGGCATCGACGAAAGCGGTGCAGGCGAACTCGTTCACCATGCCCATCACCAGCACCTGGTCGCCCGGAACGAGATAGCTCTTGCCGAGGCAATTTTCGGTATTGGCCGGACAGGTCGTGTCTTCGTCCTCAGCCTTGATGAAGTAGAGATTTTCTCCCAGCGTCACCTGACGCAGCGCGACAGCGGCGAAATCGCCCCCGCCAAAGCGGCTGCACAGTGCGCTTTCCGCGCCTTGCGCTACCGCGGGCGTCACCGCGGCAAGGACAATCAATGCGGTCGCGGCCAACCTCGCGCGCCTTCCCGCCCCTACAAGCGCTTTAAAACATGTTGAGCTCAAGGCGCGCTTCCTCCGACATACGCGAGGGGTCCCAAGGCGGATCGAACGTCATGTTGACCGTGATTTCACCAATCCCTTCGATCGTGCGCAATGCCGATTTGACCATATTGGGCATTTCTCCCGCGACGGGGCAGCCCGGCGCCGTCAGGGTCATGTCGATGATGAGGTCGCGGCCATCCGTGACATCGATCTTGTAGATGAGCCCCAGCTCAAAAATATCGACCGGAATCTCGGGGTCATAGACGGTTTTCAGCGCCGCGATCACCTTGTCGGTGAGTTCGGCCAGTTCCTGGTCCGAAAGCGGGGCGAGCGCCGGCGTCATGGGGTCTCGTCCTGCGAACTGACCGTCTCATGGCCGCCCGTCACCGCCTCGTGCAGCGTGTGCCAGGCAAGGGTTGCGCATTTCACCCGCATGGGAAATTGCTGCACGCCGGCCATGACCTCCAGGCGCTCACGGTCATCCTCGCTCATGCCCGTGTGTTCGTGCCCCTTCACGAGGTGAAGGAAGGCGTCGCGCAGACTCTCGGCCTCCTCAATCGTGCGGCCCTGAAGCATTTCCACCATCAAGGAGGCCGAGGCTTGGCTGATGGCGCAGCCCTTGCCCTCGAAGGTGAGGCCCGCGATGCGTCCATCCTTGAGGCGCGCATAGATCTTCACCCGGTCGCCGCAAAGCGGGTTGTAGCCCTCGGCCTCTGCGTTTGCATCGGCGAGCACGCCCGCGTGGCGCGGATGGCGCGCGTGGTCGAGGATGATCTCCTGATAGAGCTCCTTGAGGCTGTCGCTCATGCGAAGACCTCGCGCACATGATGGAGGGCCGCGATCAGGCGGTCGGCATCCTCACGCGTGTTGTAGATCGCGAAACTCGCCCGTGCCGTCGCGGGCGTGCCGAGGCGCTGCATCAGCGGCTGGGCACAGTGATGGCCAGCCCGCACAGCGACGCCGCGGCTGTCGATGATGGTCGCCACATCGTGGGCGTGTACGCCCTCGACCTCGAAGGCGATGATCGCACCTTTGCCTTCCGCCTCGCCGAAGATGCGGATCCAGTTCAGCTCCTTCAGGCGCTCGGCCGTGTAGGTGAGAAGATCGTGCTCATGCGCAAAGCCCGCGTCGCGGTCCTCGCCCATCCACCATTCAAGGGCGGCGCCAAGTCCGATCGCCTCGATGATGGGCGGCGTTCCCGCCTCGAAACGATGCGGTGCGGCGGCATAGGTGATCTTGTCAAAGCCGACCGTGCGGATCATCTCGCCACCGCCCTGATAGGGGCGCATCACCTTCAGGTGCCTTGCCTTTGCATAGAGCAGACCGATGCCGGTGGGGCCGAACAGCTTGTGCCCCGTCGCAACATAGAAGTCGCAGTCGAGCGCGCGTACATCGATGCGCCGGTGCACCGCCGCCTGGCAGCCATCAAAGAGCACCGGCACGCCATGGGCGTGAGCGATATGCACGATCTCGTTTGCCGGCGTCACCGTGCCTAGCACGTTCGACATGTGGCTCGTCGCCACGAGCCGCGTGCGGCGATTGAGGAGCGAGGCGAAATGGTCGAGGTCGAGCGATCCGTCCGGCTTGAGCGCCGCCCAGCGCAAGACGGCGCCCTTGCGCTCGCGCAGGAAATGCCAGGGCACGATATTCGAATGGTGCTCCATCTCGGAGAGCACGATCTCATCGCCCGGCTCGATCGTGGGTTCAAGGAAACTCGACGCGATGAGATTGAAGGCCTCCGTGCCCCCATGCGTGAAGAGAACCTCCTCTTCCTTTTCCGCGTTGAGAAACCTGCGCGCCGTTTCGCGCGCGGCCTCGAAACGCAGGGTCGCCCTGGCCGAGAGATAATGCACGCCGCGATGGACATTCGCATATTCCTCTTCCATCACCTCGCGCATCGCCTCGATCACCGCGCGCGGCTTTTGCGCCGAGGCGGCGTTGTCGAGATAGGTGAGCGGATGGCCATTCACGCTTCGCGCGAGGATGGGGAATTCGGCGCGGATGCGCGCAACATCGAAGGGGCGCGGGCTCATTTCGCGGGCTCCATCGCGACAAGGCGCTTGAGGGTCGCGGTGCGAAGGACCTCGCGGATCGGCTCCGGGGAAAGGCCATCGAGATCTTCGGCCAGAAAGGCTTCGAGCAGCATGGCATTCGCCTCGTTAAGCGGAACGCCGCGCGCGCGCAAATAGAAAAGCGCGTCGGGATCAAGCGCGCCGACGGTGGCGCCATGGCCGCATTTCACATCATCGGCGAAAATTTCAAGTTCGGGCTTCGTCATCGCCTCCGCTTCGCCCGAGAGCAGCACGGCGCGCGCAAGCTGATGGCTGTCGGTGCCGAGCGCCCCTTCGCGCACGATCACCTTGCCCTGATAGATGCCGCACGACTTGCCAGCCAATACCGACTTCACGCGCTGATCGGCACGCGCGCCCGGCCCCGCATGATCGATAATCGTCGTTAAGTCCGCATGCGCCGTGCCCTCGAGCAGGCGAAGGGCGCCAAGCAAGAATTGCGCGCCCATCCCTTCCAGGCGCACAAAGAGGTCGTCACGCTCCAGCCCGTCGCCCGTCTGGATCTGGGACAGGCGATAGGCGGCGCCAGCGCCAATCTCGGCGAAAAGACTGGAGATGCGGTCGTGTCTTGCATGGGCGGCGGTGAACCGCACATGTTCGAGCGCCGCGTCCCGTTCAAGCGCAAGCTCCGTCACGCGGCTCGCGAGCGTGCGGCGGCCCGTTGCCGCCTCATGCGTCTCTGTGAGGGTGAGGCTTGCGCCCTCTTCCAGCACGATCAAGACGCGGGCGTGGGATGCGGCGGGCGCGCCCTCGCCGCCCGTCTCCAGGAATTGCAGATGCAGGGGGCGGAGCGCCGCAAAACCCCTCGGCACGCGAATAGCCACGCCATCCTGCATGAGCGCCAGGTTGAGCGCGCTCATGACATGATCCGCCTGCGGATTAACCGCGCCGAGGCGCGCCAGGGCCCAAGGCGGCAGGCTGTCCTTTGCGAGCGATGCGATCTCCAACCCTTCCGGGCGGTCCGAGCGCGCGTCGCTCAAGATCCCATCGATGATGACGAAGCGGTTCGCCTCCCATGCCGGCAACGCGCTCTGCGGGGCCGGGGCGGCAGCTTGATCCGTATCGTATCGCTCATTCAGGCGGGCGCGCAGATCGGTGTATTTGAACGCTTCTATGCGCCGATGCGGCAGGCCCGCGCGGCGAAACAGCGCCATCGCGGCTTCGCGTTTCTCCATAAGGGCGCTGTCGCCGGCGCCAGGGAGCTTGCGCGCCCTTGCGGCGAATTCGTCAAACCAGAATTGTTCGGGCGCTGTCGCTGCACTCATCCATCCGTCCTCATGCGGCCGATCTGATGACCGCGTCGTAGCCCTTGGCCTCCAACTCGCGCGCGAGGCCTGCGCCGCCCGACTTGACGATGCGTCCGTCCGCCAGGATGTGCACGTGATCGGGCACGATGTAGTCAAGCAGGCGCTGGTAATGGGTGATGACCAGCATCGCGCGTTCAGGCGAGCGCAGCGCGTTCACGCCATCGGCGACGAGCTTCAGCGCATCTATATCGAGGCCGGAATCGGTTTCATCGAGGATCGCGAGCCGCGGCTTCAGGATCGCCATTTGCAGGGCTTCGAGCCGCTTCTTCTCGCCGCCTGAGAAGCCGACGTTGAGCGCGCGGCGCAGCATCTCTTCTGAAATGTTCAGCGTCTTGGCGGCGGCGCGGGCAGCCTTGAGGAACTGGGCCGCATCGATCTCCTTCTCACCGCGGGCGCGGGCCTGCGCGTTGAGCGCCGTGCGCAGGAAATTCATCGTCACGACGCCAGGTATTTCGACCGGATACTGGAAGGCGAGAAAGACGCCCATCGCCGCGCGCGCCTCCGGCGCCATGGCGCGCAGGTCCTCGCCATCGAAGCGCATGGTGCCTTGCGTCACCTCATAGCCGTCGCGACCTGCGAGCGCGTAGGAGAGCGTCGACTTGCCCGAGCCATTAGGCCCCATGATCGCGTGCACTTCGCCCACGTTGAGTTTGAGGCTCAAGCCCTTCAGGATTTCCTTGCCATCGACAGTGACGTGAAGGTTTTCGATCTCAAGCACGCTCAATTGTTCCCATCAATGATTTCGATGCGATTGCCGAAGGGGTCGGCGGTGAAGAAGCGGGTGGTACCCTCGTTCGCCTCGTCGCTTTTCGTTTCGTATCCGGCGGCGGCAAGGCGCGCACGCAGGTCCTCGTAGTTGCTGACACGGAAGGCCACATGCGCCTTGCGCGCGGGGCGGAAGTCGGCCTCGATGCCCAGATGCACCTCCTGCGCGCCTACGGCGAACCATGCGCCGCCGCGCTTGGCCAGCATCGTGGGCTTCGGCAGTTCGATAAGACCGAGCAAGGTGCCATAGAAGGCGCGGCCCTTGTCTTCCTCACCAGCCGGCATGGCGATCTGAACGTGATCGATGCGGATGCTCACCCCACGCTTCCTTCCAGGCTGATACCGACCAGCTTTTGCGCCTCGACGGCGAATTCCATCGGCAATTGCTGCAGCACTTCGCGGCAGAAGCCGTTGACGATGAGCGTCACCGCCTCTTCCTGAGGTATGCCCCGCGCGCGGCAATAGAAGAGCTGGTCGTCGGAGATTTTCGAGGTCGAGGCCTCATGCTCGAGCCGTGCGGTCGGGTTGCGGCTTTCGATATAGGGAATCGTGTGCGCGCCGCATTTGCCGCCAATGAGCAGACTGTCGCATTGCGTGTAGTTGCGTGCGTTCGCGGCCCTTGCATGCACGCTCACGAGGCCGCGATAGGTGTTCTGCGCGTGCCCTGCGCTGATCCCCTTGGCGATGATGCGCGAACGCGTGTTGCGGCCCAAATGGATCATCTTGGTGCCGGTATCGGCCTGCTGGAAATGATTGGCGATGGCGATCGAATAGAACTCGCCGACCGAATTGTCGCCGCGCAGGATGCAGCTTGGATATTTCCAGGTGATGGCCGAGCCCGTTTCCACCTGGGTCCAGGAGATCTTGGCATTGCGGCCGCGGCAATCGCCACGCTTCGTTACGAAATTATAGATGCCGCCCTTGCCTTCCTCATCGCCTGGGTACCAGTTCTGCACGGTCGAATACTTGATCTCGGCGTCATCGAGCGCGATCAGTTCCACGACCGCGGCGTGCAGCTGGTTCTCATCGCGCTTGGGCGCGGTGCAGCCCTCAAGATAGGAAACATAGGCGCCTTCCTCGGCGATGATCAGCGTGCGCTCGAACTGGCCCGTCTCGGCCGCGTTGATGCGGAAATAGGTCGAGAGCTCCATCGGGCAGCGCACGCCCTTTGGCACATAGACGAAAGAGCCATCGGAGAATACGGCCGAGTTCAGCGTCGCGTAGAAATTGTCAGTCAGCGGAACAACGCTGCCAAGATATTTGCGCACAAAGTCGGGATAGTCGCGCACCGCCTCCGAGATCGGGCAGAAGATGACGCCCGCTTCCTTCAGCTTTTCCTTGAAGGTGGTCGCGACCGAGACACTATCGAACACGGCATCGACGGCGACGCCCGCGAGCATCTTCTGCTCGGTCAAGGGAATGCCGAGCTTTTCATAGGTCTTCAGCAGCTCGGGGTCGACCTCATCGAGGCTGTCGAGCTTTTTCTTCGTCTTGGGCGCCGAATAGTAATAGGCGTCCTGAAAATCGATGGGCGGATAGTGCACGCGTGCCCAGGCTGGCACCGGCATCTCTTTCCAGCGCGCGAAAGCCTCAAGCCGCCAGGCGAGCAGCCATTCCGGCTCACCCTTCTTCTCTGAGATGAAGCGCACCGTATCTTCGCTGAGGCCCTTGGGCGCACGTTCCGATTCGATGTCGGTGAAGAAGCCGTATTTGTACTTGTCGCCGCCGAGTTCGGCGACCTGGCGCTTTGTTTCTTCGACGATCGCCATGATCCTTCAATCCTTCACTCTGCGGCGCCGGCCACCTTGGGCCGCACGCGCGTTGCGCGGGCGATATGGGCGGCCCATGCGTCGCGAAAACGTTCAAGCTCTTCCTGCCGCGTCTCTTGTCCCCAACTGACGCGAATGGCCGAGGAGGCCGACAGACTATCCACGCCCATCGCCGTCAGCACGCGGCTTTGACGCACCTTACCTGATGAACACGCCGCGCCCGCGCTTACGGCAAATCCCGCAAGATCGAGCGCTATCACCTGGGTCTCGGCTTGGAAACCCTCAACGCCCACACAAACCGTGTTTGGAAGACGCGGGGCACCTTCGCCATAAATGACCGCGTGTGGAACGGCGCGCCTCAACTCCTCTTCGAACCAGTGGCGCAGCGCCGGCCGCGCAAAATGATCTTCGTTGCGCGCCTTTGCCGCGGCGAGACCAAGGCCCATGATCGCCGCCACGTTCTCGGTGCCGGCACGGCGCCCCAGCTCCTGGCGCCCACCGCGAATTTGCGGCTCAATCTCAACACCCTCGCGCAGGATGAGCGCGCCCGTTCCCTGCGGCGCGCCGAATTTGTGGCCGGAGATCGTCATGGCGTCGAGCCCGAGCGCCTTGAAGCTCACAGTGATCTTGCCTGGCCCCTGGACCGCGTCGCTGTGGATGAGAGCGCCCGCCTTCGCCGCCAATCGCGCCGCATCCTCAACCGGCTGCATGACGCCCGTCTCGTTGTTTGCCAGCATCAGCGAGACGAGGGATGCCGGCTCACGGGAGAGCTGCGTCTCCAGTGCATCAAGGTCGATCTGGCCCGAGGCGAGGACCGGCAGTTCGTAAACATCAAGCCCGAGGGCGCGCGCGCTTTCCCAGACAGAATCATGCTCGATGGCCGATACGATGATCTGCCGCACGGGGCGGCCCGCTGCCGCCCTCGCCGCGACGAGGCCCCGAAGCGCGAGGGCATTTGCCTCCGAGCCGCCGCTCAAGAATACCACCTCGCCGGGCGCCGCATCGAGGAGGCGGGCGATCTCTTCGCGCGCCCGCTCGATCTCGCGGCGGGCCTCCCGCCCCTCGGCGTGCGTGGAGGACGCATTGCCGGGACGGGTGAGCCTTTCGGCGACGGCGTGCGCCACGTCGGGCGCGACGGGGGCCGTCGCGTTCCAATCGAGGTAAACGCGCGCGGTCATTGGCCCTGCGAGGCCTCCCAGTCCGCTGCCGGCACGGGCGAGGCGCCGGGCGCCGGTCCCCTGCCGTTCTGCGCGTCAACCTGCGGCCGTTGCGGGGGACTTGCCATGCCAAGGACCCGGTTCTCGAGGATGTCCTCCAGCGTCACGGCCGACAGGAAGACATGGATCTGGCGTCCAAGTTCCTCCCAGAGGTCATGGGTGAGGCAGCGGCCCTGCTGGAGGCAGCCTTTGGGGCTTCCCTGCTCGCAGCGCGTCGCCGTGATCGGCTCGTCCACCGCAAGGATGATGTCCGAGACGCGCGTGTTCGATGCATCCCTCGCCAAGCGATAGCCGCCGCCCGGACCGCGCGTCGATTTGACGAGGCCACCCTGGCGCAGCTTGGCAAACAGCTGTTCCAGGTAGGAAAGGGAAATCTCCTGGCGCGTCGCGATATCGGCAAGCGTCACGGGCCGCTCTGTCGCGTGATGCGCCAGATCCGCCATCGCCATAACCGCATAGCGGCCTTTGGTCGTAAGCTTCACGAGCGATGTTCCTTCTTCATAAAAATGTGTCAGCCCAGCCCTGGGGGCGCGTCGACATGCTTGCAATGGAGGCCGTGTGCTGTGCTAAGACACGCGGCCTTGATGGCCTAGTCCTCATATAGATTACCCTAGTGCTGCTATCAAGTATTTCGGAGCAAGATGGCACCCTCTTCGGTAAGCGCCTGGAATCACATGCGTTCTTTGTCCAACTCCGGCACCCATTAACTGAGAACCATTATCAGGCAGAGACGCAACCCCATGGCGGAAGTTATATTTCAGGGACCGACGGGACGGCTGGAGGGGCGCTATACGCACCAGAAAACGGCCGGCGCGCCCATTGCGCTGATCCTGCACCCGCATCCGCAAGGCGGCGGTTCGATGAACAATACGATCGCCTACAATCTCTTTCAGGCGTTCGAGCGGCGCGGATTCTCGGTGCTGCGGTTCAATTTCCGCGGCGTCGGGCGCAGCCAGGGCATTTATGACGGCGGGATCGGCGAATTGTCCGATGCGGCGGCGGCGCTCGACTGGATGCAGTCGTTCAACCCCAGCGCCAAGCAATGCTGGGTCGCGGGCTATTCCTTTGGCGCCTGGATCGCCATGCAGCTCTTGATGCGCCGGCCGGAAATCGCCGGCTTCATCTCGGTTTCGCCGCCCGCCAATCTCTATGATTTCTCGTTCCTCGCACCCTGCCCCGCCTCCGGCATCATCGTGCATGGCCGATCCGACCGGGTGGTGCCCGAAGCCGATGTGGACCGCCTGGCCGAGCGGCTGAAGACACAGAAGGGCATCGTCGTCGAGTACCAAAAGCTCGAAGGCGCGAATCACTTCTATGAGGCGACGCTCGCCGACCTGATGGGGCTGGTCGAAGGCTATCTCGACAAGCGCCTGCCGCGGGTCGTCGAAAGCGGTTAGGCGAAATCCTCTCAATCCGGCGTTGCGATGCGGCCGCCCGGCATGGGCTCGGGCACACCCGTCGTCGTAGGCAGGCTGAGGGGCAGACCGCGCATCGCGCGCGCGGCCAGGAAGGCAAAGGCCTCGGCCTCGATGAAGTCGCCGCGCCAGCCCACCACGTCGCAAGGCTCAACCGACACATTCAGATAATCGCGCAAGGCCTTCATCAGGCTTGGATTATGGCGCCCACCGCCGCAGACGATCCAGCGCGCGGGCGCCGCCGCCATATGGGCGCGGGCGGCCGCGACACTGGCCGCTGTGAAGGCGGTGAGGGTTGCGGCACCGTCCTCCAGCGACAATCCTTCAACCGGCGCGCTGGTGAAATCCTGGCGATCGAGCGATTTTGGCGGCGCCTCTTGAAACCAAGGATGGAGAAGCAGCCGCGCCACGATTGTCTCGTCCACGCGCCCTCTCGCCGCGTGCGCGCCATTGGCGTCAACGGGGACACCCAGATGGCGCATGACCCAATCATCGATGGGGGCATTGCCGGGGCCGGTGTCGAAGGCAAGGACGCCCCCTTGCGCATCAAGATAGGTGACGTTCGCAACTCCGCCGATATTGAGGATCGCGAGCGCTTCGCCGGGACGGCGCAGCGTTTCGGCCAAAGCCTGGTGATAAAGGGGCACCAGCGGCGCACCCTCCCCCCCGGCCGCGACATCGCGCGTGCGAAAGTCAAAGGCGACGGGGATGCCGAGCGTCCGTGCCAGGTCTTCGCCCATGCCCAGCTGCACGGTCCACTGATCCTTGGGCCGGTGAAGGACGGTCTGGCCGTGAAAGCCGACAAGCGCGACCTCGCCTTCGCTCAAGCCTTGCCCGGCGATGAAGGCCTTCACGGCCTCCGCATGCTTTTCGGTGACAAGGCGCTCGGCGCGATCCAGTTCCTGCGGCCGTTCATTGCCACGGGTGGCCATGCCCGCGGCCGCATCGAGGGCCGCTTTGAGGATCGCGCGCTCCTCGGGCGAATAGGCAAGGGCCATGGCGGGGCCGAAGCCCAGGACGCGCTCGCCGTCCGTTTCGATGAGCGCGACATCTATGCCGTCGAGCGAGGTGCCGCTCATCAACCCTATGACTTTCAGAATTTGCGCCATTCGTGCTACAGAGCCGCCCCTTCCTTTGCCTTCCTCATAACATATCCGTGTCATGTCAAAGCTCGATTTCCTCTCCTTGATGGCGGCGCGCCGCGCCTTGCACCAATGCACCGATGCTGCGGCGCTGCTCGATCTTTTCGGCAAGGAGACGGTCGTCGGCTATATCGGCTTTGATTGCACGGCCCCCAGCCTCCATGTCGGGCATATGATGCAGATCATGTCGCTGCGCCGGCTGCAGCAGTCGGGCGGCAAGCCCATCGTCGTCATGGGCGGGGTCACGACCAAGGTCGGCGATCCCTCTTTCCGCGACGAAGCGCGGCCGCTTCTGACGGACGCGATGATCGAGGCGAACAAGCAAAGCATCAAGCGCGTCTTTGAGAACTATCTCACCTTCGGCGAGGGCCGGACGGACGCCATCATGGTCGACAACGCCGAATGGCTGGACGAACAGCGCTATGTGCCGTTCCTGCGCGATATCGGACGGCATTTCTCGGTCAACGCCATGATCAAGATGGATAGCGTGCGTATGCGCCTCGAGCGCGAGCAGTCGCTCTCGTTCCTTGAGTTCAACTACATGCTGCTGCAATCGTTCGATTTCGTCGAACTCTACCGGCGCTATGGCTGCCGGCTGCAGCTGGGCGGCTCCGACCAGTGGGGCAACATCGTCAGCGGCATCGATCTTGGCCGGCGCACGGACAATGCCGAGCTTTACGGCGTGACCTCGCCGCTCATCACGACCGCCTCTGGCGCCAAGATGGGCAAAACGGCCAAGGGCGCGGTCTGGCTGAACGCCGATCAATTGTCGCCTTACGATTTCTGGCAGTACTGGCGCAACACCGAGGATGCCGATGTCGGCCGGTTCCTGCGCATCTTCACGGATCTGCCGGAAGAGGAGATCGCGCGGCTCGAAGTGCTCGAGGGCGCCGAACTGAACGAGGCAAAAAAGGTGCTGGCGACCGAGGCGACGGCGCTCTGTCACGGGCGGGCGGCGGCGGAGGCCTCGGCCGAGACCGCGCGCAAAACCTTCGAGGAAGGCGTGGCGGCGGCCGATTTGCCCAGCATCACCGTTCCTCTTGCTCAACTCGAGCAAGGCTTCGGCGTCGCGCAGGCCGCTGTCGCGGCCGGCCTTACCAAATCGACGAGCGAAGCGCGCAGGATGATCGAGAATCGCGGCATCTCCCTCAACGATGCGGTGGTCGAGGATGTAAAGGCGATGCTGACGGTGGCCGATCTGCGGGATGGCGCGATCAAGATCTCGGCCGGAAAAAAGAAGCACGTGCTGATCCGGCCGCGGGATTGACCCTCAAGGCGTCGCGGAACGGCTGCGATCGTTGGTACTGGCGCTGGGGCTGTCGCTATATTCGAAGATGCGCCGGAAAATGCCGGGCGCGATCGCGGAAAGCGGGTTGACCGAGATTCTCAGATCATCGGACGAGCCTCTGACCGCATAGGTCATGCCAAGAATGCCCTCGCCCTCGCGCGAGGTGAGGATGTCGCCGATCAGGGGAATGCCATCGAGGATCGAGTTGATGCCATAGATGGGCACCAAGGTCCCCACGATGTTGATGCCGCCATTGGCGCCAAGCGATCCTTCCGCCGTCAAGCCGATCGAAGGGCCGCTCGCCTTCGCATCCTCGATGCTCCAGCGCTCATCCTTGCGGCTGAAGGGCACATCCAGGCGGTCAAAGGCGATGCCCTCGCCACGCAGAAGATCGGAAATGCCGACCAGCGATCCGGCGGCAAACAGCCGGGCAAGAAAGGGCTGATCGACGATGCGGAATTTGTCGACGCGCAGCTTTCCCGATGCGGTCGCGGTGCTGGTCTTGCCCGCATCGAGCGAGGCGGTGAGGTTGAGATTTCCGCCCTTCATGCTTTCAAAGCCTGTAATGCCCTCGACAAGCTCTCCGGCATTGGCGGTCTCAACCGCCATTTCCCGCCGGCCGCTCTTCTGTCTGATGGCGATGCTGGCCGCTCCGCCGCGGGAAAGGGCGCCGGTCAGAACAAGCTCCGCAAGCTCCCCGCTTTCGTGGCGGGAGCGCAAGCGGACACCCGTCATGGCGGCGGTCCCGCGCAGGTAGAGCTGATCGAGGCTGCCGTCGAGCGTGAGGGGCGTCGCCGCGCTTGCCTCTTCGGCGGGTGTCGCGGGCGCTTTGGACTCATCCCCGCCGTCTTCTTCGCCATCGGCGAACATTTTGGCAATCGCGCCCGACAGATCGGCGCTCCTGCCGGCAAAGGTGATGAGAAAGCCGTTGTCACGGCGCGCAACGGCGGCGCGGAAGTCGTTGCGCGCGCCCAGATTGACGAGCGGGAATTCGGCCGCCGTCAGGCTTCCCTCGGCGTCGAAGTCGAGGTCGCCGGACACGGCGAGCTTGCGCCCTGAAATCTCAAGATCATCGATGCGGTCGAGCCGGCCCTTCGCGTCCAGTCGGAACGAGAAACGCGCGGCGGCGGCCTCGCCCTCACTCTTCGACCAGGAGAGCGGCGTGAAGGAGAGTGTCGTTTGCGTCAGATCGAGCGTCACCTTGCCCGTCTCAACTTCACCTCCCCTGCCCCTCAGATCCGCCTTGAGGCCGATAGGTCCTGTCACATTGTCCATGTGCGGGAAGCCGATGCTGGCGCGCTGCGCATCATCGAGGGTCGCGGCGATCGTGACGTTGCTTGAGGGTTTGCTGCCTGCATCGAAACGCTCAATCCATTTCAGATCGAGGGGGATGTCCTTCATCGTCACGGGACCCTTTGCCTCAAGCCGGGTGCCATCGATGGCAAAGTCAAGCGCGCCCTTCGAAAGTACGAGCCCGTCGCCCAGATCAAGGCCCAGGCCGTTCGTCTTCGCCGCGATGTCGAACGCGATTTCCGAAACAGGAAGGTCCTTCTTCAAGGGCAGAGTGAGATCGAGCGAGAGCGAAGCGGTTCCCGCGGCGTCCTCCGGCTTGATGCCAAAGCGGCTCGCATAGCCAAGCGGCTGCATGTCGATGAGGGCGAGGATGTCCTTGACCTCACCTTCGGCCTTCGCCTTGAAGTTGCCCGGTCCATAGTCGATGTGAAAATCATCGATCAGGATCGCGCCGCCCGTCAGGCGGAGACTGCCCACCTTGCCGGATTCGAGATCGGCCTCGAAGCGATCGCCATAGAGCGTCGCGCTGCCCTTTGCTTCTGTGATGTGCGTCAGACCGCTGAGGAAGTTCGCCTCCAGACCCTCAAAGGAAAAATCGAGACGCAGCATCTCGTCGGGCAGAAACTCGCCGTCCATGGCCCCAACAGGGAGATCAGCCTTGAGCACGCCTTTGGTGATGAGGCCGGTGCTCAAATTGGCGTCGATCCAGTCGCGCGCGCCAGCGCCCATACCCTTTGGCCAATAGGCCGCGAGGTCCCGCACCTTGAGGGCGCTCAACTGGCCCTCAAGGGCAAGCGCGGGGGATGCGTCGGGCCTGTCTTGCGCATAGGCGAGACGGCCCTTCAGGCTCATCTCGAAATCACCAGCGCGCAGGGAAGCATTCTCGATGTCGAGCGAATTCTCAGACCCATCGTACCCGCCGCGAAAGCCAATGCGGTCGAGGCTGAGTTTTTGCGAGAATAGGCCCGGAAGGTTCACCGTCACGGCATCGCCCGTCATGCCGCCCCAAATGCCGGAAATCGAACCGCTGCTTGTGTAGGTGAGATTGGCCTGACCGGAGAAAGAGCCCGACAGGCCCTCAGCCCTCAAGGTCAGCTGTTCGATGAGCACGCTTTGGCTGGGGCCGTCATAGGTCATCGCCAGTTCGGCGGAATCGACAGCGATGCCGTCGGGGCCGGCCGGCGACACCACGATGCTTCCCTTGCCCAGCGAGACCCAGGCCGTGAGCGCGCTCAGTTCTCCCCGGCGCGTGAGCTCGGCCGTCAGCGTCCCTTAGCCGGGCACATTGATCCCGTCAAAGAAGCCGAGGAGGCGGGTGGATTGCGCGAGCCGGGAGAGGACGATCTCAGGAAAGCTCAGCTCCAGATGGATGCCTTCGCTGCCCTGCTTGTAGAGGCCGCGCGCGGAAACCGGCCATATCTCGCCGTTGATATCGAGCCCCGCGTCCACAAGGGCGCTCACGCCCGCCCCGTCACGCGACAGCGACAAGGACGCGGAGGGCGCGGTCAACTTCGAGCCCGTCTCGGCATCCCTCAGCGTCAGCGATGCGTTCTTGACGCCCACATAGGCGAGGTAGGTCGAGGTATCGGCGGGATCAGGCGGCAGGAGCATATCGGCCAGGAGGGCTTCAACAACGCGCGGATCGCTCGGACTGGCCGCGCCTTCGCTCTTCACCCCGATCGTGACACTGCCGTCTTCCTGGCGCACGGCTTCGGCCGAAAGCCCCGTGACCTCCACGCGGCGCGGCGCGATCTTGCCGTTCAGAATGGCGCTCAAGGCCAGCTCGACCCGCACGGCCGGCATGCGCATGATCTCGCGATTGTCCGGGTCCACAATCCGCAGGTCGTAGGCAAGAAAGCCGACACGGCTCTCGCCTGGAAACCATGACAGGTAAAGGCTGCCGACCTTAGCCGATATCTCGCCATCGGCCGCCTCATTCAGCGCTTTTTCCAGCACGGGCGCGAGGAAGGCCACCGGCATGGGCGCCACCATCAGCCAAACGAGGAAGATCAGGCCAGCCAAGATGACCCCCGCTGGCAGCAGCAACACACGCAAGAGCCAACGCCTCCACGCCGGCGCCTTGTGCGGCACCGTCACGGGCTCCAGCGGCGCACCATGCGGGTCACTATCCATACGCAGTCCGTCCATCGACGGCATCTTCCTCCTTATGCGCGTTCATTCTGCCCGCGCCGCGGCCGCGAACGCTTGACGCAGCACAATAGCCCTTAAACCCGCCCCCGGGGATTACTTAGGCTTGGTTATGTCAATTTCGGGGCTGATGCCAACTGAACCTGAGGAAAGGCGCGGGCGTTAAGGCTTTGGTTACCATTCGCGGCTGCTCTTGGGGCTATGGCTGTTGCTGCGCGAAAAATCGGCGATCCACATCTTGATGCGGCGAGGGAGCCCGTCGCCTTGCGCCTGCAATGGTATGAAGGTGCGCCCGCGGGGTGGGAGGAGCGCCTGCGCCGCGTGCCGCGCTCCAACCTGTTGCAAAGCTTTGCCTATGGACGCGCCATGCGCTTGACGCGGCAGTTGATGCCGCGCTTCGGACTCATTTGCGAGGGCGAGCAGGAAATCGGGCTCTGCCTCGTGCAGGAAGCCTCGCTCCTTGGCGCCCACGCCGTCGTCATCGACCGGGGACCGCTCTGGTATCAGCCTGGCAATCCGGATCGCGATGAGGCCTTTGCCGCGCTCGTTGCCCGGCTCTATCCGCGCCGGCTGATGCGGTTTCGCCGGTTCATGCCGGAATTTCCCGCCGATCCGACTTATCACGACCTTATGACGCGGCAGGGGTTCCGGCTCGCGCGGAAAGACCAGATCGGGCAGCGCTCACTGTGGATCGACCTGACGCGCGACGATGTCGCCTTGCGCGCCGGCTTGCGCAGCAACTGGCGCCAGCACCTCGCCCAGGCGGAGCGCTCGACATTGACGATCGAGGTTGACCGCACGGGCGCGCTTCTTCCCTTCATGCTCAATCGCTATGCCGCCGACAAAACAGCGCGCGGCTATCCAGGCCCCCATCCCTCCCTGCTGCGGACCATCGCCCTTCCCTGTTTTGCAAGCGGGAGCGGACTTGTGCTGCGGGCGCTCCACCAGGGTCATGCCGTCGCCAGCGTCCTCATCCTTGGGCATGGGCGGTCCGCGACCTATCAGGCGGGCTGGTCGGGCGAGGCGGGGCGCAAGCTGAGCGCCCACCACCTTCTCCTCTGGCGGGCGTTCGGTACCTTGCGGGCACAGGGCTATCGCGACTTCGACCTCGGCGGCATCAACCCCGAGCAGGCCGAGGGCGTGACGATCTTCAAGAAGGGCATGGGCGGAGAGGCCTATGAACTGCTGCCCATTTATCGCTGATCAGGCGTGACAGGCCTCTCCGCTGCGGCTAAACCCTGCCGCCTTATCATAGCGGAGCAACAGCCATGGCCTTAGCCATCGAAGAGGGCGTGAAAGCCCCCGCGTTCTCACTTCCCGCCGATGGCGGCGCGAAGGTGAGCCTCAAAGATTTCAACGGTCGGATCCTCGTCCTTTACTTCTACCCAAAGGACGACACCACGGGCTGTACCAAAGAGGCGATCGGCTTTTCAGAGAAACTGCCGGACTTCACGAAGGCCGGAGCTGCCGTCATCGGCGTGTCCAAAGACAGCATCGCCAAGCATGACAAGTTCAAGGAGAAGCACGACCTTTCGATCACGCTTGCGTCTGATGAGGAAGGCAAGGTCATCGAGGCCTATGGCGCCTGGGTCGAGAAGAGCATGTATGGCCGAAAGTATATGGGCATCGACCGCTCGACCTTTCTCATCGATGGCAAGGGGATCGTGCGGAAGGTTTGGCGCAAGGTGAAGGTGCCGGGGCATGTGGAGGCAGTGCTCGCGGCGGTCAAGGCGCTTTGAGCGGCGGGGGGCCTCATGCGCCCGACTTCGGCGTGCCGGACTTCGGTGCGCTAGTGCGCGGCGTGCTCCTGACGGGCGAGCCCCATGCAAAGGCCGAGGCGGCGCGCGATGCCTATCGCATGTTTCTTGAGGGCGGCGCGCGGCTCGACCCTGTGCCTGCGCTCTTGATGCCGGAGCGTCCCGCGCGGCCCGAGCGCCCCCTCCTCCTCCTGCCGCGCGACATGCCCCGCCGGTCAACGGGTGTGAAGGGCCGCATCGCGCTTCTCCATGCCCTCGCCCATATCGAGCTCAATGCCATCGACCTCGCCCTCGACATGGCGGGACGGTTCTACCTGGCGCCCGAACTGGCCGGGGAGAACCACGCGTTCGTCGCGGACTGGCTCAAAGTGGGCGAGGAGGAGGCGCGGCATTTCCTCTTGCTTGCGGAGCGGCTGCAAAGCCTTGGCGCGGCCTATGGCGACCTGCCGGCCCATGATGGACTTTGGTCGGTTGCCCTTGAAACGGCCAGCGATGTCGCGGCCCGGCTCGCCATTGCGCCGCTCGTCCATGAAGCGCGTGGGCTCGATGTGACGCCGGGCCTCATCCGCAAGCTGCGCGCCGCCGGGGATGAGACAAGCGCCCGCGTGCTCGATGTCATCTACGCGGAGGAAATCGGTCACGTCGCGACGGGATGGCGCTGGTTTAACCATGTTTGCGCCGCCCGCCACGCGTCTCCGGGGCAAGAATTTCTGGCGATGGTAAACCGCTATCACCGAGGCGGGCTCAAGCCGCCGTTCAATGCCACAGCCCGTGAAAAAGCAGGACTTTTGCCGGATTTTTATTTGACAGTTGCGCAAAAACTAACCGAACCCGGCCCACTCGGCGGCGCGAATTAACTCGAAATTTTTACGACAAGGCCGGTTCTGCGCGCCTAGGTGCTTGCAAGGGCGGAGATTTTCTTGTGTACTCCCGGCCGTTGGGGTCAGGAAAATTAACTTTTGGTTTTGTTGGGGGTGGCGTGCGATGACCACAGGCATTGTGGCCGGCGTTCGCGATTTCGTTTATAAGGCCTTTCCGCAACGGCAAATCTACCACCGCAGCAATGGGGTGGTACATTTCACCGAGCTCGGGCCTTGGACGCAATTCGCCATGACGCTGTTAACGCTCACCTTCTTAGGGTGGGTTGCTTACGCAAGCGTTAACGTTGTCTTCAAAGACCAGATCATTGCGGCAAAAGATGCCCGCTTCCGGTCGATGCAGCAGGCCTATGAAGGCCGCATTTCCAAGATGCAGCTCGCCTATGAGGAGCTGAACGGGCTGCTCGCGCTCGCCGAAGACCGCTTCCGCGCGACGACCGATGATCTTGAGGGAAGGCAGCGCCAGATCGAGGCGCTTCTTTCCCGGCTCAACACGATCGAAAAGTCGCAGGCCGCCCTTGAGGAGCGCGCCCGCGTGCTCGAGGGCAAGGAATATTTGCTGCCCAATCTGACCGAGCAGCAGGTCGCGTCGGTCACGGCCGCGCGCGATGAAGCTGCAACCCCCGTCATCCAGGTCGATCGCGATTCCTATATGAGCGCCAGCGTCGCCGCGCTTCCGGGCGGCAAGGGCCAGTCCGATCCGCTCCAACGCTATCTCCAAACCAGCCACATGGCCCGCCAGGCGCAGCAATTCGCACTGCTGCGCGACCGCCAGGTCGGCATCTATGACCGGCAGCTCGAACAGATGACGCGCCTCTCGCAAAAGGCCGAGGCGCAGATCCGGGAGTTTGAAGGGATCATCCGCCTCACCGGGCTCGACGCCGACGCCGTCGCCGGGCCCCGTCAGATGGCGGAACTCCAACCAGTCGATACAGCACAGCAGGGCGGCCCCCTGCTGTCTTTGTTTGGGGAGACCATCGACCCTTCCGACGGCGGCGATGATCCGATCTTTCAGAACCAGCTGATGATCCTGTCGAACCAATACGACCGGCTGTCATCTCTCGAAGATGCCCTGACAACGATGCCGATCGTTCTGCCGATGCCCTATGCCGAGCGGCTTTCGAGCGGGTTCGGCACGCGCGTTGATCCCTTCACGCGGCGGCTTGCGCATCATGGCGGCCTTGATTTCGCGGCGAGCACGGGCGATCCGGTGATCGCAACCTCGTCCGGCGTCGTCGTGTGGGCGGAGCGGCGCGGTCCTTACGGCAACATGGTCGAGATCGACCATGGCGGCGGCTTCAAAACCCGCTATGCTCACCTCTCCGCCATTAACGTCACTCTCGGACAACAGGTTGAGCCGGGAACGGTTGTGGGTAAAGTGGGATCGACAGGGCGCAGCACCGGACCGCATCTCCACTACGAAGTGTGGTACGACGGCAAGCCCCGCGATCCGAAAAATTTCCTCAGGGCAGGGCGATATGTTTTCGAGAAGTAAGAGTAATCAAGCCGGTACCGATGCTCCCGCCGCTCCCGCTCCTGTCGCGCCGGCGCCAAACGGCAAGCAGCGCGGGGCCGTGCGGACGGCACCCTCCATCATCTCGCCCGACTTGACCTTTGTCGGCACGATCGTCTCGTCCGGCGATATCCAGATCGACGGCAAGATCGAAGGCGAGATCCGAACCACCTCCTTGACCATCGGTGAAAAGGCGCTCGTACAGGGCGACATTTTCGCCGAGGAAGTGACCGTGCGCGGCAAGGTCATCGGCACGATCCGTGGACGGCGCGTGCAGCTTTCCTCAACCTGCCATGTCGAGGGCACGATCCTGCATGAAGCGCTCGCGGTGGAAGCCGGCGCGTTCTTCGAGGGTCATTGCCGCCACTCCGGCGATCCGCTGAACGAGATGGCCGCGGCAACGCCGGCCGTGCGCCCGCAATTGGTCGCGCCCGCCCCTGCCCCCGCCGCTCAGCCCGCGCCGGTTCAAGCGGCGCCCGAACCCACGCCAGCGCCGCAGCCGCAGGCGACGCCGGTAATCCTCAAGCAACCCGCCGTGCAGCCTATCACGCTGCCCAAGGCCGCGAACGGGCTTTATCCCAAGTCGCGCTGACGCTCGCGGGTTCTGCCCGATCAGAACGCTGCCGGATGCACTTCCGGCAGCGTTTTCGTGTCGGCGTGATGCTCAGCCCATGCGGGCGCGGGCCCTTGCACTCAAGAGATGCGCGAGCTTGAGCACTAGCACGAGGAGCAGCACAGCAGCGAAACCCTGATAGAAGGGATCGCCAGGCGCGCGCTTGCCGTAGGCGACGGCGAAACTGATGAAGATGTACCAGGTGCCCATCGTATGGAGCGTCTTCCAGGCGCCCGCGCCCATCGCCCGCACTGCCGCGTCGAAGGAGGTCAAGGCCATCGCCGCAATGAACACATAGGCGATGGCGCCCGATATGATCGTCACAGGGTTGGTCAAAGTATGAAACAGGACTGGGTCCATACGCAGCAGCAGCAGAATCGCCCCCAGGTGGACGAAATGCGAAACGGCGAAGGACAGTCCCAGGTAACGCCGGTTGGCTCTCAGCCAACGCGTGCCCTCGCTCGGCCAGAAATGGGCCAGCGCGGATGCCGTAAAGGCCAACAGAAACAGCACGAACGAGCTTCTCGCCGTCATGCGGATGAAAAGCCGCACCCCATCGGTGCCGCCCAGGCTCCATGCCGTCACCGCGGCCGCCAGCGCAAGCGCGGCGGCAACGGCAAGCACGAGCCGCCAGCCGGACAGGATTCCACTTCCGAGACGATGGTCTTGCATCAAACGGTTCCTTTTTTTGTGCCCCCGGCCCCGCTTGTAAGCATTGATTACATTATTGGGTTGCCCACACAATATAATCATCGATTACATTTGCGTGATCAGCCCCAGGCGGCCATGATCGCGGCGCAAGAAGCCCCCGATGCGGCCATTGCCGCGGGAAACGACCTTGCACCTTGAGGTACGGGACTTGTCATCCTCTAAGACCCAGACGATGCGCGCGCGGCGACCAGCGCCATCCTCGACTGAGGCGAAGCGGCGCTATCATCATGGCGATCTGCGCGCGGCGCTCATCGCCGAGGCGCTGTCGATCGCGGCAACGGAGGGGATCGAGAAGGTCAGCGTGCGCGAGGTTGCGCGGCGCGCCGGGGTTTCTCCTGGCGCGCCATTCCGGCATTTCGCAGACAAGACCGCGCTCATGACCGCCGTCGCTGAGGAAGCGATGGACCGGTTCCGGGCGGAAATCGATGCCGCGCTTGCCAAGGCCGATGCCGATGATCCGATCGCCGGTTTCAGGGCTGTCGGCCGCGCCTTCTTGTCATGGGCCATGCGCAATCCCACGCATTTCGCGATCATCTCCTCGCGGCAGGCGATCGATTTTCCAGGCTCGCAGCGGCTCGTGAACCAAAACACTGCCATCCAGGAGCTGGTCGACCATCTGCTGCAAAAGGCGCTTTCCGCGGGCCGGCTGCGCAGCGGCGATACGCGGCTCGTCCAACTGGCGGGCCGTGCGCTCGTCTATGGGCTTGCGCGCATGTTCACGGACGGGCATTTCGAGAGCTGGCACGTGCCGGCCACCGAAGTCGAGACGCGCATGGAAGCGGTGCTCGACCTCGTCGTCGAAAGCCTCGCGAAGCCACCTTCCGACGCAACGACTAATCCAAATCCGCGACCGCGGTCTCGGCGCCGCCCTTGAGGCGCTGAGAAAGCGCGGCGGCCATAAAGGCATCGAGATCGCCGTCGAGCACATCCTGGGGCGAGAAATTCTCGACCCCCGTGCGGAGATCCTTCACGAGCTGATAGGGCTGCAAGACATAGGAACGGATCTGATGGCCCCAGCCGATATCCGTCTTCTGCGCGTTCTGCGCATCGGTGGCGGCTTCGCGCTTTTCCAGCTCCAGCTCATAAAGCCGCGCGCGCAGCATGCCCCAGGCCGTCGAGCGGTTCTTGTGCTGGGAGCGATCGTTCTGGCATTGCACGACAATGCCTGTTGCAAGATGCGTGATGCGCACGGCGGACTCGGTCTTGTTGACGTGCTGACCACCCGCGCCGCTTGCCCTATAGACGTCGATGCGGACGTCCTTTTCCTGCACGTCGATCTCGATCGAGTCATCGACGACGGGATAGACCCAGACCGAGGCAAAGCTGGTGTGGCGGCGCGCGTTCGAATCATAGGGCGAGATGCGCACCAGACGGTGCACGCCCGATTCCGTCTTCAGCCAACCATAGGCGTTCTCGCCACGCACAAGGATCGTCGCCGATTTGATGCCTGCTTCCTCGCCCGCGCTCTCCTCGATCAGCTCCCATTTGTGCCCGCGCGCCTCGGCCCAGCGCGTGTACATGCGCAGCAACATCGAGGCCCAATCCTGCGCCTCGGTACCGCCCGCGCCCGCGTGGATTTCAAGATAGGTGTCGTTGCCGTCGGCTTCGCCTGAGAGCAGCGATTGCAGTTCGGCGTCTTGAGCGCGCTTCGCGGCGTCGCGCAAAGCCGCCTCGGCTTCCTTCAAGAGATCGGCATCGCCCTCGGCCTCGGCAAGCTCGATCATCTCGCGCGCGTCATTGGCGTCGCGCTCAAGCGCCTGATAGCTGGATATGGCGGCATCGAGGCGATTGCGCTCGCGCATCAGTTTCTGCGCGGCTAAGGGATCGTTCCAGAGGGTCGGGTCTTCAGCCTTCGCGTTCAATTCCGCGAGGCGCTTCTGGGCCGTATCCCAGTCAAAGAGACCTCCTGAGCAGTCTCAGCGACTGCTCGATGGCGTTGGCATAGTCCTGCATTTCGGTGCGCATGGGGGCAATGTCCCGTTCAATCTCGTCAGGGGCGCCGTGTCTCTCATACCCGTGGGGCGTTCCGCAAGGGGCATGTTGGCAGGGACGGCGGGGCCTCTCAGTAAAGGCCGCCCGTGCCACTGCTTACCGTGCCCGTATCAACGGGGCGCTGCGCGGGGTCGCCGTTCTCGTCATAACGGGCCGCGTATTCGCCCTCGAGCAGGTCGGTGCCAGTGTCAGGGCCGGTGCCCGACTTGAAGGCTTCCATGATGGCCTTCGGGTCGCCCGAGCTTGTCGCCTTGCCGGTGAGGCGGTTGACGCGGATGAGCGTGATGCCGAGCGGCACGCGGAAGGGAACCGCTGGCTGATCGCCGATCGCCGCCTTCATGAAATCGCGGAACACAGGCGCCGCGATGCCGCCGCCCGTCTCGCCGTGGCCCATCGGCCGGGGCTGGTCGAAGCCCAGATAGACGCCGACGACGAGGTCGGGCGAGAAGCCGATGAACCACGCGTCCTTTTCATCATTGGTGGTGCCCGTCTTGCCGGCGAGCGGCACGCCCACTTCCTTCACCGCAGTGCCGGTGCCGTAATTCACGACCCCTTCGAGCAGCGAGACGACCTGATAGGCGGTACGGGGGTCAAGCACTTCTTTACCGGGCGCGGCGAGGGCGGGTTCGGTCGAGCCAGACGTCCAGCCCGCCGCGCGGCAGCCGGGGCATTCGCGATTGTCATGGCGATAGATGGTCTTGCCGTGGCGGTCCTGAACGCGGTCGATGAAGGTCGGCTCGATCCGGCGGCCGCCATTGACGAAGACGGCGTAGGCCGAGGTGAGCTCAATCAGCGTTGTATCGTTGGCGCCCAGCGACATCGAAAGCAGCGGTGGCATGGTGCGCGCCGCGCCAAGGCGCAGGGCATAGTCGACGACCTTCTCCATGCCGATGGCGTGCGCCATGCGCACCGTCATCAGGTTGCGCGATTTGGCCAGCCCCATGCGGAGGGTCGTCGGGCCGAGGAAGTCATCGGAATAGTTTTCGGGCTTCCACAAAGGCAGGCCCGGACCCTGCTCGATGACGAAGGGCGCGTCCATCACCTCGGACGAAGGCGTATAGCCGCTGTCGAGCGCGGCGGCGTAGACGATGGGCTTGAAGGACGACCCCGTCTGGCGCATCGCCTGGGTGACGCGGTTGAACTCGCTCTGGAAGTAGGAGAAGCCGCCGACGGCGGCGAGCACACGGCCCGTATGCGGGTCCATGGCGACGAGACCGCCATTGACGCCCGGCACCTGGCGCAGGCCATAGGTGTCGCCGCTATCCCCGATGCGCTCGACATAAATGACATCGCCAACGGCCAGCACATCGGCAGCCGCCTTCACCTCCGGACCGCGCTCCTTGTCGGAAATGAAACGACGCGCCCAGGTCAGCTCGGTCAATGGGATGATGCCCCTGCCCCCATCCTCAAAACCGATCAGGACGGACTGGTCGTCACGGATCTCCGTCGCGACCGCGAGGCGCCATTCGGTCACATCGCTGTAGCGCGGGACGGCCTTCAGCCGCTTTTCCCACTCATCGCCCAGCTCAATATGGGCGACGGGGCCTCGCCAGCCATGACGGACGTCATAGCGCTCCAGTCCGTCGCGCAGGGCCTTGATCCCGATCCGCTGGAGCCGGGGGTCGATGGTCGAGCGGACGATAAGCCCGCCGTCGTAGAGGCTTTGCTCGCCATAACGCTGCATGATGATGCGGCGCACTTCCTCGGCGAAGTATTCGGCCTCGGCGGTCTGCGCGCCGACGGGCCTGAAGAACACGGTCAATTCCTGGTTGCGGGCCTGCTCCGCCTCGGAGCGAGAGACATAGCCGTTCTCCTCCATCTGGCCGATGACCCAATTGCGCCGCGCGATCGCGGCCTTTTTGCGGAAGATGGGGTGATAGGTGCTTGGCGCCTTGGGCAGCGCCGCGAGATAGGCGACCTCGGCCACGCTGAGCTCGTTGAGCGCCTTGTCGAAGTAGTTGAGCGCGGCGGCGGCGACGCCATAGGAGCCGTTGCCGAGATAGATCTCGTTCAAATAGAGCTCGAGGATCTTCTCCTTCGAATAGGCATCCTCGATGCGGAAGGCGAGCAGCGCCTCCTTTACCTTGCGATCGAACCTCACCTCGCCCGAGAGCAGAAAGTTCTTCGCCACCTGCTGGGTGATTGTCGATGCGCCCTCGAGCCTGCGGCCTTCCAGGTAGTTGAACACGTTGTCGAGCGCCGCGCGCACGATGCCCCACACATCGATGCCGGGATGGGTAAAGAAATTCTTGTCCTCGGCCGAGATGAAGGCCTGGATCACGCGGGGCGGAATGTCCTCATAAGGGACGAACAGACGCCGCTCACGTGCGAATTCGGCGATGAGGCTGCCGTCGCCCGCATGCACGCGGGTGGTGATCGGCGGCTCATATTTCTGCAAGGCCTGATAGTCGGGGAGCTCGGAAAGCAGCGAATAGACCCAGACGCCGACCGCAACGCCCGCGACGAGGCCCGCGACAGTCAACGCGCCCAGCAGATAGAGGAAGAGGCGGAGGAAAATGTTCATGGTGCTGCGCTCAAGAGCCCTCGGGCGGATTGTTGCCCCACCAGCCGCCTTTCCTTCCTTCTCATGGACAGGCAACGCATGTCCAGTCTGGAAGCAACAGTTTATGAGTCATTGGTTTCCAACCGATTCGGCCATCCGCCGTATGGGTACGGGGATCACCTCGGCGGGCGGGGACGGAGGAGCCTCCGCGGGCGCCGCGGGCGTCACCCTTGCTGTGTCAAGAGATTCACGGCCGGCGAAATAATCGTCAATCGCGCGCACGAGCGCCGTCGAGAAACGCTTGCGATAAGAAGCGCTCGTCAGCTCTTTTTCATCCTTCGTGTTCGACAGGAAGCCCATCTCGACGAGAACGGAAGGGATATCGGGCGCCTTCAACACGATAAAGCCGGCCGCGCGCACAGGGCGGTCGAGCACGGCGATCTCGCGCGCAAATTGTGTCACCGCGCGATTGGCAATCGCGGTCGAGGCGTTAATCGTTTCCCGCTGGGCCAGGTCGATGAGGATCGTGCGCACTTCGCTGCTCTCGGCCGAGAGATCCGCGCCATCGATGATATCGGCTGCGTTTTCCGCCTCGGCCAAGGCGGCAGCCTCGCGGTCGGAGGCCTTTTCAGAGAGCGTGTAAACCGAGACGCCCCTGATCTTGGGCTTGTTCTCGATCGCGTCGGCGTGGAGCGATATGAAGAGATCGCCATGGGCGCGGCGGGCCATGTCCACGCGCTCTCGCAGCTTGATGAACACATCCGTCTCGCGGGTGAGCACGACCTCATAGCGCCCGGTCGCCAGCAGCGCGTCGCGCAGCGAGAGCGCGGCGGCAAGCACGACATCCTTTTCATAGGTGCCGGTCGCCCCCTTCGTGCCGGGATCCTTGCCGCCATGCCCGGGATCGATGACGATGACGGGCTTCTCGCGCCGGGGCTTGGCGGGCTTTGCATCCGCCCCCTCGATCAGCGTGGCTATGGCGTCCTTGGGCCAGCCGGCGCCGGCCAGAAAGACATCCGCCGACACGGGGCCGAGTTCGATCACGAGCCTTGCGCTCTCCGCGTTCTTGCCCGGAATGACATAGTGCTTGAGGACGGCGGCCGGCTTCCACAAATCCATCACGATTCGGGTGCGCCCGGCGGCAAAGCGGCCATAGCGATAGCCCTTGACGAGGCCTTGGCCGGTCAGGCCCGTATCGGCGGGAAGGCGCCACTCGGCCTCCGGCAGTTCGAGGACGATCCGGTAAGGATCGGCAAGCGAGAACACGCGGTATTCCGGCACGCCTGAGATTTCCATCACGAAGCGGGTGTGATCGGGATGCTCGCCAAGGCGCGCGGCGGAAATGATCAGCGGCTCCTGCGCCCTTGCGGAAGCGCCAAGATCCAACCCCATAAGGATGCCGGCCAGAACAAACAGGGATAGCAGGCGCCACAATCGCCCCTTCCCGCTCATGCCACTCTTCGCGCGCGCAATTCTCATATCCCCTGCCTTCGTGCCCGCGCCAACGCGTTCGCGCTTCGGCATGGCCGTGTTGGGGGGACTCACCCCGCCGCCATGCTCAAGATACTTACAATCACTAAACCTTGGTAAAAAGGCCGTTAAGACGTTACGGGTTGCCGTCGAGCCCGCTTAGACTTAAAAGGTCATTAACCCGCCGCATGCTGGTCTAGATCCGGCTCGCGGCGTGGCTTACGCTTGCGGTCCGGTACTTGTGGTCCAGCAGATGACAGCGCAACAGCACGTTCTGGGCGCGGGTCTTGAGCTTGAGGGAGGGGAGAGTTCCCCACCGACCACCCGGTCCGCCGCGGCCAATCTGATGACGGCTCCGATTAGTTGGATGCCCTATCAGCCAATCCTTATCGCCAATCCGGCGACGAGGCAGGAGTTCGAGCTTTATGATGTCTTTGCTGGCCTTTGCACCGCATCTTCCCACCGCTTCCGGCGCGATGCCGGGCGGCCTGCGGCGGCGGACCGGCACTCCTGCCTTCCCCATCAGCCATAGCCTGCGCGCGCTGCCACACGGTCGAGCGGCCCCTGCCGCTCCCGAAGCCCGTCACGCGACGCGCGCGCACCAACAGGATCTTGTCTATGCCAAAGAAAATGCTCATCGATGCAAGCCACCCGGAAGAAACCCGGGTCGTGATCGTCGAGGGAAATCGCGTTGAAGATTTCGACTTCGAATCGCTCTCAATAAAGCCGCTCAAAGGGAACATCTATCTCGCAAAAGTGACCCGCGTGGAGCCCTCGCTCCAGGCCTGTTTCGTCGAATATGGCGGGAACCGGCACGGATTCCTCGCGTTCTCCGAAATCCATCCCGACTACTATCAAATCCCCGTCGCGGACCGTCAGGCCCTGCTTGCGGCCCAGCGCGAGGATGAGCGTTCGGCGGAGGTCGATGAGGAGCGCGGCGCACGGCGCGGCTCGCGGCGGCGCCGGGGCGGCCCGGAAAACCATGCCGAGGCCGCGCCTCACGCCGAGGCGGCCGAACTCCTGGCGGCGAGCCCTCAGGCAGAGGCGGATACGCCTTCTTCCCTCGAGGAAGGTGCAGCATTCGAAGCATCCGAGTTTCTCGATCTGCCCGATGCCGTGATGCCCGAGAACGGCAGCACGGTCGCCTCTGAGCCCCCGGCGCCTACGATGGCAATCGAGGTGGATGAGGACGCGGCGCAAAGCCTCGCGTCTGAATCCTATGCGCCGGATGATTCGGGGTCCATCGCCGCGCCTTGGCCGATGGATGACCTGCAAGAAGACTCACAAGAAAACGGTCCTGTCTCGACCCTCCCCGACCTGCAGGAGCCCCTGTCAGAGCCGGGCATCGAGGGGAATGTGCAGGAAATCAACCCCCCCCCCGATGAGATCGAATCGGTTGGCGGCGAGGACGATGAAGAAGACGATTTCGAAGAGAAGCCCGCACGCCGGCAGCCGCGGAACATCCGTCCCTACAAGATCCAGGAAGTCATCAAGCGGCGCCAGGTGATGCTGGTGCAGGTGGTGAAGGAGGAGCGCGGCAGCAAGGGCGCGGCGCTGACCACCTATCTCTCGCTCGCGGGGCGCTATTGCGTGCTGATGCCCAATACGCCGCGCGGCGGCGGCATCAGCCGCAAGATCACGAACCAGTCCGACCGCAAGCGCCTGAAGGAAATCGTGAGCGATTTCGAAGTCCCCGAGGGCATGGGCGTCATCGTGCGCACGGCCGGGGCGGCGCGCACGCGGCCTGAAATCCGGCGCGACTATGAGTATCTGCTCCGGCTTTGGGAGAATATCCGCTCAGCCACGATGCGCTCGGCGGCGCCCTCCCTCATCTATGAGGAAGGCAATATCGTCAAACGCGCGATCAGGGACAATCTCTCCAAGGATATCGATAGCGTGCTCGTCGAGGGCGCGGCGGGATACAGCGAGGCGCGCGACTTCATGCGCATGCTGCTTCCGGCGCAGGTCGACACAATCCAGCTCTATCAGGAGCGCACGCCGCTCTTTCAGGCGTATCGCGTCGAGACGCAGCTCGATTCGATGTTCAACCCGCGCGTCCAGCTTCGCTCGGGCGGCTATATCGTCATCAATGTGACGGAGGCCCTCGTCTCCATCGATGTGAACTCGGGCAAGGCAACGCGCGAGCACAATATCGAAGACACGGCGCTCAAGACCAATCTTGAGGCGTCGGAGGAAATCGCGCGGCAATTGCGCCTGCGCGACATGGCGGGCCTCATCGTCATCGACTTCATCGACATGGAGGAGAACCGCAACAACCGCGCCGTCGAAAAGCGGCTGAAGGACTGCCTTCGCCATGACCGCGCGCGCATCCAGGTGGGGCGGATCTCACCCTTCGGCCTCCTGGAAATGTCACGCCAGCGGCTGCGGCCGGGGATCCTTGAGGGTTCGACCGTGCCCTGCCCGCATTGCGCGGGAACGGGCATCATCCGCTCGGTCGAGAGCATGGCGCTGCGGGTCCTGCGCCAGATCGATGAGGAAGGCCACAAGGGGCGGGAGCGCCACCTGACCGTGCGCGTGCCCATGGAAGTGGCGATCTATCTCCTCAATCAGAAGCGCTTCGAGCTCTCGCAGGTGGAAGCGCGCTGGAGCCTTTCCGTCTATATCGAGACGAAGACGAACATGATCGGGGCCGACACCGAAATCGTCCCCGGTGTGCCGGAGAACTACCGGCCGCGGCGGGTGGCGATCGAGGCCATGATCGGTCCTCAAACGGGCCTGGAAGCGCCGCTCGACGCCGCCCTCGAGGAGGCCGAGGAGGATGATCTCGAAGAGGTCGAGGTCGTGGACGATGCGGAGCGGGCCGAAGAGATGCGCGAAGAGGGCGATGACGCGCGCGAGCCGCGCCGCCGCCGGCGTCGGCGCCGTCGCGGACGCGGACGCGGAGAAGAGGGTCGCGGAGAAGAGGGGCGCGGTGAAGAGGGGCGCGGTGAAGAGGGGCGCGGCGAAGAGGTTCGCAGTGATGAGGCACACGAAGCGCCATTGTCGGCGGAGGGTGCCACCGCCGGTGAAGGCCTTGATACACAGGCCGGCGCGCTGCCTGAGAACGAGTTTGGCGGCGATCGGACGCGCTTTGCCGACACGGATGACGCTGACGGCGAGGCCGGCGATGAGGATGACGCAGCTGGCGGCGCCTCGCTCGCGGGGGATGATGAGGGTGCCAATGGCGGCCGCCGGCGCCGCCGTGGACGGCGGGGCGGACGGCGCCATCGGCGCGGGGAAGGCGGGCCCCTGCCCGCGCCACGCGATCCCTTCACCGGGCCTGGCGATGGCGATGGTTCACCCGCGCCTGAAATGGCGGAGCTTGCGCCCGGGTTCGACGAGCCTCTGCCCGCGGATCGCGCGGTCGCGGCAGCGGGCGTCGAGCCACCCGTATCAGCAGGCGCCGCGGTCACACTCCTTGAACCCGTTACGCTGAGCGAAACACTCGCGGTCGCGGCGACGCGAGAAACCCCGCAGGACGAAGCGCTGATGCCTGTGATCGAACCCGCGAAACCGGAGCCGGCCGCGCCGCCCGCGGAACCGGTGAAGGAGCGCCCGACGATCGCCTCCTATTTCGGTTTCGGTGCCAAGCCCGCCGCTCCCGTCGAAGCCGGATCGCCGCCGCAAGCGGAGGACGAGGCTCGCCCGGCGCGGCGCGGATGGTGGCAGAAGAAGGACTAACGACTGAGGCGCGGCGCCCTTTAGGATCTCCTCCGGAGGCGCCGCCTCACCCGCGTGAAAGCCCAGTACTTTCAAGCATTCCGCAAGTCCGCGCGCGAGCGCCGCGGACCGTCACCAATTTATGACAAGTGGCATTTGGGTCACGAGACGCCAATACAAGCGGCTCCACCTGCCACAGGGCTTTATGCTGGCCGAGGCCTCCCCTATCTCTGCTTTGACCGTGCCGCCTTGTTTTCAGCTTGTCTTGTCAGGGGAAGGCGGCGCGCTGGTCTCGCGCTCAAGGGGTGAACGATGACGCTTGGGTCCCTTCCCGTCGAATCCGTTGGCCTCATCCTCGTCACCATCCTCATTTTCGGCGCCTTCGTCTTCGGCAAAGCGCCGTTTCGCGCGATCGGGCGCATCGCCTATATCGCGACCTTTCCGCTGCGCGCCACCGTGCGGCTGTTGCAGGTGTTGCGCCTTCTCCCCAAGGGTGCGGCGAAAGGCGGACGAGCGGGCAATGGCTTTATCGGAGCCAGCGGGCTGTCAATTGTCGGCCGCGCGTTCTGGAGCCAAACAGAAACTGACCTTGCGCTCTTTGAGAGCGAAGGGAGCCAGGTGGAGGGCGAGGTCGCGGCCTATGACTATACGGCCGAAGAAAGCGGTCTTGCCCGGCGTGGCGGGTTCTTCCGCTCCATCCGCATCCTGCCGCGCTATATGCCCGATGTGAATGCGCTCGATGAGCCGACCGCCGAAATCTATCGGGGGCAGAGCGACAGGTTCTTCAGCCAGCAGGTTCCCATCTATTCCAACGCCGCCGCCTTCTATGAGGATGTCGAGGGCGCCGTCGCCATCCGCATGTTCCGCGCGCGCGACCGGCGCTTCTATTACCTCGCCAACGAGATGCGCAAAATCATCAATGCGAATGTGAAAAACCTGGCGCTGGCTTTGTCGCTGATCGTGTTCGGCTATGCGGTGATCGAGATGGTGCTGCCGCGCGAAGCCCAGCTCGATTTCGCCGCGCTGATACAGTACCCTGTCGGAATGCAGGTGATCGCGCTGCCGCTCGGAGCGGAGGTGGGGCGCAGCACACTCAATCACATCCTTCTTGATCTGCTGCTCTTTCTTTTCAGCCTGGGCTTGATGGGGTGGTTCAATTTCCTGTTCGGGCGGGCGCAGGAGCGCAACGATGAGCAAATGCGCGGTTTCCTCAACCGCTATCTCAGCCGCCTCGCCGACCGCTATCGCCAAGCCATCGCCAATGCGCGCGGGGTGACGGTGGGCGATGAACGCGACGCGCATCGCGCCGCGGCGACGGCGCAGAAATGGAACAAGATCATCCTTTGGATGTCGTTCCGCACCTTCTTCGTCGAGACCTATCTGCGCAACATCCTGTTCCAGATCAAACGCAATAGCGGCTATTACATCGTTGGGATTCCGGCCGTGTTTGCCCTGGCGCTGAGCGTGTTCATGCTGGCCGCTGTCTCAGGCGATGGGAGTGCCGGCCCCGAGGGCAGCCATTCCTGGTCCGCCATGCTGTTCGGCATCCTCCTCGTCGTCTCCTATGTCTTCATCCTCCATCGGGCGATGCAGCAGAGCATGGAGATGGACCAGGTGGACTGGCTCGGTTTTGACAATCTCCAGGTGCACAACGCGATGGACCAGATCATCGGCGGTTATGTCGAGGAGATCGTTCATCTGCGCAATCGCGTGCGGGGCGGCCAGGGCTGATGATGACCTTTTGATGGTGGATGGCCCGGTCAAGCCGGCCATGACGGTTAAGGGGTTGCCCTCACCCTTCGAGGGCCGCGAAGGCGGCCGCCTCTGGGTGAGGGCTTATGAAAGAACCTCGTCCTGAGGTGCGAGCCTTCGCGAGCCTCGAAGGATGAGGTGGATAGACAAGATGATGGCCTGCGCTGGCGGGCCATGACGGTTAAGGGGTTGCCCTCACCCTTCGAGGGCTGCGAAGGCGGCCGCCTCAGTGAGGGGGCTCAATAGACCTCATCCTACACTAGAACGCCCGGCCATAGCCGCTGCCGGTCGGTACCGACACGCCCGAGCCGCCGGGGGTGGCGGAAAAGCGGCATTTGCGCTCATCAATTCCGGAGGGGCAGGCAAGGATCGCAAGGCCTTGCTGGGGTCCCTTGGGCTCGACGCTCAAGGCGGCCCGCGCCGTCGTCGCCTTGGCCGGGTCGAGCATCGTCAGAAACAGCTCCGCCAGGCGGCCCCAGGATTCAACGCCGCCCGCCGCAACGCCGGCGAAAATGACTTGGCCATTGCGCTCCGCCAGCATGGGCTGAAGCAGATCGCTGCCCAGCCCGCCCGTGTCGACGCTTGGCGAGAGCGCAAAGGCAAAGCCCAGCTCCGCGGGCATATGCCGCGCGCCGAAGGGGCCGTTCATCGTCAAGCCGCAAACGATGACGCGGCCCTCATTGTCGGCGACGAGAAAACTCGTCGCGCCCAGATCCTCATAGAGCTTGCGCCCCGCCCAGTACTCATCGAGCGCCGCGCGCGCATGCGCGGCCGTCTTCGCCGGATCGGGGTCGGCCGCGACCGCCATCCAGAAATGGCCCGCGATGTTCGCCGCATGAGAGCTGCCGCTTGGAAAATAGACCGCGACATCGCCAAAGAGCACGGCTTCGGCGGACAGAAGGCGCGGCTTTGTGATGGGGAGATCGGCGGCGGTGAGCCGGCCGCCCACCCTGTCGCTGGCCGCCAGGAGCCTTTCCCCAGCCTCGCCCGTGTAGAACGACTCCGGCCCCTTCTCGCGCAGGTCCATCAAGACCGCCGCCAAGGCCGGCTGCCTCACGGGCAGTCCGTCCGTCAGCACGCCGCCAACGAGATCGGCGAATTCGCGGGGCGTTGCCGACAGTGCCGGCTCGCCCGCCAAGCGGCGCACAAGCGCGCGCGAAGCCTTCAGCTCGCCCGCCAGCTTCTCGGCCGGCAGCACCACCTCGGCCCAGCGCCTCGTTCCATAGCGGGCCTGCAGAAGGGCAAGCCCGCGCGGCAGCATCGGCAAGGCGATGGCCCCACCATTGATGGCCGTGCCCGGCAGAAACTCGATCACCTCGACAGGTGCCTTCGCGCCCGCGCCCGTGACGCATACGCCGCCCGAGCCCAGCCCGGCGGCGAGCGGAAAGGTCACCGCAAGCGAAAGGCCGAGCGCGGCGGCAGCGTCGCCCGCACTTCCACCCTGGCGCAGCACTTGCGCGGCCGCCTCCGCCGCCAAGGGCTCATCGGCAATGACAAGGCCGGATGGCGGCGGGAGCTTGGGGGGAAGCCCGGAGCAGGCCACCAGGGAAAGTATGGTACTCATAGCGACGGCCTTGATGAGGCCGCGCTTTAACCACATGTCATACGCGTGCATAAGAATTCATCTTTGAGCCAATTGACGCCCTACGGGGGCTTGATACGTTTCAGGGCGCCAGTCCCGCCCATCGGGGCGAGCCTGCAGCGTGCGGTTCGGCCCGCATGCGTTAGGGGGACTTCTTCGCAGCAATTAGTACGCAGGCCCTGGCCCTAGTGAAAGTCCTCAATGATGAAACAAGTCATTCAGTCCTGGCGTGTGGCGATCGGGTGGCGGCTTTCGCAGCTCCTGGTGTTTTTCTGCGCGCTTTCCCTCGCAATTGCGCCCGTGCATGCGCAAAGCCTCGCGCTCATCCGCGATGCGGAAACCGAGCGGCTGCTGCGCAGCTATACGGACCCGATTCTCATCGCGGCAGGTCTCGATCCCAAGGCCGTGCGCCTCTACATCATTAACGATCGGACCATCAACGCCTTCGTCGCCGAGGGCCAGAACATCTTCATCCACACCGGCCTTATCATGGAGCTGGAAAAGCCCAACCAGCTCATCGGCGTGATCGCACACGAAACCGGCCATATCTCGGGCGGGCACCTCACACGGCGGAAAGAGGCGATCGAGGATGCGACCGTGCCTTACATCATTTCGATGCTGCTCGGCGTCGCGGCGATCGCCGCAGGCTCGCCGGACGCGGGCGTCGGCATCATGGCGGGCGGCTCGCAGGTGGCGCAGCGCTCCATCCTCGCCTTTACCAGGCAGCAGGAATCCTCGGCCGACCAGGCCGGCATGACCTTCCTCGACAAGACCGGCCAATCAGGCCGCGGCATGCTGGAGACGTTCGAGGGCTTTGCCGAAAGCGAAATCCTCGTCTCGCGCAAACAGGATCCCTTCGCGCGCACGCATCCCATGTCGCGCGAGCGCTTCGCGGCACTGCAGGAGCGGGTCGAATCCTCGCCATACGCGAACAAAGAGGACAGCCCGCAATCCAAGCGTGCCTATGCGCTCGTGCGGGCAAAGCTGTTCGGCTTCATGGAGCGCCCGGACATCACATTGCGGCGCTTCCCCACGAAGGATCAATCGGAGCCCGCACGCTATGCCAGGGCCATCGCCTATTACCGGACACCCGATTTCGACCGCGCCCTGATCGAGCTGACCTCGCTCTTGCGGGATGATCCCGACAATCCCTACTACTATGAATTGATGGGCCAGATCCTGACCGAGATGGGCAAGCCGCGGGAAGGCATTGCGCCCTATCGCCGGTCTGTCGCGCTCCTGCCCGATGAACCGCTTCTGAGGGTCAGCCTTGCCGGCACGCTGATCGCGACCGAGGACCCCTCCTATCTCGCCGAAGCCAAGCGCGAGCTTCTCGCGTCCTTGCGCGACGATATGCGCAATCCGATGGCGTGGCGCTATCTTTCCATGGCCGAAGAGCAGCTTGGCAATCACGACCTCGCCAATCTTGCCGCGGCCGAACAAAACTATGTGATCCGGAATTACGGACGGGCTCTTGATTTTGCGCAGCGCGCCAAGCACGACCTTCGTGAAGGAAGCGTCGAATGGCAGCGGGCCATCGACATCATCGCCACGGCAGAGGCCAATGCAGGCGAAGGTCGGATCAGGCGCAATTAAAGGAGTCGTCGAAGCATGTTTCTCATTCGCGCGCGTTATCGGCTCGCCGCAGCCCTGCTCTTCGCATCGCTTTTGGGCATCGGCATCTTCTTCGCCGCCGTTCCGCCCGCGCAGACGGCCGAACCGTCGCTCACGCGCGAGGAGATCGAGAAGATTGTCCACGACTATCTCGTCGCGCACCCTGAAATCCTCACCGAGATGATCAGCGAACTTGAATCGCGCGATCGCGCGGCGGCGGAGAAATCGGCGCTCGGCGCCATCGCCGAACACCGCAAGATGCTGGACGATGACGGCTATTCCTTCGTTGCGGGCAACCCCAAGGGCGATGTCACGGTCGTTGAGTTCTTCGACTATAATTGCGGCTATTGCAAACAAGTGAGGCCGAGCGTCGTGGCGCTTCTTGAGAGCGACCCCAATGTGCGCCTCGTGCTCAAGGAGTTCCCCATTCTCGGGCCTACTTCCGTGATTGCCACGCGCGCGGCGATGGCGGCGCAGAAGCAGGGCGCCGTCTATTGGGACTATCACAACAAGATGCTGGCGCATGAGGGGCGACTTGACGAAGCCACCATCTTCGCGCTCGCGGGCGAAGCCGGCCTCGATGTCGCGCGGCTCAAGGCGGATATGGAAGACCCGGCGATCGCCGAGCGGATCAGCCGCACGGAGGAGCTTGCGCGCAAGATCGGGGTCGATGGCACGCCCTCTTTCGTGATCGGCGACAAGCTGGCGGGCGGGGCGGAAGACCTTGACGGGCTCAAAGCACTGGTCGCGGCGGCGCGCGCCAAGTGCGAGACCTGCCGGAGCTAGGTCCGCACGTTGCCTTAGATCAGCCCCGCGAGCGGGCTTGAGGGATCAGCATAGGTCTTTCGTGCCATGCGGCCGGCAAGATAGGCCTCGCGCCCCGCAATCACCGCGTGGCGCATCGCGCTGGCCATCAACACCGGGTCCTTCGCCTCGGCGATGGCCGTGTTCATGAGCACGCCGTCACAGCCAAGCTCCATGGCGATCGCCGCGTCGGAGGCCGTGCCGACGCCCGCATCGACGAGCACGGGCACCTTTGCCTGCTCGACGATCAGGCGAATATTGACCCGGTTCTGAATACCAAGGCCCGAGCCGATCGGGGCGGCGAGCGGCATGATCGCGACCGCGCCCGCATCCTCGCACCGGCGCGCCATCAAGGGATCATCGGTGCAATAGACCATTACCGAAAAGCCTTCCTTGGTGAGCAGCTCGGTTGAGCGAATGGTCTCGATCATGTCGGGATAGAGGGTCTTTTTGTCGCCAAGCACCTCCAGCTTGACGAGCGACCAGCCACCCATCTCGCGCGCCAGGCGCAAGGTGCGGATCGCCTCTTCTGCCGTGAAACAGCCCGCCGTGTTAGGCAGGAAAACATAACGCCTGGGGTCGATGAAGTCGGTCAGCATCGGCGCGCCGCGATCGGACAGGTTCACCCGTCGTACCGCGACCGTGATCATCTGCGCGCCGCTTGCCTCGAGCGCGCGGGCATTCTCCTCGTAGGATTTGTATTTTCCCGTGCCGATGATGAGGCGGGAGGAAAAGTGGCGGCCCGCGACCGTCCAGCCCGCATCCTGGCCGCCCCCACCGATCAGATGCACGATCTCCAGCCGGTCGCCCTCGGCGAGCGCGATCTCCCCATAGGCGCCGCGCGGGACAATCTCCAGATTGCGCTCCACGGCCACCTTCGCGTGCGGGAGCTCCAGCCCGTCCAGGAGCCCTGCGATGGTTGAACCTTGCGGCAGCTCGCGCGCTTCGCCATTAAGCATGATCCGCATCACGTTAGCCTTTTGTTGCGGGGGAGATAGACAGCTATAAACCCGTCACGGCAATTTCAACACTCTTGGCGCGGCTTGCTTTGGCAAACGCAGCCTTGGAAGTATAAGGCAGGTTCCGATTCGATGCGGGAACCCGCGCGCGAGGCTTCAGCCCCATGACCCACCCCATCTTCGTGCTCAACGGCCCCAATCTCAATCTCCTGGGGACGCGTGAGGTGGAGATCTATGGGCACGAAACGCTCGGCGATCTGGCCAGGCTTTGCACCGAGGAGGCGGCCAAGGCCGGGCTTTCCTGTTCATTCCGCCAGTCGAACCACGAAGGCGTGCTCATCGACTGGGTGCAGGAAGCGCGGGAGGGGGCAAGCGGCCTCGTCCTCAATGCGGGCGGCTATTCCCACAGCTCGATCGCGCTTGCCGACGCGGTGCGCGCGCTCAGCATTCCGGTGATCGAGGTTCACCTTTCTAACATTTTCCGGCGCGAGACGTTCCGGCATCATTCCTATATTTCCGCAACGGCGCTGGGCGTCATATGCGGGCTCGGCACAGAAGGTTACAGGCTGGCGATCGCTGCCCTCGCGCGGCGGATCACAGGGAGCACAAGGGGTCAATCAGGATCATGACGCGTGGCAAAGACAAGACGCCCATCGCGGCGGAACCGGCCGAGAGCGCGGCGGAAGGTGGCCGCGACGCGGCGCTCATCCGCACGCTCGCTGGGCTTTTGAAAGAGACGGAGCTGACCGAAATCGAGATCGAGCGGGACGGCTTTCGCATCCGTGTCGCGCGGGGCGGCGGCGGCATGGTGTTCGCCGGCGCGCCCTCGTTTGCGACTCAAGGGCATGCGCCCGCACCCGGCCATGCGGGCAAGCCGCAGGCCAGCGACATCAGCCAACATCCCGGCGCCGTCAACTCGCCGATGGTGGGCACGGCCTATGTCGCGCCCTCACCCGGCGCCGCGCCCTTCGTGCGTCAGGGCGACAGCGTCAGCGAGGGGCAGACGCTGCTGATCGTCGAGGCCATGAAGACCATGAACCCGATCGCCGCGCCGCGTTCGGGAAAGGTCGTGCAGATCCTCATCAAGGACGGCCAGCCGGTCGAATTCGGCGAAGTCCTGATGCTCATCGAATGAGACGCGAAAGGCGGACCGGAAAACCTCATGTTCGATAAGGTCCTTATCGCCAATCGCGGCGAGATCGCGTTGCGGGTCGTGCGAGCCTGCAAGGAAATGGGTATCGCGACCGTCGCGGTTCACTCGACCGCCGATGCCAATGCCATGCATGTGCGCATGGCCGATGAAAGCGTCTGTATCGGCCCTCCGGCGGCCCGGGAGAGCTATCTCAACATCCCCGCGCTGATCGCGGCCTGCGAGATCACGGGCGCGAGCGCCATTCATCCCGGCTATGGCTTTCTTTCGGAGAATGCGCGCTTTGCCAAGATCGTGCGCGATCATGGCATCACGTTCATCGGACCGACGCCCGAACATATCCGCCTCATGGGGGACAAGATCGAGGCGAAAAGGGCGGCGCAGTCGATCGGCATCCCGGTCGTGCCTGGCTCTGAAGGCGGGGTCAGCGATGCCGATGCGGCCGCGACGGCCGAGAAAATAGGCTATCCCGTGCTCATCAAGGCAAGCGCCGGCGGCGGCGGGCGCGGCATGAAGGTGGCGCGGGATGCGCAAGGCCTGATGCTCGCCCTTTCAACGGCGCGCGCGGAGGCCAAGGCGGCCTTCAACGACGACACCGTCTATATGGAGAAGTATCTCGAGCGCCCGCGCCATATCGAGGTGCAGGTGATCGCGGATGCCCATGGCAAGGTTTTGCATCTGGGCGAGCGCGATTGCTCGCTGCAACGCCGGCATCAGAAGGTGCTGGAAGAGGCAACCTCGCCCGCCCTCAACGCGCATGAGCGCGACCGGATCGGCGAGATCGTCTCGAAGGGCCTCACGCGGCTTGGCTATCTTGGGGTCGGAACGGTCGAATTCCTCTATGAGGGCGGCGAATTCTATTTCATCGAAATGAACACTCGGCTTCAGGTCGAGCATCCCGTCACGGAGATGATCACCGGCCTTGATCTCGTGCGCGAGCAGATCAGAATCGCGGCGGGCGCGCCCTTGGGCTTCGAGCAGAAGGACGTCGTCTTCTCCGGCCATGCGGTCGAGTGCCGGATCAATGCGGAAGACCCGTTGACCTTCCGCCCCTCGCCAGGCCTCATCCGCGACTATCACCCACCTGGCGGGCTTGGCGTCAGGATCGACTCGGCGGCCTATGCGGGCTATCGCATTCCGCCCCATTATGACAGCCTTGTCGGCAAGCTGATCGTGCATGGACGCAATCGCAACGAGTGCCTGATGCGGCTGAAGCGCGCCCTGTCGGAATTCGTCGTCGATGGCATCGAGACGACATTGCCGCTCTTTGCCAAGCTCGTGAACGAACCTGACTTCGTCAACGGCGACTACCATATTCATTGGCTGGAGGAGTATCTGGCGAGAGAGGAATGAGCGCGGGCGAGGAGACGGTCACGCCAGAGCTTTTGCTGCGCGCCTATGCGCAGGGCCTCTTTCCCATGTCGGATTCGCGCGATGACCCGGACATCTTCTGGGTCGACCCGCATTTGCGCGGCATCCTTCCCCTCGACACATTTCACGTGCCCAAGCGCCTGCAGCGTACCGTGCGACAGGATGTCTTTGCCGTCGTCGCCGACCGGGATTTCGCGGGCGTCATCGATGCCTGCGCCGCGCCAAGACCCGATCATCCCGAAAGCTGGATCAATGGACGGATCCGCAGCCTCTATCTTGCCCTCTTCTCACGCGGGGTTGCCCACAGCCTTGAATGCTATGACGCAAGCGGCGCGCTGGTCGGCGGCCTCTACGGCGTCTCGCTGGGGCGGGCCTTTTTCGGTGAGAGCATGTTCTCGCGCGCGCGCGATGCAAGCAAAGTGGCCCTTGTTCATCTCGTCGCGCGGTTGAAGGCTGGCGGTTATAGCCTCCTTGATACCCAGTTCGTGACGGAGCATCTGCGCCAGTTCGGCGCGGTCGAGATCCCGCGCAAGCGCTATCGCGCGCTCCTTGCCGAGGCACTCAAGGGAGAAGCCGATTTTTACTCGCTCGGCGGCTTTTCCTGCGGCACGGGAATGGCGGGCGTGCCGGAGGGCGGCGCGGCGGGAGTTGCCGGGTCCGCGGTCGATGGCGTGGCAGGCTCATCCGGCGCGCCCGGCATGACTTCGCGCAATCCGCCCGGCGCCTCTTCGATAACCGGGGGCTCATCCGCTTCGGCGGCGCCGGGGGCCTTGCCGTCCTCGAGCAGCCGGGTGGTCGGCGCCTCTTCCTTGCCCGGCTCATTGGTCTTGCAGCTCACCACCCAGACATCATAGACGGGATGTTCGAGCGCGCTCAGCGCCGGGCTCGATGCAAACATCCAGCCCGAGAAAAGCTGCTCGACCCGGCCATCGAGCGAATTCTCCAGCACGTCGAGATAGACGGACGTCTCCGGCGTCTCTTCCGGCGGACGCTGGTTGCAGGCGCGTGCCGTCACGGTGAGCTTGTAGAACGAAACTGGCACGCCCAAGGGGGCGATGAATTCGGTCGTGCGGCCCGTGATCTTGTCGAGACCCTGCATCACGACCGCGCGCCGGATCCCATCAGGCCCTGGCACCGCATCCTCGATCGTGGGGCCGTCAGGCACGGGCTCTGCCAGAGGAACCGAGCCGCGCAAAGGGATGATCACGCCGTCACCGCCGCCTTGCTCTGCCCATACGGCGCCAATGCCACCTGCAACGAGGCTTACGCATACCGTGATCGCTGGCCAGGTCTTCCGCTGCACGCCACTCTCCCGCAATAGCCGAACCCATTCCTGCACGATCGCGTTAAAATGTGGCTGTGTCATGCCGCCTATTCACACTCGCCAACGCCGATTTCGCCATCTCACCCTTCGCGGCTCGCGAAGGCTCGCAGCTCAGGGGGAGGACTTAATGTTTGTTCCTCGTCCTGAGATGGCCGCTCTTCACGGTCCTCGAAGGGCGATGTGGCTGCCTTCAAGGCTCACGAAGGTTCACACCTCGAGGGTCAGGGCTGCGCCGGCGGGGTCGAAGGCTCGGCCGTGCCAGAAGATTCGCCCGCGCCGAATACCGCCCGGCCGATCAGGCTCATCAAATCGATCGAGCCTTGCGTGTTGGTAATCTCGCCGCCGTTGGCGAGCATGACGTCACTGCCGCCGGGCTCGATCGCGAGGTAAGACCCGCCCAGAAGGCCCTCGGAGGTGATCTTCACGGAGGAGTCTTCGGGCAGCATGACGCCCTTGTCGACCGCCAGCTCCACATCGGCGAGATAAGTCTTCTGGTCGAGCGAAAGGGCGGAAACGGTTCCGATCTTGATGCCGGCCAGGCGCACGTCGGCGCCCAGCGCGATGCCATCGACCCGGTCGAAACGCGCCTTGAGAATATAGCCGCCTGTGTGGCCGGCATCGACCGTCTGATAGGCGAAAAATAAAAACAGCCCCGCGATCGCGATGACCGCGCCGCCAATCAGGGTTTCGACCAGATTGTCCTGCATCCTGTCCTCACGGCTTCCAAGCTTCGTAGTCGCCCGTTCCGCGGGCGCGGGCGCCTGTGCCCGCAAGGCTTCCGGGTGGGCGATAGGCGAACGGCGTCCCCGTCATGTTTGGCACATGCTCCTTCTCCCAGGGCTTCACCTTGGGCGGGGCAAGCGTCGGAGGTTCCTTCAGCGTGTGATGAAGCCAAGGGTGCCATTCAGGCGGCACGCGCGATGCGTCTGCGTAGCCGTTGTAGACGACCCAGCGGCGTGAGCCGCCCCGCTGCTGGTAATAGCGATTGCCCTGCTCATCCTCGCCAACAAGCTGGCCGGTGCGGGAAATCGTCCACAGCGTGCCGATCGTCGCGCCATTCCACCAGGTAAACAGAAGCTGAAACAATCGCCCAAGCAGGCGCATTCGCGTCATCCCGACTCGTTGCCATTCAGAAAATCGGGCGGACTATGGCAAAGCCTGCGAGGCTAGTCCAGGGAGAGGTATCAACCGATATCCCAGACTTCCTCACCCTCGTCGCGCGCGCGCAACGGACGGCCTTCCTTGCGGCCAGAAGGCTCGTAGCCGCCCGCCGCCAGTTCGAATTGCGGGGCGTCAGCCAAGGTCTTGATGATGCGCTCGCGCAGTCTCAGCGGCACGATCGGCTTGACGACGAACTGATTGGCGCCCGCGTCGAGCGCGGCGCGCACCGTCTCGGGCAGGCCAAAGGCGGTGACGACGATAACGGGAATGATGCTCGCGGGATAGTTTTCGGCCTTGCGAAGCTCCTTCAAGAACGTCTTCCCATCCATTGGTTCCATTGACCAATCAGCCAGAATCAGATCCGGCCGATGCTCGCGAATCGCCCGCAAACCCTCACTGCCATCGGCACAGGTGCGCACATCGGTCGCGCCAAAGGCGGTCAAGACGCTCTTCAACAGATCCCGCGAGGGACGGTGGTCCTCGATCACAAGGATGTTGATGCCATATAGTGAACTGTCCTGGGCCACCGGATTCACGCCAATCACCGCCGAAACTCTCCTTGTGCGCGAGCGACGCGCATTTACTCGCGTATTGATTGCTGCCGATACCGAAGGCTAACGCTCAGCGCTTAACCGAGCGTGAAACCGCAATTCGCCGGCGATTCACCGGTTATCCCCAGGCTGCCAACAGGTCGCCGCAAGCAGTTGGGGATAGGTTCGCCGTTAACACAAAATCTGTTGCGATGGGTCGGAATCGGTGCAAGAGTTGAGGTCCGCTTGGGGCGCGACCACAAGATCTAGTAGGTCACCGTATTTACCATACGGCTCGGCCGAAGAGATTACGGGGCTCGGCACCTTGCGGAAACGGCCCTGGGGCGGCCGGAATGCAACGCTCCAAAAAACTATTCAAGCCAGGGCTGGAGACCTCATCCACGGCGCGTTCGCGCGCAGGTGCTGGGGATGCTTTTGCCGCTGGCCGGCTCACAACTCATCTGAAGAGGGCTACGCGATGCGTATCCGGCGCTACTACACCGAAGACGGCCAGTCACCCTACGCGGCGATCGGTTTCAAGTGCACGACGAGCGAGATCCGAAATCCCGACGGCTCGGTCGTGTTCCGCCAGGAAAACATCGAAGTGCCGGAGCGGTGGAGCCAAGTTGCCGCCGACGTGCTCGCGCAGAAATATTTCCGCAAGAAGGGCATCCCGGCCCGGCTGAAGGCCATCGAGGAAGAGACGGTGCCGTCCTTCTTGTGGCGCTACGTGCCCGATCATGCCGCGCTTGAGGCCCTGCCGGAGTCCGAGCGGATGGTGGGCGAGAATTCCGCCAAGCAGGTGTTCGACCGGCTTGCCGGCACCTGGGCCTATTGGGGCTGGAAGGGCGGCTATTTCGATACCGAGGCCGACGCGCAGACGTTCTATGACGAACTGCGCTACATGCTCGCGATGCAGATGGCGGCGCCCAATTCGCCGCAGTGGTTCAACACCGGGCTGCACTGGGCCTATGGCATCGATGGACCCAGCCAGGGCCACTACTATGTCGATGACCGCACGGGCGAACTGGTCAAATCGGCGAGCGCCTATGAACATCCCCAGCCGCATGCCTGCTTCATCCAGTCGGTGAAGGACGATCTCGTCAACGAGGGCGGGATCATGGATCTGTGGGTGCGCGAAGCGCGCCTGTTCAAATACGGCTCGGGCACGGGCTCGAATTTCTCGGACCTGCGGGGCGAGAACGAGGCGCTGTCGGGCGGCGGCAAATCGTCCGGGCTCATGTCGTTCCTCAAGATCGGCGACCGCGCGGCGGGCGCGATCAAGTCGGGCGGCACGACAAGGCGCGCCGCGAAGATGGTGGTCGTCGATGTCGATCATCCCGATATCGAGGGTTTCATCGACTGGAAGGTGATCGAGGAGCAGAAGGTGGCCGCGCTCGTCGCCGGCTCCAAGCTTGCCAAGAAGCATCTGACCGCGATCATGAAGGCGTGCGTCAATTGCAACGGCTCGGGCGATGACTGCTTCGATGCGAACAAGAACCCGGCCTTGCGCCGCGAGGTGAAGGCCGCGCGCAAGGCGATGATCCCGGACAACTATATCCAGCGCGCCATCCAGTTCGTGCGCCAGGGCAACCGGATCGAGGCTTTCGATTTCCGCACCTATGATACGGATTGGGACTCGGAAGCCTATCTCACCGTCTCGGGCCAGAACTCGAACAATTCGGTGCGGGTGACGGACGCCTTCCTCAACGCCGTCATCGAGGACAAGGATTGGAACCTCAACCGGCGAACCGCCAAGAAGGTCGCAAAGACCGTGCGGGCGCGGGCGCTGTGGGAGAAGATCGCGCGCGCGGCCTGGGCCTGCGCCGATCCCGGCATCCAGTTCCACACCACGATCAATGATTGGCACACCTGCCCTCAGTCAGGACCGATCCGCGCCTCCAATCCGTGCTCGGAATACATGTTCCTCGACGATACGGCGTGCAACCTCGCCTCGCTTAACCTCCTCGCCTTCCGCAATAGGACGGGCGAGGACGCGCTGGCCTTCGATATCGCGGGCTTCGAGCATGCGAGCCGGCTGTGGACGATCGTGCTTGAGATCTCGGTGCTGATGGCACAATTCCCCTCGCGGGAGATCGCCCTCCTCTCCTATGAGTTCCGCACGCTGGGGCTCGGCTTTGCCAATATTGGCGGGCTCCTGATGGCGTCAGGCATCCCTTATGACAGCGCCGCAGGGCGAGCGATCACGGCCGCGATCTCCGCGATCATGACGGGAACGGCCTATGCGACGTCCGCGGAAATGGCGCGCGAATTGGGGCCGTTCAAGGGCTTCTCGAAGAACCGTCAGGCGATGCTGCAGGTGATGCGCAATCACCGGCGCGCGGCCTGCGGGGAAGCGCGCGGCTATGAAGGGCTCAACATTGCGCCTGTTCCGCTCAACGCCGAGGAGCTGCCCGAGGGCCGGCTCTGGGCGGGGCTTGGCGATGCGGCGCGCCGGGCTTGGGATCTTGCCCTCACGCTGGGCGAAGCACACGGATTCCGCAATGCACAGGCCAGCGTGATCGCACCCACAGGCACGATCGGCCTTGTCATGGATTGCGATACGACCGGCATCGAGCCCGACTTCGCGCTCGTCAAGTTCAAGAAGCTCGCGGGCGGGGGCTATTTCAAGATCATCAACCAGTCGGTGCCCGAGGCCTTGCGTGCGCTTGGCTATCCGGCTGAGGCGATCGAGGCCATCATCTCCTACGCGGTGGGACGCGGCACGCTTGCCGGGTCGAACGCCATCGGGCATGGCGCGCTCAAAGAGAAGGGCTTCGGCACGAGCGAAATCAACGCCGTCGAAGAGGCGCTGAAGACCGCGTTCGACATCCGGTTCGTCTTCAACAAATGGACGCTGGGGGAAAGCTTCTGCACGCACACGCTTGGGATCGCGCCCGAGCGGCTGAACGATCCCTCGTTCGACCTCCTGGCAGAGCTTGGCTTTTCCAAGGCCGAGATCGAAGCGGCCAATCTCTATGTCTGCGGGGCGATGACGCTTGAGGGCGCGCCGTTCCTCAAGGCCGAACACCTGCCCGTTTTCGACTGCGCCAATCCGTGCGGGCGCATCGGCCAGCGCTATCTCTCGGTTGAGAGCCATATCCGCATGATGGCGGCGGCACAGCCCTTCATCTCTGGCGCCATCTCCAAGACCATCAACATGCCCAACGGCGCGTCGGTGGAAGATTGCGGCGAGGCCTATCTCCTTTCCTGGCGCCTCGCGCTCAAGGCGAACGCGCTTTACCGCGACGGCTCCAAACTGTCGCAGCCGCTTTCCTCGCAGCTCTTGTCCAACGACAATGATGAGGATGACGAGACGCTGGAGGCGGTCGTTGCCTCGCCGCAGACAGTGCGCACGCAGATCGTCACCGAGCGGGTCGTCGAAAAGGTGATCGAGCGGGTGCGGCTGGGGCGCGAGCGCCTGCCCGACCGGCGCAAGGGCTATATACAGAAGGCGGTGGTGGGCGGCCACAAGGTCTATCTGCACACGGGCGAGTATGAGGATGGCCGGGTCGGCGAGATCTTCATCGACATGCACAAGGAAGGGGCCGCGTTCCGCTCGCTGATGAACAATTTCGCGATCGCGATCTCGATCGGTCTGCAATATGGCGTGCCGCTGGAGGAGTTCGTCGAGGCCTTCACCTTCACGAAGTTCGAGCCGGCCGGTCTCGTCCAGGGCAATGACTCGATCAAGAACGCGACGAGCGTGCTCGACTACATCTTCCGTGAACTCGCGGTTTCCTATCTCTCGCGCTACGACCTTGCCCATATCATCCCGGAAGACGCGGACGCCGATGGCATTGGCGGCGGCGAGGATGAGGGACAAAAGCCGAAGCCGGAGGTCGAGCGCATCGTCTCGGCCGGATTCGTGCGCGGGCATTTCCCCGCGGGCCTCACGGTCGTTGAGGGGAATGTCGCCCGGCGTGTCGAGGCGGAGCCCGCCGCGCTCATGATGTCGGCGGCGCTGCCCGAAAGCGTGACGCTTCGAGAAACGGAAACCGTGCGGGTGAAGAACCCGGTCGGCGCCGCGATGGCGGCGATCGAGCGGCAGATCTCGGCCGAGATCACCCGCTCGCCCAAGGAAGACTATCTGCGCCGTTCCGCCGAGGCGCGCATCAAGGGCTATGAGGGCGATGCCTGTGGACAGTGCGGCAACTTCACCTTGGTGCGCAACGGGACCTGCCTCAAATGCGATACGTGCGGCGGCACGACCGGCTGTAGCTGAGTGCGAGAGAGTGTAACCTCCTTGAGGCCCGGAAGAGCGATCTTCCGGGCCTTATTGTTGCCGCCGTGATCGGTGCAAATTGGACCAGGGCCGATAGGGAGTTTGAGACATGCGCCATTTCCTCATTGCCTTTTTCGCCGTCATCACCATGCCCGCCCTTGCCGAGGAAGCGCCGCCGCAACCGCTCACTTGTGCCGGCACGGAACCATTCTGGAGTTTTCGTTTGTCGGGCGACATGACCGCACTTTCAACGCCCGATGGCCCGGACATCCCACTTCCCATCAGCCAATACCGCGCGGCACAGAACCGCAACGGCGAATGGTCTGTGTCGCTGGGTGAGGCCATCGCGGTGATCCGCCAGGAGACCTGCTCGGATGGAATGTCCGACAACGACTATCCCTATAGCGTCACGCTGGTGACGAGGGAGCGGACGCTGTCGGGGTGCTGCCGCCCTGAAGAGCCGTGAGCGCGGATCTTGAAGCCCGGCTGCTCGCTGAGACCCTGCGCAATCCCGTCAATGCGGCGATACTGGCGCGGATGGCGCGGCTGGGCCTTCCAGACGCTTGGCTGGTCGCGGGCTGCTTGTTCCAGGCGGTCTGGAATGCCCAGGATGGGCGCGATCCGGCGGCGGGGATCAACGACTATGATCTTTTCTATTTCGATGCCCTGGATCTTTCCTATGAGGCCGAGGACGCGGTAATCCGCCGCGCGGATGGGCTGTTCGCCGATCTTGGCGCGCAGGTCGAAATCCGCAATCAAGCGCGGGTGCATCTTTGGTACCCTGAGCGCTTCGGCGCGGACTACCTGGCCCTTACCTCGTCACGCGATGGGATTGACCGGTTCCTGGTTGCGGGCACTTGCATCGGCGTGCGCCCGATGGCCGATGGCAGGCACGAGATCTATGCGCCCTATGGGCTCGGCGACATCTTTGAGGGGCTGTTGCGGCCGAACCCGGCGAACCTCAATCCCGTGCTGTTCGCGCGCAAGGCCGAGAGCTATCGCGCGCGCTGGCCCTGGCTGAGGGTGGTTGGAGATGCCATGCCGTGAGGGAGACGCCGCGCCTCATCCTTCGAGGATCGCGAAGGGTTGAGGGTTCCTTGTCCGCCTAACCCTTCTCTGGCGGCACGATGCGGATGTGGAGTTCGCGCAACTGCTTCGGCGTCACGTCGGAGGGCGCGCCCATCATCAGGTCTTCCGCGCGCTGGTTCATCGGGAACATCGTCACTTCGCGCAGATTTTCCTCGCCCGCCAGCAGCATCACCATACGGTCGATGCCGGGCGCGGTGCCGCCATGGGGCGGCGCGCCATAGCGGAAGGCGTTCAGCATGCCGCCGAATTTCGCCTCCACCACCTCGCGGCCATAGCCGGCCAGATCGAAGGCCTTGATCATCACATCGGGCAAGTGATTGCGGATCGCGCCCGATGACAGCTCGATGCCGTTGCAGACGATGTCGTACTGGAAGGCCTTGATGCCGAGCACGGTATCCTTGTCTTCTCCGGTCAGCTTCAAGAATGCGTCGTGGTCGAATTGCGGCATCGAGAAGGGGTTGTGCGAGAAGTCGATCTTCTTCTCGTCCTCGTTCCACTCATACATCGGGAAGTCGATGATCCAGCAGAAGTGGAAGTCGTAATAGGGAACGGCCTTCAGCCCTAACTCGGCGCCGATCTTGAGGCGCGCGGCGCCGGCCAGCTTGGCCGCCTTCTCCGGCTTGTCGGCGGCGAAGAAGAGCGCATCGCCCGGCTTCAGTTTTGCCTTGGCAATGAGCGCCTTCTGCACCGGGTCGGGGATGAACTTGGCGATGGGGCCTTTGCCCCCATCCGCCTCGAAGACGACATAGCCAAGGCCGGCCGCCTTCATCTCGCTGCGCGCCCAATCGTTCAGCTTGTCGAAGAAGGAGCGCGGCTGCGCGGCCGCGCCGGGCGCCGGGATCGCGCGCACAACGCCGCCTTGCGCGATGACGTTCTTGAAGGCCTTGAACTCGACGCTGGGATCGTTGAACTCCGCCGTCACGTCGATGATGTCCATCGTGGGCGGCAGGCGCAGGTCGGGCTTGTCGGAGCCGTATTTCAACATCGCCTCGGCATAGGGGATGCGCTTGAAGGGCAGCGGCGAGACGCTGCGGCCGTCCGCGAACTCCTCGAAGAGGCCGTGCAGCACGGGCTCGACCGCGGTGAAGACGTCGTCCTGTGTGACGAAACTCATTTCAAGGTCGAGCTGGTAGAACTCGCCCGGCGAGCGGTCGGCGCGCGCGTCCTCGTCGCGGAAGCAGGGCGCGATCTGGAAATAGCGGTCGAAGCCCGCGACCATGATGAGCTGTTTGAACTGCTGCGGCGCCTGGGGCAGCGCATAGAACTTGCCGGGGTGCAGGCGGCTTGGCACCAGGAAGTCGCGCGCGCCTTCGGGGCTGGACGCCGTCAGGATGGGCGTCTGGAACTCGGTGAAGCCCTCGGCGATCATGCGGCGGCGCAGGCTGGCGATGATGTTCGAGCGCAGGATGATGTTCCGGTGCAGCGCCTCGCGCCGCAGATCGAGGAAGCGGTATTTGAGGCGCGTTTCCTCCGGGTACTCGATGTCGCCGAAAACCTGGAGCGGCAGTTCCTCGGCCCGCGACTGAACCGCGAAGGTCTCGATGCGCACCTCAACCTCACCCGAGGGGAGAGCCTCGTTAACCGTCTCCGCGGGCCGCGCGACGACGGGGCCTGTCACCGTCACCACCCATTCCTGGCGCGCGGCGTCGGCAAGCGCGAAGGCGGGGCTGTCGGGCTCCACCACGCATTGGGTGAGGCCATAGTGGTCGCGCAGATCGAGAAAGACGAGGCCGCCATGGTCGCGCCGGCGATGGACCCAGCCCGACAGGCGCACATTCTGGCCGACATGGGCCTTGCGCAGGTCGCCGCAGGTATGGGTGCGAAAAGCGTGCATTTGGGTCTCTCCCGAGGGGGCTTCAAGCCGCGCGTTGTGGCGGGTTGCCGGGGTGGCGTCAAGCCGGAGCCCTTTTCCCCCTCAAACGCCACCCCCGCGACAGAGGGCTTCGATTCAGCTATAGACCCTGACCAATGCACATCATTACCTCGACCGCCGCGCTCACGGCGGTGATCAGCCGTTTCGCCGGATCTGCGTTCGTCGCACTCGATACCGAGTTTATGCGCGACCAGACTTATTGGCCCAAACTCTGCCTCATCCAGGCCGCGACGCCCGATGAAGCCGTCATCATCGACCCCTTAGCGCCGGGTATCGATCTTGAGCCCTTTTTCGGGCTCCTCAAGGATGCCAGCATCCTCAAGGTCTTTCATGCCGCGCGGCAGGATGTGGAAATCTTCTTTCACATGACGGGCGCTATCCCCGCCCCGCTCTTTGATACCCAGGTCGCGGCGATGGTGTGCGGCTTTGGCGAATCGGTCTCCTATGAGACGCTGGCGCGCAAGCTCGCCAATGCGCAGATCGACAAGTCCTCTCGCTTCACGGACTGGGCGAAGCGGCCGCTTTCAGACAAACAGCTCGACTATGCGCTCGGCGATGTCACGCATCTGTGCCGCGTCTATCAGGGCTTGAGCGCCGAGCTTGCCAAAACGGGGCGCGAACAATGGGTGAGAGAGGAGATCGAGATCCTCACCTCGACCTCGACCTACACGCTCCACCCGGAAGACGCATGGCGGCGGCTGAAGACGCGCTCAACCTCGCGGCGCTTCCTTGGCGTGCTCATGGCGGTGGCGGCCTGGCGCGAGCGCGAGGCGCAGGAGCGCGACGTTCCGCGCGGCCGCATCCTCAAGGACGAAGCGCTCGTCGAGGTCGCGGCGCAGGCGCCCAAGTCGGTTGCCGAACTCGATGCGCTCAGGGCCGTGCCGCGCGGCTTTGCGCAATCGCGTCTGGGAGCGCCGCTCCTCGCCGCCATTCGCGAGGGGCTGGCGGCACCCCTTGATTCCATCCCCTCGCCCGAGCGCTATGAACCCTTGCCCGACGGGTTGCAGCCGCTGATCGATTTCCTGAAGCTGCTCTTGAAGGCGCGGGCCGAGATGTTTGGCGTCGCGCCTCGCCTTGTTGCCAATGCCGATGACATCGAGCGGCTGGCGGCGGAAGATGATCCCGACATTCCGGCTTTGCAGGGCTGGCGGCGCGAGGTGTTCGGCGAGGCCGCGCTTGAGTTGAAGCGGGGGCGGATCGCGTTCACCGTCAGGGACGGCAAGGTCGTCGCGGTGCCGGTCGAGGGATAGCGCCCGCACGCGCCCTTGGAGCGCGCGTCCTATCCCTTCGTTTCGATGCGCGGCGTCTTGCCGAAGGCGCCGGCCAGTTCCTCCAGCCGCTTCTCGACCGTTTCGCCCCTCGCAGCCGCCCGCTTTTTTGGCAGCGTCAGGACAAGCTCCCTGCCAACGACGCGCAAGGCACATTCGCCGAGGCCCGATGTCGCGGGCCCCAGAATGTTGAAGGCGAGACGGGCGCCAAGGCCGATGCGCAGCGCCCTCACCGCCCGGTCCGGGTCGAGCAGGCCCGTGATGCGCCGGTTCTCGGGGAACTCCTCCTCGCCCGCATAGCGGTAGAACACTGCAAGCGCGATGAGCGTGCGGTCGCCATGGTCGACGCCCGGCAGCGTGCTTTGCAGGATTTCGTTGAAGCACAGCTCGCCGCGATAATCGGGATGGTGGCGCCAGCCGATGTCGGAGAGGACGCAGGCCGCGCGGCGCGCGCGCTGTTCCCGCACCGTCTCTTCAAGGAATAGCGGATTGAGGAAGGTGAAGACATGCTCGCCATTCTCCGGCCCCCGTCCCTGCCGGACAGCCCATTCGCGCGAGCACTCCATCAGGGGGTCGCGGGCGCGCATGTCGGGGCTGAGCTTTGAATAGAGCAGCCCCTCGCGCACGCCGTGGGCCGAGATCACAACGCGGTCGATCTCGGTCGCCTTCAAGAGCCGTTCGAGCACGAGCGCGGCATAGGGAATGGCCTCAATGCGCCGGCGCGAGACCTCGATGATGCGCTCCAGCGATTTCTTGCTCTGCGAGGCGATGATCTGGGAAAGCTGAATCGCCTCCGAACGGGGGATCACATAGTGGTGCAGCACCTTCAGCGGATATTTCGTCTCAGCCATGTGGATGCGGGCCAGGTTGCGCCAGGCACCGCCGACCGCGTAGAGCGCGCGGCCCTTCATCTTCTCAATGCCCGCGATGCGCCTGAACCCCTCATCGAGGATCGTTTTTGCCTTCTCGATGCGCTCGCCCGCCTGATCCATCAGGCGCAAGGGACCATAGGGAAAAGTCTGGCCCGCGCCCGTGACCTTGCCCTTCGCGACCGAGACGAGCTCAAGGCTGCCGCCGCCCAGGTCGCCGACGAGCCCCTCGGCCTCCGGAATGCCCGACAAAACGCCAAGGGCGGCTAATTCGGCTTCCTCCTCGCCCGAGAGTACGCGAATCGGGCCTTGGCAAATCTCCTCGACGCGCGCGACGAAGTCCGGGCCGTTGGCGGCATCGCGCACCGCCGCCGTCGCCACCACATCCATGCGCTTGACGCCGTTGGTGGTGGCGATTTGCCGGTAGCGGGCGAGGGTTTCCAGCGCCTCGGCAACGCCTGTCGTATCAAGCCGGCCGCTCGAGACCATGTTGCGGCCGATCGCGCACAGCGCCTTTTCATTGAAAAGGGGATAGGGGCTGCGCGCCAAGCCCTCAAACAGGACCAAGCGCACCGAATTGGACCCAATGTCGACGACCGCAACGGGTCCCGACAACTCAATATAGCCCTGCCCCTTCATGCCCTCACTCGCACGCCCTGATTCGAACGCGGGCGCGCGTATTCTCTAGGCTCCATTGCCCTTGGCGGGCAAGAGGGGGGTAGCCAAAGCCGCCTGCTTCGCTTTGCCCCGGCCGGAAAGGCTGGGGTTCGTCATGAAATATTCATGAGCGCTGAAGGGTTCGCGGCCGGCGGGAGCCTCGACCCGCTGATAGGAGCCGTCGGGCTGCAGATACCAGCTCTGCGCTTCGTCCTTCAGATAGGAGGCCATGATCTGGTCAAGGATTTGCTGGTGCACGGTAGCGTTCTCGATCGGGGCCAGAACCTCGACACGGCGGTCAAGATTGCGCGGCATCCAATCGGCCGAAGCGATGTACAGCTTGGCCTTGGCGCTGGGCATCGGGTGGCCATTGCCGAAGGCGACGATGCGGCCATGCTCCAGGAAGCGGCCGACGATGCTTTTGACACGGATGTTCTCTGAAAGACCCGGGACGCCCGGGCGCAAACAGCAAATGCCGCGCACGATGAGGTCGATCTTCACGCCCGCCTGGCTTGCCTTATAGAGGGCATCAATCACCAGCGCATCGACGAGCGAGTTCATCTTGGCCCAGATTGCGGCCGGCCGGCCGGCCCTGGCATGCGCGATCTCTTCCTCGATGTTCTCAAGCAGGCGCTTGCGCAGCGACAGGGGGGAAATGGCAAGTTTTTCAAGCTTGCCGGGCTCGGCATAGCCGGTGATGAAATTGAAGACCTGGGCGGCGTCACGCACGATCGCAGGATCCGCCGTGAATAGTGACAGGTCGGTGTAGACCCGTGCCGTCACCGGGTGGTAGTTGCCGGTGCCCACATGGGCATAGGTGCGCAGTTGCCCCGCCTCGCGCCGCACGACGAGATTGAGCTTGGCGTGGGTTTTCAGCTCGATAAAGCCATAGACGACCTGAACGCCTGCGCGCTCCATGTCGCGCGCCCATTTGATGTTGGCGGCTTCATCGAACCTTGCCTTCAGCTCGACGACGGCCGTCACCGACTTGCCGGCATCCGCAGCCTCTATGAGGGCCGCGACGATGGGGCTGTCCTTGCTGGTGCGATAGAGCGTCTGCTTGATTGCCACGACATCGGGGTCGGCGGCCGCCTGGCGGACGAACTGCACGACGACATCGAAGGTTTCGAAGGGGTGGTGAACGAGGATGTCCTTGGCCCTGATCGCGGCAAAGATATCACCGCCGTGGTCGCGCACGCGCTCGGGAAAGCGCGGGGTATAGGGCTTGAATTTGAGGTCCGGGCGCTCATCGATGATGAGTTGGGAAAGATCCACAAGGCCGAGCAGCCCCTCGACGATGACAGGCTCGCGCGTGCCGACATCAAGCGCCTTGGCGATGAAGGCTCGCAGATCCTCCGGCATCGAGGCCGAGCATTTCAGGCGCACGACCGAGCCGCGGCGCCGGCGGCGCAGCAGGGTCTCGAAGAGACGGACGAGGTCTTCGGCCTCTTCCTCGACCTCCACGTCGCTGTCGCGGATGACCCGGAAGGCCCCTCCGCCCAGCACCGTGTATCCTGGGAAGAGCCGATCCCAGAAGAGGCCAATCACGGCCTCGATCGCGATGAAGCGGCAGGTCTTGTTTCCCTTTCTGCCCGTGTCGGGCAGGCGCACGAAGCGCTCGAGCTTTTGCGGCACGGGGACGAGCGCGCGCATCGCCTTGCCTTCGGCCGATTTCAGATGCGCGGCGATCGTGAACCCCAGATTGGGGATGAAGGGAAAGGGGTGCGCAGGGTCAACCGCGAGCGGCGTCAGGACGGGAAAGATCTGGTCCATGAAACGCGCCGCCAGCCAATCGCGGTCGGCGGCAGAGAGATCGCCCTCGGTGATGAGCGAGATGCCGTTCTTGCGCAGCTCCGTGTGCAGCGCGGCCCAGACGAGCTGCTGTTCGGCCATCAGTTCGGCCGCTTCGGCCTCCACCTCGGTCAATTGCTGCTGGGGGGTGAGGCCGTCATCGCTGAGGCTCGTGACCCCGGCCTTGACCAGTTCGACAAGACCGGCCACGCGGACCATGTAGAACTCATCGAGGTTCGAGGCGGAAATGGAGAGGAAGCGCAGGCGCTCCAGAAGCGGGTGGCGCGTGTTCTTCGCCTCATCGAGGACCCGCGTGTTGAAGGCGAGCCAGGAGACCTCGCGATTGATGAAACGCGCAGGGCTCGATGGACCGATCCCAGCAACCGGAGCGGGGGTCTCGATTGGCGCGCTCACGGCGGGGGCCGGCGCGCGGCGCGCAGGACGTCGATCTGTCGGCTGGGGCTGCTCGCTCACGTTCTTTTCCTTATCGACCTTCTTATTGACCTTCTTTGACCGTCGATCGCGCTTTCCCTCGATGCCGTACGGGCGCATCGCGCGTCAGGCATGCGGCGGATCCTCGTCAGCGACATTTCCCGCCTCTTCGGGACCAGTCAGCTTCAATACGCGGGCAGCCAAACGGGGGGTGATTTCTTCGTGTTCGGCGAGGGACGCCGCGTCCAGGGCTGCCACAGCCTGACGCGCGGCGGCAAAGGATCGCTCCAGTCTCTTTACCAAATACTCAACGACATCATGGCTCACCTTGAGCTGCCGGTCAGTGAATAATTTGAGAAGTAGCGCATGCAGCAACGAATCATCGGGCGCTGTGAGCCGTGTCACAGGAATGGCCGCCAGCCGGGTGCGCAGGTCAGGCAGGCGAACCGGCCAATGGGCTGGTGGCGTCTTGCCCGTCAGCAGCAAATGGCTGCCCGCGGCGTTTATCCGATTGATCAAGTGAAATAACGCCTCTTCAATGGGTTGTGACCAGTCCTTCATTTCATGCTTGAACTCGATTGCGACAGGGGACGCGCCGAAAGCTGGACTACCGAGGGCCTTTGGCAGGTCCTCCAATTCACAGATCGTCGCCGCCGCATGATTTGCCCAGATATGGACGAGATGCGTCTTCCCTGACCCCGATGGGCCAACCAACGCCAGCGCGGGCCAGGTCGGCCACGCATTGATGAGTCCAAAAGCTTCATTGTTTGATGGGGATAACAGGAATACTTCAGCCCCTTCGGCAGCCGGATCCTCGCCCCAGTCGAAGGGGAGTTGCGGTGATGGAATTGTCGGCGTCATCGGCTGCGTTCCCGGCTCCATTCGGCGAGCGCGCGTACCCACAGAATGAAATAAGCTGCCCAGGACAATAATGTGGTGGCCGCAACGAGCAACGCAAAGGCCAATACCCAGGCAGGCGCCTGAAAATCAATCGCTTTGAAGGTCATGACGGCGGCAATGAGGGCGAATTGAAGGGCGGTGTTCAACCTGCTGATGAGGATGGGCCTAATTTCCAGCTTGTGCCCGATCGCCTTTGAGGTGCCAACCGCCGACAAAATCGCGATATCGCGGCCGATCACCAGAAACACTAGCGCCATCGGGAGTGCTCCCTTCAGGCCTAAGGTAACGAAGACGCCAACCGCGAGCGCCTTGTCGGCCAGCGGATCAAGATAGCTGCCGAGCTTGGTTTCCTGGTTAAGGGTCTTCGCGATATAGCCGTCCGCCAAATCCGTCAGCGCCGCGATCGCAAAAACGATTCCGGCCTCCAGCCAATGCTCGGTCCATATCAGCCAGATGATCACCGGCACGGCGACCAGCCGGGCCGCCGTGAGCAGATTGGGCCATGTCATGGCGCTTGGCCGCTTATTGGGGCGTTACGGGCGGCGTTGTCGGCGAAGGGAATTCTTGCTGCTGCTCCACACCCGTCGGCGCGGGCGCCAGGGGCTGACTTGCGCCCGTCAGCGTCCATTGGCCGGCCGTCTCGGTCAGTGCCAGGCCCTGCGCGGCCAGGGTCGCCTGAAGCTGCTGCGGCGTTCCTTGATAGGTGATGCCGATGGCGGCGCCGGCGGCGGAGAAGCCCGAAATGCGCAGGTTCTGGATCGTCGGCGTGCGGGAGAGCGCCTGACGGATGCGGCCCCATTCGCCGAGGCTCGCAAAGGTCACGCTCGCGTTGAGATCGCCCACCTGACCGGCCGAGGCCGCGGTCTGCGTCTTCCATTCCGCATCCGCCTTGGCCGAGATCTCGCCGATCGCGCGGGCAAAGAGGGCGGCGTCATCCTCCGCCACCATCGGATTGGGGGTGATGGTATAGGTCTGATCGACGCGCCCAGCCGGGGAGAGGGCCGAGGTCGTCACCACCACGTTGGCGCCATCATGCACGGCCTGCGCGACGAGGACGCGGGCGGCCTCATAGCGGATCGCCATCGGGGCATATTCAGGCCAGCCGAGCGTCGTCGCGTTGTCGGCATTGACGACAGCGAGGTCCTCCACATCGCCGCTCGGCACCAGCATGGGCACAAGCGCCCCGCTGAGATTGACGGTGCGCCAGGCATTGGCCCATTCATTGTCGTCACCCCACAGCTTGCGCCCCTCAAGGCCCACCAGCAGGGGGATGACGAGGTAGGGCTCGGCCTGCGCAGCCGAATATGAGGCGTTCGAGCCGCGCAGGATCGACTGCACCTGGCCCTCGTTGAAGGTGTAGGTGATGTTGGCGAGATAGCGCGTGGAGGAGCGGCGCTCATTGGCCACGTTGATGCCGACGATCATGTCATCGAGCTGCTGGGAACTGAGCGCCGGGATCTTGCCCCACTCTGGTTGAGGCGTCAGGCGCTGCCACAACTGCGTCCAAGCGGCGACACGGCCATTTGCAATGGCAATGTCGCGCGCCTCGATCGCGGAACCGGCGGTTGCATCGACGGGCACATCGGCGACCGTATAGAGGTCGCCAGGCGCGGCCCACGCGCCCGCCAGGCCCATCAGCAGCGACAAAACCAGCGCCAGCGCGCCACTCCAAACCTTCAAGCGCATCTTTGATCCTCACCCCATGCCCGCCCAAGGGCCGCGACTATACCCATGGGGATGGGGCCAAAAAAGGGCCGTTACACCCTGAAGATAGAGGTCAAAGGCTTAACATCCGCGCTATCGGGAAAAATCGTTCTGGATAACACGTCTGCATCGAGGCCAAGGGTCGCCATCAGCGCGCCCTTGAAGAGCGATCGCAGGTCGGCAGTCGCCTTGAGGTCGCGACCCTCATGGAGCGCGCCGCGGGAGAGAGAGGGCCAGTCGGCCACCACCTGCCCGCCCTTGATGGCACCGCCCATGGCAAAGGCCGCGCCGCCCGTGCCGTGATCGGTCCCATTGGTGCCGTTGACGGCGACTGTGCGGCCGAACTCCGTGACGACCAGCATCGCGGTTTTGGCCCAGGCGGGACCCATGGCGCCCGCAAAGGCCGTGAGCGCCTCGTCCAAATTGCCAAGGCGACGGGCCAGCTGACCCTCGCCCGCCCCTTGGCCGGCGTGGGTGTCCCAGCCATTCGCCTCAAGCACGGCGATGCGCGGGCCGCCTTCCTTGCCGATGAGCGCGCCTGCGGCCTTTGCCAAGGGAACAAGGTTGTAAGGCCCTCGCGCAGCTTGCATTCCCCCGGAACCCTTCAGGGGTGCCCCGGCCGCATCCTCGGCCATCGCGCGGATCTGCAGGGCGTCATCGAGCGCCGAGCGCAAGGCGGGGTCGTTCTCATAGAGCGCCATCACCCGGTTGAGATAGTCGGGATCGGTTTCAGGAAGCACGCCCGGCATCCAGGAAGAGACCTGATGCTCGCCTTGAAGGATGAGGGGCACGGACTGCGCGATCGCGAGCGCATCCCGCGCGCTCTTGCCCGCGATGGTCCCCAGCGCCCGGTTGAGCCAGCCCTCGGCGCCATTGGCGCGGGCGGTGCCGTTCTCCAGCACGTTCTGGGCATCGAAATGCGAGCGCTCGCGATAGGGCGAGGCGATGGCATGGATGACCGCAAGCTCACCCTTGCGCCAGAACTCGGCAAAGCCCTTGAGCGCCGGATTGAGGGCGAAGGTGTCGTCGAGCCTGTGCGCGCCTTCGCCGATTGCGAGCGCGCCCCTGGCGCTCGCATAGGCGGGATCACCGATCGCGGGCACGGCGGCCAGCCCATCAAGGCCACCGCGCAGGATCATGACGATGAGCCTCGCATCGCCCGGTGCGCCGGCAAAGGCGAGCCTTGCCCAGCCTTGCATGGCGGCAAGGCCTGAACCCGCGGCAAGCCCATTGAGGAGGGTACGCCTTGAGATCCTCATCGTCTTTGGAACTCCGGGCTTGAGAGGAAAAGCGCGACGCCCTGCACGGGGTCGGCCGCGCGGGCAAGGATGGTCATCGAGTGCTCGGACATCAGCGGGCCTAAGATGTCGCGCGCCAATGCCGATGCATCCGGCTTTTGCGGCAGTCTGGCGGCGAGCGCATGGGCCCATTCCACCCGCTCGAGCATGGCGTCGGGACCCGCCCAGGCCTTTGCCTCGTCCGGCCAGCCTTTGGGCGATGGGGCGCCATAGGGGAACTGACCCATCAGCCTGCAGGAATTCATCAAGCCATCGAGCGCCTTTCTTTCCATCTTGGCGCCGCCGCCAAAGGCCCGCATCGCGGCCGTCACATATTCGACGGGCGCACGCATCTTGCGCGGTTCTGCCTGCCAGGCCGCCTCATCCTCGATCACGGCCGCCGCAAGGGCCCCCAGATCTCCGTTGGTGTCGTTGAAAACGCTCTCAAGCCGGGCGACCGAAGCGACCGGAGGATCATCGGCGATGAAATGCCGGGCGAATTTCCGCGCGACGTGACGGGCGGTTGAAGGATGCGATGCGAGGGCGGTGAGCGCGCGCACGCCTTCCTCATAGCCCTCGGCATAGTCAACACCGAGCAATGTCTTCCCGCCCGGCTCATGCCGGTTGGGGAAAAAGTTGAAGGCATCCTCGCCCACAACCTCATCACCCCGCTTCAGCGACCAGCCGGTCAGAATCTTTGCCAGCGCCAGCACATCACCCTGTCCATAGCCGCCCTCGACGCCCAGCGTGTGCAGTTCGAGGATCTCGCGGGCGAGATTCTCATTGAGGCCACGGTCGATGCGCTTTCCCGCAAGAGAATTGGGGCCGATGGACTGGGCATTATCAAGATAAAGCAACATGCCGGGATGGCGCACCACCGCCAGAAGCATGTCGATGAAGCGGCCCGACACGTGCGGGCGTATCGCCTCGCGCTCATAGGAAGAGGGCCAGGCGAACATCCGCAGATTGGTCACCGAAATCGTGAAATGATTGGCCCAGAACCAGACGAGGCGCTCATGAAAGCCGGTCGGGCTTGTAAAGCCGTGCTGGAAGCGCAAGCCCATCTCGGACCGGAAACGCTCGCGGAATTGCTTCAAAAGCTCTTCAGCCATGTCGCGCATCCGGTTGCGCTCGGGCAGCTCGCGCATGATCTGGGCGGAGCCGGGGGCGGCGGCGAATTCCGGCAGCAGGGGGGCGCCGTTCCCCACCTGGTCGCGCAAAAAGCGCGCGGGGTCGCCCAATGCGTCCGCCTCGCCCGGGCGGGCGCCCAGACCAAAGCGATTGAGGGCGATATAGGCCTGCGCGCTCATCATCCTCCCTGCCCTTCCAATCCGCTTGCAACACGGACCCGTTTCGGCCCATCTAACGCCTTGAGGCGCATTCTTCCGTCGCGCGCAACTTCCAATTCTTAAAATGAGTTCATCACCCCCTCCTTCCTCCTACAAGGATGCCGGCGTCGATATCGAAGCCGGCGAGGCGCTCGTCGAGCGCATCAAGCCCTTCGCCAAGATGACGGCACGGCGCGGCGCCGACGCGGCACTTGGCGGCTTCGGCGCCCTTTTCGATCTCAAGGCCGCGGGCTATGCCGATCCCATCCTCGTTGCCTCAACCGATGGCGTCGGCACGAAGCTCAAGGTCGCCATCGCCGCGCAGTCGCATGGCACCGTCGGCATCGATCTTGTGGCGATGAGCGTCAACGACCTCGTCGTGCAGGGGGCCGAGCCGCTGTTCTTCCTCGACTATTTCGCGACCGGGAAACTGGCTGTCGGCGTCGCCGCTGCCGTTGTCGAAGGGATCGCGAAGGGCTGCCTTCAGGCGGGCTGCGCGCTTGTGGGGGGCGAGACGGCCGAAATGCCCGGCATGTATGGCGAGGGCGATTATGACCTTGCGGGCTTTGCTGTCGGCGCCGTTGAGCGCGGCGGCGTGCTGCCAAGGCTTGAGGCCATGGCGGGGGGCGATGTGCTTATCGGGGTCGCCTCTTCGGGCGTACACTCGAACGGCTATTCGCTCGTGCGCCGCATCGTTGCGCAAAGCGGCCTGTCCTATGACGACCCCGCCCCCTTTTCGGCTTCGCTTTCGCTGGGCGCGGCGCTGCTTGAGCCCACGCGCATCTATGTGAAGCCGGCCCTTGGCGCGATCAAGACGGGGGCGGTCAAGGGGCTTGCGCATATCACCGGCGGGGGCATCACCGAAAACCTGCCGCGCGTGCTGCCGCGCGGCCTTGCGGCAACGATCGACCTCACGCGGTTGACGCTTCCGCCCGTCTTTGCCTGGCTGAAGGCGCAAGGGAGCATCGCCGAAGCCGAGATGCTGCGCACCTTCAATTGTGGGATCGGGCTTGTCGTCATCGCCGAGGCGGCGCGCGCCGATGATGTGATCGCCCTCTTCAATGCCGGGGGCGAGCGGGCCTTCGCGATCGGGCATCTTGCCCCTCACGATGGCGCTGAACGCGTGCGCTATGTGGGGAGGCTTTCATGAGCACGCCGCATCTGAAGGCACGTGTCGCCATTCTCATTTCCGGGCGCGGCAGCAACATGGAAGCGATCGCCAAGGCTGCGCGCGGCACCGATTTTCCCGCCAAGGTCGCGCTCGTCCTCTCCAACCGTCCGGACGCGGAAGGGCTGAAGCGGGCCGAGAAGCTTGGGATCAAGACGGCCGTGCTCGATCACACGCAGTTCACCACGCGTGAGGCCTTTGACGGCGCGCTGCATCAGGTGCTGCTGCAGGAAGAGATCGACTTCATCTGCCTTGCGGGGTTCATGCGCCTGTTGACCCCCGGCTTCGTCGCGTCATGGGAGGGAAGGATCATGAACATCCATCCCTCGCTCCTGCCGTCCTATAAGGGCCTCAACGCCATCGAACAGGCAATCGAGGCGGGCGCGAAGATCACCGGCTGCACGGTGCACGCAGTCACGGCCGACATGGATTCCGGGCCTATCATCGGACAATGCGCGGTGCCGGTTCTTGCAGGCGATACGCCCGAGACCCTCGCCAAGCGCATCCAGGCGGCCGAGCACAGGCTCTATCCGCAGGCGCTCTGGCTCGTCCTCAGCGGCCAGCATCTGCCGGCCGAGGAAGACGAGCAACTGATCAGCTTTTGAAGACGACGGCCGGAGGCGATGGCTTGCCGTTCGGGCTTCGCCCTCACCCTTCGCGGCCCCATCTCCTTAGCCAGTGATCTCCACCTCGGCGAAGAAATAGCCGATCTCGCGCGGGGCGCTTGTCGGGGAGTCCGAGCCGTGGACCGAGTTCGCCTCGATCGACTCGGCGAATTCCTTGCGGATCGTGCCCTTTTCGGCATTGGCCGGGTTGGTCGCGCCCATGACAGCGCGATAGGCCGCGATCGCGTTCTCGCCTTCCAGCACCTGAACGACGACGGGGCCGGATGTCATGAACTTCACAAGGTCATTGAAGAAGGGGCGCGCCTTGTGTTCGGCGTAAAAACCCTCGGCCATCGCTTGGGAGAGGCGGATGCGCTTTTGCGCCACGATGCGCAGGCCCGCGCCCTCGATCATGGCGTTGATCTTGCCCGTCAAATTGCGGCGGGTCGCATCGGGCTTAATGATGGAGAAAGTGCGTTCGATGGCCATGGCGGTCCTTTTTGATCGCTTGAAACCGGCGGAAAAGCTGGCGCGCTTATAAGCGTGGGCCGTGCAACAGGCAAGCAAGGCAGGCAATTGCCTGCGCCTCATTTACCAAGCCGTCATGCAATGGCGTCGATGAGTCCTTGACGTGGGGCCGGGCCAGCGGTCATGACGTTTCATCATGCTGACCATCACCGACCTCACCTTCCGCATGGAGGGGCGCGTTCTTCTTGACCGCGCCAGCGCGTTCATCCCCGGGGGGCACCGGGTTGGCCTTGTCGGGCGCAATGGCACGGGGAAGACGACGCTGTTCCGCATCCTGACGGGCGAACTTGCCCCTGATGACGGCGGATTTTCTCTGCCGCGCGGGGTGAGGATCGGCATGGTGCGCCAGGAGGCGCCCGCCGGGCCTATCAGCCTCATCGACACCGTCCTTGCCGCAGACAAGGAGCGCGCCGCACTCCTCAAGGAGGCCGAAACGGCAAGCGATCCGTTGCGCATCGCCGAGATCCAGACGCGGCTCGCCGATATCGGGGCGCATTCGGCGCCGGCGAGGGCGGCCGTGATCCTCAAAGGCCTTGGCTTTGACGATGAGGCGCAACTTCGTCCGTGCGCGGAGTTTTCCGGCGGCTGGCGCATGCGCGTCGCGCTCGCGGCGGTGCTGTTCTCGCAGCCCGATCTGCTGCTGCTCGATGAGCCCACCAACTATCTCGACCTTGAAGGCACAATCTGGCTTGAGGATTTCCTCAAGAACTATCCCGCAACCGTGCTGCTCATCAGCCATGACCGCGACCTTCTCAACCGCGCGGTGGGCGCAATCCTGCATCTCGATCAGCGCAAGCTCACCTTCTATGCCGGGGGATATGACCGCTTCGAGGAGGCAAGAGCTCAAAAGCTGATGCTGCAAGAGGCCGCGCGCAAGAAACAGGAAGCGCAACGCAAACACATGCAGGAGTTCGTCGACCGCTTCCGCTACAAGGCGTCGAAGGCGCGCCAGGCGCAAAGCCGGCTCAAGGCCCTCTCAAGGATGTCGCCCATCGCCGCGGTGCTCGAAGACCGGGTGAAGCCCTTCCTGCTGCCGTCGCCGCCGCCGCTTGCGCCGCCCATCCTTGCCCTCGACCAGGTCGCGGCCGGCTATGACGACGGGCCGGATATTCTTTGCGATATTTCGCTGCGCATCGATCAGGACGACCGCATCGCGCTTCTCGGCGCGAACGGCAATGGCAAGTCGACCTTCGCCAAGCTCATTTCGGGCAGGCTCGCGCCGCGCCGGGGCACGCTCTTGCGCGCACCCAAGATGCGGATCGGCTTTTTCGCGCAGCATCAGCTCGATGAGCTCGTTCCCAACGAATCCCCTTTCCAGCACCTGCAACAGGTGATGCCCGGCGCAACGCAAACGCAGATCCGCGCGAAGCTGGGTGCCTTCGGCTTCGGCGCCGATCTCGCCGATACCGAGGCGCGCAAGCTTTCGGGCGGGGAGAAGGCGCGCCTGCTGTTCGCGCTCGCCGCCCATGACGCGCCGCATCTGCTCATTCTCGATGAGCCGACGAACCATCTCGATGTCGATAGCCGCGAGGCGCTCGTGGTTGCGCTCAATGAGTATGAAGGCGCGGTGCTGCTCATCAGTCACGACCGGCACCTGATCGAGGCCTCTGCCGACCGGTTGTGGCTCGTCAAGAATGGACGGGTCGCCGCCTTCGATGGCGATCTTGAAGACTATAAGCGCATCCTGCTCGGCAAGGCGCCCGCGCCGGCGGAGCGCGCCGATACAGCGATCGATGAGGATAAGGTTTCGCGGGCCGAGGAGCGGCGCGCGGCGGCCGAACGGCGGGCTCAGCTCGCGCCGCTGAAGAAGCGCGCCGACGCGGCGGAAAAGGAATATGTCAAGGTGTCGGCGGAACTCGGCCGGGTCGATGCGGCACTCGCCGATCCGTCGCTCTATGCGCGCGATCCGGGAGAGACGGCGGCGCTATCAAAGAAGCGCGGCGAACTCAAGCGGCTGCTCGCCGCGATCGAGGCCGATTGGCTGGAGGCGCAGGATGCCTATGAGCGGGCCGCGGCAAGTTAGAAACCGCGCAGCGCCTCGGACATGCGGTCGAGCCATTCCTTGTTCAGCTTGCGCGCGTGCGTGGGCAGGCGCCGCCCTTCCACCAGCGAGGCTTCGAGCAGTGAGCGGGATTCCGCGTCGCGCCCTTGCTGATAAAGGAAATGGGCGTAGTGGTACTTGACCTCCATGCTGGGTGATTTCAGCATGAGTTCCTTATAGGCCTTTTCCGCGGCCGCCACGTCTCCCGCCGCCTCCGCGGCGCGGGCCAGCATCAAGGTGCGGCGCGGTACATGTTAGTTGCGGTCGGAAATGTTGCGGTCGGAAATCTCGATCCGCGCAACAAGCTCTGGCACCTCGTTGAAGCGGCGCGCGGCCATCAGCGTATCGGCGAGGCCTAAAAGCAGCGCCGGATCCTCCGCGTGAAGGCCCGTCAGCGCGGCACGGTAATGCGCCTCCGCCTCGGCATAGCGGCCCTGGCGAAAACATTCGCCGGCCAGCGCCGCCTTGGCGCCCACCGCATCGGTGATCTGGGCGTCTTCGCTCAGCCGGCGATAGTGGCGGTTGGGGTCAACCCAGGTGTGCAGCCGGTCGCGCGCGACAACGGCGTCACGGCCCGACCATAGGTCAGGCAGGATCTCCGCCACGAAATAAGCAACACAGCCCACGACGGGGAAAATGAGGACGATATAGATCCAAATCCGGTCGGCGCCGGAGCGAACGATGTGCAACACCGTCACCAAGTCCAGCAGGATCGTAATAATGCTTCCGATATAGGCAGGCATCGATCACCCATGGCGTCGTCTTGCTGGACAATTGGTACGCGCACCAGCAACGATTAACCCATCGGCTCAAATGCGGGAAGTGTTGGCGAGGCAACAATTTCCAGTGGCGTTGCGCCTAACCTTCGACAGACTTAGATGGAAGCTTGAGCAGATAGACATGCTCGCCCTCCAAGACGCATTCGCCATCCTGGTTGTGAACGCTCGCGCGCATGGTGACGAGGCCCGTCGTGCGCTGAGGCTTCAGTTCCGTGATCGTGAGGCGTGGATAGAGCGTGTCACCCGGATAAACACCTTTGAGGAATTTCGCACGGACCTCCACAAAGCCCATCAGCGCGTCGCCAATCTCGTGCGGGAAGAGACCCGCCCCCGCCGCGGTGAATGCCAGCACCTGAAGCCCATGCGCCAGGGGTGCCTTCAATCCCTTGGCGCGGCAATATTCGGCGTCATAGTGGATGGGGTGATTGTCGAGGCTGAGGGCCTGAAAGGCCGTGAAATTGCCGTCGCCGAGCGTGCGGGAGGGCAGCGCATAGGTATCCCCGACGCGCAATTCGAGGAATGTCTTTTGCGGGACCATGGCGTGACTTGCGGGGTCGAAAGAGACCTTACGGTCTTCGCCCGTCATCCCTGTTTCTCCCATTTGCCAGAGCCCGTCTGGCGCCAATAGGTGGCGGTGTGACCCGCCGCCTTGGCCAGTTTCCACTGCTCTCGCGCGCGCGACACCGCCTCGGGGTCAAGGCCATTGAAGATCAGGACGGCGCGGGTTAGGCGCTCGAAATCCGGTCCCTCAAAGGCGGCGGGCTGCGCCCCATCGACATAGAAGATGACGTCGGCGTTGTTGGGATTTGCGGGCGAGGCGGTGAGATAAATGGGCTGGCGCGCCTCATAGCCGTCAGCCTTCGTGCCATGGGGAAGGAAGCTTGCAGGGTCATGAGTCCACAAGTGGGCATCGAGCGCTTCGATGCGCTCTGGAAGGGCCGCCTCCACCACGGCCCTCCAGCCGCGCGCCAGCGTCTTTTGCAGGAGATCGGGCAGGACCTCCTCAAGACGCCGGCTCTCGAGATGATAGAAAAAGATCTCGGTCATGGGCCTCTCTTCCCAAAGGGCACCTCACGCCTCGTAGAAATCGGATACCAGGCGATTGAGAATGCGCACGCCATAGCCGGTCGCGCCCTCCGGCACGGTCGCCTTTGCCTTTTTCGACCAGGCCATGCCTGCGATATCCAGATGCGCCCAGGGAACGCCCTTCGTGAAGCGGCCGATGAAATGCGCACCCACGGCCGATCCCGCCTCACGCCCGCCTGTGATGTTCTTCATGTCGGCGGCACTCGAATCGATCAGCTTGTTATAGTTGTCGTTGAGCGGCATGCGCCAAAGCTCCTCGCCCTCGGCCTTGGCGGCGACCAACAGATTGGAGGCCAAATCCTCGTTGTCGGCGAAGAGACCCGCATATTCGCCGCCAAGCGCAATCATGATCGCGCCCGTCAGCGTGGCCAGATCGACGATGAATTTGGGCTTGAAACGATCGGCTGTGTAGTAAACCGCATCGGCAAGGACGAGACGGCCCTCGGCATCGGTGTTCCACACCTCGATCGTCTGGCCGGACATCGAGGTGACGATGTCGCCCGGGCGCTGCGCTTTGCCATCGGGCATGTTCTCGACGAGACCGAGGACGCCAACGACGTTGCACCTGGCCTTGCGGGCCGCAAGCACATGCATGGCACCGGTGACGGCGCCCGCCCCCGCCATGTCCCATTTCATGTCCCACATGCCATCGCCGGGCTTGAGCGAAATGCCGCCGGTGTCGAAGCAGACACCCTTGCCGACAAAGGCGATGGGCTGGGCCTCCTTGTCGCTCGCGCCGTTCCAGCGCATGACAACGAGCTGGCTTTCGCGCGCGCTGCCCTGGCCGACGCCCAGAAGCGCTCCCATGCCGAGCTTCTGCATTTCCTTTTCGCCGAGGATCTCGACCTCGACACCCAATTTCTCGAGCGCCTTGGCGCGGCGGGCGAATTCTTCCGGGTAGAGAACGTTCGCGGGCTCCGAGACGAGGTCACGGGTGAAAGAGACCGCGTCGGCCAGGTCATCCAAGGGACGCCAGGCCTTGCGCGCGACCGCGATATCGCTGCTTGCGACCATCACCTTTTGCAGACTGGGGCGCTCTTCCTTCTTCAGCTTTGTCCGGTACTGGTCAAAGCGATAGGCCCGTAGCCGCGCGCCAAGCGCGATGCGCGCCTCCAGCTCGCCCGCCGGCAGCGTCTCCTCAGGCAGGCCGTCAATCGCAAAGAGGACCTGTTTCTCCCCGCTCGTCAAAAGCTGGCTGATGACACTCCCGCCGATCGCCTCGGCCTTCGCCGCGCTGAACTCGGCCGGCTTGCCCAAGCCCACGAGCAGGAGCCGCTGAGCGGTGAGGCCGGCCGGCGCGAGGAGCATCAGGCTCTGCCCGGAGGCGCCGGTGAAGCGCCCGTTCGCTTCGATCGCCTTCTTGAGAAGACCCTTCGTGGCCTTGTCGGCGGCCTTGGCCGCAGGGGTCAGCGCCGCGCCATCAAAGGCGCCCAGGACCAGCGTCCCCGTTTGGGGTTTGCCGAATTCGACGAATGTGACGTTCATGGGTGGGAATGTTCTCTTGCTCAACGGCGCGTGCACCCGCCGCGGTGGCGCGCCTTTATCTTGTTCTGGAGGGACCCCGCGGAGAAGCCGGACGGCGTGGCACGCGATGCGGGGTTGGTGTACAAAGTCTCAAAGATAGTGTCTTTGTTCGCTCATGGGAATCCTGCCAGCCGCGTTTTCGGGGGAACGGCTGGCCATTCGTCGTATGGCCAGATGAACAGCCTCACCCGCTATATCTTCTTTCAGGTGATCGGACCCTTGGGCTTCTTCGCCTTGGCCCTGTCCGGTGTCGTCTGGCTGTCACAATCATTGCGCCTGCTCGATCTCGTGATCAACAGGGGACAGTCGGCGGGCACGTTCCTCTATCTCATCTTCCTGATGCTCCCCAGCCTGTTGTCGATCGTGCTGCCGGTTTCGTTCTTCTGCGCCTGTCTCTACGTCGTCAACCGGCTGCAATCGGACAGCGAGCTCGTCGTGATGTCGGCGGCCGGCATGGGACGCTGGGCGATCCTGAAGCCGCTGCTGCTCGCGGCGGGGCTTTTGACGCTCGTCACGCTCCTCATCAATGTCTGGCTCGGCCCCCTCGGGATGCGCACGATGAAGGAAAAGGTGTTCGAGATCCGCACCGACATCGCGACATCGCTTGTGCGCGAGGGGCAGTTCTCCAATCCGATGGAGGGCCTGACCGTCTATATCAAACAGCTTTCGCGCACCGGCGAGCTGACGGGGCTTCTCGTTCACGACAATCGCGACCATGCCCGGCCCGTTACCTACATGGCGGCGAAAGGGGCGCTTGCCAAAACCCCCGACGGCCCCCGCCTCATCCTTTATGAGGGAAACTCCCAATGGGTGAACGGCCCGGACGGGCAGATCGTCATCCTCGATTTCGACAAGCACAGCTTTGATCTCTCCGCCTTCGACAAGGGCCAGGCGACCAAGGAGCTTGAGGAAAGCGAGCGCTATATCGGCGAGCTCATCTATACGGAAGCCAAGACGGACTGGGAGAAGCGCAATCAAGCCGCGTTCGCGGCCGAGGGCCATAACAGGCTTGCAACCCCGCTTTATAATTTCGTCTTCGTGCTCGTGACGGCGGCGTTCCTGCTCGCCGGACCGTTCTCGCGGCGCGGGCAGATCTGGCGGGTGGCGGTCGCGGGGGTGACGGGGGTGGTGGCGCGGCTGTCGGGCTTTGCCTTTCAGCAGATCGGGGCCGATGTCCCCTCCCTCCTCTTCCTCATCTATCTTGAGCCCCTTGCCTGGATGGGCGGCGCGGCGTTCTTCATCTCCCGGTCGCTCTATGAGAAGGCACCGCGCGAGGCGCCGCCGCTCGAGCCTGAACTGAGTGGGGCCAGATGAGCTCCCAGCCCTGGACCCTCTATCGCTATCTTGCCTGGCAATTGCTGCTGGGGGCGGCCTTCGTTTTCGGCGCCGTTGCAACGCTCACCTTCATGATCGACCTTGTCGAAATGATGCGGGAGGCGGCGGGCAAGGAAGAGGTCGGCTTTTTCGGCGCCATGACGATGAGCCTCATGAAGCTGCCCAGCCTGACCGAAAAGACCCTGCCCTTCGCGATGCTGTTCGGCGCCATCTTCACGTTCACGCGGATGTCGCGCAGCTCCGAGCTCGTCGTCATTCGCGGGTCGGGTCTCTCGGTGTGGCAGTTCCTTGCCCCCGGCCTCGGGCTTGCGCTCCTTGTTGGGATCGTCAGCATCACCCTCTACAACCCGCTCGCGGCGCTGATGGCCTCTTCCTATGAGCAGATGGAAGCGCGCTATTTGAGCGGGCGGCCCTCGCTGCTTGCGGTGTCGTCCTCAGGGCTCTGGCTGCGGCAGGCGGACAGCGACGGGCAGTCGGTCATTCATGCCGTCAAGGTTGCGGGGCAAGGGCTCCAGCTCAACGGCGTCATCATCTTCCTCTTCGACGGTAAAGGCAGCTTCACGGGGCGTATCGATGCGCAGTCCGCAAGCCTTCAGAACGGCTACTGGCTGCTGCAAAAAGCCTGGCAGACGGTGCTGGATCATAAGCCCGCCTATCACGAGCAATTCCGCCTACCCACTACGTTGACGGATGCGGAGATCCAGGAGAGCTTTGCCTCGCCGGAGACGATCTCGTTCTGGGAGCTGCCCCATTTCATCAGCACGGCGGAAGCCGCGGGCCTCTCCGCAACCCGGCACCGGCTTCACTACTTCGCGCTACTGGCGCAGCCGTTCCTGCTTTGTGCCATGACGCTGATCGCGGCGACATTTTCCTTGCGATTCGCACGACTTGGCGGATTGTCAAGCTTGATCCTGGCTGGATCATTCGCCGGTTTCCTGCTTTATTTCATCACCGAAGCGACCCATGCTCTTGGCCTTTCCGGTATCCTGCCGGCGGGCCTTGCGGCGTGGTCGCCAACAGCCGTGGCGTTGCTGCTGGGGGCCGCAACGCTGCTACACTTAGAGGACGGGTAGCATGCGTTTGCCGAGGGGGGCGCAGGGGTTTTGCGCCAGGCTCGCCAAGTCGAGCCGGATTCTGGCATTGATCCCGCTTGGCGTTCTGGCAACGGAAGCGATCGCTTTGGCGGAGGAAGCGCCGGAGCAGCCGATCCTGCTGGAAGCGGACAAGATCGACTACGACACCAAGAACGGTGTCGTCACCGCGTCGGGAAATGTCGAGGCGACCTCGGGCGGGCGCTCAGTCAAGGCCGACCAGGTCATCTATAACCAGCGCACGGGCGTCGTGCTCGCGCGCGGCAATGTCGTGATGACCGAGGCCGATGGCAGCGTCGCCTTTGCCGACCAGGCCGAAGTGAGCGATGACCTGCGCGACGGCGTGATCGACAGCCTCTCCATCGTGATGACGGATGATTCCAAGCTTGCCGCGACGCAGGGCCGCCGCTCGGGCGGCATCATCAGCGAATTGCGCCAGGTCATCTTCTCGCCGTGCAAGGTCTGCAAGGAGAACCCGCATCCCTTGTGGGCGATCAAGGCCGACCGGGTGGTGCACGACAAGGATGCGAAGGTCATTTCCTATACGAATGCGACCTTCGAGTTCCTGGGCGTCGATATCGCCTATCTGCCCTATTTCGAGCACGCCGACCCCAGCGTGAAGCGCAAGAGCGGCTTTCTCGTTCCCGATGTCGGCACCTCCACCGACCTTGGCTATTTCGCCGAGATTCCCTACTACTACGCGCCCGATCCCGATTGGGACGTGACCATCGCGCCCTTCATCACGACCAATGAGGGCCAGGTCCTCAAGGGCGAGTATCGCCAGCGTTTCGCCAACGGAAACATGATCTTCCGCGGCAGTCTTGCGAATGTGGAAGAGCGCAGGATAGACGGTTCGGGCACGGGTGACAACACGGTTGCCAGCCATTTGTTCGGCTATGGCTCGTTCGCCATCGACAAGCATTGGAGCTGGGGTTTTCAGGTCGAGCTCACCTCGAGCGATACCTATATGGAGCGGTATCTCATCTCGACCGATGACCGCCTCGTCACCAATCCCTGGCTCACCGGGCGCTGGAACCGCAGTTCGGTCTATGTCAACGGTTATTACTTCCAGGGCCTGCGGGCGAGCGATGACGTTGGGTCAACGCCGATCGTGCTCCCCCTTGTCGAGGGCACGTTCTATCCCACTGAGCGCGTCCTCGGCGGGCAGCTCAAGCTCGATGGCAACATGCTGGTGCTGCAGCGGGCGGACGGCACGGACAGCAATCGCATCTCGGGGACGGCGGAATGGAAGCTGCCCTGGTATACCGAGGACGGCCAGGTCGTCACCTTGTTCGCCAGCATGCGCGGCGATCTCTACTATGCGACGGACCAGAACCTCTCGGGCATTCCGGGGGACACGGAAGACAATGTCACCGGCCGCGTGCTGCCGATGGCGGGGATCGACATACGCTGGCCGTTCATTCGCTCCGGCGAGTGGGCCAATTATCTCATCGAACCGATCGCCCAGGTGATCGCGGCACCCTATGGCGGCAATCCGGACGAAATTCCAAACGAAGACAGCGCCAGTTTCGAATTCGACGACACCAACCTCTTCGACGCGGTGAAATTTCCCGGCCTCGACCGGTGGGAGAGCGGACCGCGCGCGAATGTGGGCGTGCGCGCCGCCGCCTATTTCGGCTCGGGCGGCCTCGTCGAAGTGCTGGCGGGGCAGAATTACCGCCTGCGCGAGGACACCGCCTTTGCCGATGACTCCGGCCTTGGCGATCAGCAATCCGACTATGTGGGGCGCCTCCTGATCCGCCCAGTCAGCAACATCTCCATCGTGTCGCGGGTGCGCCTCGATGATGAGGACTACACCGCCAACCGCAACGAGGTTTATGTCAGCGCCTACTACCCTGAGTTCCAGGTCAACGCAGGTTATGTGCGGCTCAACGACGAAACCGAAGGCCTTGGCATCGCCGCGCGCGAGGAAGTCCAGGCCGATACGCGCGTGTTCCTCACCGACTATTGGAGCGTCGTCGCGGGCGGCAGGCGCGACCTTGAAGCCGGGCTCATGATCGACAGCAAGGCGGGCCTCATCTATGAAGACGAGTGCAGCGCCTTTGAGCTCAGCTATACGCGTTCCTTCACACGCGACCGCGACGCCGAACCTAACTCAGCCGTAATCTTCAGGTTCAAACTCAAGGCGTTGGGCGAAGAGATCGAAGGTTAAAACTCCTCGTTCGGGTTGATTGGCAAAGCGGATTCGCTATTCTCGCGGCGCTTGCAGGGTACGGATGCCCAGGGGGCCATCCGGTTCTCGCGCGGGCCAGGCTTCAAGCTTGAACAACCCATTTGGCATGATGAAAGTCGCGACCCCCTTGTCCTTGATCTCTCCCCGGCTTTGCGCCGCGCGCGTCGGCGCGATGATACTCATTGCCCTTGCAGCCGTGACGCAGGCGATGGCCGCGACCGAACCCAACATCCAGCAGGTGACCGTGATCGTGAACGATCAGGTGATCTCGTCCTGGGATGTCGAACAGCGCACAAGGCTCGCGCTTATCAGTTCGGGCGCGCCGGATAACCCTGATATCCGCGAGCGCGTTCAGGCGCAGGTCATCCGTACGCTGATCGATGAGCAGTTGCAGATGCAGGAGGCCGAGCGCAACGAGGTCAAGGTCACGCGCGAGGAGATCAAGGAATCGATGGAGCGCATCGCGCGCCAGAACAACATTCCGCTCGAGCGGATCATCGGCACGCTCGATGAAGCGGGGATCAGCCTCTCGACGCTGGAGGGACAGATCAAGGCGGAGCTGGCCTGGAGCAAGCTCATTTCCGCGCGCCTGTCGCCGCGTGTCCATGTCTCGGAAGAGGAGGTCGAAGAGGCCTTCAAGCGATCAGAGGAAAGCTCGGGCAAGATCCAGTATCTCGTCAGCGAAATCTTCCTCGTGATCGATTCGCCCGAGGATGAGGCCCGGGTGCGCAGCGATTCAGACGAGATCGTCCGCCAGATCCGCTCCGGCGCACCGTTTCCCCGCGTCGCCCAGCAGTTCAGCCAGTCCGCCTCGGCCGCGCAAGGCGGCGATATCGGCTGGATCACGGAGGGGCAGCTCTCGCCCGCGGTCGACCAGGTGCTGGGCAAGATGCGACCCAACCAGATCTCCGATCCCATCCGCGCGCCGGGCGGCTTCTACATTCTGGCGGTGCGCGACATGCGAACGCCCAAGGGCATGGAAATCGCGCCGACGACCCAGCAAAGCACGTTGCCGCCCGGCAAGATGCGCCTCGTGCAGGTGGTTGTGCCGCCCCAAGGCGGGGGCGAGGCGGGCATGCAGAAAACCGCACAGGCCGCCACCCAGGTCGCGGCCCGCATCGATGGCTGCGGCAAGTCGGCGCGCGAACTCGTGAGCACGATCAAAGGCGCCTCCTATGACGATCTGGGCGTCCTTAATCTCTCGGATCTTCAGGCGGGGCTGCGCGGCGCCCTTTCGCAGGTGCCCAATGGGCGCACGACCAATGCCTTCCCGACCCCGCAAGGCGTGATCTTCTTCATCGTCTGCGATGGCGGCACGACGCCCAAGATCGCCTCTTATGAGGCGCCGACGCGCGAGGAAATCCAGTCGCGGCTCTTCAACCAGCAGCTTTCCGTGCTCGCGCGGCGCTATTTGCGCGACCTGCGGCGCGACGCGGTGGTGGAGACGCGTTGACACCGTGGCCAATCTCCCTTCCCTACCGCTCTTGGTGACGATGGGGGAACCGGCCGGGATCGGGCTTGAGATCACACTCAAGGCCTATCGCGCGTTGCGCGAGACGGGTCCGGCCTTCCTGCTTCTCGATGATCCGGCGCGGGTGCAAGCCGAGGCGGGCGATCTCTCCCTCGCCGTCATCAATGATCCAGGCGAGGCGGTCGCCGCCTTCCCTCGCGCCCTGCCCGTCCTTCCCTTGAACCTGCCTTACGCCGTGACGCCGGGCCGGCCCGACACGCGCAACAACGACGCCGTCATGGGTGCGATCGCGCGCGCGGCCGCACTTGCGCAGAAGGGCGAGGTTGCGGGGATCATCACCAATCCCATCCACAAGGCTACGCTCTATGCGTCGGGATTTTCCTATCCGGGGCACACGGAATATCTGGCCGCGCTGACGGGGGAGCCTGAGGGGGCGGTGATGATGCTTGCGGTCGAGGGCTTGCGCGTCGTGCCGCTCACCATCCACATCCCCCTGGCAGAGGTGCCGGGGCGCATCACGCCCGACCTCATCATCCGCACCGCCGAGACGATGGCGCGTGCGCTACTGCGCGATTTCGGGATCGCGCGCCCGCGCATCGCGATCGCCGGGCTCAACCCGCATGCCGGGGAGGATGGCGGCATCGGCCGGGAGGAGTTGACACTCATCGCACCGGCGATCGAAGCGCTGCGCGGCCGGGGCATCGATGTGTCCGGGCCAAGGCCCGCCGACACCATGTTCCACGCGGCGGCGCGGGCGCAGTATGATGCCGCCTTGTGCATGTATCACGATCAGGCGCTCATCCCCCTCAAGACCATCGATTTCGAGCACGGCGTCAATGTGACGATCGGGCTTCCCATCATCCGCACCTCGCCCGATCACGGAACGGCCTTCGACATCGCGGGGCGCGGGATCGCAAGCCCCGCCAGCCTCATCGCCGCCATCCGGCTCGCCGGCACGATGGCGCAGAACCGTGCCCGCCTATCGTGAGCAGGCCCATCGACCGGCTGCCACCCTTGCGCGAGACCGTGGCCCGGGCGGGGCTCAGCGCGAAAAAGGCGCTCGGGCAGAATTTTCTTTTCGATCTCAATCTGACGCGGCGGATCGCGCGGGCGGGCCTCGCCGAAGGGGCAAGCGTGATCGAAGTTGGGCCGGGGCCGGGCGGCCTTACCCGGGCGCTCCTCGCCGAAGGCGCCCTGCATGTGCTCGCCATAGAGCGGGATGCGCGCTGCCTTCCCATTCTCGCCGAATTGAGCGCGGCGGCGCCGGGGCAGCTCACCATCATTGAGGCTGACGCGATATTGGCCGATGAGGCGGCGCTGATCGCGGCACACCGCCTTCAGCCGCCTGTGCGGGTGATTTCAAACCTGCCCTATAACGCGGGCACGGCGCTGCTCATCAAATGGCTGACGTCCCCTTCCTGGCCGCCGTTCTGGCAATCGCTGACACTCATGTTCCAGCGCGAGGTCGCAGAGCGGATCGCCGCCCCGCCCGACAGCGAACACTACGGCCGGCTTTCAGTGCTGGCGCAATGGCGGGCCGAACCCCGTCTCCTCTTCGATGTGCACCCTTCCGCGTTCACGCCCCCGCCCAGCGTCACCTCCACCGTCGTGCAACTCACGCCGCTTACCCAGCCGCGCGCCGAGGCGGGCCTTGCCGCCCTTGAGGCGGTGACACGCGCCGCCTTCTCCCAGCGGCGCAAAATGTTGCGCTCGAGCCTCAAGTCTCTCTCAGTTCCGCCCACCATCCTGCTCGATCGCGCCGGCATCGATGGAACGCGGCGGGCCGAAACGCTCAGCATTGCCGAATTTGCCGCGCTCGCACGGGCCTATGCCGCCATTGCAAGGGACGCAGGTGGCGAGGCACAATCCTCGCAAACAAGGCGCAGAGGAACAGCCCCATGAAGAGCCAGGACATCATCGAATACGGCCAGCCGCTCGGCACCACGGACAAGCCGACGCCGGCCCCGCAGGGAAGCGAAGTCCTCGTCGAAATCGCCGCCTGCGGCGTCTGCCATTCCGATGTGCATCTGCATGATGGCTATTTCGACATGGGCGGCGGCAACAAGCTCGATGTGCGGCGCGGGCGCAAGCTGCCCTTCACGCTGGGGCATGAGATCGGCGGTACCGTTGTCGGGCTTGGGCCGCAGGCCGAAGGCGCGGCCATCGGTGACAAGCGGGTCGTCTATCCCTGGATCGGCTGCGGCAAATGCGGTGCGTGCGAACGGGGCGATGAACAACTATGCGGCAGCCCGCAGCAACTGGGCATTCAGGTCGCGGGGGGCTATGCCACGCATGTGCTCGTGCCGCACCCGCGCTATCTCCTCGATTACGGCACGATCGATCCGGCGCTCGCGGCCACCTATATGTGCTCGGGCCTCACAGCGTTCAGCGCGCTCAAGCAGCTTGGTCATGCCGCGAAGGGCGATCCCATCCTGATCCTGGGGCTGGGCGGGGTCGGCATGATGGGTCTTCAGTTCGCGCGCGCCATGTATCCCGATGCGCCGCTCTTCGCCGCCGATATCGACCCTGAGAAGCTCTCGCTTGCAGCAAAGACGGGTGCAACGCCCATCGATACGCGCGAAGCGGATGCCGCGAAGAAGATCATCACCGCCACGGGCGGGGGCGTTTTCGGCGCCGTCGATTTCGTCGGCTGCGAGCCCACCTATGCGGTCGGCAATGCCGCGCTTCGCAAAGGCGGCCGGCTCGTCATCGTCGGCCTTGTCGGCGGCGCGATGAGTTCTCCCCTGCCCCTCTTCCCGATGCGGGCGATATCGATCTCGGGCTCTTATGTGGGCTCGCTCGGCGATGCGAAGGACATGCTGCGCCTCGTGCAGACGGGCAAGGTGGCGCCGATCCCGATCGAGCACCGGCCGCTTTCGGCGGCGAACAAGTCGCTCGATGACCTGCGCCATGGCAAGGTGCATGGCCGCGTGGTGCTGATGCCGCAGGGCTGAGCGCGGCGACGAACCTTTGCCGCTGCGGTGACAGGGCCGCCTCACCCTTCGAGGCTCGGCTTCGCCTCGCACCTCAGGGTGAGGACTTATGTAGAAAACCTCATCCTGAGGCGGCCGCCTTCGCGGCCCTCGAAGGGTGAGGGCTCCACTAACCCTTCATCAGTGTACGGACGAAATCGGAGAGGCCGGTGAGGCGGTCACGGCGCTGGCGCTCGGCGCCAAGGATGCTGACGACGCGCTTCAGCGCCGTGTCCATATCCTCGTTGATGATGATGTAGTCGTATTCGGCCCAGTGGCTCATCTCATCGTTCGCCTTTGCCATGCGGCCGCGCACGACCTCCTCTGAATCCTGCGCGCGCGCGTGCAGGCGCCGCTCAAGCTCCGCGCGCGAGGGCGGCAATACGAAGATGGCGACGACATCGTTGCGCGCCTTCTGACGCAGTTGCTGGGTGCCTTGCCAGTCGATATCGAAGAGCACGTCGCGGCCGAGGCGCAAGGCCGCCTCGACAGGCGCGCCCAAGGTGCCATAGGAATTGCCGAACACGGTTGCGTGCTCAAGGAATTCGCCCTTTGCCACCATGCGCTCGAAATCCTCGCGCGTGACAAAGTGATAGTCGCGGCCATCGACCTCGGCGGGGCGCTTTGGCCGCGTCGTCACCGAGACTGACATCGTGATGCCCTGATCGCTCTCCAGCAACAGCCGCGAGAGCGTCGTCTTGCCCGCGCCAGAGGGCGATGACAGCACCAGCATCAGGCCACGGCGGGGAATGTCGATTGTGCCACTCATTCGACGTTCTGAACCTGTTCGCGCATCTGGTCGATCACCGCCTTCAGCGAGAGCCCCAGACGGGTCAGCTCGATATCGGCGGCCTTCGAACAGAGCGTATTTGCCTCACGCATGAACTCCTGGGTGAGAAAGTCAAGCCGGCGTCCCGCGGCGTCCTCATCAAGGAGGCTCAATCCTTGCGAGACATGGGCGGTGAGGCGGTCAAGCTCCTCACGGATGTCGGCCTTGGCGGCAAGCAGCGCCACCTCCTGCGCGAGGCGTTCCTCCGAGGGGCGATTGGCGGCATCGAGAAGCTGTGCGACCTGCTCGCGCAGGCGGGCCGCGATCGCCGCGGGCTGCGTGGCGGCCAGCCCCCTTGCCTCCGCAACGAGGCGCGCGATTTCGCCGATCTGGCCGCGAAGGATCGCCTGCAACTTGGTGCCCTCCTCGGCGCGCGATCGAGCAAGGCCCTGAAAGACGCCGCGCAGGGATGCGATCAGGGCCTCTTCAAGTTCGGCGTGCTCCTCTTCCGTCTCGGGCGTTTCGATGGTCTCGATCACGCCCTTCAGCCCCATGATGCCGTCCAGCGTCGGCTCGTCGGCGTCAATCCGATCATCGAGCCGCTCCATCGCGGCGAGGATCTGCTGCAGCGCGTCGTCGTTGATGCGGATCTGGGTCTGAGATTTCGTGCGCACGAGGGAGAGCGACACCTGAAGATTGCCGCGCCGGCAATGCTCCTGCGCCAACGCCCGCACGCGCATATCGAGGGCGTCAAATCCCTGAGGCAGGCGCGCGCGCATCTCAAGCCCGCGGCCATTGACGCTCTTCACCTCCCATACCCAGGAGGCGAAGGGCACCTGGCCGGTGCCGCGAGAGAAACCTGTCATCGAATGAAACGGCATGGATTTGCCCTGCTCAGAATCGCACCAGCCCACTTATGCGCGCCAGAGCACGATGCGTTCAAATTAGATCGGCATCTTGCTCTGTGGCCTTTGATTGTCGCGTGATTTTTTCGGAAAACCGGTATCCACTTTTCCGCATCACGCTCTAGCTGTGGAGCCTCAATAGGTTGTTCTCGGTGAGGCCGAGTCGGCTGATGGGTGTAGTTGCCTTCAAGCTACCATGTGGGCGGTGCCAGTTGTAGCGATGGAGCCAGCGCGGC
>JACADY010000074.1 GCA_013389115.1 Alphaproteobacteria bacterium
GCCGCGCTGGCTCCATCGCTACAACTGGCACCGCCCACATGGTAGCTTGAAGGCAACTACACCCATCAGCCGACTCGGCCTCACCGAGAACAACCTATTGAGGCTCCACAGCTAGAGCGAAATTCGGCCTTTGCGGGTGTCGTGATTTCGCAGTCTGCAGCCTGTCGCGCGGCCCCTCAATGTTCAGGCGCTCGCTCCCACCTTGCCGATTTTTCGGGCGAATATTCCTCATCGTCCAGTTCGCGCGGCGCCAGCAGCAGATACATGACTGGCGTGACCAGCCGTGACAGCAGCGTCGATGAAACAAGCCCGCCGATGATGACCGTCGCAAGCGGCGAAAAGAGGCCCGAGTCCTCCAGCACCAGCGGCGTGAGCCCGCCAATGGCCGTTATGGAGGTGAGGAGAACGGGAAGGAAGCGGATTTCGCCAGCCCGCTCGATGGCTTCGCGCAAGGCAAGACCCTGACGGCGCAGTTGTGTGGTGAAATCGACGAGCAGGATCGAGTTCTTGATCTCGATCCCGATGAGCGCGATGAAGCCGATCGTCGCGGTAAAGGAAAGCGAGTAGCCCGCGGGCCAGAGCGCGATGAGACCGCCCATGACGCCAAGCGGAATGACCCCGGCCACCACCGCCGTCGCCGAAAGGCTCCGGAACTCGAGGATGAGCACGGCGAGAATGCCAAAAATCGCGATCAGGATCGCGCTGCCAAGGCCGGCAAAGCTTTGCGAGGCTGCTTCTGCCTGGCCGCCCGCCCGCAGCGCATAGCCGCTGGGCAGTTCTATCGTCTTGAGCCGGTTCAGGATTTCCGTCGTGACCTTACCCGTGTTGTATCCCGTCTGCGTATAGGCCGTGATCGTCACGGTGCGGACGCGCTGATAGCGATCGATCCGTGCCGGACCGGAATCGAATTGAGGCGCGGTGAAAAGTGACAGCGCCGCCGATGCCTCTCCACCGCGCGTGGGCACGAAAATGTCTTTCAAAGCCTCAAGCTCGTGACGCTGATCAATGGGCAGACGCACGACGACCGGGAAGTCATCGCCGTCTGCCTCACGGAAGCGTCCAACTTCCACCCCTTCGAGCGCCGCGCGGATCGTATTGTCGATGGCCCCGGGCGGCACGCCGAGCGTCGCGGCCTTCTCCTCATCGATATTGAGATCAAGGTCGGTGCGCTTCAGCCGTAACGGATTGTCGACATCGCGCACACCCGGCGTTTCCTCCATGACGGCGGCGGCTTGGCGGGCCAGCACCGCGAGAGTTTCGATATCTTCCCCTGCAATGCGGATGGCGATCGGTGCCTCGATAGGGGGGCCGTTCTCGAACACCTTGGCAACGATGAGCGCGCCGGGATAGGCACTGAACTTCTGCCGCAGCCGGTCGATCAACGCTTCACTTTCCTTGCGCCGCCATTCCTTCAGCTCGACAAACACGGAAGCATAGGCGGTGTTCTCTTGCCTCGGGCGAACATTATAGAAAATCTGCGGATTGCCATGTCCAAGGTTTGACATGGTCCAGCGCACCTCGGGCGTCGCTGCAAGCACGTCCTCGACATAATTGAGCGCCTTTGCGGTTTCCGACAGCGCCGTCCCATGCGGCGTTTCGATCTCGATGATGAATTGCGGCGTGCCCGCAGGCGGAAAGAGACTGAAGCCGAGATAGGGGATGAGGGGCAATGTCGCAGCGAACGCAATTGCCGAAAGCAGCAGCGTCATGCGCGGGGCGAGCAACGCGACATGCAGCAGCGGCCGATAGAACCAGTGAATCCCGGCCATCACGCCGCGCAAGATGAAATTGCCTTCAGGGTTCTCATGGCGTGCAAGAATGCTGCTGGCAAGAAAGGGAATGATGGTGAGCGCAACCAGAAGAGAAGCGCCAACCGTGACGAGCACGGTGACGGGAAGCGAGCGGATGAACTGCCCCGACCCTTCCGGCAGAGCCAGAAGTGGAACGAAGGCCAGCATCAACGTCGCCGTGCAGCCAAGCACAGCGATCATGATCTCGCGTGTGCCGGAGATGGCCGCGTCCCGCCGTGACTGTCCCATGCGCAAATGCCGCGCGATATTCTCGGTGACGACGATGGAGTCATCGACGAGGAGCCCGAGCGCCACCACAAATCCGGCGATTGAAAGCTGGTTGAGCGAAAAGCCCAGCGCGTGGAGCATCGAAACCCCGATGGCAAGCGATAGGGGGATTGAGATCATCACGACGATCGAGGCCCGCAGACCCAAAGGCAGAAGCGTGATGAGGACAAGCCCGAGCGCGATCGAGAAGTCCCGCAGCAGATTGCCAAGCCGCTCCGCCACGTTGCGCGACTGGTCAAAGCCGCGCTCCAGCCGCACGCCGGCCGGCAGCCGCGCCTCGAACGCATCGAGCGCCGCATAGATGGAATTGCGCACCGTGAAGATGTTCTCGCCTTCCTTCATATTGGCTGTAATGAAGACGGCGCGCTCGCCATTGAACCAGGTGAGATGCGTCGGCTCATCGAGTGCCCAACCGACTTGAGCGACATCGCGCACGCGCAGCGAACGCGCGCCCGTGCCTGTGATCAGTGTCGCGCCAACTTCCTCGACCGTGTCGAAACCGCCGGCGCCTTTGAGATTGAACCGCCGGCCGCCCGAATGAACAGCGCCAGCCGGGACCTCGCTCCCGGCGCTTTCAAGCGCCTCGATGACACTGGAGACAGGAACATTGAGCGTCGCCAGTTTGCCAAGGTCGATGGCTGCTTGCACCTGGGATTGCGGCGCTCCCCAGATCTCGGTCTCGTTGACGCCCGGCACGCGGTCGATGATGTCTTTGAGATCATCGGCAAGCTCTTCCATCTCTTTGAATGGCGTGGCGCCGGAGACGAGCGCCACTTGCACGATGTTGGTAAGGCTGGTGCGTACCTTATCGACATCGAGCCGCAGCAGACCTGCCGGCAAAGAGGGGCGCAAGGCGTTCACCTCCCGCACGACCTCATCATATTTGCGCTCGACATCGACCCCCCACGTAAACTCGACCGTAACGACGCTGAGCCCATCGGAGCTTTGTGAGCGGATCTCCCTGATGTCCTCAAGACTGTCGATCTGATCCTCAATGGGGTCGCTGACGAGCTTTTCGACATCCTCAGGATCGGCCCCAGGCAGCACGCTGACGATGACGAAGACGGGAATGGGGAACGAAGGATCTTCCGCCCGCGGAATGGTCAGAAACGAATTGAACCCGAGCAGCACGAGCCCGAGAAACACAACCAGCGTGAATTGCCAGTTCCGGACCGAGAAGGCAGCGATATCCATGGGGCGGTCCGGACAAGGAGGAGAATGCGCGTGATGGGAGGTTAAGGCGTGGGAGGCGCTGCGGGTTCAATGAGACTGTTGACGTCGGCAAGTGTGACGGCCGAGCCGTCCCTCAAATAGGCCGCGCCCGCCGCAACCACCTGATCGCCGTCGTGGAGGCCCTCCGAAATGAGCACAAGGCCGTCATCGATACCCTCGACGGTAACCTTCTGGCGCCTCGCAATGCCCTTTTGAGGATCAATGACAAAGACGAAGGCCTGCCGGCCCTGACCCTCGAGAATGGCGTCCGCGGATACGGCAAGAAGGGGGACACTGCCCGCCTCACGCGTCACAGTGATGGAAGCGGTACCGACCATGCCGCTGCGCAATTGCGCCGGAGGCTGATCGATCTGAAGCTCGACATCAAAAGTCCCGGTCACGGCGTCGGCCTTTTGCGCAATCCGCGCGACCCGGGCAGGCGTCGCGACATCGCCGAGGCCGGAGAATGTGATCTGCGCCAGATCGCCGACACGAACCCGGCCAATGTCCCGATCCGACAGCGCGGCCTTGAGAATGTAACCAGAGGAAAGGTCCCCCACAGTCAGGATCGGCGCGCCGGCTTGTACGATTTCCTTGGCCTCCTCGAAACGGCGCAAAATGATGCCATCGGCAGGCGCCTCAAGCTTGGCCCATGTCCGATTGAAGGCGAGGGTATCGCGATTGGCCTTGGCCCTTTGCACGGCGGTGCGCGCATCATCGAGCCGCGCCTGCGAGGCGAAGCCCTGCGCCTGTAATTCCTGCGCACGCTTCAGCTCGCGCTCAGCATTAAGCAATTGAGCCTCGGCATCGCTGACTTGGGCTGCGACTTCGGTTTGCGCGAGCTCGCCAAGCGCCTGTCCCTTGACCACCCGATCCCCCTCATCGACGGAAATCGTGTCGATGATCCCCGCGACCTTGAAGGAGAGCGTGATTTCGCGCTTCAATTGGGCAACACCGGCCGCCCGCACCTCCTGGGTGAGGCTCGCCGGTCGCACGGTTTCCGCCCTGACGGGTCGAACCTCGGCGATTGATCCAGCCCCGCCCTTCGGCGCCTCCTCGCTGCACGCCGCAAGCGCCAGCAGCATTGGCAGGATAGCCCATTTGACCATGGTTCAACCCATAACTTAACAACGATAACTTGACGCCGTAAACTAACTCGCTCTAAGTGCTCCGTCAAGGTAGCCTGTGAAAGGATCCGGTGGTTCACGAAATTATGATTCCAGTAAAGAGGGCGAAGCGCCTCCCCGCGAGCGAGCGGCGCGCGCAGATTGTGGCGGTAGCCCGCGACCTCTTCACGAGCGAAGGCATCGAGCGCACCTCGATGCGGGCAATCGCGGCGCGGGCGGGCATTACCGCCACCGCTATCTATGACCATTTTCCCGACAAGGCCGCCCTGCTGCGCGCCATCGCCGACCAGTTCTTTATGCGCCTCATCGAGGCCATTGCCAGCGCCCTTGACGCCGGATCGGACCCGGCTGCCTGTTTCAGGAACATGGCACATGCCTATGTACGATGCGGACTTGAGAATCCGGATGAGTATCGCCTCGTCTTCATGACGCCGATCGTTCAGCTCGGGAAGGACGACGGCTTCAAGCACTGGAGCAACAGACCAGAAGAAGAGACACCCGGCACGCGCTCATTCGCCATGCTCGAATCGTTGATCGCGCGTCTCATGGAGGCGGGATACCTGGCCAAGGCCGACATCCGCACGACGGCTGAAATGCTTTGGGCCTGTGTCCACGGCATTGTGGCGCTGCTGATCACGCATCGCGATGTGGATTTCTCGCACCCCGACGCTCTAGTCGACACGCTGGTACGCACGTTCGGCCAGGGCCTCACGAAATCGCGTCCGCCGGGCGCATGAGGGCTGAGAGCCCATAGCCTGACCGGACGCGGTCAAGGACCCCTTGCGCAAGGGGCGGCAGCGGCGCCTCCGAAGGCAGGCCGAGAAACTGGGCGACTTCAGCCGTGGCAACCTTGCGCCCGCGTGTTGTGACGAAGCGCGCGATCGTGAAACCCTCACCTGTGACGCTCTGATCCGCCCGGGTGAACACGTGCCCAACCACGATATAGCGCTCGTCCCAGCCGAGAATGCGCGTTTGAACGAAAAATCGCTCTGGAAAGTGCAGCATGCGCAAGAGCAGCAAGTCTTCATAGACGATCGCCGGAACGATGCGACGCTTGTTGAGTTCCTTCCAGATACCGGCGCGCAGCATCAGATCGATCACGCACACATCAGTCAGCGAGAAGTACCGGCTATTGGTCATGTGCCGGAACGCGTCTTGGTCGGTCAGCCAGACACGGAAATTGCTGATGCAGGTGTCAAAGACGCCGATCCGCGCCCGAAAGAACGACTTGAAGTAAACGAGCACGATCCGCAAGAACATATTCATGCGGCAAGGGCGGGCGCAATACGGCGCACAAGGCCGTGATTGAAAGCAACGATGTTGGAGACGGCTTCATGGGAGAACGTGGCGCCTGAGTACCAGGTACGCGCTTCTCCCTGCACGCTGGCCATTTCGCGCAAGAGTCCGGCGCGGATTGCCTCGGACCGGTATCGCGGGAAATACTTCCATGTGCGCTGCGCAACGACACTCTCGAACTTCGCGCCGAGCGCGTTGACGTCCTGAGCGAGCTTTTCGGCGAGCACGCTATCGGGGTTGGCGCCCGAGTATTGTCCAGCAATGTAAAGGTGATGCGCATCCTCGCGGTCGCCGGCATTCAGAATGCGCCGGACGCCGAGCATGCGGCCTGCCTGCGCGCCCGCCGCGAGCGCGGCTGTATAGGACTCTGTGTCGTAGTCTCTGAACCACTTGTCGACGCTGCATAGCGTCGTCGTGTAGCCACCCCAGAGAATAGAGTCTCGAACAAAACGCTCCCGCTCAGTCAGGGCCATGAAGCGGGCCGCTTCATCCAAGGGCACCGTGATGAGGACTTGCCCAAACCGGTAAACGCCAGTGCGCGTCGTTAGCGTAACGCCGCCACTGTCCCGCTCGACCCCTTCGACTGGCTCGCCAACATGCACATCAAGTTCGAGCGCGAGCCGTTCCCAAAAAGTCTGCCAGCCTTCGACCGGCATCTTGAGCTGAGAGAACATACCTGACGCGATGAGAGCTGGCGTGCACCAGCGCATAGCCTGTAGGGCAGTCACTTCATCGAGAAAGCCATAACCCATGGTCGTTATCGCACGAAGCATGAAGCGTTTGACGCGCACAAAGCGATTCTTGTCCAGCCATTCACCGATTGACATGGCAGAAGTCGCAATGACGTCGGGATCATCCCGTCTGGCAGCCACGGCCGCCATGTGCGACTGCCACAAAGCGAGGTACCTGGCGCCTTCGATGGCAAGCGAGGGTCCTGGCCCGCTGCGCACGAATTCCATGAATGGCCTGCCGTCGACCATTTGTTTGCCGAGCGTCACCTGAGAAATGCCCATTTCACGCATCCACCGATTGGTGGTCCGGTGGGCGAGCGATGAAAAACACGTTCCCAGGTCGTGCATGATTCCTTGATGCGAAATGCTCAAGGATTTTCCGCCAATCCGGCTTTGCGCTTCAAAAACGGTAACCGGCCCGGCTCCGCGCTGCCGAAGGAGCCGGGCTGCGCTTAACCCTGCTGGCCCCGCACCAACTATGGCCAATCCACGGCCACCTGCCCTCATCTGGTTCATCGCGCCTGTCTCATGTCGCGAACTCAAAAAAAAAGCCGATCCTGGTTCAAAAAAAGTCGATGACCCTGGATTTAGGAAGCCTCAACCATGCTATCCGCGAGCGCGTCGCGCAAGCAGCTGAATTCACGCAAACAAACCTTGAATGGTTGATGAGAGTGGGGAACTTCGCCGCAACCGAAAGATGGTCCCGACAATACGGCGTTAATTCTCCGGTTACGGATCAATCCAAGCCACTGATAATCCGCACAAATCGGAGCTTTACCGGTTTTCGCTTTCTTAAGGCCCGCGACCTAATTTCGAGCAGTACTGATGTACGGCACACTTCCACTCATGCGGGCTCTTTCGTGGATCGATCCGCCGGTGACTTTTCGAGGACCGAAGCTGCGATAGCCGCCGAGATCATGCGGCAGCAGCAAATCTATCTTGTTGCCCAAACGCCGGTGATGATGGTCCTTACGCTGATCAATGCGTCAATCGTCACTTTTGTTCTGCTCGGAACTGTTCCCACCTACATCATCGGCACTTGGTACCTTATTTTCCTGGGTATTTCGGCGGCTCAGTTGACGGGTTGGTACCGCATTCACGCGGCACCCCCGCCTTCAGCGGTTACCGGGAAAACGCTTCAGCGCGCAGAGACCCGCGCCCTGCTGCTGGGTGCACTTTGGGGAAGCTTGATCCTGATAGCTATCGACGAGTCGATACAGCATCAGATGTTTGTTGCGGTCGTACTTGCCGGCGTTGCGTCGGGCACCGCCAGCATCCTGAACCCACTCCCCAAACTCAATGCGCGCTTCCTTGTCGCGTGTTTAAGTCCCGTCGTGATCGTCTTTCTCATAGAGCGCGAGACATTTCAGCTCACGATTGCGGCCCTGGCTATCGTGCTGGGCGGCGCCCTCCTCAGCGGCAGCAGGCGCGGTTATCGCCAGTTCGCCGAAATGATCCGCTCCTCCTACATGCTGCAGCAGACAAAGGCGGACCTCCTCGATGCGATTGAATCAACGGGTGATGCATTCGCGCTATTTGATCGGTCAGGACGGCTCGCCCTCGCCAACTGCCACTATCGTGACTGGTTCCCGGAAGGGTCAGACCAGATCAGCGACCTTCCAGGAGAAGAGATCCGCAAGGTTGCAGGCGGTCGCTGGGTGCAAAGCGTATCGCGCCCGACGAGCCGCGGCGGCGTCGTGAGCGTGCACACCGACATTACTCAGTTGAAAGACAGGGAATCCGAACTCCTCGCAGCCAAGCAGGCCGCCGAGGAGGCCAATCACGCCAAGTCTGAATTCCTCGCCAACATGAGCCACGAACTGCGCACGCCCCTGAACGCGATCATCGGCTTTTCCGATATGATGATCGCAGAGATGTTCGGGCCCATGGGTTCTGCCAAGTATGAGGAATACGCGCGCGATATCAACTACAGCGCGAGCCATCTCCTCTCCATCATCACCGATATCCTTGACCTCTCGAAGATCGAATCGGCCAAATACAAGCTTGACATCGGCGTTGTCGATGTCGCCGAGACGATCAAATGGGTCGTATCGCTGAGTGAGCACAACGCAACCAGCGACAGGCGCCGCCCCATCGCCGTTTCGATTTCAGAAGACTTCGGACCGCTGCATTGCGATCAGCGCGCCATGAAGCAGATCCTGCTCAATCTCTTGAATAACGCCCTGAAGTTCACGCCCGACACCGGCAGCATCGGCATCATCGCGGAGGTCTCGCCCGCCGGCGAGCCGAAGATCACCGTCTGGGATACGGGCATAGGCATTCCGGCGGAGAAGCTGAGCTGGGTGCGGCAGCCCTTCCATCAGGTGGAAGGCGCGTTTCAAAAGAAATATCACGGAACGGGCCTCGGGCTTTCAATCTCCGACGCCCTCATCCAGCTGCATGGCGGCCATCTGGAGATCGAAAGCGAAGTCGACGTCGGCACATCGGTGGCGATCGTGTTCCCGCCCGAATCCCGCGTCAAAGAGACCGGCATTCCGCAAAACCGCAATGCGGCGCGCAGCGCGAACGGCTGAGATCACTGCGTTGCGGGCTCAAGCCGAATGACGCGCCCTTGCGCGGCATCGCTCAGCACATAGACCGCACCTTCGGGACCGACGCGAACATCGCGCAATCGCTCACCCATCTCGCTCAAGAGATCTTCCTGCCCCACCGGCTTTCCGCCCTCCATATCGACGCGGACAAGCTTTTTTGCCGCCAGCGCGGACACAAGCAGATCGCCCTTCCACGCGGGAAAGAGATCGCCGTGATAAATCGCAAATCCGGCCGGCGCGATCGACGGGGTCCATTGCAAGAGGGGTTGTTCCATGCCCGGCATTTCGGTGAACGGCGTGATGAGCGCACCCGTGTAATCGAGCCCTGTCGTGATGACGGGCCAGCCATAGTTGAGGCCGGGCCTGATGATGTTGATTTCATCGCCGCCGCGCGGACCGTGCTCGTGGGAATAGACGATCCCCGTTTCGGCATCGACGACGATCCCTTGCACATTGCGATGGCCATAGCTCCAGATTTCCGGCCGCGCATCGCTGCGCCCCACAAAGGGGTTGTCGGCTGGGACGCCACCGTCATCGCGGATACGGACGATCTTGCCCAGATCCGAGTTCAGTTTTTGCGCCTGTTCGCGATACTCAAACCCGTCACCAAGCGTGATCAGCAATGTCCCATCCGCAAGGAACGCCATCCGGCCGCCATAGTGCACATTCGTGTCTTTTGCCGGTTTCGCTTCGAAGATGAGCTTCGCATCCGTGAGATTGACGCCGTCAAATCGCGCACGGATGACGCGTGTAGCATTCGCGCCACGGTGTCCCGAAGCAAAGGCGAGATAGATGAACCTGTTGGTGGCGAATTGGGGATGCGGCACGACATCGAACAGCCCCGCCTGGCTCGACACATAGATGGGCGGAAGCCCTCCCACCGGTTCAGGTTCAAGCTTGCCGTTACGGATAACCCTCAGCCGTCCTGCGCGCTCGGTCACAAGCATGGTGCCGTCCGGCAGGAAAGCAAGGGACCAGGGATGATCGAGCCCTTCGGCGACAGTCTTAGTCTGATAGGCGGCGGATGGGGTCGTGCCCGGACCCGCTTCCGCCAGCGCACTCCCGCTCATCCCGACAAGCAGGCCAAGGATGATGACCGTTTTGCGAAGCTTTGTCATAACACCGTCCTATGTTCAGCCTGTCCCAGGAAGACACAGGCCCAATGTTAGGGCATAAAAGGGCGGGCATTGCCAAGGGGGTTGGGCAAATGGATAGGCTTTGGACGGTGGCGGCGTTTGTGCTGGCCGTCGCTTTGACTGCGGCATTGGGAACGGCCGTGTCGGCGCAGTTGACTTTGACCGAACTGGTCAATCTAGGGGTCGCGGTCACGGACCAGCAGCGGATCGAAGTGACTCTGCACGACCTGCGCATGATGGCACCGCTCTATGCGGCGGTTGTTGCGGTAGGTTTTTTGATTGCGCTGACGACCGCAGGTTTCATGGCGCTTTTGCTTCCCTCATTCCGCCGGATTGTATTTCTCGTTGCGGGGGCAGCGGCAATTCTCACCGCGCTTTACCTCATGCGTGAGCTGATGGGCTTTCAGGTCCTGGCCGGCGCACGCACGAGTTTCGGTCTGGCGATGCAGGTGCTGTGCGGCGCAATCGGCGGCTACTTCTTTGCGCTGATCAAACGCGCGGCCTAGAGCAACGTGCGGAAAAGTGGGTACCGGTTTTCCGCTA
>JACADY010000052.1 GCA_013389115.1 Alphaproteobacteria bacterium
CCCTCGACCAGCACCCGGTGCACCAGGTCGGCTCGACTATGCGGCGTCAGGCGGGCATTCTTGTGGATGTCCATTCGGTACTCCCTTGGACACTGAAGCTTCGCAACCTCAGCTTCCTCGGTCGGGACCGAATGGACAACCTACTGAAAGCTCACAGCTAGGTGGCGCGGCGCCGCATCTGGCTTTTCACCGCATGCGCGACGAGGCGGGGCAATGTCTCCAGCGTGCGGCGCAGGCCCATGTTCAACTGCCGCTCATAGAGCGAGGGGTGGACAAGGTTGAGCGAGCGTTCCTTGGGAACAGGGCTCAAGTGGGGATGGGCTGCCAGTGCTTCGGACGAGGCATAGATGATCGTGTTCTGCTGGTACCACCAGGCGACTTCGGCATTGCCCCAGATGAGCGGGCGAATCGCGTCCACGGCCTCAAAGCCGCGCGCGCTGAACTTCTCGCGCCAGAAATCCTGCCATTGTTCGTTGATGTGGCCCGGGCCGCCCTGCTGCGGGATCGCGGCCGAAAAGAGAATGACCGGCGCGGCGGCCGTGACGGAATCGATGTAAATCTCGGCCGCGTCGGCCGGCAAATGTTCTGCCACCTCCAGCGAAACGGCCAGATCGTAGCGATGCGGCAAGGCAAGGGGCGCCGTCATGTCGCCCACCGCGAAGCACGCCACCGGGATCTTCAATTCGGCGTCGCGCGCGCTGGCGCCGTCAATACCCCTGCATTCCTCAACGCCCGCGGCGATGAACTCCGCAAGCCAGGTGCCGACCCCGCAGCCAATGTCGACCACACTGCGCGGCCGCAGCAGCTCCATGACGTAAGGAACGGTGATCGCGGCTGACCTGTGGGAGCCCGCCCTCTGTTTGGCGTAGAGTTCAGGGCTGTAATAGGTGGACGTCGCCGCCATGGTTACCTCGCACTGCCTGACTTTGGTTCCGCCCGCATGCCGACATTAACCGAAGGGTCCGGCTGGGCGAAAGCGCGCATTTCAATCACGCCACACCATATCGAGACACTGCACCGTTAGCGCCCCTCGCCACAAACTATAGCGACCAAATGCTTAATCGGCCCGCCTCACGGCGAATTCACTCGCCCGCCACCCTCAAGAGCGGCAATTTCAAACGCGTTGCACCTGCTGGAGGTTCCATGCGCCGCGCCGTTCTCCTGTCGTTCGCCCTCGCCCCTCTATCGTGCCCGCCCGCCTTAGCGGCAGAAGAAGGCAAAGTCATTCCCTATGCCGAAATGGCTGAAATCCTGCGCAAGATCGACGCGGCCAAGACCTATGACCGGCTGCTGTTCGTCACGCGGGTCAGGGAACAGAATGATGCTGTGCCGCCAGAATCCCTTGTTTTCTCGATTGAATCAAAGACGAAGCCGCAAACAATCAAGGCGGGGCCTGAAGGCGTGATCGCGCTGCCCTATGCCGAAGAATATGTTCAGGAAAACGCTCCCATTCGGGTCAACGTCCCCGCAGGCACCAGCGTTGAGTTCATGCTCGCGATCGAGGGCAAGCTGCCCGATGCCCAACATTTCAGCTGGGGCGATGTGCAGAAAATCGGCGCCCAATTCGACGCGTTTATCGCCCAAGAGGCCGGAATGATGTCATTCCTCGCCCCCAGCGTGGAAGGCGTCAAGCTGCATTGCGGTCCCTCATGCAGTGCCCGGATCGGCGATGGCGCGCCAATCCCGGCTGATGCCGCCGGGGTCGTCACCCTCAGCCTTGATGATGGGCCTTCCGATCCAGGCCTCGCGGTTACTGTGAGCCAACCCGTTACCCGGACAGAGATCAGCGCCGAGTAGCCGTTCCCTCCTGCATTGCCCTTGGGGGCCAACCGGGGATAGAAGGGCGCTCGTTTCTTCTCTCACGCGCGCCCAAAGAGCCCCCAGCGATGTCCAAGCCCCCACCCCGATTGCAGGCCCGGAGCCCCCGCGGATTCCAGGACTTGAGCGGTCATGCGGTGCGGGCCCGCACAAAGATGATCGCGACGATTCGCGAGGTCTATGACCGCTATGGATTCGAGCCTTTGGAAACGCCCGCGCTCGAATATGTGGATGCGCTTGGCAAGTTCCTGCCAGAACAGGACCGGCCGGATGAAGGCATCTTCGCGCTCAAGGATACCGACGAACAATGGATCGCGCTGCGCTATGACTTGACGGCGCCCCTATCGCGCTTCGTGGCGCAGATGGGCCAGGATCTCGTGCTGCCTTACCGGCGCTATCAGGTGGGCAGTGTGTGGCGCAACGAAAAACCGGGGCCGGGGCGGTTCCGCGAGTTCACGCAGTTCGATATCGACACGATCGGCACCGCGTCCCCCGCCGCCGATGCCGAGAATTGCGCCGTCCTTGCCGAAGCGCTCGAAGCGCTCGGGCTCAAGCGCGGCGAGTTCATCGTCAAGATCAATACGCGGCGGCTGCTCGATGGCGTGATGGAGCGTATCGGGCTGCAGCCGGGCTCGGCTGATCCTCAGTCGCTCTGCGTCCTTCGCGCCATCGACAAGTTCGATCGCGTCGGGATCGAGGGCGTGCGCCTTCTGCTCACAAGCGGACGCAAGGACGAGTCGGGCGATTTCACCAAAGGCGCGGGACTTTCCGCTCAGGCCGCCGATATCGTGCTCGACTTCATGCAGGCGGGCCAGGCCTCGCGTGGGGAAACGCTTTCGGCACTGGCGCGCGCCGTCGCCAACGCGCCTTCGGGGCGCGCGGGCCTTGATGAGCTCGAAGCGATCGATCGCATCCTTGCCAATCTTGGCATCGATGAGGGCCGCGCGATCTTCGACCCCGGCATCGTGCGCGGCCTTGCCTATTATACGGGCGCGGTGCTGGAAGCGGCGATCACGATCGAAATCACCGATGATGAGGGGCGCAGGCGCCAGATCGGCTCGGTCGCGGGCGGCGGGCGCTATGATGGGCTCATCAGCCGCTTCACCGGCACCGATATTCCCGCAACCGGCGTCAGCATCGGCGTCGACCGGCTGATGACCGCGCTCAGCCTTGCTGGACGCATCGGAGCCTCGCAGGCCGAGGGGCCAGTCGTCGTCACGGTCTTCGACAAGTCCCGCATGGCCGACTATCAGCGCATCGCCGCAGAGCTTCGCGCCGCGGGCATTCGCGCGGAAGTGTTTCTCGGCGAGGGCGGGCTCAAGGCCCAACTACGCTATGCCGACCGGCGCGGCGCGCCCGTTGCAGTCATCGCAGGGGGCGATGAATTCGCGGCCGGGACCGTGTCGCTAAAGGATCTCATCGCGGGCCGCGCCTTATCGGCTGAAGTTGCCGGCAACGAGCAATGGCGCGAGAAGTCCCGCGCACAGGTGACCGTGCCGCGCGGCGAGCTCGTCGCGCAGGTCAAGGCCATCCTTCAGCCACCGGCCTGATACCATGATGCGGATCACGGGCTTTCCCGATCTCTCGGGTGAAGGGCTTGCCGCTCTCGATGCGGCGGCGGGCGCGATCAAGGCAACGCTCACGCGCTTTGGCTATGCCCACGCGGCGCCGCCCATCGTGGAGGCGGGAGAACCCTTCCTTGAACTCTCGGGCGAAGAGATCCGCGCACGGCTCTATGGCCTTGATGATCCGGAGGGCGAGGCGTTGGTGCTGCGGCCCGACCTTACGATCCCCATGTGCCGGATGATGCTGCGCGCGGGCTGGCGCGGCGAAGGCGTTGCACGCGTGGGCTATGTGGGGCCGGTGTTCCGTTATGCGCCGGGGGCTGAGACCTTGCGCCAGTTCACGCAAGGCGGCGCGGAGTGCCTCGGTCCGCTCGAGCCTGCGCTTGCCGATGCCGAAATCATCACCATGGCGATGGCGGCCGCCGCCGCTGCCGGCGTCAGAGGGGGAAAGCTTGTCGTTGGCGATGCGAGCCTTTTCGCCCATGTCCTGGCGCAACTACCACTGAGCCCGCAGGCACGCCAGCGCCTCGCATCCGGCTCGCTCGACGACGCCGAGGCGACGCGCGCCGCACCTGAGATCGCCGGGCTCTCCACGCAGCTTGCCGCGATGGATATCGAGGCCGCGACCGCTATGGTTGGCGCCTTCATGCGCTCAACCGGCATTTCGGCGGTCGGCCAGCGCCCCATCAACGATATCGTCGCCCGGCTGGTCGCCAAGGCCCGCGCGGCCGATGTCGTGCCCGACAGCGCCCGGGCGATCATCGGCGATTATCTCGCCATCGATTGCGCACTTACCGATGCGCCGCGGCAGCTCTTGCGCTTCTTTTCGGCGCATGGGCTCTCCGGCACGGACGCGGTCGCGGCGCTTCGCCATCGCATCCAACTCATCGAGACCCTGGGCGGGGACCTATCGCGCGCGCGGTTCCGGGCCGGTCTCAAGCTCTCGATAGCCTACTACACGGGCATCGTGTTCGAGATCATCGCGGACAAGCGCCAGATTTGCGGCGGGGGGCGCTATAACCGGATGCTGCATTCCCTTGATCCTTCCATCGATGCCCAAGCGGTCGGTTTTGCGATCGGCCTTGAGGCGGCGGTGATGGCGGCCGGCGTCTCACTTGCCGCGCAAACACCGATCGCTTCGTGCGATGTGGCGGTGATCCTCAATGGGGGAGAGGCCATCCTGGCCGCAAACGTTGCCACGCGGTTGCGCGCAGCCGGGCTCAGCGTGCACCTCACGCATGATGCGCGCCCATCCTGCCGCTTCACGCTTGCGATCGAGAAAGACGAGGCCGTCATTCGCGCGCCGGGCGAGAAGAAATCCCGCCGCATCGCACTTTCCAACCTTGAAGCCTTCGCGCGGGAGATTCGTGCATGAGCGCGCAGGATCGCGATGATGCGCTGGTGCTTGCGCTGCCGAGCAAGGGACGCCTGCAGGAGCCCGCATTTCAGTTTTTCGCCGATATCGGCCTGCCCGTCATCCAGGGCAGCGGGCGCGAATACAGCGCAAGCATCAAGGAGCTGCCCGGCGCACGGATCGTGCTCACGGCCGCCTCGGAAATCCCCGAGCGCCTGTTCTAGGGCGATGTGCATGCGGGCATAACGGGCGAAGACGTCATCGCGGAGGAAACGGGCGCACTGCCTGGAAGCGCGGACGAAGCGGCGCAGCCCTTTGCGGCGCTGCGGCTCGGCTTTGGCCGTGCACGGCTCGTCGTTGCGGTGCCCAGCGCATGGATCGATGTGACGCGCATGGCCGATCTTGCCGATGTGGCGCGGGACATGTTCCGGCGCACGCGGCGCCGGCTTCGCGTCGCAACCAAGTATGAACGCCTGACGCGCAGCTTCTTCGCGCAGTCGCGGCTGCGTGACTACCGCATCGTGCCCTCCGCCGGCGCGACCGAGGCTGCGCCCGCAACGGGGCTTGCCGATATCATCGTCGATATCACGACGACGGGCGCGACACTTGCCGCCAATCACCTCAAGACGCTGAGCGATGGCGAGATGCTCGCAAGCCAGGCCTCGCTGTTCGTCACGCCGTCGGCGCGCGCGCCGTTCGGGCCACGCGCGCTTGCCGCCTTGCGCGAGATCATCGATCGGGCCGATGCGCGCCGCGCCGCAAAGGGGCTCTCGGTCATCGATGCGGCCCTGCCCGCCGCAGATACCGCCAAGACCGAAGAAACCGCCTTGATGAGCGGGCATCGCAAGAAGCTGGAGGCGCTTGGCTGCACCGGGATCGAGGCGTTCACCCGCGTCATGGGCTCTGCGCGCGGTGAAACCAATCCGATGATCAAGCTGCGTGCGGAATGCCCGGATGCGCGCATCTATGCGGTTGCGCACTACCTCACGAGCAACGGTGCGCAGGAAGTGCGGGTGCAGGCGCTCGATGCCGTTTACCGCGCGCAAGGGACGACGTTTCCAGGCGTGCTCAGGCGGATCACGGGGCGTTAGGGAAGCGGCGCCCACACCCTTCGCTGCCTGCGAAGGATGAAGGTTCCCCCACCCCTGCCCCTCCCCACGAAGGGGGAGGAAAAATGAGGGTGCGTCCTTACCCCTCTTGGGCGCAGTCGCATCGCCTTAATTTCCCCCCGATTCGACCCCTGTGCCGCCACAGGCGGGCGTCATCCTCCACCCATCGTGAGCGGGGAAGCTGCGATGGTGTTGGGTCTTCTTATGGGTCTGGTGTTCTTTCTCGATGCCGCGGCAGCAGAAGCGCCGGCCGATCTCATCGTCGTTGAAAAGGCGATGCGGCGGCTGACGCTCTATCGCGGCGATGTCCCGCTGCGCAGCTATCGCGTCGCGCTTGGCTTCTCGCCCTCAGGCGACAAGGCGCGCGAGGGCGACGGCAAGACGCCGGAGGGGCGCTATACGATCGATTTCAAAAATGCGCAGTCCGCGTTCCATCTCTCGCTGCGCATCTCCTATCCCAATGCAAAGGACCGCGCAGAGGCGAGCGCGCAGGGCCTTGATCCGGGCGGCGATATCTTCATCCACGGCATGCCGGAGGGCTGGAACTGGGTCGGGCCGCTGCATACGGTGAGCGACTGGACGCTGGGCTGCATCGCGGTCACGAATACCGAGATCGAAGAGATCTGGCGGCTCGTTCCCGTCGGCACGCCGATCGAGATCAAGCCCTGAGGCGTCAGGGAAAGGCGCGGGCGATCGCCTCGGCCTGCGCGAGCAACCACCAGCCCCAGGCGGCGAGGGACTGATCCTGCCCGGTGAGTGTGCTCAGCCCCGTCAGCAGCGCCGGCCCATGCTGCCAAAGGACGAAGAGGAGGAGATAGCCCGGCAGCAGCTGCAGGGCCGTCCAGACAAAGGCGGCAAGGATGGCGGTGGCGTATCGCCCCTCGCCTCTCACCTGCTGGAGCCAATGCGCAAGCAAGCCGCCCACGCCCGTGCTCCCGCGCAAGAGGGCGCCCGCAAAGGCCATCGCGTGGATAAGGGCGGGCACCAGCGTCCCGAACATCAGCGCATAGAGCCAGCGATAATTCGGGTCGTAGGGATCGGCGCGCAAGGCGGCCGCCGCCGCCTTCACGTCCAGCACGAAGGCGGGATTGCCGCCTGCCGCCTCATAGGCGAGGCGGAAGAGCGCGATACCAAAGGCGATGAACAAGACAGTGCCCGCCGCCAGCAAGAGGGCGAGCGCACCATCAACCAAGAGCACGCCGAGGACAAAAAACTGGCCGATGATGCGCAGCTTGAGGAGGCGCAGGACACCCCCTTGCGCGCGGGTAAGCCAACCCTGAAGCGTGCGCGTCGTGCCAAGCGCGAGCCAGTTGAGCGGCGCGGCCAAGGCGGGCAGGAAGGTGATGAAGAAGATGCCGAAGCCAGGCAGGACCGGCGCCGGCGTTGGCACTGTCTGCGACAGCACGGTCTCGAAGCCAGGAAGGCTGTCCGATGCCTCCCAAGGCTGGACAAAGACGGGGAGAAGGGCGATGGCGGCCAGAAGCGGGCTCAGCCGCCAGCCCCGGCGCCTCACATCGGCCTCGGCGGACAGCCACAGGGCAATCCAGACGGCAACGATCGCACCAACCCCCCCAATACTGCCAAACGCGAGAGGAAACGCGAAGGCGATGGCGCACAGAAACGCAAAGGGGAATGAAAAGGTGAAGGCGGCCGCGCCTGCGGCGCTGACGGCGACACCGAGGCCGCCAGCGAGACCTCCACGGAATGTGGTAAGGACAAAATGGGCGAGGAAGCCTGCAATCCTGCCTTTAGGGGCGCGCGGAGGCGTGACAGCGCCCGCGATGGCACCAATGAGGATGGCGGCCACCAGCAGGACAAGCGCCATGCCGATCGCGGCCAAACCGGCGACAGCAATCGCCACGGTGGCCGCAATCATGCCCGCGAAAAGCACGTAGGATCCCGCCAACTTCGCGATAGCGACGGCGAGGATGATGGCAGCGGCGACGATGACCGCTGTGGCGAGGGCGAAGAGGTCCGAAAAGCCAAGCAGCTTCAATAGCCGGGCCGCGCCCGCGGGGGCGACAAGGAGGGCCAGAAGGCTTGCCAGAACCCACAAACGGTGTTCGGGCATGGCCTCGTCATAAAGGAGTGGGACCCCCAGGATCGTTCCTTTGCCCCCGTTCAGCGCCCAATCGGCCGTGATGAACAGGTTCAGATAGGCAACGGCAAGGCCGAGACAGGCGAGGAAGGCGAGCGCGGAGAAGGCCAGCCTCCGCTCGCCCGTCCGGTGAAAGGGCTCACCCAGCCAGCGGGCAAGGCCACGCAAGGCACGGTCGAGCCCGGCACGATAGGTGACAAAGAAGGCGCCGCGCAGGGCGGCGATGCGCGCCTCTGCCTCCCGGCCGCCAAACCACAAGGAAACGAGATTCGAAAAGTAAACCAGGGCGAACATAAACCCGCCCAGCGCCGTGAGCAGGATAGAGAAATCCGACGCCATAACCCGCCCCCCAAACGCGGGCGCAATTATGGATTTTCGTCTCCCCGATTGTCGAGTGCGCCGCGGTCACAGGGTCCCGCCTTGGAGAATAAGGACCGCCCCCCCCTTACACAGGGGGCGATCACCCCTTCGAAAGCCCGTCGATCACCTGCTGCATCAGCCTTGGGCCTTCGTCCAGCACCTTGCTGCGCCAGCCCGCGTCGCTGGGCACGAAGGCTTCCCGCATGGTCGCCAAATGCACGGCATGCTCGGGCGCGAAGCGGTCTCCCCGATGCTCAAAGCGCAGCCAAAGCTCATACATGGTTGCGAGCATCAGCCGCTCGAAACTGCCCGGGCGTTCGGTGCCGAACTCGATGATGCCGCCCGCAACGCGCGCATTGGGCAAAAGCTCGGGCAGGCGGTGATAGAGCTGACCGAATTTCTTGCGGGCAAGGCTGTTCGCGGCGACGTCGCGCTCCACCTCCTCTTCAGTCGGCGAACGGCGCCACCCGCGCACGCGGGCTTCGCCCCACCAGGCGGCGGCGCGCCGGCCGGCCTCGCTGTCGATGCCGCCCGTCACGAGAAAGGCAACCTCGCCGAAATCGCCGACGCCCGTGTGCCAGTCGAGAAGCCCCACCTCCCTTGCCCCTTGCAGGCGGGGCAGCACATGCGCGCAGAAGACGCGGACGCCAAACTCCGGCGCCCTGCCGCCAAACTGGAGGCCGCGCGGATCCTCATATTGCCCCTGGGTGACAGCCAGTGAGAGGCGGCCGGGGCCCAGTTCGCGCTTCAGCCGCTCATAATCGGCGATGAGGCCCGCGATCGCGGGTTCATCAACCCGCTTAAGGCGGATCATGTCGCGAATATGCGTGTATTCCGCATTGACGGGGAGCTCTTTGGAAAAATCAGCCCAGTTGCGGTTGAGATCGACATTGTTCTCTGTGCAACGGGCGAAATGGGAGAATCCCCAGGCGTTCAAGGCATGAACGAGACAGACCGCCACATTGGCGGGCAGGCGGCCGGGGCCTCCTTCGCTCAGCCAGGCAGCCTCTATGGCAGAGCCCACGGGGCCTTCGAGCCCATGCATGCCGCTCGTGCACAGAAAGACCCGCTCGGCATCCTCGCGTCCAAACCAGGCGATGTCGGTCGCCAGTTCCTCCCCCGCCTTGCCCTTCAGGCCGGCGTTCACATGAGACTCAATGCGCGCCCCCTTTTCCTGCGCCAGCGCAAGAAAGCGGCGCCGGGCAGCGGCATAGTCATCGAGGAGGCTTTGCTCATTCATCTTCGCGCCATCCGGGGTTTGTTTGAGGCCGTCCGCTATTCTAGTGTTCGACGGGTGGACAGGGGAAGTTCGAGGTGGGCCGGGCCGTGTTGCGTATCATTCTGTTCCTCGCTTTGCTCACAGCGAGCGGCGGCGCCCTTGCCGCATCGCAAAAGGGCGAACGCCTGCTGGGGCTCGATGCCAATCCCAGCGAAACGGGCGATGTCGCCGCTGCACTCTCCCAGGCACAGCGCGCCGGGGTTGATTTCGTCGAAGTCAGCCTCTACTGGGACGAGATCGAGGCCTCGCCCGGGCGCTTCTCTCAGCGGCGCCTGCGTGAGATCGCGCCCATGCTGCGCATGCGCAATCTCGGCGCGGCGCTGACGCTTGCCGTGATCGATGGGCCGGCCGATCGGCGTCCGCATGATCTGCGTGGCAAGACCCTCGATGATCCGCTGGTCACCCGGCGCTATGCCGCCGCGCTGGCGCGGGTGCTGCGCGAGATGGACGATGTGCGCCTCATCGCGCTCTCGCCCGGCCATGATATCGACCTCTTCCTCAAGAATGCCGCGGACTGGCAGGCATTCGAGACCCTGTTCTCTTCCTTTGCGCAGGAAGCGCGGCAATTGCGGCCCGATGCGCCGATCGGTGCGAAAGCCACCTTCGCCGGCGCCACGTCCGAAGCGCGGGCGGAAATCGCCCGCGTCAATGCCCTCAGCGACGTGATCCTCGTTTCCTATGCGCAAGGGCTGGCGCCGGGATCGTTGCTTACTGCCGATGCCGCATCGGATTTCGCCCTGCTTTCGGGCCTTGCGCCCTTGAAGCCCATCCATGTGCTCGATGCGAGCTTTCCCTCCGCCCTGGGCGCGGGCGGTTCCGAAGGCGCGCAGGCACGCTTCGTCAAGGCGCTGTTCCTCGCCTTTGACCAGCAGCAGGGCAGGATCCGCGCCTTGCAATTCTCCAGCCTGACCGACCTGTCGCCAACCGCGGCGGGGGATCTTGCGTCCTATCTCGGGCGGCACGACGAGGGGCTCGCCGCCTATTTCAGCAGCATGGGGTTCCGGCGCTTTTCAGGGCTCGGCAAGGACAAACTTGCCATGCGCTGGTTGATCAATGAAGCTTTGACGCGCGGCTGGGTGCCGCCCAACCCCGAAGGGCTGAAGCGATGATCAAGGCCGTCATCTGGGATTTCGGCGGCGTCATCACGACTTCGCCCTTCGAGGCCTTCAACCGCTATGAGGCCGAGCGCGGCCTGCCGGCCGATTTCATCCGGGGGATCAACGCGCGCAATCATCATGAGAATGCGTGGGCAAAGTTCGAGCGGGCGGAAATCGACCTTGAGGCGTTCGATGCGCTTTTCCTCGCGGAATCAACGGCGCTCGGCCATCCGGTCCCTGGGCGCGACATCCTGCCTCTGCTCCAGGGCGATCTGCGCCCGGAAATGGTCGAAGCCTTGAAGCGGATTAAGGCAGCGGCAAAGACGGGCTGCATTACGAACAACCTGCCCGCCAACGCCATGGGCAGCGCGGGCGGGCGCACGCTCTATGCGCGCGAGGTGATGGCGCTGTTCGACCATGTGCTTGAAAGCGCGAAGCTGGGCATCCGCAAGCCCGATCCCCGCATCTATCAGATGATGGTCGAGGCCCTGGATGTGGATCCTCAAGCCTGCGTCTATCTCGATGATATCGGGGTCAATCTCAAGCCCGCGCGCGAGATGGGCATGACGACGATCAAGGTCATCAGCGCCGCTCAGGCACTCGATGAACTCGAAGCCGCAACGGGGATCACGCTGCGCTGACACGCCTCAGCGCCGGGCAAGCACAATTTCAAGTTCTGCATTCAGCGCCTGTGGAAGCTGGCTCTTGCCAAGCTTGAGCACATTTTTCCACTTTGTTCCCCGTTGCGATGCCTCACGCCAGAGGTCGATCACATCGCCCGGAGGGGTTCTCAATACGATCTCCAGAACAGCCGATGCCTGCGGGAGATCCTTTGCCGCCTTAATGCCGGTCGATCAGATCGGCGTAGAGGGTCTGAATTGAAATGCTGAGTGCTTGCATTTGCTATGGTGTTTGGACGGTTCTTGAATTTGTCCATACGCTTCAGCAAATTCAATGTGTTAGCCGGCAACACGCCTACATCGCGGCCTTGGCTTCCACACGGGCCGAATCCGCCTCATTCGCGGGCAGGCCGATCGCCTCGACCAGGCGCGCCATGACGCCCGGGTCCAGCCTTGCCATCGCCTTGTCGGCAAGAAGGCTGCGCCAGATCAGGCGCACGATCTTGTGCAGCTCCTCAAAATCGAGAAGCTCCCGCACGATATCGGCAAAGGTGCCAGGAACATAGGCCTCCACAGGCTCGCGCTCTGCCACGGCAACAAGCGCGTCCGCGGCGGGCGCGGAGAGCATGAAACGGGTGCGGATGAGATAGGTCAGGCCCGCGCGCTGATCCTCCAGGATGGCGGCATCCGTGCGTGCCGCCTCTGCCAAGAGGGCCGCCGCCGCAATCTCCGCCCGGCCGAAACGGCCAAAGGCGGGCGGGCGCTTGAGCAAGCGCATGAGGGAATCAAGCATGCTGCACCATACCCCATTTTTCTGCAGTGCAGCGTAAACTAAACGCCCTGTAACGCAAGATATGTGACGCAACGAAAACGGGCCGGGGATGTTCCCCACCCCGTCGCGTGTCCGCCTCACGTGTTCGATCCGCAGCGTTAGTGCCAGTGCCCGCCCGGTTCTGGACCCGGATAGGGGGGATGCTTGCGCGGGAGCACCTTGTCGATCACGACCGCAAGGCCAGGCAGGGCCGTAAGCGCCATCACCATGTTGGTCATGAACATGAAGGTCATGAGCAAGCCCATGTCGGCCTGGAACTTCAAGGGCGAGAAGCTCCAGGTCGAGACGCCGATCGCAAAGTTGAGCGCGGTGTAGAACACGCCGTTGCCCGTCTCGATGATCGTCGCCTGATAGGCCCGTGTCGTGTTCATGCCGCGCGAGAGGTGATACTGCATGCGGTTGTAGATGTAGTAGGCGTAGTCGACGCCCACACCCACGACGAGCACGATCACCGGCAGGGTTGCGACCTTCAAGCCGATATCCAGCTGCAACATGAAGAAGTAGCCGAAGAAGGTCGCATAGGTCAGCGGCAAACAGCAGCCGACCGCCGCGCGCCAATCCCAATACGTGATGTAGGTGAGGAAAATCACCGCGATGTAGACGATGAGGATCGAGGGCAGCTAGGATACGTGGATCGTCTCGTTGACCGCCGCCGTGACGCCGCCGCCACCGCTCGCCAAGCGGATGTGGAAGCTGTAGGGGAGGCCCTCAACATGGATCTTGGTGTCTTCCTCGAGCTTGAAGCCCTTTTCCTTGATCGCGCCGAGGATGTCGAGCGCCTGAGGCTCACCGGCCTTGCCCACGGTTACGGGCAGCGTGAAGGAGAACAACTCGGGCGCGGTCTTGTAAGGTGACTGCACGCTGCGCTGAGGCCGGTCAACCGGACAATGCGGACCTTTAAGGCCGATCAGCTCGGCGATGACGTTGTTGATGTCCGAGGGCGCAGAGGGCGCCTTCAGCCCCGTCACGGTCAGCGTATAGGACGCCTTCGCCCAATCAGGCGGGGTGAAAACAAGGCCACTCAGATCGGAGGGCGTGAGGACCCAGGAGCCATCCCGCTGATCTCGCTCGATCCAGCAGATGTCGGGCGTCGAATCGCCAAGGCCCAAAAGCTTGTCATCCTTCTGGCCCAGAACGGGCACGATGCCACGCTGCGCGCGCCAAGTCTTCACCGCGGAAACGACAGAAATGAGCGTTGTTGCCTTCGCATCGGTGGTGAAGACCTGCACAGGCAGCATCGTGCAATCATAATCGAGCAAGCCCGAGGATGTCGGGATGGGGCCGATCGACTGGCTGAGCGCATCGGAATTGCGCGGCAGGGCGCGGAACTTCAGATTGCCTTCGTTCCAGCCGGCATTGACCTGCTTTGCCGTGAAGGCGGCGCTCACGACGCTGCGCACCCCGTCCTGGTTCTGCATGTAGTAGGAGAACTCATTGACGTAGTTCATGTGCTGATAGTTGACGCAGGCCTGAGGCGGCGTCTCTGTCACCACAGTCAAGAGATCAAGACCGATCGAGAACTTCGCGGAAATGATGTTGGCGTCGTAGTTGTATCGTGCATCCGGGCGGAGCTCGGGCGCGCCGGGGTGGAGATCGCCGACGTGGCGGTTCTGGCTTTCGATCACGGCGAAAACGAACAGCCCAAAGAACAGCGCAGAGACCGGATAGGCAACGGCGGGGACCGCAAAGACACCAAGCTGCTTGATGATGGCAAGGCGGGTGTCGCGAACCCGCTTGATCAGGGCCGCGTAGGTGTCGGCGTAAGTGAAATAGGACGCGATCAGCGGCAGCATCACGAGGTTCGAGACGATCTTCAGGCCGGTGCCGATCGAGGCCGTCACCGCCAGTTCTTGAATCTGCGGGATGGGAACGATGTAGAGGGCGGCAAAGCCCACAACCGCGGTCACGAGCGAAAGCGAGCCGGGAATGAGCAGGCCGCGGAAGCTCGAGCGCGCCGCCTCTTCGGGCGCGGTGCCGTGCGAGAGCTCGGCCGTGATCATGTTGAGCTGCTGGACGCCGTGGCTCGTGCCGATGGCAAAGACGAGGAACGGCACCAGGATCGCCAGCGGATCAAGGCCGTAGCCCAGAACGGTGATCAAGCCGAACTGCCAGACAACCGATGTCGCCGAGCACAGCACCGTCAGCCAGGTCAATTTCCAGCTGAAGCAGTAAAGGTAGAGCGCCAGAACGGTCAGGATGAACGCCGCGCCAAAGAACAGCGGCGCCGATTCGATGCCGCCTGCCGCGATGTCCGAGATCATCTTGGCAAAGCCGATGATGTGGACCTCGTAAGGCGCATCGCCCTGTTCGTATTTGTGCCGGATGTTTTCTTCCAGCTTCGCGCCCAGATCGAAATAGTTCAGGCGCTCACCCGTCTTGGCGTCGTATTCAAGGAGATCGGCGACAACCAGCGAGGCGGTGAAATCGTTGGAGACGAGCCGGCCGACCAGATTGCCCTTGATGACGTCGTTGCGCAGCTGGGTGATCGCATCGCCCTTCATCGTTTCAGGCGTGATGCGGCCAGGGATCACGTCGCGCGCGCTGATGCCGTCCTCGGTGATTTCCAGAACGCGCGTGTTCGGCGTCCACAGGCTCGTCACCGTGCGCCGGTCAATGCCAGGCAAATAGAAAATGTCGTCGCTGATCCCCTTCAGGGTGCCCAAGAACTGCTGGTTCCAGATGTCGCCATCCTTTTGACGCAGGACGACAATCACCCGGTTCGCGCCAAAGAGGCGATCCTGATAGTCGAAAAAGGTCTTGATGTATTCGTGCTCGCTGGGGAACTGCTTGAAGAAGCCGGCGTCCATGCGCAGGTGGGTCGCAAAGTAACCCATTACCACCGTGACGATCCCGAGTGTGACAAGCACAGGAATTCGGGCACGAAACAAGACAACTTCCAGAAGCTTAATCACTTTGTTCCCTCTCCACGCCAGTCACCAACCCGAACGCAACCAGGAGCCGGTGCCGTAAGACAGGCGCTTTGCCTGCCTGTTTGCCCCCGATTTTGGGGACGTTTTTGTTCGCACTTCAGTCTTTTCTTCGTTCTTCGAACTCTTGTTCGCACTTCACTCCCCGCCCTGTTCAGGAGCGGTCAGGACGCCCTCACGGGACGCTTTTCCTGCTTGCAGCAACCCCTCACAGCGCGGCCACCGTTAACCTCAGCGGGCCTTTTCGTTCTTCTCATCGTTCAAGCCGGATCAGCCTGCGGCCCCAATCCGCCCGCCATCTCCATGCCCATTCCCCCACATGCATCACGAAGCTTGCCATGAGAATGGTTTCTCAAGGCTTGCGTCAAGCCCACCTGAAGGACATCCCACATGCCACAAGCCAAAGGCGTCTGACAAATCCTCATTGGCGCTGCGGCAAAGAATTCGCGCGCTGATGCAGAGGCGATACGTGATTCAACGCCCAAAGTTAAAAGTGACGATGCCGTCAATTTCCTTGACAGATGCGAACGAGGCCTTAACTTCTTTGGCGTGACGGTAGCGTCACCTTAGAGAGCGAGCGCCATCAAACGGCCGAAAGCGAGGAGCCCCATGACGATGCAGATCACCAAAGACAATGCCTATGATGCGCTTGCACCCGACGATTTTCAGTCGATGATGGATGTCGATCGCTATGGCGCGCGCACGACCGCGTTCGACAAGATCATTTCCGCGACGCACGACCATTTCTGGGATCCGCTCGACAAGAAATATATCGACTTCACGGCGCCGTTCGACATTGAGAAGGACCAAATCCTTCCTGACGATTTCTTCCCCATCTTCCAGACCAAGCTCGGCGACAAGCTGACGGGGGCCAAGCGTGTCAAGTTCGCCAACGAATCGGCGCGCTGGATCCTCTCCTCGATCCTGCACGGCGAACAAGGCGCACTCTCGCTGTCGGCCTCGCTCTGCCACATCCTGCGCGATCCGGGTGCCCAGGAATACGCCGCCAACCAGGCGCGCGAAGAAGCCCGCCACGTCGCCGCCTTCAGCCGCTATGTCCAGGCGCGCTGGGGCAAGCCGCTGCCAGTCGGACCGACGCTGGGCGGCCTTCTCACCGAACTCGTCAACGCGCCTGAAGTCTACAAGAAGATCGTCGGCATGCAGATGCTGGTCGAGGGTCTCGCCATGGGCGCCTTTGCGACGCTCTATCTGAAATCGCACGATCCGCTGCTCGTCAAGCTGACCCAGCTCGTCATGACGGACGAAGCCTTCCACCACAAGTTCGGGAAGATCTGGGCCGACCGCACGATCCCCAAGCTCAGCGCGGAAGAACAGAACATCATCGAAGACTGGGCGGCGACCTGCTTCCAGACGCTGCTTTTCAATCTCGTCAATCCAGAACAGATGAAGTCGGTCTATGCCGAAGTGGGTCTTGACTGGCAGGAAGCCCAGGAGGCGCTGTTGGAGGCCTTTGGCGATGATGAGCGGCGCAAGCGCATGCGCGAGAGCAACGATATCTTCCGTGTGCTGATCAAGACGCTGCTCAAGGCCGGCATCATCACCGAGCGCACGCGCGACTACTACGGCGTCTATGTCAACATGGACGAGCTGAAATCTGAAGGCGATCAGATGGTTGGCGACGACATTGCCGAGGAAGGCATCAAATTCCTGCAGACGGTCAATTTCGGAACCGCCAAGACATTCTCGTCCCTCGCGGCGGAATAGCACGACATCGGCCCTGCCGCGGCTTGGCCGTCAATGTTTTCTCCTCAAACTTGGGGCGGCCGCAGGGCCGCCCCTTTTTGTGCGCCCGCCCTCACTCCGCCGCCACAAATCCGCGCTGCTCGAGCAACGGCTTCGTTGAGGGGTCGCGGCCGCGAAAGGCGCGATAGGCCTCGGCCGGATCGCGCGTGTTGCCGCCTGAATAGATGAACTCCTTCAGGCGCGCGGCCTCTGCCGGCGCGAAGGGATCGCCGCGTTCCTTGAAGGCGTTGAAGCCGTCAGCATCGAGCACCTCCGACCACATATAGCTGTAATAGCCGGCCGAGTAGCCGCCGGAGAAGATGTGCTGGAAATGCGTCGAGCGATGGCGCATCACGATCTCGCGCGGCATGCCGATCTCAGCGAGCGCTTCCTTCTCGAAGGCCCGGACATCGAGATCCGCTGCGTTCGTGAGGAGGTGGATATCCATGTCCACAAACGCGGAACCCAGGAATTCCACGGTGGCAAAGCCCTGGTTGAAACTCGATGCCTTGCGGATGCGCGCGATCAAATCGGCGGGCATCGCCTCGCCCGTCCTATAGTGGATGGCAAAGCGCGAGAGGATTTCGGGCGTCGTCAGCCAGTGTTCATAGAGCTGAGAGGGAAATTCGACGAAATCGGTGGGTACGGCGGTGCCGGCAAGGCTGGGATAGGTCACATCCGATAACAGTCCGTGCAGGGCATGGCCGAACTCATGGAACAGCGTTTCTGCATCATCGAGCGAGAGAAGCGCCGGCTCCCCCTTTGCCCCTTGCGCGAAATTGCAGGTGTTCATGATGAGGGGAATGACCTTGCCGTCCAGCCGCTCCTGCCGGCGAAGGGCCGAGGCCCAGGCGCCGGAGCGCTTGGAAGGCCTTGCAAAATAGTCGCCATAGAAGAGGCCGACAGTCGCGCCCGCCTTGTCCTTTACCTCCCACACCCGCACATCGGGGTGGAAGACCGGAATGTCGTCGCGCGGCGCGAAGGTGATGCCAAAGAGGCGCTCCGCCACATAGAATTGCGCCTCGATCAGCCTGCCGAGCTGAAGATAGGGTTTCGTCTCGGCCTCATCGAGGTCATAGCGGGCCTTGCGCAGCTTCTCGGCATAGTAGCGCCAGTCCCAGGGCTCGAGCGCGTCGTTGATGCCATCGGCCCGCATCAATTCGGTCAGCGCCTCGGCCTCCTCCCTGGCACGGTCACGCGCTGGTGCCCAGACCTCGCGCATCAGCGCCAGCGCCGCCTCCGGCGTCTTCGCCATGCGGTCATCGAGCATGTAATGGGCATGGGTCTCATAGCCCAAAAGCCTTGCCCGCTCGATCCGCAGCGCGACCGTCTCGGCGATGATCGCCTTGTTGTCCTCCGCATCGCCATTGTCGCCGCGCATCACCCAGGCCCTCCACACGGTTTCGCGCAAGTCGCGGCGGGCGGACAACTGCAAGAACGGCTCAACGCTCGAGCGCGAGAGGGTGATCACATGCTTTCCCTCAAGCCCCGTTGCCTTGGCCGCGGCCGATGCTGATGCGCGCAGGAAATCGGGCAGGCCGGCCAGATCGTCTTGCGTCTCCAGCACCAGGCGGTAGTCGCGTTCATCCTTCAGCACGTTCTGGCCGAAGCGGGTGGAGAGTTCGGCGAGGCGCTCATTGATGGCCGCGAAGCGTGCGCGCTTTTCCGGCGCGAGGCCGGCGCCGGCACGCACGAAACGCGTGTGGATGCGTTCCACAAGGCGGCGCTGTTCACCGCTGAGCCCCAAGGCCTCGCGCGCGTCAAAGACACTCTTCACCCGGGCATAAAGCGCCGCGTCGAGGAAAATGGCGTTGCTGTGCTTGGCGAGGATCGGCGCCATCTCGCGCTCGATCGCTTCGAGCTCATCGCTCGAGACATTGCCCGTCAGGGTGCCGAAGACGCGCTGCACGCGGTCAAGATCGCGGTCCGCGCGCTCGAGCGCCGCAATCGTATTGTCAAAACCAGCCGGTTCGGGATTGCCCGTGATGGCGTTGATGGCGGCCTTGTGCCGGGCCATGCCCTCCTCGAAGGCGGGGATCAGTGCGGAGGGCTCAACCCTGTCGAAGGGCGGTGCCCCAAAAGGCGCCGTCCAGGTGGAAAGGAGTGGATTGTCCTTCGCATTCGCTGCCGCCATGCCTGCCACTATTGCCATTGCCGCCGTGAGCCCCCGCATCATCGCTCCCCTCACGCCTCGAAACCAACAACTATAAGGCGATGGCCACGCTACGCCAGAGGAGGATTGGCGGGAGAGCCTCGCAGGGGTTGGACGTCAGACTCACTTCGCGCCTCACCCTTCGAGGGCCGCGACGGCGGTCGCCTCAGGGTGAGGTCGTTATTAGTTTCCTCATCCTGAGGTGGCGCGCCAGCGCCCGCGAAGGATGAGGCTTCTTCCTTCGAGGAACCGGTACCCACTTTGCCGAAAAATGCTCTAGCTGTGGAGCCTCAATAGGTTGTTCTCGGTGAGGCCGAGTCGGCTGATGGGTGTAGTTGCCTTCAAGCTACCATGTGGGCGGTGCCAGTTGTAGCGATGGAGCCAGCGCGGCAGC
>JACADY010000047.1 GCA_013389115.1 Alphaproteobacteria bacterium
ACTATGCGGCGTCAGGCGGGCATTCTTGTGGATGTCCATTCGGTCCTCCCTTGGACACTGAAGCTTCGCAACCTCAGCTTCCTCGGTCGGGACCGAATGGACAACCTACTGAAAGCTCATATCTAGAGCATGATCCGATTCTGCAGAATCGGATCTTGCTCTAGTGCCTTTAGTATCACGCGCTTTCTTATGGCCAACCGGTACCCACTTGGCCGGAAAGCGCTCCGTCCGCAAAGGGATCCGTGACACAGATTGAAGCCTATTTGCTGTCACTCATCATCGAGGGCATTGCCGCGACGGGGATCGCCATGGTCATGGCCGGGCAAAAAAGGCGTGCCGCGCTTGCAGCCATGGTGGGCACGACCCTTACCCATCCCTTTGTCTGGCAAGGCGCACTCCTGCTCTATCCCGTGCTCGGATATGTGCCGACCCTCCTCGTCGTCGAAGCCGGGGCTGTCGTGGCAGAAGCGGGCGGCTATCGCCTTTTTGCTGTGCAAGGCTGGGGGCTCGCGCTTTTCTATTCGCTCATCGCCAATGGGGCGTCATTCCTCATTGGTCTCATGCTGATGTTGGCTTGAGTGCCGAGCCTGCCAGGAGAACGAGAAGGGGAACCTCCAGCCAGCTATGCATCGCCGCGGCGAGCGCATAGAGCTGACGCGCCAGGGCATAGTCAACGCTGTACACGGCCAAGAGCGCCAGCGACACTCCTGCGATGGCGAGCCAGAATAGACGCCCTTGCGGCCAGGGTAGCGCCGTGCCTCCGCCAAAGCGAGGCTGCAGTCGCGGCATCACGACGATGACGGCAAGATAGTGCATGGCCTGGGCGAAGACCGCCGCGGCAAAAACATCGATGGCCCAGGCTTCGCCGAAAGACCAGGCAGGCAGAAAGGCCGAGAAGTACCGCTCTGGCGGCCCTGCCTCTTGCGGCGCCCAAAGGGATGGCTGAAGCCCGCTCCCTTCAAGCAGGCCATGGCCGGCGCCGCTCGCGATGAAGAGCGGCAACAGCACAAAGGGCACAAGCAGAAACAGTACGATGCGCCGCCGCTCGCCCGGGGGAACCGCTTCTGCAATGAAGGCCAGCGGGGTCAGATTGTGGAGGAGGGCCACAACGAGCAGGGCGTGGATGGGACTGCCAATCGCGAGGGCGGCAAAGGCGATGAGGCCGATGAAAAGCGGCAGGCGATGGCGCGGCGCCAGGGCTGCTACGCCAGCGGCCAGAACGATGCCTATGCCGACCTCAATGCCGACAGCGGGGGCGTAGGCGATCCAGCCGAGGATGAAAAGAAGCCGCGTCAGCGCGATGCCCGCTATACCGCCCAGAATGACATGCCAGAGCGGGCGCGTTGCCCTGGTGGAAAAGCGCGCGTCGATGAACCGCATTTCGGCAAGCACATGGGCAAGGCCAAATCCCGCCAGCAGGAAGACAAAGCTCGCCACTGGCGCCAAGAGAACCGCGGCGAGCGCCATGGTCATTGCCGCGGCCCAAAGCAGCAAGCCTGCTACGCTGACCGGCAGAAGTGGATCATTCTGGAAAGATTCGGCCGGGGCACCCGCGTCCAAAGTGCCGCTCACGGGCGAATTGATTTTGATATCGCTCAACTTGCCCCCTGCACAATCGCTCAAGATGCGGCATACTGGCACGAAATAGAAAAGCATTCAGGAGGAGAGTGGCGCCATGGGAACAACAATGCGGCGTGTCACATTCAGCGCCAACACGGTTTCGCTGGAGGCGCCGTGGATCTGGCTGGCGGCCGGTTGGCGCGACCTTTGGACGACGCCAGGGTATAGCCTTGGCTATGGGCTTCTCTTCGTGGGCGGGGGGCTTTCCATCTCATGGGGCCTTTACGCGGCCGGCCTTTCCTCGATGATCCCTGCGGCGGCCGGCGGATTTGCGCTGATAGCGCCTGTCCTTGCGATCGGTCTTTATGAGATCAGCCGGCGGATCGAGCGGCGCTAGCCCATGGTCCTGGCCGATATCCTGGTGCCAAAGCTCTCGTCCTCGCGCATCCAAATCTGGTTTTTCAGTTTTTTCCTGCTTTTCGCGTTCCTCGTGTGGACGCGGGTTGCGATGCTCGTCTTCGCGCTTTTTACCGCCGGAGACTATGTGCCGCTCGACCACTTCATGAAGTCGCTCATCAGTGAGCCGAGCTATGTCGCGATGGCCGTGGTCGGCAGCCTGATCGGCGGCGGGATCGCGTTCATCATTTTCGCAGTCTCTGTGATCGCGGTGCCGATGCTGCTCGACCGGGATGTCGATGCCTTCACCGCGATGGGGCGCAGCCTCATGGCTGTGCGCGAGAACTTCCGTCCGATGCTGTTATGGGCTTGGCTGATCGCGGTGTTTGTGCTGATCGGCTTTCTGACGCTAACGCTCGGGATGATCATCCTGTTCCCGCTTCTTGGGCACGCGTCCTGGCACTGCTATCGTCAGGTCGCTTCCGCGCCATAAAGGGGTGGCGATCCGATGCTCAGGATCGCTTTGCATCATCCTCGTCATCGTCGAGCAGAATGCGCGCCGCCGCGCCTTCAAGGTCGTCATACTGGCCCGATTTCAGCGACCAGAGAAACGCCACGAGCCCGAGGGCGCCTAAGAAAATCGCTATGGGAATGAGAAAAGTCAGCACATTCATGTCGTTGCCCTTCCTTTGGCGAGGCGCAGCGCGTTCAGTGTCACGACCAGCGATGAACTCGACATGGCGATCGCAGCAATCAGCGGCGTGACGAGACCCGCCACAGCAAGCGGGATCGCTAGGGCATTATAGAGCGCCGAAAAGGCAAAATTCTCAAATGCGTGCGTGCGCGAGGCGCGGGAGACATTGATCGCCTCCACGATGGGAAGAAGTCTTTCACCCTCGATGATGAGATCGGCGGCAGACTGGCTGATGCCAGCGGCATTGCCGAAAGAAATACCGGCTTCCGCCTCCGCAAGCGCCGGGGCGTCGTTCATGCCATCGCCCACCATGACGGCACGCCGGCCCTCACTCCTCAGTGCCTTCAGCTTTTCCGTCTTTCCTTCAGGCGTAATGCCGCTCTCCCATTCCTTGAACCCGAGGGCCTCTGCAATCCGGCGCGCGGGCGCTTCCCTGTCGCCGGAAAGCATGACACAGGTAAAGCCCATCTTCGTCAGCGCTTCGACTGTTTGAGCCGCATCGGTGCGAAGCGCATCGTGAAGGGTGAGGCGCACGGGCGCGCGTTCACCCTTGCGGAACCAGAGCGAGAGGGCTTCATCGTCTTCGGCATCTTGCGCGCCGGTGAAAAGGGCGCTGCCAAGGCGCCAGATTTCTCCGTTCACGCGCGCTTCAACGCCCTTGCCCGCGATTTCCGAGGACTCACTGGCAATCGCGCCAGGCCCGGCCGCCTCGGCGATCGCGCGGGAGAGCGGATGGCGGCTCGTGCGGGCCAGCAAGGCAGCGTCCTCGAGCGTGCCAGGAGGCAGGGATTTCTCGTCCGTGAGACGCGGGCGCCCGTAGGTGAGTGTGCCGGTCTTGTCAAAGACGATGGTGTCACAGGTGGCGATCCGCTCGAGCGCGTCGCCCGACTTCACAAGGATTCCTGCTTGGAAAAGCCGGCCGGTCGCCACCACCTGAACGGCTGGAACAGCAAGACCGAGCGCGCAAGGGTAGGTGATGATGAGTACGGCGATGGCAGCCATCACGGATTCACGAAGCGTCGCATCGCCAAAGGTGAGCCAGCCGATCAAGGTGAGCGCGGCAATCGTGTGCACCACGGGCACATAGATTTCGGCCGCGCGGTCGGCCCAGCGGATGTAAGCGGAACGGCGCTGTTCTCCCGCCTCGATGAGGCGCGTGAGTTCCGCCACAAGGGAATCGCCGACCGCCGCTATGGCGCGCACCCGCAAGCGACCGGTGAGATTGCGCACGCCGGCGTAAAGCAGTTCGCCGGCCTTGGCCTCTATCGGCATCGACTCGCCGGTGACGAGCGAGCGGTCAAGGCTGCTCTCGCCCTCGATGAGGACGGCGTTCACGGGAATGCGATCGCCAGGAAGGATCAGGAGCTCGTCGCCCGGCGCAATCGCGGTTACCTGTACCGGGGCAGCCGAACCGTCGCCGGCAAGGCGGAGCGCCGTGCCTGACTGCATGGCAAGGAGATCCTTGGCCGCCGCGCGTGCCTGTTCGCGCAGGCGATGGTCGAGGACTCGGCCGACGAGCAGCAGGAAGAGCAGCATGACCGGCGCTTCAAAATAGGCGTGCTCGCCGCCCAGCGCCGTCTCCACAACGCTGATGAGGAGCGCGCCCAGAACGGCGATGGAGATGGGGACGTCCATGTTGGCGCGCCCCACGCGCAGCGCGCCTAGCGCCGAGCGGTAAAAAGGCAGCCCGCCATAGAGCGTTGCCGGGATGGCAATGAGGGCGGAGATCCAAAGTAGGATGAGGCGGGTGCCTTCGCCCATCTCGCCCGCCATGTCCGCCCATACCGAAACCGACAGCAGCATCACGTTCATGGAGGCAAAGGCCGTCACGCCCAGGCAGCGCAGAAGGAAATTCGTTTCCGCGCCCTTGTCGCGCTCCATCGTCTCGGGATCGAAGGGTGAGGCGTCAAAGCCCAGCGCCTCGATTGCCGAGACGATGCGGCGCGGCTCCAATGCGTCACCTTTCCAGGTCAAGGCGAGCTTCCCGGTCGAGAGGTTCACGCGGGCACTCAGGACGCCGGGCAGGGCGTGCATCGCCCTTTCGATCCGGCTGATGCAGGCGGCACAATGCATGCCTCGCACCAGGAGTTCGAGGTGGCGCTCGTCGCCCTTGCGCCTCACGAAGGGAAGGGGATCAATAAAAGGCGCAGATAGGCCGGACGCCGCGTCTAACGTAACCATAGGCGCTTGCCGAATTCGAAGCGGCGACCGCCCTCATCTTCCGCGACAGCCTCAAGATCCCATTGCCCGGCGCCAATTTCCGTAAGGTCGGCGGTATAAAGGCCCTTGCCGGCGGACACGAATTCGAGCTTGCGATCCTCAAGGTCCGTCGCCGGACGGCGAAGCTGGCCCGTCACGACGAGGCCGTCCATGGGCGTCTCGCCCTCCCCTGACATTGCGAGCGTGAGGCGGACATTGCCTTTGTCGTCGCGGGCGGAGTCCAAGACGGCGCGCCAGCCGAGCGCCGCCTGCTCGGCCCGCGCGGCCAGGGTGTCATTGTAGTGCAGGCCTTGAAGATAGGATTTCGGCGCCTGTTCTCCGGGGAAGGATTCGTAGGCCGCGACGATCATGGTCACATTCACGGCCGTGACCCCGAAAAACGCGCTCAACAGGATGGCGAGGACGTGGCCGCCTTTGAGTTCAAAATTCGCACGATGCTGCATGGGTGTCATTTCCTTGCGAGGAAAACCTGGGCGCTGTCGGCGATGACGCCCGTCTGCGTATCCCGGACGCGGATCTTCACCGGGAAGGAGTTTGTCTTGACATCACCTTTCGCGGCGACCGCGTAAATGCGCAGCTCCCGCACGCCATCGGGTTCCACTTCCGCCTGTAACAGGCCGTCCGCGTCTTTCTCGGCACCGACGAGCTTCAGCGACAAGGGAACGGGTGAATCGAACTCGATGGCGAAATTGCGCACCATCCCGGCACGGTTCACGATCTTGAGCGTGTACCCGTTGCGCACGGAACCGTCAGAGAGCATGACGAAAGGCGGCTGACGGTCATGGATGACGTTCAGCTGCACGTCGACACGGTTGAGGAGACTGAACAGCATAACGGCTCCCACAATCGAAATCACGCTTGCGTAGAGCACCGTGCGGGGGCGGACGAAGGGATAGGTTGAGGGCTTCTTGGCCAAGCGGTTCGTGATGTTGAGATCCGTGTCATAGGCGATCAATCCGCGCGGACGATTGACCTTGTCCATGACCTCGTTGCAGGCGTCGATGCAAAGGGCGCAATTGATGCACTCCAGCTGAGCGCCGTCGCGGATGTCGATGCCCATGGGGCAGGCCGCGACGCATTGGTTGCAGTCGATGCAATCGCCCCGGTTGCTCCAATCCTGTCCCTTCTTGTGGGGACCGCGCGGCTCGCCCCGGTCATAGCGATAGGTGACGGCGAGCGAATGGGCGTCGGTCATCGCGGCCTGGATGCGCGGCCAAGGGCACATATAGATGCAGACCTGCTCGCGCGCATGGCCTGCAAGGAGGTAGGTCGTGAAGGTCAGGATCCCAAGAAAGAGGTAGGCCGAAAGAGGGGCCGTCCCGTCAAAGAGGCCGAAGAAGGTCGAGGGCGCGTCGTGCCAATAAAAAATGAAGGCACCGCCCGTTGCCGCCGCGATGAGGATCCAGACAATGTGCTTTGACAGCTTCTTGGTGAGCTTGGAGACGGACCATGGTTCCTTCGCCAGGCGAATTCTGGCGTTACGGTCGCCTTCGATCGCGCGTTCAACCAGGATGTAGAGGTCGGTCCAAACCGTCTGCGGGCAGGCATAGCCGCACCAAACGCGACCGAAAAGGGCGGTGACGAAGAAAAGTCCGAGGGCGGAGAGAATAAGCAGGCCCGTGATGTAGTAGACTTCCTGCGGCCAGATCTCGAGCCAGAAGAAGTAAAAGCGGGCGTTGGCGAAATCGGCGAGGACAGCCTGGTCGGGCGCATTGCCGCCGCGCGGCCAGCGGATCCAAGGCAGGATATAGTAGACGGCCAGCGCCAGGATCATGAAGGCCCATTTTGCGCGGCGGAAGGTTCCGTGCACGAGCTTGGGGTAGACCGGCTCGCGGTTCTTATAAAGGGTCCTGGTATTTGCCTTGTTGACGGCTGTTGCATCCGAGCGGTGCACACCCTCGGCCGCAAAGTTCCCCTCATCGCTAACGGCTTGGGGACTAACGGCGTTTGGGTGTGCACGCATGATCGGTAGCTTTCCAGTTGGTTGCGGTTGGCGGCTATTCGCCGCCGCCCCGCGTATGAACAAAGACGGCAAGAGCGCGGATCGTTGGATCATCGAGACGCTCATGCCAAGCAGGCATCACGCCGCGCCTTGCATAAAACACCGTCTCATAGAGCGTCGCTTTGTCGCTCCCATAGAGCCACTCCTGGTCGGTGAGGTTCGGGGCGCCAAGTTCACGGTTCCCCTTGCCATCATCGCCATGGCAGACGGTGCATTGCTCTGCAAAGACGGTCCGGCCACGCTCTGCGGCCTCCGCATTCGCCTCGCCGCCCGACAGCGTCGTGACGAACTCGACCACATCGTTGATCTGGTCCTTGGTCAGGATTTCGTCACGGCCGAAGGAGGGCATCTGGGATTGCCGCGTTTCTGGGTCCGCGCTGCGGACGCCGAAGCGGATCGTCTGCTGAATGTCGGCGAGCTTGCCGCCCCAGATCCAAACGTCATCGGCAAGATTGGGGTAGCCCTTGGCGCCTTGGGCGCCGCTGCCATGGCAGCCAGCGCAGTTGGTGCCGAAGGCGACCCCGCCCGCCTTCTGCGCGAACTCGAGGAGCGCGGGATTCGATTCAATCGATTCCAGCGGCACGCTCGTGAGCTGCTGCCACATGGCGCCGCGCTTGGCCTCCAGCGCCGCCATGTCGTTCGCCACGTTCACGCGGTCGGATGAGCCCAGGATACCGATCGTGTTGGTCGTCACCATGGGCCATGCGGGCAGCAGGACCCAATAGATGATCGCCACCGCGACGGACACCCAGAACACCCACAGCCACCAGGCCGGGAGCGGATTGTTCAGCTCCCTGATGCCATCCCATTCGTGCCCGGTCGTTTCAACGCCGGAGACCTCGTCGATATGTTTGTCCGAGCGGCTCATTGATCGCTCTCCTCCTCAAGCGGTAGACGGGCGGCGCGATCGAACGTTGCCTGGTTCTTCGGCCACAACGCGTAAATCAGGACGCCAATGAAGATCGCGAAGAAATAGAGAAGCCCCCAGGTCTTCGCGAATGCGGCGAGTTCGGCATAGGTCATGACGCTCACCTCTTGTTGGCGGGGTCTTCGGCCTCATAGGTCTTGAAGTCGACCAATGTGCCGAGCATTTGCAGATAGGCGACGAGCGCATCCATTTCGGTGATTTCCGCGGGGCGTCCGTCATAGTCACGCGCCATGGCCTTGGGATAGCGGCCAACGAGCGCCTCTTCACCTTCACCGCCCTCGACGGCCTGTGCTTCCAGGTCCGCCTTGGCGTTGTCGATCATCTCATCCGTGTAGGGAACGCCAACGATGCTGTTCGCGGCGAGCTGCGCACTGATGTCGTCATAGCGCAGCGGCGTTCCATCGAGGAAGCGGTAGCCCGGCATGACCGATTCAGGCACCACTTCGCGCGGATCGATGAGATGGCGGCGTTGCCAGTCATCCGAGTATTTGCCGCCGACACGCGCAAGATCGGGGCCCGTACGCTTGGAACCCCATTGGAAGGGGTGGTCGTACATGCTTTCAGCGGCAAGGCTATAGTGGCCGTAGCGCTCCACCTCATCGCGCAACGGGCGGATCATCTGGCTGTGGCAGGTGTAGCAACCCTCGCGGATGTAGATGTTGCGTCCCGCCAGCTCCAGCGGCGTATAGGGCCGCATGCCCTCCACCTTCTCGATCGTATTCTCGAGATAGAAGAGGGGAGCGATTTCGATGAGCCCGCCAATGGCAACCACAATGAGGATGCCAGCGGTGAGGACCAGCGAGTGACGTTCAAAAGGTTCGTGACTGAAGATCATGTGCCGATCCTCCTCATTCTGCGGGTTGCGCGCCGGCGAGGGCGGGTTTGCCAGCGGATTCCGATTCGTGGACGTCGCCCCGAATGGTGCGCCAGACGTTGTAGGCCATGATCAGTGCGCCAAGGAGGAAGAGAACCCCGCCCAGCATGCGCACGATGTAGAGCCAGTGCTTTGCTTCCACCGTTTCGACGAAGGTGTATTGCAGGAAGCCGGACTCATCATAGGAGCGCCACATCAGGCCCTCCTGGATGCCCGTCACCCACATCGCGGTGATGTAGAGAAGAATGCCGATCGTGGCGATCCAGAAGTGCCATTCGACCAGCGCAAGGCTGTAAAGCTGCTTGCGGCCCCAAAGCCAGGGAACGAGGCAGTAGATGGCACCGAAGCTGACAAATCCCACCCAGCCCAGCGCGCCGGAATGGACGTGCCCGACGGTCCAGTCGGTGTAGTGCGAGAGCGAGTTGACTTCACGCACCGACATCAGCGGACCCTCGAAGGTCGACATGCCGTAGAAGGCCACCGACACCACAAGCATGCGGATCACGGGGTCCGTGCGCAGCTTGTCCCACGCGCCCGACAGCGTCATAAGGCCGTTGATCATGCCGCCCCAGCTCGGCATCCACAGCATGAGCGAGAACGTCATGCCGAGGGTTTGCGCCCATTGGGGAAGCGCGGTGTAGTGAAGGTGGTGCGGACCTGCCCAGATATAGAGGAAGATCAGCGTCCAGAAGTGAACGATGGACAGGCGGTAGGAATAGACGGGGCGCTCCGCCCGCTTGGGTACGAAGTAGTACATCATCGCGAGGAAGCCCGCGGTGAGGAAGAAGCCGACCGCATTGTGGCCATACCACCATTGGGTCAGCGCGTCTTGAACGCCTGAGAAGGCGGAGTAGCTCTTCGTGCCGAGGAACGAGACCGGCATGGCGAGATTGTTGACGATGTGCAGCATCGCAATCGTCACGATGAAGGCGAGGTAGAACCAGTTCGCCACATAGATGTGGGGTTCCTTGCGCTTCCAGATCGTGCCGAGGAATACGAGCAGGTAGACGACCCACACGAGCGTCAGCCACAGATCGACGTACCATTCAGGCTCGGCGTATTCACGGCTTTGCGTGATGCCAAGGACATAGCCCGTCGCCGCCAGCACGATGAAGAGCTGGTAGCCCCACATCACGAACCAGGGGAGAAGGCCGCCAGCGAGCCGAGCCTTCGTCGTGCGCTGCACGACATAGAACGAGGTCGTGAGGAGTGCCGTGCCGCCAAAGGCGAAGATAACGGCACTTGTGTGCAGTGGCCGCAGGCGCCCATAGGAAAGGTAGGGAATGTCGGGGAAGGAAAGCGTCGTGGGAAAGGCCAATTGCGCGGCGATGACGACGCCAACGGTGAGGCCGATCACGGCCCAGAACACGGTCAGGATCGTACCTACCCGGACGATGTCGTCCTCATAGGCTGTCTGCCTGATCGTGCCCCCCATGATGCGGCCCGTTCGCCGCAGGAGCCAGATCAGCATAGCCGTAAAGCCGAGGGCGAAGATGCCCATGTGAACTGCAAACAGGGGATCGTCTGTCTTGGCGGCTCCCCACAGCACCGTCACAAGTCCTGCAAGCCACAATGCGCTTAGCAGGAATGCGTCAAAGCCGACACGCGGCTTTTCTGGATTGACTTCTGTTGATGTTGACATAGTGGCTCAGCCCCATCTCGTTAGATCGCGCGCTTGGGGGGGCGTGAGCCGGCTTCTCGCGTACGGGCGCTTGCAGGTTTCCATTCGCTGGATGGAAAGCAGGCGAATGCACGACGCTAGGGCCGACTCCCCCTCATCGAGTGCCGTGCGCACATTGCGCGAGTGGGGTGCGGCCTCATTGACTCATATCAAGCGGTCGCGCGACTATTTGCCATTGAATGGCAACAATTTATTTATGGATTCTTGTATTTGTGCCGCAACCTTGGATGAGCGAGTTAGCCTCGATCCCGCATCGATATTCGATGCCTCCGCTCAATCCTTGCAGGCCACTTCCCGCAACGTCACGGGGGAGCGGGCGGCGGCTTTGTATCGGCCCAAAGCTTCAAGCCGGGTGTCAGCTCATTGAGTGTTGCGGGATGGCCACGCCGCTTTAATATTGTTTTGATCGGGTGCGAACAATTGTCGACCGGCAGTGCTCATCTGCTATTGGTTCGGTTGATTCTCTAATCAATGAGAGAAAACAAACACATGCGCACGATCCTTTCCGTAGCAGCCGTTGCTCTCCTCGGAATTTTCCTCAGTGCGTGCCAGACAGCGGGTCCCAGCGCCGCGCCTGTCAGTGTGGAGACGGCTCAGCCCTACCAACTTGATAGCGGCGACAAGGTTCGGATCGATGTGTTCGGGCAACAGGACATGTCCGGCGAGCAGACGGTGGATGGCAGCGGCAATGTCACGGTTCCGCTGCTTGGCCTTGTCGAAGCGCGCGGCGTAACCGTCGATGAGCTTCGCGGGCGGATAGTTGAACGCCTCTCGAGCTCAAACCTGCTCGTCAATCCCAGCGTCAATGTCCAGGTCGTCACCTATCGCCCGTTCTTCATTCTGGGCGAGGTGCGCCAGCCGGGTCAGTTCCCTTACGTTGAGGGCATGACGGTGCTGACGGCGGTCGCGATCTCGGGCGGCTTCACTTTCCGCGCCGATCAAGAATCCTTCACAGTCACGCGCAAGACTGGTTCGGAGATCCGTGAAGAAACGGCTCAGCGCAATTCACCCGTCCGTCCGGGCGATGTGATTTACGTGCGCGAGCGCTTCTTCTAAGGTCGCGTTCTCGCCATTTCTGACTATAGTCCGGGGGAGCGGACTGATGGTCGAAATTCCCCCCGTCCTCGAGGTCTATTGTGACGCAACGGTGTAATCGTACGGCAAGTGTCGCGGCCGCGGTGGTGGCTGCTGTGCTTGGCGTTACGCATGTGCCTGTTGCCGTCGCGCAGGAGGCCGGACCTTCTTATGGGCAGTCGGGGCGTGCGCCGAACGATTTTGGACGTGGGTCTTTCGTTTTCATCCCGCCGCTTTTCAGCGTCTTTGACCGTCCGCGCCCCGAATATGAGGCGAAGGGTATTTCAGCGGGCGGTTTCATGCTGCTGCCGCAGCTCGTCCTTCAGTCGCAGTATGATGACAATGTTTACGCGGCCAACACGGGCGCCGAAAACGACATCATTTTCGCCTATCAGCCTTCGTTCCGGGTGCAGAGCCGCTGGTCGCGCCATCTACTCGGCTTTGAGGCCTATGCATTCGGCGAAAAATTCGCCGATGAGGTCGCCGAAGACACGTTCAGCAGCGGCGGCTCGGTGTTCGGCCGCTATGATCTCTCGCGGCTCGATTCCTTCTTTGCCAATAGTGGGTATCGCCGCGAATCCTTGAGCCGAACGGACCCAGACAATGTCGGCGCCCAGCAGCCCGAGGTCGACAGCGTGTTTGCCAAGCTTGGCTATGCGCGCGGCGTGACGCGGCTCAACGTGGCTGCCGAGGCGCAAATACAACGGCTCGACTTTCGTACCGCAGGCCAGGAAAATCGCGATCGCAATGAATTCAGGGCGTCAACCCGCATCCGCTATGGCCTTACCGCGCGGGTCAATCCTTATGTCGAATTCGCCTATCTGAAGCGGAACTACGATATCCTCGACAGCAACGGCCTTGATCGCGACACGGACGAATATTCGGCGCTTGCCGGTGTGCGCATCGACTTCACGGGGCTGCTTCAAGGCGAAGTGTCAGCAGGTTTCGTGCGCAGCGAGTTTGCCGATCCGGCCCTCAGCTCGGTTGATTCCGTCGCGGCGAATGCGAGCCTTGTGTGGAATCCGACGACGAAGACCTCGGTGTTGCTCAATGGCAGCCGGCAGCAAACACCCACCATCCAGGCCTTTTCCTCCACCCGCGTGGCATCGAACATCCAGCTGCGGGTCGAGCATGAGTTGCGGCAGAACACGCTTCTCTACATTCGTGGCATCTTCACTAACGAGGAGTTCGAGGGCACGACACGCAGCGACGATTTCTACGGCGTCGATGTGGGCGGCGAGTATCTCATCAACGAATATGTTTCGCTGTTCCTCGAGGCCGGGCAGGAGAGCCGGGAGTCGAGCACGCCGGCGTCGGATTACGATCGCTCAACGGTGTTGTTGGGCACGCGCCTGCAGTTCTGAGCCTTAAGGGGCATTTCTCAGCCGTGCCGGGTCTTGTGCCAGGCCCAGGCATCCGCGATGAGCCGCTCAAGCGATGAGCGCGTGGGGCGCCAATTCAATTCCTGCAAGGCAAGGGCGGGGTCCGCGACCAGTTCAGGCGGGTCGCCTGGGCGGCGCGGCTTGATGCTTACGGGAATGGGATGGCCGGTGATGCGGCGCGCCACCTCCATGATCTGCTTCACCGAATAGCCGTGTCCCGTACCCAGATTGTGCACGCTGATCGATCCCTTCGGCAGCTCGCGTTTGAGGGCACAGAGATGCGCCTCTGCCAGATCGAGGATGTGAATATAGTCCCGCACGCAGGTGCCATCAGGCGTTGGATAGTCGGCGCCGAAAATGCTGGCCTCGCGCTCCTTGCCAAGGGCAACGAAGAGCACGCGGGGAATGAGATGGGTTTCGGGCTCATGATCCTCGCCAATGCCCGCGTCGGGGTCGGCACCGCTGGCGTTGAAATAGCGCAGAATATTGGCGATGAGGCCGTGGGCGGCCGCGGCATCGCGCAACATCGTCTCGACCATCAATTTTGAGGCACCATAAGGATTGATCGGCGCCAAGGGGTGGGCCTCGCTCAAGAGGCGCGTTTGCGGATTGCCATACACGGCGGCCGTGCTTGAGAAGACGATCCGCGGAACGGCGCAATCGCGCATGGCCTCGATGAGGGCAAGGGAGCCCGCGACGTTGTTGCGATAGTATTTCAAGGGTTCGATGACGGACTCGCCGGCGGCAATCGAAGCGGCGAAGTGGATGACGGCGGCGGGGCGGTACTTCCGCATGACTTCGCGCAGGCGCGTGCCATCGGCGAGTTCTCCCCGCTCCAGGGGCCCCCATTTCACGGCCCAGTCGTGCCCGGTTGAGAGATTGTCATAGGCAATGGGGCGAAAGCCGCCCGCGGCGAGGAGGCGGCAGGTGTGGCTGCCGATATAGCCGGCGCCGCCGGTCACCAGCACGGTGTGGGGGTCTGGTGCCTCTACCATCTCAGTGTCGTTCCCAATCAGTCCTCGTTGGCGCCTTGCTCCTCAGAGCGGCGTGCCTTTCATCAGAATCGTCACGCCACTCTATCTCTTTTTATTGTCGCAACGTTTAGCGGAAAGCCGGTACCCATCCCCGCCTTCGCGGGGACATGCTTTTCCGCGCAGCGCGCCCAGCCGGTTTAGCCTTGTCTGCTATAGCGGCGCAACATGGCGGGTTTAAGGACGTTCTCCCACGCCCAGGGCGAACGGGAGAGGCGCAGGATTACGGCGGCGGCGAAGACCTTTGGGTGGCGCGATTCCCTCATCGCGGCTTTGAGAAACTCTTCGGCTTCCGCCGCCTGTCCGTGGGCGAGCCAGCGCATCGCGTACCAGGCGAGCGTGCGGCCGAGGCGGGGCGAGCGCTCCCGCAGGAAAGGCGCGAGGGCGCCATGCCGGTCGATCAGATCGCGGCCATGGGCATCGCGTGAGCGGGCGCATTGGATCGCGAAATCGGAGAGATATTTCTGCAGGACGATCTTCGCCGCCGTCGTCGAGACGCCGCCTTCGAATTTCTTTCGCCGATAGAGCACCTCGTCGATCACGCCGACCTCTGCATGGGCGATCATGCGCAGCCAGAGATCGTGGTCCTGCGCAAATCTGAAGAGCGGCCGATAGCCCCCGACACGGTCATAGAGCGACCGGCGATACATCACGGCGCCGTGGTGAATGGGGTTGCCTTGCCACAGCTTGGCAGTGACCGCCGCTGGCGAGGGGGGACGGTCGATCGCGATGCCGCGATTGAAAGTCTCCTCATTTTCAACGGCGCAGGCGAGAAGACCAATCGTTGGATTGCGAGCAAGAAATCCGGCCTGTCGCGCGATCCGCTCGGGGAACGACACATCGCCCGCGTCATGGACAGCGATCAACTCGCCCTTGGATTGCCTCACCGCCGTGGAGAGCGCCACCGTATAGCCTGTATTCTCCTGGCGAATGAGGCGGCAACGTGCGTCCGCCACCTTTTCCATTTCTGCGAACGTGCCGTCATTCGAGCCGTCATCGATCGCGATGATCTCAAGGTTCGGATAGGTTTGCGCAACGAGACTGCCGAGCGATTCAGCAACGGATTGGGCGCGATTGTAGAAGGCCGTCACGATCGAAACCGAAGGCGATTGCTCAGCGTCAATCATCAGCGTACCCCTTTACTTGAGCCACTCAGCCAGGAACTTCACGCGCATGAGCGCGGGCACCTTCGCGGCCAACAGCCTCACATCATCCTTGGCGAAAAGCACGATCTGGGAGGGCTTGAGGCTTTGCATGCGCGCATAGACAAGCGTGATCGCCACTGTTGCAAACAGATAGCTTGCGCTTGCCGCCATCGCTGCGCCATCCGCGCCATAGAGGGGGATCAGCGCAACGCAAAGCACAGCATTGATGGCGATGCTCGGAACCGCGATCAAAAGCGATGCCCAGGGCCGGCCTTTCCCTGACAGGTCGGTGTTGAGAACCTGAAAGGCGACATAGGCAATGATGCCCGGCAGCATCCAATTGACGACACTGACGGCGGGCGCGAATTCATGGCCATAGACGAGCGGGATGAGAATGGGGCCGGCGATTGCAAGGCCCGCGCCACAAATGAGGGCCGCCGCCATCGTGAGGCGCAATAGCGAGAGCAGATTTTTCGAGAACAAGGCTTCGTTCGTCGCCGTCACGCTGCGGGACAGGATGACACCGTGCAGGGCAAACGGTATTTCCCAGATGAGGTCGGCGAAGTTCGTGCCAAGCGAGAACAGGCCGACATCCTCCAACGTGCCGAATTGCTGCAAGAGAATGACGCCAACCCGGTAGTTCAATTGCAGCAGGAACACGGCGAGCGCATAGACGGCGCCGAGCCTGATGAGATTCACCATCAGCCTTGCGTCGATCGCGAAGCGCAAATCGACCATCGAGGCGAGCATCCTTATCGCAAGGACCGTCACGATGACCGAAGCAAGGACACTGCCCAACATCATGCCAAAGGCGTCCCAACCGAGCGCGACAACAAAGAGGCACACGAAAAGAAGCGTGAACGCGGCGGGAAGCCAGCCGATCGAATTGAAGCGACCGATCTGTTTCACGCCCAGGAAAATGCCAGAAATGTAGGAGCGCGTGATGCTCAAGGGCAGGAGGGCGAGCGCAAGCGCAATCAGGGCCCAGTCATATTGCGGCAGCCAGGTCGCCCAAAAATAGATGAGACAGACAAGGGCGCTCAGCAGCGATGTCACGACGCAAAGAATGGCCAGGGCGCTGGTGATTTCCTCGATCGAGGCCAGTTTCCTGCCGACATAGAAGGCGGCCGACTGGCGGATGCCCAGCTCAGAGAGGCGCACCAGGATGAGCGGCACCGCCGTCAAGGCCGTGACGAGGCCCTTGCCGTCGGGACCTAGATAACGTGCGGTGATGATGCTCGTTAAAATGCCGACGATCTGAAGCATGATCCGTGTGCGGATGACGGAGATCGCGTCGGCGAAAAAACTGCGCGGCGATGGAATCTTGCCCTTTTTCAGCACCCGCGCCCTCTCTCATGCCGGCGGCGATTAAAGGGATTGAAGGCATTTGCGTCAACGCTTGGCCGAAGTGTTCCTTGCGGTTCAGAATGAAACAAAGCGCTTCACCTTGTGGTCCCTTCCTGCATACGCCACATTTGTGGTTCAGGCGACATTGACATATTGCTACTGCTTGCGACCCCATCGACTGACACGCTGGTGAGGTTTTTTGAGCCGCGCTTCCCTCAAGTCCGAGCCTCTCGTGTTTCTCGTGCGCGGCGATGAAGGCTATGGCGCGCGCCGGATCACCGCCGATCTCATCGCGGGCCTCCTTGCGCGCGGCTATCGCGTCCTTGCCTTCAGCCTCCTTGAGGGCGAAATGACAACGGCCTGCAACCGGGCGGGAGCGGCGTGTGAAGTTTTGTCCGCTCAGTCCCTCGCCAGACCCTATGGACAGGGGATCGGCGCGCGCCTTCGTTCGCAGGTCGAGCGCCAGCGCCAGCTTCGTGCTCTGCAGGAGAGCCTCAACGCCTATGTGGCGCGGGTGAAGCCGGGGGCGCTCATCGTCGGGCTTGGCGACCTCGTGGCGGCAGCGGGGAAGGCCGCGTCGCGCACCGGCGCCCGCTGCCTGTGGATCATGCATTCCATCCTCAGCGATGCCTATCCCTTGGCGCTCAATAAGCGCCTCTATCGCTCGGTGATCGCCCGGTATGGCCTTACGCCCGTCGCCAACAGCCAATTCACGGCCGCCACGCTTGGGCCGAGCGTCGTGCCCGCGCGGGTGCTGCATCTGGGGGCGGATGCGCGTCAGTTCTCCCCCGACGCGGCAACACCCTTTCCCCGCGCGGCCGCTCATATTCCGCAAAATGCCGCTGTCGCTTGCATTCTTGGGCGGCTCGTCGAAGAAAAGGGGCAGGCGCGGATCCTCGAGGCGCTCGCGCTTGCGGGCGAGGCGGCGTCATCGCTGCATCTCCTCATCTGCGGGGGGCCGATGAATACGCGTTTCGCAGCGAAGCTCGAGGCACTTGCGCAGAGCGTGGCGCTGTCGGGCCGGGTGCATTTTACAGGGGCCGTCACCGACCCCGTCCCCTATCTCCTTGCCAGCGATTTCCTGATTTCGAGCCGGCTCACGCCCGAGCCCTTCGGCCTTTCCATCATCGAGGCGATGCTGCTCGCGCGGCCGGTGCTGGCGCATGGGCTTGGCGGCCCGGCCGAGACGGTGAGCGATGGCGAGACGGGGTGGCTGATGGGACCGGCGACGGCGGAGGGCTTTCGCGACGGATTGCTGCGTGCGCTTGGCGACCGGGCGCGCTGGCCAGAGATGGGTGCTGCGGCGCGGGCGCTGGCGCATCAGCACTACACGCTAGAAAAGGTGCTCGACCGGTTCGAAGCAATCCTTGAGGAGGCGCCGCAGTGCCGTCAAGGCTCGCTGCTGACGGCTATGGGGGCCATGCTGTAATGATGGGCCGATAATGGGACTTGGCATTTACGCGGGTACGCTTGCCCTGATGACGCTGGCGGCGCTTTGGCGGCCGGGCGCAGGATTTGCGGCGCTGCTCGTCATGTTCGGCCTTGAACAATGGGGTGCCTCTCAGGTGCTCGCCATTGCCGAGCGGCCCTTGCTGACCAATGTCGCGGTTGCCGGGATCGTCATGCTCGCCGCGACGCTGCAGCTTTTCCGGGCACCCTTGCGGCTTGCCCTCACACAGCCCATTCCGATGCTTGCCGCGGCTCTTTATACCTATGCCGTCATTTCGCTGGCTTGGAGCCCGGGCGCGGAATTCGGCTGGGCCGAGGCGACGACAAAGGCGCCCTATCTTTTCATCGTTTGCCTCATCGTGCCGATGCTGGTCAGGCGCTATGAGGAGGCCGCCACGGGCTTTGGCATCGTTGCGCTTGTGGGCAGCGTGCTTCTTCTTCCCATGGCTCTCGTCGTGCCCTGGGATGAGCGCACCATCCGCTCGGCCGTCATGCCAGGCATGGAGACCGGCTCCCCGCTCTCGCTTGCTCAGTTTGCCGGCTATGCCATGGTTTCGGCGATTCTGCTTGCGCCGAGGGGCTGGATCCCGTGGCTCGTCAGTCTTGGGATCGCGGCGCTTTGCGTCGTCATCGCGGTCAAGACAAGCTCGCGCGGGCAATTGGTGGCGATGATGATCGCGTCGGCCGCCTTTTACCCCATCGCGCGGGGCTATACCGGCTCGTGGCGGCTGATGCTGAGCATTGGTATCGCGGGCATCGTCGCTATCGCGGGCTTCTCGCTGTTCGGCGATGCACTTGTCGAGGGTACCTACGGGTTTCGCTGGAACATCAACAACATGACGCGCGACGCGGAGGGGCGTTTCGCGCTCGTTGCCGAGCTCTTATCGATTTGGATCTCGGATCCCTTCGCCATCCTTTTTGGACTTGGTTTCTCGGCCGCGATATCGCCGGAGGTCCTCAACGGCTTTTATGCGCATAACATCGGCGCGGAAGTCTTGTGCGAGCTTGGCCTTGTCGGGTTCTCGATTTTCGCATTGTTGCTTTGGCGCTGCCTCAGGCTTTGCTATCAGGCCCTCATGACCGTGAAGCCGCAGCCGGGATATGGCGTGCGCAATCGTGTGATCGCGCTGCTCGTTGCGCTCTTTCTTCTCGAACTTATTCTCGCATTCAAGCAAGGGACGCTTTACCGCAATTTCTATCTGTTCTTGTTTCCGGTGATGCTAGAGACGTTGCTGATTTGCGAGGCGAGGGCGGTGCGGCAGATGCGGCCAAAGCGGCCCGTTCCCGCCACGCGGCCACAGCCTGCACCCGTCATTCCCTTCAGTCGCCGTTACAAACTCTGGTGGGCGAGTTGAGCATGCAGCAATACAAACCCGAAGATGCGCGGATTCCTCAGCTCCAAACCCGGGCTCCCCGGGCCGCGATCATCTATCCCTGGTTCGGGCATTACCGGCGGGCGGTGTTCCGCTCGCTCGGGCGCTCGCAGGAGGCGCAATACGAAGGCGTTTCGGACATCACCTCCAATCTCGACAGCCTTCCCGTCCTTTTCGGAGACCCAAAGGATGGGGCGGCGCTGTTCCCCCATACGCGGGTGCGCAACCGTTTCTTCTTCACCTATTTCCTGTGGCAGCAGGGCGTTCTTTCCTTCGCCCTATCCCGCAAGGTCGATGTGCTCGTGCTCATCGACAATGTGACCTATCTGTCGAACTGGGTGGCGCTTCTGTTGGGTCGATTGACGGGCAAGCGCGTGCTGTTCTGGGGGCATGGCTTCACGCGGTCAAAGCTCACCTTGAAGGAGCGCATTCGCACGTTCTTCTACCGACTCGCGCACGGGCACATGGTCTATGGCCATTATTCGCGCGACATCATGCTGAAGCGCGGCTTTGATGCCGACCGCGTCTATGTGATCTACAACTCGCTCGATCTTGAAGAACAGCAACGCGTGCAGGCGGAATTTACGCCCGAGACGCTGCACGCCGCACGGGCACAGCTTTTCAAGCATCCCGAACGGCCGCTGCTCGTCACTGTCGGGCGGCTCGTGGCACGCAAGAAGTTCGATGCGCTCATTCGCGCTGCGGGCCTGCTTGCCAAACAGGGGCGGCCGGTCAATGTCGCCGTGATCGGCAAGGGGCAGGAACAGGAGAAGCTGAAGGCGCTCGCGCAGGCCCAGGGCGATGGGTGCGAGATCATTCTGCCAGGGGCGATCTATGATGAGGCGAAGCTGGGCCCCATACTTGCCGCGGCGGATCTATGCGTTATTCCGGGGCGGATCGGACTTAGCTGCATGCATGCGCTGGGCTATGGCACGCCCGTAATCGCGCAAGGCAATTTCGATGAGCAGAACCCGGAGTTCGAGGCCATTCTGCCCGGCGAGACGGGCGCGTTCTTTCGTGACGATGACGATGAGGACCTGGCCCGGGTCATCGTCACGTGGCTCGATGAACATGCCGACCGTGAACGGGTTCGAAAGGCGTGCCACGCGATCATCAAGGACTATTATGATCCGGATGTGCAGCGCGAACTGATCGACTACGCGGTGAAGGGCGGGCCGGCGCGCGGCTGTCCAAAGGCATCCAACCCGCCCCGGCGCTTCTGGTCCTTGTGACGCCAGCCGCCCGCGCATCAGGATGAGGAGAATGACATGCGCTGCCCGGTCTTTCTCGTTGCCGCCCTCTTCTCGAGCTTCGCTTTCCTGCCGGCACAGGCCGCGCCTGATTGCGCGCGGCTCCTCAAGCGCGCGGATGGTTCCAGCTTCGTGCTCTGGTTCGCGCAAAAACAGGGGAGCGATGCGCAGCTTGCCGAACTGTGCCTCACGCGTGTGCCCATTCTGACCCGCGGGCAGTTCAAGCCCGAAGGCGCAAAGACGCTGGCGGCGCCCAACCCCGTGCTTGCGCGCCGGGCCGGTGCCAAGCACCAGGGCGCCGCACTCGTCATCATCAATATCGAAGAGTGGAAGACCTGGAAGACCGATGTCGCCACGATCCGGCGCAGCGTCGACTGGCTCATGCTGACGGCTGCAGCGGTGAAGGAAGGCGCGGGCGGGGCGCCTGTCGGCTATTACTCGATGGTGCCCGCATTCAATTATTGGGACGCGATGGCGGGCGAGGGGACCGGGCGCTACAGGCGTTGGCAGGAGAACAACGACCTCCTGCGGCCGCTCGCCGAAGCGGTGGATGCGCTCTTCCCGACGGTCTACACCCATTACCGGGAGGACTATGAGCGCTGGCGCCGCTACGCGCTGGCGCAGGTCAGCGAGTCACGCAGGATCGGGCCGGGAAAGCCCATCTATCCCTTTGTCTGGGACCGGTATCACGAAGCGAATTTTTCGCTCGGCAACGGCTTCATCGAGCCGGAATTCCTGGCGTTCCAGCTTGAAGCGCTGTTCAAGGCCAAAGAGACCGCCGGGCTCGTCATCTGGCGGCCGGCAAAGGAAAAGTGGCTGCCCGATTCCAACCTTGTGCAGGCGCTCCAGATGTTTCTTGCCAAGCGTGAAGCGGCAAACGTGAACTGAAGGGAGCGCTCTCCAAACAGTAACGTCGCGCCGCTCAGTCAGCTCATGGCCGCGAATTTGTCTGCATGCCCCAGCTTAGCCGGTTGCCCCGCTCGGGCTTGGTGCAATGGCGCGGCCGCGCGCCTGAGCCTCCAATTGCCTCAGCAAATCCCGCGCGAGCTTGCGCCGATCGAAATGGGCGGCGGCATAGTCACGGCCGTTCCTCGCCATGGCGCGGCAACGCTCCTTGTCATCGGCGAGCGTGCGGATGGCATCGGCAAGCGCTTTCGCGTCTCCGGGGGGCACCGCGATGCCAGCGTTGGAGCCCGTCACGAGGCCTATCGCCTCACCCTCAATCCCCATGATGAAGGGAACACCCATCGCCATGATCTCGAAGATCTTGGAGGGCAGGATGGTCTTGAACACCTCAGTCGCCCGCATCGGCACGAGGGCGACGTTCGATGCCGCCCATATCCCGGGGAGTTTCTCCTTGGGCTGAAGCCCCACCATCTTGACGTTGTCAAGACCCAGGCGCTCGCGCTGCGCGGCCAGTTGCTCGCGTTCCGCGCCGTCGCCAACGATGAGGATGGCGATGTCTGGCCGGTCCTTCAGCATCGCGGCCGCTTCGAGCATGTGCCCCAGTCCGTGCGCCATGCCAAGCGTGCCCGCATAGGTCGCGACGAACTTGCCCTCAAGGCCGTTTGCCTTCAGGAGCTCCCGATCGGGGCCTGTCGGCTCAAAAAGCGCGAGGTCGACGCCATTGGGGACAAAGCTGATGCGTTCTGGCGGAATGCCGCGCTTTGCGATCACGTCCCGGAACGTGCGCGTGACAACAATGATGGCGTCGGCGTTGCGATACATGACGCCCTCGAGCCATTCAAGAATTCCGATGACGAAGCGGTTCTTGATCGCACCCACGGCGACAATCGATTCCGGCCACAGATCCCGGATCTCCAGCACCCAGGGAATGCGCTTGAACCATCGGATCGGCAAGCCGACGAGGCCGTTGAAGAATTGCGGCGATGTCGTCACCAGAACGTCATGCCGTGGCGCGCGCATGGCGGCCCAGAAGCCCAACAGCATGAAAACAATGTGGTTCAAGGCGCGCAGGAAGATCCCGGCATTGGGCGTGGGATAGGTCCACACCCGGATCAGGCGAATGCCGTCGCGGGTCTCTTCCTGGCGCCAGCGGTTCTGATAGCCTTCAAAAATCTCACCCGCCGGGTGATTGGGGAAGCAGGTGATGACCGTGACCTCGTGGCCCAGGCGCACCCATTCCTTGCAGTGGTCGTAGGTGCGGTAGGCAGGCGCGTTGACCTCTGGGGGAAAATAGTGGGAGAGGAACAGGATCTTCATGGGCGGATGCGCTCACTGTTCGAAGAAGTAGACACCGCGCGAGCCACCGCTCCTATTGACAGAGCGCCCCCGACTCGCGCCGCCAATGTATGCTACCTGCGCGGCAAGAGACACGAAGAAATCCGCCCCGAAATGGGTCCTTTTGGTTCAGGGCGGGACAAAAAGTGGCTTTGGATCCTTTGCGCGAGGGTGGGTCGCCTCTTTGGACATTTTGCACTAAGTTGAGGCAGTTTTTTCTGACCTGCGTTTCTTCACGTCATACCGAGTTCTAGCGACCGCATGGCATTTGTCAGTACGATTCGCGCCCGCGCGATGACAGCGAACTGGATCGTGCTGGCCCTTGCGGCCGCAGGTCTTGTTGTTGCCTTTTTCGACGGGCTCGCCGCCATGGTCCGTCAGTGGGGAACGGGCGAGTATAGCCATGGCTGGATGATCCCCGTTGTCGCCGTCTGGCTTGTCATGCTCAAGCATGAGGCGCTCGGCGCCGTGCGGCCAAAACATCAATGGGCTGGTTTCGGCCTTGTCGCCTTTGGCCTCCTGCTCGCCTTTGCCGGCGAAATCGCCACGATCTACACCGTCATTCAATACGCCTTCATCGTCGTACTCGCCGGGCTTGCCATCGCGGTGTTCGGAACGCAAGGCGCGCTCCTCATCTGGGGGCCGCTTGTCTATCTCGTGTTCATGGTTCCGCTGCCCATGTTCTTCGAGGCCAATCTGTCGAGCCAATTGCAGCTCCTGTCCTCGGGAATCGGCGTCTTCATTCTGCGGCTTCTTGGAATCTCGGTGTTCCTCGATGGCAACATCATCGATCTTGGAAACTACAAGCTGCAGGTGGCCGAGGCGTGCAGCGGCCTTCGCTATCTCTTTCCGTTCATCAGCTTTGGCTATTTGTGCGGCTATATCTATCGTGGGCCATTCTGGCACAAGGTGATCCTGTTCATCGCGACGATCCCCATCGCCGTCGTCATGAACAGTTTTCGCATCGCCGCCATCGGCGTCCTCACCAATGTATGGGGTACGGGCGCAGCGGAAGGCTTCATCCATTATTTCGAGGGATGGGTCGTCTTTCTCATCTGCCTCGTTCTGCTCTTCACGCTGGCCTGGTCCATGATGCGGGTGAGCAAGTCCGACCTCGCTATCGCCGATGCGTTCGTGATGGACGTTCCCCCGCTCAATCCGACGCTCAACGCACTCCAGGCCCCCGCCCAATCGCGGCCGTTCATCGCCTCGACCGGCATCATCCTTCTTGCCGCGCTGCTCAGCTTTTTCGTGGCTCAGCGTGTGGAGATCGTACCCTCCCGCCAGTCCTTTTTCGGCTTTCCACTCGCCATGGGCGAATGGCGCGGACAAGACACAGGCCTTCCCCCTGAGATCGTCGAAGCGCTCAAGGTTACGGACTATCTCTCTGTCGATTACGTCAATGCGCGCGATGGCGGCGCCATCAATCTCTACATCGCCTATTATGAATCGCAGCGCAAAGGCGCCTCGGTCCACTCGCCGCGCTCGTGCATTCCGGGCGGCGGCTGGGAAATCGAGCGGATCGGAAGCGCCGCGCTTCCCATCAACGGACAGAGCCGACCCATCAACCGCCTCGTCATCGCCAAGGGGACGAGCCGCCAGCTCGTCTATTACTGGTTCCAGCAGCGCGGGCGGCGCCTGACGAATGAATATCTCGTCAAATGGTACATTCTCGTCGATGGAATCGCCGAGAACCGGACGGATGGATCGCTTGTGCGCATCATCACACCCATGCGCGAGGGGGAGAGCGAGGAGGCGGCGGATGCGCGGCTCACACGGTTCGCCCAGACGATTGATACGCAGCTTGATCGTTTCATCCCGAATTGATGCAAGTGACATCACACGTTGCTGGCGTTAGCGGAAAAGAAGTGACAGCGGAAAATCGATCACTCCGATCACCCAAACCGATGCTATGTGATGGGGCAGCCGCGGCTCAAACCTGACGGGCTCGATGCAGGTCTATCTCGGTCTCATTTCGGCGCTGTTCTTGAGCATGTTCCTCGTGCCGCCCCTCATCTATGTCTCGGGGCCGCTGGGGCTCGTCGATCGGCCCGATGCACGCAAATCCCATACCGGCATCATTCCCCGCGTCGGGGGACTTGCCATCGCGGCAGGCACGCTCGTGCCCGTGGCGCTGTGGCTCACTCCGCTGTCGGCCGAGATGGCGGGGTTCCTTGTCGCCGCCGTCATCATCGTGCTCTTCGGCCTTCTCGATGACCGGTTCGATCTTGATTACCGCATCAAGTTCCTTGCCCAGTTCGCAGCCATCGGCGTCGTGGTCGTGTCGGGCGTGAACTTCGATCATCTGCCGCTTTTCGGCCTTGATACCGCTCCGCCAGCCATCACCATTCCGGTCACGATCGTCTTTCTGCTTGCGGTCACCAATGCCTTCAACCTGCTCGACGGGCTCGACGGCCTGGCGGCGGGATGCGCGGTGCTGTCACTCGCAGGGGTTGCGGCGCTTGCCTATTCCTGCGGCGCCACGGAACCCATGTTGCTCGCGCTGCTCGCGATCGGAGGGATTCTGGGTTTCCTGCGCTACAACACGCATCCAGCGATCGTGTTCATGGGCGATGCGGGAAGCCAGTTCCTCGGCTTCACGATCGGTGTTGCGACCATTCTCGTCCTGCAGAAAGCCTCCGCGACAATCAGCCCCGCGGTCGCCGCGTTCCTCATCGGCCTGCCCTTGCTCGATACAGTCTCGGTGATGGTGCAGCGCCTGCGCGAAGGGCGGTCGCCATTCTCGCCCGACCGCAACCATGTCCACCACAAGCTGCTCTCGCTCGGCTTCCTCCACCAGGAGGCGGTGATCGCGATCTATGTCATTCAAGCGGTGATGATCGTGCTTGCGTTCGTCATGCGGGCGGAGGCGGACGGGGTCGTCATCACGACCTATCTCGTCATTGCCGGCGCGCTTGTCGGGGCGTTCGCGGTCTTGCGCTGGTCTTCATTCCGGCTGCACCAGATCCGGGACGAGATCGATCCGGGGGCGATGCGCGCTTTTCTCACGCCACAACGGCGGGAGAGGCTGCTGCGTCTCTCCGCCAACTACATCGAATGGTCTGTGGCGGCCTATCTCATCATCGCCGCGTTCGGTGTTAAGCCCGTCAGCACCGATATCGGCATCGGGTGTCTTGCCTTTGCCTTTTTCATCTTTGCCGGCGCCATGCTCTATCCCTCGGTGCGTCCCGTCATGGCGCGCGTCGCCGTCTATACGGCCGCCGCCATCGCTGCCTACATGTCGATCTTCGAGGGTGGGTCTGACTGGCTTTCCGGCCTGCAGATGGGCGTCTTCCTCAGCACGACGGTGCTTGCCATCGGGGCGGCCATCTATCTGCTGTCGCGTCAGCAGTTCCAGCTGACATCGCTTGACCTCCTCATCTTCCTGCTTGCCATTAGCGTATTGCTTGCGCCCCTGCCGGCGGCGGAAAAGGTTCTGGCCGCGGCGGCGGCGGCTCGGTTCCTCATCGCCGTCTATGCGTGCGAGGTTCTGCTCTCGCTGCAGCCCGCGCGGGTCGGCATCCTTGGCGTCGCGGCGACAATGGCGCTCGTGCTTCTGGGCGTCGGGGCCTTCCAGCACCAGGCCTCGTTCAACATCGCCGCGCTCATCGGCGAGGCCATGCGCTAGATGTGAGCTTTCAGTAGGTTGTCCATTCGGTCCCGACCGAGGAAGCTGAGGTTGCGAAGCTTCAGTGTCCAAGGGAGGACCTAATGGACATCCACAAGAATGCCCGCCTGACGC
>JACADY010000065.1 GCA_013389115.1 Alphaproteobacteria bacterium
ATGCGGCGTCAGGCGGGCATTCTTGTGGATGTCCATTCGGTCCTCCCTTGGACACTGAAGCTTCGCAACCTCAGCTTCCTCGGTCGGGACCGAATGGACAACCTACTGAAAGCTCACAGCTAGTCTGCGCGCCGTCATGAGCGAAAACACACCCCCTGAACCCACGACCCATTTCGGCTTCAAGGACGTCAAGGAATCCGACAAGGCGCGGATGGTGGGACGCATCTTCTCGACCGTCGCAAAGCGCTATGATCTCATGAATGACCTCATGAGCGCCGGCGTGCATCGGCTTTGGAAGGGTGCCTTTGTCGATTGGCTCGCGCCGCGGCCCGGTCTTGACTATTTGGATGTGGCAGGGGGAACGGGCGATATCGGCTTTCGCATTCTTGAGCGGATCGAGGGGCGCGGTGTGCCTTCGATCATCGTCTGCGACATCAATGCGGACATGCTCGCGGTCGGGCGCGAGCGTGCGCAGACAAGAAAGGGCGGCGGCGATCTTGAATGGGTTGCAGGCGATGCAGAGCGGCTGCCCCTGCCCGATGCCAGCGTCGATGTCTATACGATCGCGTTCGGTATCCGCAATGTCACCCATATCGATCGGGCCTTGCGGGAGGCGGCACGGGTGCTGAAGCCTGGTGGTCGCTTCATGTGCCTTGAATTCTCGCGTGTCGATGTGCCTTGGCTCGATCAGCTCTATGAACGCTGGTCATTCGATGTCATCCCCGAAATCGGCGCGCGCATCACGGATGACCGGGAGGCCTATGTCTATCTCGTCGAGAGCATCCGGCGCTTTCCCGACCAGCGCCGGTTTGCGGGGATGATCGCTAATGCCGGATTGTCCCAGGTGAAGGTGCGGAATTTGAGCGGCGGCATCGCGGCCATCCATTCCGCCTGGAAGATCTGAGCCCATGTTCCTGGTACTGCGCGACGGTTTTCGGCTTTTTACCATGGCGCGCGTGCTGTCGCGGCACGATGCCTTGCTGCCCGCCGAGGCAATGGACCAGTTGCCGGCCGGCGCCAAGATCGTGCGCGGCGTTTTCAAGCTTCTCGGGCGCGACCGGTCGCAAGGCTTGCGTCCGGGCCAGCGGTTGGCCGCAGCGCTCTCGGCCCTTGGTCCCAGCCATATCAAGCTCGGTCAGTTTCTTGCCACGCGATCGGACATCCTGGGGGCCGAGGTCGCGGGCGATCTCTCTTCGCTTCAGGATGATGTCGCACCCTTCAGCATGGAAAGTGCTCGCGCAGCGGTCGCGGAGGCCTTCGGCGCGCCCGTCGAAGCCCTCTTCACGCGCTTTGATCCGCCCATTGCCGCTGCCTCCATCGCGCAGGTGCATCCGGCCGAAATGCTGCTTCCCGACGGCGGAACCCAGCGCGTTGCCGTCAAGATCCTCAGGCCTGAAATCGAAGCCGAGTTCGCGCGCGACCTCTCCGCCTTTGCCCTTGCGGCAAGGCTTGCAGCGCGCTTTGGCGGCGATGAGGCGCGACGGCTTCGCCCGCTTGAGATTATCCAGCTTCTCAAGCGCAGCGTGGCGCTCGAACTCGATCTGCGCTTCGAGGCCGCGGCGGCATCCGAGATGGCGGAGAACACGCTCCGCGACGGCGATTTCCGCGTACCGCGCATCGTGTGGGAACGCACGGCACCGCGCGTGCTCACGAGCGAATGGGTCGAGGGCATCAAACTCTCCGACAAACCCGCCCTCCTCGCCGCCGGACGCGATCTGCCCGCCATCGCGCGTCAAGTGGTTCAGCATTTCCTGCGCCATGCCCTGCGCGACGGGTTCTTTCACGCCGATATGCATCCCGGCAATCTCTTCATCGATGAGACGGGGAAACTGACAGCAGTCGATTTCGGCATCATGGGGCGGCTCGACCTGCGGATGCGGCGTTTCATGGCCGATACGCTGCACGGCTTTCTCACGCGCGACTACCGCCGAATCGCACAGGTGCATTTCGATGTCGGCTTCGTGCCACCACATCACGCGATCGAGGATTTCGCGCAGGCCCTGCGCTCGGTCGGCGAAGCCGTGTTCGGGCGGCCGTCCGAACAGATCTCCATGGCACGGCTGCTCGCCCAATTGTTCGAAATCACACGCTTGTTCGACATGAAAGCGCAGCCCCAGCTCGTGCTCTTGCAAAAGACGATGGTGGTCGTCGAAGGGGTGGCGCGCGATCTTGATCCCCATTTCAACATGTGGGAAACGGCGCGGCCCGTCATCGAACAATGGATGACCGACCGGCTGGGGCCCGAACAACGCTTGCGCGACGCCGCGGAGGGCGTGACGGCGTTCGGCAGGGTGGTTGCAAACCTGCCAAAGGCCGCGCAGAATCTTGAAGCCTTGGCGGAAATGACCACGGAAGGCGGGTTTCGTTTACACCCCGAAACGACCAAGGCGCTGGCTGAGGCCGAAGCGCAGGCCAATCTCCCCGTGCGCGCCGCGATCTGGATCGGGGCGGCGGCCCTGGCCGTGATCGCGCTCGCTCAAATCTAGGACGCAGTTTTCGGCACGATGCTTTAGACTCACACCACCGTGAAGACGGAAACCACATACCGGATGCGTTAAACTTCCCGTGCTGGGGCACCACGCTCAACAATTTTGATTGGAGCTGCTACCCATGAAGAAGACTCACCTGGCCCTTGCCCTTGGTGGAACGGCGGCCGTTGCCATGCTCGTCGCGGGGATCGCCTTTGCCGATCCGCCGCATCGCGGCCGCGGTCCCCACATGGATATGGGCGGACGGATCACCGAGCGCTTCGCGGAAGTCGATGCCGACAAGAACGGGGTCGTCACGAAAGCGGAGGTCGATGCCGCACGCGCGGCGCGCTTTGCCGAGACCGATACCGACAAGGACGGCAAGATCAGCCGCGAAGAATTCGACGCGCATATCGAAAAGCAGGAAAAGGAACGCCGGGACCGGATGTTCTCGATGCTTGATGACAATGAGGACGGATCGCTCACGCCCGACGAGCAGGGCATGCGCGACGAAAAAGGCCTCATGCGCTTTGATACCGACAACAACGGCGAAGTGACGAAGGCCGAACTCGATGCCGGCATGGCCAAGCTGCGCGATCGCGGACCCGGACATGGACCGCGCGACGGCATGGGTCCCAAGGGCGGGACGCCCGATCCCCAGTAAGCCCTCCGATCCCTCCCCTTGCCTCAAGGCCGCCTCTCCCCCAGAGGCGGCCTTTTTCCGCCGCCTCGAGGGGATGTAATCCAGCCCATCGGGCCAGGCACAGACCTATTTACATTGCGAGCGCGTAAATCTATATATTTCCCGTCCAATTTTGCACGAATGGATTGGCCATGCTCAATGGCAAGCGAATTCTTCTTGTCGTCGCGGGCGGTATCGCCGCCTACAAAAGCCTCGATCTCGTCCGCCGACTGAGGGAACGGGGCGCCAGTGTGCGAGCCATTCTCACCGAAGCCGGCGCTCAGTTCATCACGCCGCTTTCGCTCTCAAGCCTCACCGAAGCGAAAGTCTATCAAGACATCTTCAACCTGACCGACGAAGCGGAGATGGGGCATATTCAACTCTCGCGCGATGCCGATCTGCTCATCGTTGCGCCCGCGACCGCCGATCTCATCGCCAAGATGGCGCACGGCCTTGCCAATGATCTGGCCTCGACCGCGCTTCTTGCCACCGACAAAAAAGTGCTGATCGCGCCGGCGATGAATGTGCGGATGTGGCAGCACAGCGCCACCCAGCGCAACATCGCGACGCTCGCGGCCGATGGTGTTCATCTCGTCGGACCCAATGAGGGCGACATGGCGTGCGGCGAATTTGGTCCGGGGCGGATGGCCGAGCCCTAGGAGATCATCGCGGCGGCAGAAGCGATCCTGTCCCGGGCGCAGCTTCTTTCAGGGCTTCGCGCGCTTGTTACAGCCGGACCCACCTATGAGCCCCTCGACCCCGTGCGCTTCATCGCCAATCGTTCCTCAGGGAAACAGGGCTTTGCGATCGCGGGTGCCCTTGCAGCGCTTGGCGCAGCAACGACGCTCGTCTCGGGGCCGACCGCGCTCGCTTCCCCCGCCAGGGTCAAGATCGTCCGGGTGGAGACCGCACGCGAGATGCTGGCCGCTTGCGAAGCCGCGCTTCCCGCCGATGTCGCCGTCATGGCCGCGGCGGTCGCCGACTGGCGCCCCGAAACGCCCGCAAACCAGAAGCTCAAGAAGCTGGCCGAAGCCGAACCGCAGATCCGGCTTGCCGAAAACCCAGACATTCTGGCGACACTTGGCCATGCCGGCGCGCGACGACCGCGTCTGCTCATCGGCTTTGCCGCCGAAACGGAAAACGTCATCGCGCATGCGAAAGACAAGCTCTCGCGAAAGGGATGCGACTGGATCATCGCGAACGATGTCTCGCCCGCGCTTGGCGTCATGGGGGGCGAGAACAACACCGTGCATCTCGTTCGCGCGGAAGGCGAAGAGCACTGGCCGCACATGTCCAAGGGCGATGTCGCCACACGGCTCGCGGACCGGATCGCGGCCGCGCTGGGGCGCAAGGTGGCGGCATGATCGTTTCCTATCAACGCCTTGAACATGCCGACGGGATCCCAGCACCCGCCTATCACAGTCGCGGCGCCGCGGGGCTTGACCTTTGCGCGGCAGTGGATGCGCCTGTGACGCTGGCGCCGGGGGAGTGGCGGCTCATTCCCACAGGTTTCGCGCTTGCGATCCCCGAAGGGTTCGAAGGGCAGGTACGGCCGCGATCGGGCCTTGCATCCAAGCACGGCGTCACGCTGGCCAATTCGCCGGGCACGATCGACTGGGACTATCGAGGCGAGGTCAAGGTCAACCTCATCAATCTGGGGCGCGAGCCCTTCACCCTTTCGCGCGGCGAGCGCATCGCGCAGCTCGTCATAGCGCCCGTCGTTCACGCGCTTTTGAGAGAAGCCTCAAGCCTCCCCGAAACGGAACGCGGCACGGGCGGCTTTGGCTCGACAGGGCGGTGAGAGGCGCAGATGCTGAGACTGTCCAAGAAAATGATGCTGGCACTCGAAGCGGTGGTCGATATCGCCGTCAATGCGCGGCCCGATCCCGTACAGTCCAAGGAGATCACGGATCGCCAAGGGATTCCGCAGCGCTATCTTGAGCAGATCATGCAGGCGCTCGTCCATGCCGGTATCCTCAAAGGTGTGCGCGGCCCGCGTGGCGGCTATCGCCTGGCCAAGGAAAGGCGGCGCATCACCGTCGCGGAAGTCGTGCATGTCGTCGCCGAACTGGAAGCCAGTTCCGAGCCACCTCTGACGCAGACCTCTCCCATCGGCGAAAAGGTCGTCAAGCCGATGATCGAGCGCTTTCATCACGAGTTGATGGAGCGGCTCTCGACGGTCACGATCGAAGACCTCTGCAACGAGGTTCAGGCCGCGGCAATTCCCGCGACCGCCAAAAGCATGGACTTTACGATTTAACGGTCCGTCCGCCTCTCGCATCCCGCGGGCGGCGCACAGAGAAGTCAAGGAGGCCAGGAGGTTCCATGAGCAGCACCGAAATGCACAAGCCAGGCCGGGGGCGCATTTATGACTCCATCATCGACACCATCGGCGATACGCCGCTTGTCCGTATCCCACGGCTGAGGGCGCAGGCGGGCGCGAGCGCGGACATCCTGCTCAAACTCGAGTTCTTCAATCCCATCGCCAGCGTCAAGGACCGCATCGGCGTTTCGATGATCGAGGCGCTGGAGGCGCAGGGAAAACTCATTCCCGGCAAGAGCGTCATCGTCGAACCGACAAGCGGCAATACAGGCATCGCGCTTGCCTTTGTCGCAGCCGCCAAAGGCTATCGCCTCATCCTTGTCATGCCCGAAACGATGTCGGTCGAGCGGCGCAAGATGCTCCTTCTGCTGGGCGCTGAGCTTGAGCTCACTGAAGGCGCAAAGGGTATGCGCGGCGCCATCGCCCGGGCGAAGGAACTGATGGAAAAGATCCCGAATGCGATCATCCCGCAGCAGTTCGAGAACCCGGCGAACCCCGCCATTCACCGCAAGACGACAGCGGAGGAAATCTGGAACGATACCGAGGGCAAGGTCGATGCGGTCGTCTCGGGCATCGGCACCGGCGGCACTATCACGGGCGTCGGCGAAGTGCTCAAGGCGCGCAAGCCCAGCGTTAAGATGATCGCGGTCGAGCCGGAAGATTCCGCCGTCCTCTCCGGCCGCCAGCCCGGCCCACACAAGATCCAAGGCATTGGCGCGGGGTTCGTGCCGGGCATCCTCAACACATCCGTAATCGATGAAATCATCACCATCTCCAACGAAACCGCGTTCGACTATGCCCGGCGCGCCGCACGCATGGAGGGCATTCCCTGCGGCATCTCGAGCGGCGCGGCCATCGCGGCGGCATTGGAGTTGGGTACCCGCCCCGACATGGCGGGCAAGACCATCGTCGTCATCATCCCCTCCTTCGCCGAGCGCTATCTCTCAACGGCGCTGTTCGAGGGGTTGTGAGCCTCAGTGATGAACAGGCCGAGCGCTATGCCCGGCACCTGATCCTGCGGGAGATCGGCGGCGCGGGCCAGCGACGGCTGCTCGATGCGCGGGTGCTGATCATCGGGGCGGGGGGACTTGGCAGCCCCGCCCTCCTTTATCTTGCGGCCGCGGGCGTCGGCACGATCGGCATTGTCGATGCCGACACGGTCAGCCTCTCCAATCTCCAGCGCCAGATCGCACACGGTACAGGCGATCTGGGGCGGCCCAAGGTCGAGAGCGCGGCGCGGGCTGCGCTGAACATCAATCCCGATATCACGATCGAGGCCAATCCCGTCCGGCTCGATGCCGCCAACGCCGCGGCGATCATCGGGCGCTATGACATCGTTGCGGATGGCTGCGATAATTTCGAGACACGGTTTCTCATCAACGATGTCTGCTTTCGCCTTGGCAAGACGCTCGTCTCGGCGGCGGTCGGCGAATTCGATGCGCAGATCGCCACCTATAAGGCGCATCAGCGGGCAGCGGATGGCGGGCAGCTTTACCCTTGCTATCGCTGTCTTTTTCCGCATCCGCCCGAGCCGGGCACGGTTCCCACCTGCACGGAAGCGGGTGTCATCGGCGCCCTTACCGGCGTTGCAGGATCGCTTCAGGCGCTCGAGGTTATCAAGGAGATCACGGGCGCGGGGACGAGCCTTGCGGGGCGGCTGTTGCTGTTCGACGGGCTTGGCATGCAGGCGCGCACCGTGACGCTGAAACCCGATCCAAACTGCCCGCTCTGTGCGATGCCAAATTAGGACGAGCGGACGCTGGCGTTTCCAGGGACACGCGGTAGTATCGCCACCCTCTTTGGAGCCCGAACCCTTTGACCGCCGCGACACCCTTCGCGCGTGCGCGTAAGCGCCGCCCTAAACCCGGCCCTGAGGGCAACCTCGAATCGGGGGAGGCACTGCCCGAAGTCACGGCCGCCTTACGCCCGCCGGGAGAGCCTTTCGCGTTCCTCGCCTTCATGGTGCGCACGCATTTTCCGGGCGCGGTCGCCCTCATGGTTCTGCTTGCAGGGGCCGCCACAGCCATCGAAGCGCTTGCGCCCTTCGTGCTTGGCCGGCTCATCAACAGCGTGACCTTCGCCGCCGCCAATCCGGGCGCAGCATCCAGTTTTCCGGTCGTGCAATGGTTCCTTGGCCTTGGCGCCGTGTGGCTTTCATCCTCATTCCTCTACCGCGCCTTCGAAGCCGTCGACATCTATATAAGCCCGCGCATGCGCGGTCTCGCGCAGAAATATCTCTTCACCTATCTGCTGGGACACTCGCCGCGCTATTTCCAAGAAAATTTCGCGGGCAAGATCGGACAAAAGGTGAAGCAGGCGGGACAGGCGACCGTCGGGCTGCTCAACATCCTTTCCTTCGATACGACGCGCATCATCGTCTTGATGCTGGCGGGCGGCGTGCTGCTTTATCTGCAGAACCCCTTCTACGCGGCAGTGCTGGGCCTGTGGTCAGCGCTCTATCTTGTCATCGTCACCTGGCTTGCCCGGCGCTGCGTCACCTTGTCGAAGGCATTTTCCGAAGAGGTTTCAACCTCGACCGGACGGCTCATCGATGCCATCACCAATGCCGATCTCGTGCGCGCCTTCGCCCGCGCCGTGTTCGAGCGGCGCTTCATCTCGGTCTTCCTTGCGCAGGAGATGAACGCCTCGCAGCGCCTGCGCTGGTTCTTGATCCTGATGCGCTTCTTCATGGCGAGCGCGATGCTGATCCTGCAACTGGGGCTCATCTGGCTTGCCATCACCGACACGCTGTCTGGCGCTTTGAGCGTCGGCGCGTTCACGATGGTCTTCTTCCTTGGCAACATGATCGCGCGCAGCGTGCAGGAACTTTCCTATCGCCTGCTCGATTTCTTCGAACAGCTGGGCACGCTGGCCGAGGGATTGACGCTTGTCACGCAGCCGCATGAAATCGTCGATGCGGCCGGCGCAAAGCCCCTTGCGGTCACGCATGGCGCCATCGAATTCCGCGGCATCGCCTTCAGTCATCATGACGGGCACAAGGTGTTCGACGGACTTTCCCTTACAATCCGGCCGGGGGAAAAGGTGGGGCTTGTGGGAAAGTCCGGCGCGGGCAAGTCGACCCTGATCAAATTGCTGCGCCGGCAATTCGAGCCACAGGCGGGCGAAATCCTGATCGATGGACAGAATATCCAACAGGTGACCTGGGATTCGCTCAACGAAGCGATCGCGGAGGTGCCGCAGCTTCCCGGCGTTTTCCACCGGCCCGTGCGCGACAATATCCGCTATGCGCGGCCCGATGCGCCGCAAGGGGAAGTCGTGCGCGCGGCGCGCGATGCCCATGCGCATGATTTCATCATCAAGCGCGCCGAGGGCTATGACACGATCGTGGGCGAGCAGGGCATCAAGCTTTCGGGCGGGGAGCGCCAGCGGGTCGCGATCGCACGGGCGCTTGTCAAGGATGCGAAGATCCTGGTGCTGGATGAAGCGACGTCGTCGCTCGATTCTGAATCCGAGCATCTGATCCAGGAAGCGCTGTGGCGGCTGATGGAGGGGAGAACCGTGATCGCGATCGCGCACCGGCTCTCGACCATCGCGACCATGGACCGGATCGTCTATCTCGAGGCCGGACGCATCATCGAGGAAGGCAGCCACCACGACCTGCTCGCGCGCAACGGCCCTTACGCACAACTCTGGAACCGCCAGATGGGCGGCTTCATCGACGCAGGGTGAGGGAACGGGCGAGCTTTCCCATCTCGACCACGGCGACCAGCGGGAGCGCGAGCGCCAGCATCGTCGCCCAGGTCTCAAGCGGCAGGGGGGTCAGGCCCAGCATGCCGTTCAGACCCGGCGTATAGCTCGCCGCGATCTGAAGAAGCTGAGTTGCGATCACGCCGCCCACAACAAGCGGGTTTGCGGATACCGGAATGACGAATACCGAGCGCGTCTCGGAGCGACAATTGATCACTTGTGCGTTTTCAAGGCAAACGAGCAACCAGAGCAATGCGCTCGAGGCCAGCATCGGGGGCCAACCGGCATCCTCGACCCAAGCGTAGAAGCCGAAGGCGATGAGGCCCATGGTGGCACCGGCGATGATGGATTGGTGCAACATCGTGCGGTCGATGATGGGCTCATCGGGACGGCGGGGCGGGTATTTGAGCCTTCCTGGCTCTCCCTTCTCAAAGGCGAGGGCGACGTCCTGAATGCCGTTCGTCACCAAATTCAGCCACAGGAGCTGAACCGCAGACAGCGGCGCCGGCAAGGCGAAGACCGCGCTCAAAAGGAAAATCAGGATCTCCGCCGCCCCAGTCGACAGGCTGAGCCAGATGACCTTGCGCAGATTGTCATAGGCGACGCGGCCCTCTTCGATCGCCGCCAAGATGGAGGCAAAACGGTCGTCGAGCAGAATGAGGTCGGATGCCTCACGCGCGACATCGGTGCCTGACTTGCCCATGGCGACGCCGATATTCGCCGCCTTCAGCGCCGCTGCGTCATTGACGCCGTCCCCCGTCACGGCGACGAATTCGCCCTCCGCCATCAGCGCCTCAACAATGGCCTTCTTCTGCAGGGGCTCGATGCGCGCAAAAACCTTGGCCTTGCGCACCAGCGCGGCAAATCGGGGAGCATCCCCTTCCGCCTCGCCGAGCGCCGCACCCGTGACGGCCTCATCATCCCCATCGGCAAGGCCGATCATGCGCGCAAGCGCAAGCCCCGTCGCGGGGTGGTCGCCCGTCACCATGCGCACATCGACGCCGGCTTCCGCCGCCGCCCTCACCGAGGTGGAGGCATCCGGCCTTGGTGGATCGATGAGGCCCGCAAGAGCGACAAGGTGAAGGTTGCCGAGCGCCTCCTCACCATCGCCGTCAACGGGACCCTCCGCCAAGGCAATCACGCGCAGGGCATCCTTTGCCATCGCCATTGCCGCGGCAGCGGCCTCCATTGCCTCGCCATCGCCCATCGCGATCACGGTTTCAGGCGCGCCCTTGACGATCGCCCAGCGCGTGCCGTCGGGCCGTTGCAGAATCGCGGCGGCATAGCGGCGCTCGGGCTCGTATGGGATGCGCGCGATCAGTGCATGATCCTCGCCCGCTACGCCGTGATCCGCGGCCCAGGCGAGCATGGCGATATCGACCGTATCGCCGACAGCGCCGTCACGGGTTCCAGCCGGGCCAAGCTCGCCCTCGATCGCGGGCCGTGCCGCCCTTGCGGCGCCCGCGACCCTTGGATCCGACGCATCGACGCGCCCCACTCCCGGGAGCCAGACCTCTCGCACCGTCAACTCGTTCAGCGTCAGCGTGCCCGTCTTGTCGCTTGCGATCACCGTGCAGGAGCCAAGCCCCTCGACCGCCGCAAGGTTGCGCACAAGCACGCGGCGCCTCGCCATGCGATCAACACTGATCGAGAGCGCGATCGTCATCGCGACGGGAAGGCCCTCGGGTATCGCCGAGACCGCGAGCGCGACGGCGATGAGCATGACCTCAACGACCGGCGCGCCGCGCATCGTCTCCAGCGCCACGATGAGGAGGATGATCCCACCTATCGCTGCTGCGAGCATCCGGGTGAAGGCTTCCATGCGCTGAATGAGCGGCGGGGCGGCATCGCTTCCGCGAACGATGGCGCCCGCGATCTGGCCAATCTCGGTGCGGGCGCCGGTTGCGACCACAAGCGCCTCGGCCCTTCCTGAGGCGATGGCCGAGCCCGCGAAGATCATGTTCCTGCGATCGGCAAGGCTTGCCTTTGCGGCAATGGTTGCCTGCGCATCCTTCTCGACGGGTTGAGACTCGCCCGTCAAAAGACTCTCGTCGATCGTAAGGTTCTGGCCCGACAGAAGGCGCATATCGGCCGGCACGCGCATGCCGCGCTCCAATTCCACGATGTCGCCAGGCACGAGCGCCGCGCTCTCGATCAGGCTGATCCTGCCGTCGCGCCGCACGGGCGTGCTCCTGACGACAAGCGCCTTCAGGCCATGCGCGTCGCGCTCAGCGCGCCATTCCTGAGCGCCGCCGATGGCGGCGTTGAGACAGAGAACAATGAGAATGAAGAAGGCGTCCGCACCCTCACCCAGCGCAAAGGACAAGGCCGCCGCGCCAAGCAGCAGATAGATGAAGGGGCCGGTAAATTGATGCAGGATGATCGCGATGAGCGATTTGGGCGGCGCTTCCGGCAGACGGTTTGGCCCAGCGATCTTGAGACGCTGTGCCGCCTCCTGCGCGGTCAGACCCTGGCGCCTGGAGGAAAGCGCCGCCACGGCCTCGCAAGGATCCAAGGTGTGCGGCGGCGGCAGCGAAGTCCAGGCCGGCACCCTCACCCCCCGCCCTCAACGATCGCTAAAGCATAGAGGGAAGAACGCGATCGGGCGGACGATGCCCGTCGACGAAGGTCTTGATGTTGATGATGACCTTCTCACCCATATCCAGGCGGCCCTCAATCGTTGCAGAGCCCATATGCGGCAGAAGGACCACGTTGGGCAACTTCAAGAGCTTAGGGTTCACGGCGGGCTCATTTTCGAACACGTCGAGGCCGGCGCCCGCCAGGTCGCCCGCCTCCAGCATGCGCGCGAGCGCGTTTTCATCGATCACCTCGCCGCGCGCGGTGTTCACGATAAAGGCCGACGGCTTCATCAGCTTGAGCCGGCGGGCCGAGAGAAGGTGAAATGTCGCGGGGGTATGGGGACAATTGACCGAAACGATATCCATCCGTGCCAGCATCTGGTCGAGCGATTCCCAATAGGTCGCTTCCAGAACCTCTTCCACGGGTTTGGGCAGGGGCTTGCGGTTGTGGTAGTGGATCTGAAGGCCAAAGGCCGCCGCGCGCTTAGCCACGGCCTGGCCAATTCGTCCCATGCCGATGATGCCCAGGCGCTTTCCATAGAGGCGGTTGCCGAGCATCCAGGTCGGCGACCAGCCCTTGAACTCACCCGCGTGCAGGACATTCGAGCCCTCGACCAGCCGGCGCGGCACCGCAAGAATGAGCGCCATCGTCATGTCGGCGGTGTCTTCGGAGAGGACGCCCGGCGTGTTCGTCACCGTAATCCCCCGGTCGCGCGCCGTTGCAACATCGATGTTGTCGACACCCGCGCCGAAATTCGCGATCAACTTCAGGTTCTCACCTGCGCGCGTCAGCACGCTCGAATCAAGCCGGTCCGTCACGGTCGGTACAAGAATCTCGGCCTTCGCCACCGCCTCGATGAGTTCCGCCTTGGTCATGGGGCGGTCGTCAAGATTGAGGCGCGCGTCGAACAGCTCCCGCATCCGCGTCTCGATCGCGTCGGGCAGCTTGCGCGTCACAATCACAACAGGCTTTTTCGCCACCATGGCCTTGGCTCCATCCTGCCCAAAGCGCAACCGCCTGCACGCGTTGGACTATTTCCTTCCGCACCGGATCACAGGACCGGTCGCGCCCGTCATGCCTCTTGCCCATGCGCGCGGTGCGCCGGACAGGGTTGCGTGTGTTCTTCAGGGCTCTTCCCTTCCCTTATTCGCGCTTTGACCCCAGCGCAAGACTTGACCGCGCTATTGCGGCGATTCAAACAAAAGGGGCCCATTAGCCAGAAACAAGACGCGGGAGGCCCCCTTTGCGATCTTTGCGTCTCATCCTCGTTGCGGCGGCGGTCACGTTCCTTGCCCACGCTGCACAATCGGAGGAAGCCCAGACCGCCGATGCCGGTTCAAGCGCCGCAACCGTACAAGGCGCACGGATTGGAATTTCGGGCTATCCGGTGCCGCGCTTCGCCAGCCTCAAGACCAACCAAGTCAATCTGCGTGAAGGACCGGGGCTCGATACGCCCATCCGCTGGACCTATGTGCGCGAAGACCTGCCGGTCGAAATCATCGCCGAGCATGAGCACTGGCGCCGGGTGCGGGACTTCGAGGGGACGACGGGCTGGGTGCACCGGCAGATGCTCAGCCTCACGCGCACCGGCTATGTGATGGGCAAGGAGGCGGCACCGATCCGCGAGAAGCCCGACGACAGCTCCGTCATCGTTGCCTATGCCTCGCCCGGCGTCATCGGGCGGGTGCGCGCATGCGACGGGACGCATTGCCTGTTCTCGGTGCGCGGCTATACGGGCTATATCCCGCAGAGCGATCTCTTCGGCGTCTATGCGAACGAGACGTTTGAATAGTCAGACGCTGTGAATAGTCAGGCGCTGTGATCGGCGCGGCCTGGAAAGCACGCGGCAAACTGATAAGGTTCGCATCAACACACTTCCCAGGGGGACTCATGAAGCGCCTGTTGATCGGGGCGAGCGCCGCCGCCCTCTTTTTCTTTCCCAGCATTGCCGCCGCCAATGACGGGTTCGCCGGAATCGATGCCGGCGGTATCACTTTTGCCAAGACGGATGCCGTCACGATGGCAAAGGAGGAGCTGTTCATCAGCCTCGATGAAGTTCGTGTTTCCTATGTTTTCAAGAACATCACGGCCAACGACGTCACGGGCGAAGTTGCCTTCCCCCTGCCGCCGTTCATGATTTCGATCATGCTGGAATCGGATACCGATGACCGCCTGTCCTCTGGCGATGAATTCAACGTCCTGGGCTTCACGGCGCTTGTCGATGGAAAACCCGTCAGTCTCAGCGCCGATGCCCAATACAGGCTTCCTAGCTATGATACGGAAGGACGGATCACCTCAGAGCGGGACGTGACGCAGCGTCTCAAATCGCTTGGCGTTCCCACCACCTATAATGCCGAGACCGTCATTGCCTGGTTCGCGACGCTTCCGGCCGAAACCCAAAAGGCACTCATCGCCGAGGGCCTGTTCTATGAAGCGAGCGAACCCGGAAGATACGCCCCCGCCTATAGTGTCTCGGCCATTTTCCACTGGACACAGACCTTCCCCGCCAACTCCGAAGTTCGGATCGCGCACAGCTATAGGCCGATGCCCAGCGGCTCGGTGCCAGGCGTCTGGCCCGATCTTGAAGCCCAGTACTGCATCGATGAGGGGACTAAACGCGGGATCGAGAAAACGCTTGCGCCGCTTGGCACGGAGGCAGGCGAAGGGATGATGGTGGTCCAGTACTACCTCTCCTATATTCTCTCGACTGCCAATAGTTGGGCAGGCCCCATCGGAGACTTCACCTTGACGCTGGACAAGGGCGATCCAACCTCCATCATCTCGTTGTGCATGGATGGCATCGAGAAGACAGGCCCCACCACTTTCCGCGTGCACAAGACAAATTTCAAACCCGAGCGCGATCTTCAGATCTATCTGCTCAAAGCTGAAAAGACAGAATGACACACCTCGCCTCCCCGCCTGCCGGCCTTGCGGTCGCATGAGTGACCGCTGCGTGCTTGATCTTTCATGCGTCACGAAAACCTATGGCGACTTCACGGCCGTCAGGGATCTGAGCTTCAGCGTGAATGCGGGCGGGATCACAGGGTTTCTTGGACCCAATGGCGCGGGCAAGACGACGACCTTGCGCATGATCCTTGGCATGATCGCGCCATCAAGCGGCGAGATCCGCGTCCTTGGCGCACCCAACGCGCTCAAGGTGCGCGGCCGCATCGGCTATTTGCCGGAGGAGCGCGGGCTTTACCGCAAGATGACCGCCGCGCAGTCGATCGCCTATCTCGCGCAGCTCAAAGGAATGAATGGCGCGAGCGCGAAGAAATCGGCGCTCAATCTGCTTGAGCGTTTCGGCCTGAAGGGCTTTGCCCATGCCCGCATCGAGGCGCTCTCCAAGGGCATGGCGCAAAAGGTGCAGATCCTTGCCGCCATTGCCCATGGGCCTGAACTCATCATCCTCGATGAGCCCTTCTCCGGTCTTGATCCTGTCAACCAGCAAGTGCTTGAAGATCTCATTCGCGAGATGGCGAATGAAGGCCGCACGCTCATCTTTTCAACGCATGTGATGCAGCATGCCGAACGGCTTTGTGATCGGCTCATCCTCATCGCGGCGGGAGAAAAGCGGTTTGACGGCACGCTTGGCGAGGCGCGGCATCTCCTGCCCCGGCGGGTGCGGATCGCGGGGCGCGGCGACCTGTCGCTGTTCTCCAAAATACCGGGCGTCGTCAGCGTCACGCCCGATAGCGATGACGGGCACGATCATGGCGCGATCGTCATCACGCTTGCTGAAGGAGCCGATCCGCAGGCGCTGCTTCGGGCCGCATTCGAGGGCAATGTCGCGCTTGAGCGCTTCGAGGTGCGCGAGCCAAGCCTGCATGAAGTATTCGTCGCCCTGGCGGGCGATGCGGCGCGGGAGGCCGTGGTGCGATGAGAAATATCTGGCTGATCGCGCGGCATGAGTTCCTGCTGGTCATGCGCACGCGCGGATTCTGGATCAGCGTGCTTGTCGCGCCGATGATCGGCGCCATCGCGAGCCTCGTGCCGCAATGGATCGAGAGTGCCCAAGGCGCACGCTATTACATTCTGATCGACCAGACGGGCCGCTATGGCGCCAGCATCGAAGCCGAGCGCGAGCGCGGCTATCAGCGCGAGTTGCTGGAGGCGCTTTCCGATTATGCCCGGCGCTATGTCGGGCGGGGCGGGGCGTTCATGGAACTCGATTTCCTCAAGCCCATTGCCGACATCAAGGATGAAGACGTCGCCGCTTTTCAAGCACGCGGCCTTGAAGCGGTGATCAAAATTCTCGCCCCCGACCTGAAAGAAGGCGCGCCCGCGTTTCAAGCGCCCGAGCGGCGCTTCATCCGCATCGATGCGCCACCTGGCATCGATCCGGGCGGCGATCCGCGTGTCATCGGCAGCGCGCTATCGCCCCATCTCATGGGCAACCAGGCGGTCAGCGGCCCTGCCGGGTCACGCCCATCGCTCTATGCGCTCATCATCATTCCCAAAGGCTTTGTGCCCGGTGTCGCCGCGCTCGGCAATTCCATTCAAATCTGGAGCACGAGCGTCGCTGAAACCGGGCTTTCAAGCGAGCTGCGACGCATCATGCGCACACTGGCGCAACGCGAAGCCTATCTCGCACAAGGGATCGATCCGGCACTCGTCGCCAAGGTGCAGACGCTTGCCATCGGCTATGACAGCTACAATCCCGCCAGTTCTGGCGATGCGGCGCGCAGCCTGACCGATCAGCTCATCCAGTTCGTGCCGATGATGCTGTCCATCGTCTTGTGGATCATCACCTTCATCGTGGGCGGCATACTTCTGACAAACACGATCGAAGAGCGCTCGAACAAGCTCATCGAGGTGCTGCTGTCGAGCGTAACGGCCGAGGAGCTGATGATCGGGAAACTGCTGGGCGTCGGCGCCACGGGCTTTCTTATCCTCGCCTTCTGGATCGGGGCGGGGCTTGCCGCGCTTTTTGCCTTCAACGGCGAAGCGGCGATGTTCGGGCGGGAGCTTTTGAAGCTTCTATTCTCATCCTACCTGATCTTCGCCTTCCTGCTCTATTTCCTTGCCTCCTATCTCATCGTGACGGCGGTCTATCTCACCATCGGGTCGATCGCGAACACGATTCAGGACAGCCAGGGCTATCTCGTACCGGTTTCCGTCGTCATGATGATGCCCGTCATCATGGCCTTTATCATCCAGAGCGATCCCAATGGCACGGTTGCGCGGGTCATGTCGTGGGTGCCCTTCTTCACGCCCTTTGTCATGATGTTGCGCCTGCCCGCCAACCCTCCGGCTTTCGAAGTTGCCGGGACGGGCATCGTCCTCTTCCTGTTCGTGGTCGGGCTGCTATTCCTGGTGGGGCGCATCTTTCGCGCCAATCTGCTGCGCAGCGGTCAGCCGCCGGCGTGGCGCGAGTTGCTGCGGCACGTGTTGCCCCGTTCTTAACCCTTTGCACCGCAGCGCCACGCCCACCCCCTGGCGCAATCGCCTCAGTTTGGCCATAAGCAGCCTTAAGCTGGGCTGAAACTTTGGCGTTGTAGCCGCGTTGGGGATGATCGCGTGAGAATTGGGACAGTGCTTGCTCTTGGGGCGGCTCTCCTTGCGCTTTCCGGGTGCGCGCGCTGGGTCCTGCCCAGCAATACCGAAGCGCGCGCGGCGCCCGAAGGTATCGACAGCTATGAAACTGCGCAAAATACCTTCGGCAGGATCGCTCCCTTCGAGACGAGCGCGGCCGAACTCGCGGAGATGAAAATCCACCCGGGCGTGACGCCCAATCTGCGGGTCGCCAACTATCTGGAAATCGTGCAGCGTTTCATGCCGCAACCCACGATCCGTCTTCAGGATCTCGATCCGGCCGTGCAGGCCTGCATCAATGCCAAGGACGATTGCGAGGCGTGGATCGTCTCGCTTGGCAATACCGAAAGCGCAAGGGTCGGCGATGTCTCGCTCGATCTGCTTGGCTTTGAAAAGCAGACCCAATCGACCAGTTGGAACGCCGAGATGGTGCTGCTGCTCACGGACGATGTCGTCATCTACAAGCTGTGGGGCGGGGCGCCGCTGATCCAGGAGACGAAGACCGAGCGCAAGCCCCTCGGGCCGTTTCAAGACCTGTCGGGCACGGCAGCTACGGCGGTCAAGAACGCGGTGCAGTAGTCTTCAACCGGTGTATACTGTCGGCCAGGGATAGCGCGCCGGGTTGTGCGTGCCCTCGACGACATCGATCATATACTGGCCAAGGATCGCCGCATCGAAGAGCTCGTGATAACGGCGCCAACCCTTTTCAGCCATGGCCCGGCGCGCCGCCTCATCACGCTTGAGGCGCGCGATCTGCTCATAAAGCTCATCCTCGGTACTGTAAAAGGCAAGGCTGTCTTCATCGAACAGGTCCTGGTAGCCATTGGCGCGGTCGATAAAGGTGACGAGCCCGTTTCCGGCGTAGTGCGCGATGCGCTCGGAGGAATAAAGATAATAGTCGTTCCGCCGGCTGATGTTGAGACCGCCCCAGCAATCGTTCAGCGCTTCGTCATAGCCAGGCCCAAAGACGAGCGGTGCGCCAAGAACGCCGGCCCAATAATACCTGACCTCTGGGCGCGCATTCACAAGATCGCTGGCGAGGTCATCCACAAGCCGGTGCTGGCCGCAATGAAACCGCGTGAAGCGACCGGACCCGGCGGCGAAGAAAATGTCGTGGCCGGGGCTGGCATTCGCGAAGATGCGATAGCGCTCTATCGAGGGATCAACCGCATTGGGGATGAAGGCCGCGATCTTTCCCGGCAATGCGAAAGGGGCGAGCGGCGCGCCCGGCGTCGTGACGAATGTCGCATCGACGACGTCGATCTTGGAGAGCACACGGCGGATATTGTCGTGGCTGGAGGCCTCGTCCTCCTTGAAGATGGGGTCGATGTTCCACTGCAGCACCTTGACGCCAGGCAGCATGCGGCGCAGTTCGGCAACCGTTTCGGGCGCGATCACATCGGCATGGCCGAGCGCGATGATCTCGGGCGCGGTGTTGCGCGCAACCTCAAGCAGAATGCGATTTGCCGGCCCCACACCCCATTTGCGATGGCCGAAAAACCCCGCCCAGCGCGCGATATCGCGGTCGGAAAAGGGAATGACGTTGTGCCCCGCCCTTGTCCACCCGTTTGAAAACTTTGCCGCCATCGCGTGAAGGTAAACGCCCTTCGCCTTGTAGCCGAAGTTCGCGATATGGAGGATGCGGCGGGAGCGCAGAGAGGTCACAGGGCTTCGACCCTCGAAACGGGAGTGGCAATGGCGAGCTATAGCGTTGCGTGCCCTCATGCAGCAAGAGCGAGCCCGCCACACACGCCGTTTGGTCTCAACGCGCCATCAATTGATAGGGGCCGCCGCGCTCCACGCCCCGCTTATAGGCAGGCCTTGCATGGATGCGCGCCAGATAGCCCGTCAGATTCGAATATGGCTTCAAACGGCCGCCCGCATCCGCCGCCTCGAGCACGAAGGCGAGCTGGAAGTCGCAGGCCATCGGCTCGTTCCCCAGGAAATAGGGTTTGCCGCCCAGAGACGTCTCCATATAGGCGAGGTGATTGGTGATTTCCGATTCAATCCGGGGGCGCAATGGGGCAGCCCCTTCGCCCAGGAACCCCGCATAGAGCGCCAAGAGCAGCGGTGTCATGGCCGAGCCTTCGGCGAAATGCATCCAATGGGCGTGCGCGAAATAGTCCGGCGCGCCTTCCTTCGGCCAGAAGCGGCCTTTCCCATAGGTCTTCACAAGGTACTCGATGATCGCGCCCGATTCGGCAATCGTCGCGCTGCCGTCGGTGACCACGGGCGACTTGCCCAAGGGGTGAACGGCCTTCAGCTCTGGCGGGGCGAGCCGCGTGAGTGGGTCGCGCTGATAGAATTTGATATCGTAGGGCACTTCCAATTCCTCAAGCAGCCAAAGGACGCGCTGCGAGCGGGAATTGTTGAGGTGATGGACGGTGATCATGCGCGGTCTCCTCTATGCGATGCGCGCTCTGGCGCTGTTCAGGCGTTCAGGCGGCGGATGGTTTGAGCGTATTCGGCGACCGTTTCATCGATAATCTGCTTGACGGGCTTGATGCTGTGGATGCGTCCCGCCACCTGCCCGCTCAGTGCGATGGATGCTTCCATGTCGCCGCCAAAGTAAAGCTCACGCGCGTTTGCGAATTCCGCCATCACGGGAGGTCCTTGATAGCCGGGAACCAGTTCGCGCTCCAAACGCTCGGTCTTCTTCGTGCGCAAGGCACGCAAGGCTGGACGCGAGAAATGATTGAGAAACAACGTATCTGTTTCCTCGGCCGCCAGGATCGCGTCCTTCCAATTCTGATGCACAGGGCTTTCAGCGGCGGAAACCATGCGCGTTCCCATCTGCACGGCCTCGGCACCGAGCGCGAATGCCGCCGCCATGGTGCGGCCGCAGGTGATGCCGCCCGCCGCGATAATCGGTACACTGACTTTTTCGGCCACAAGCGGCAGCAACACCATGGTCATCACGGCCTCCGGGTTCTTAAAGCCGCCACCCTCACCCCCCTCCACCACAAGGCCATCGACGCCGGCCTCCACCGCCTTCAGCGCGGATTTCAGCGTCGGCACGACATGAAAGACGGTGAGGCCCGCCGCCTTCAGTTCACGGCAATATTTGGCCGGATCGCCGGCAGAGGTCGTGACGAACTTGATGCCCTGCGCGATGACAAAATCGACGATGCCGGGATCGCGCACAAAGGCCTGGGCGATGTTGACGCCGAAGGGCTTGTCCGTCAGTTCGCGCATCTTGGCGATTTCGAGCTTGATCTGGTCGAGTTCCCCCGAGGAAGTCTCGATGATCCCCATGCCGCCCGCGTTCGAGACGGCTGAGGCAAGCTGCGCCCGCGCGATCCAGCCCATCGGCGCCTGAACGATCGGGACCTTCACGCCCAAAAGGCGGGTCAGGCGGTTGTCGAAGTTCATAGAGCCTCCGTTGGCATTCTTTTGTTAACCCTCAGGTTCCCCGGCCCAGCCCTCGGCGTCAATCATCCCTTGCCGCACAAACTCGGGCGCAATCCGAATGTTAAGGCTTTCGTGATGCGATGGCGGAAACGAGGATGAGGGGGGTGTCCCATGTTCATGCCATCAAAGGACGGCTTTGCGAGCATGCTTTGGGCTGCGACGCTTCCCTTCCGATTCCTTGGGCCTGCGCTCTACAAATCCTTGCCCTATATCGGGGTTGGCACCGCCTGCTTCATTGTGCCTGGCTTTCTTGAAACCATCCCCTTCTTCCAATCGAAGGACGAGGATGTCCGCCTCATCGTCAATCTCATCGACCTTGTCTGCCTGACCTTCGTCTTCACATCGTTCTGGGCGGCCTTCTGCGCGACCTATCTCGTGGCCGCGCAATATCAATTCGGCGACAACCCCAAGCGCCTGAGCATCTCTGCGCTTCGCGGCAAGCTTCTTCCGAAGATCCTCGGCATCCTCGTTTTCCTGATGCAGTACAGCTTTCTTGCATCCATGCTCTATGCGAGCGATGTCAGGAGCCAATGGGAAGACCTTTCGACCGAGGCGGGGATCGGCCTTTACATTCTTGATCTGGTGATCGGGTATTTCGCGCCGTTCCTCAATCCCATTACGCTCGTCACGGGATTCATCTCCACGATCTATTGCGCATTCGTGGCGCGACAGGGCGCCGCCACCTTTGAAGACGCGCTCGTGATCCTTGGCGAGCGGAGCGAGGGGCGCAAAGAAGTCCTCAACGAAATCTCCGCGCATAAGGAGCGCTATGCGGGTCTCATATTCATCCCGCATGTCGGTTTCGGCCTCCTCTTCATCGCCTATACCGCGTCCGTGCCGAGTTTCGGGATCGAAGACCTGCTCACTGGTGCCAGTTCGCCGACGTCCTCCCTGTTCCTCGCGGTTGGCTATTCCGCGCTCTTCAACGGGACCTTGGCCGTGCTTGCGGTGCTGCTTGCAGGTTATATGGCCGCGACCTGGATGCTTGCCTATCGCGAGGGGGCCGAGCGGACGCCCGAGGCGGAGCCCGTGTCAGACACACCCGCCGACGCGCTGCGGACGATCACCCGCGCTCCTGCCTCCGTTGCCGCAGCGGCGCCCGCATCTTCCCTGACGAGCTGGACGCCGACGCCGCGCGGGCCCGCGCGCAAGGCGTTCGGGCGGCGCGGCCGGGCTTGAACGCAAAGGCCGAAAAGGCCTATTTCGGCGCGAGGACCATCATCATCTGACGGCCTTCGAGCTTGGCGTCCTGCTCGACCTTGGCGATGGGGTCGAGTTCCTTCTTGATGCGGTCGAGCAGTTCCATGCCGAGATATTGGTGCTGCATTTCGCGACCGCGGAAGCGCAGCGTGAACTTGACCTTGTCGCCTTCCTCGAAGAAGCGCTTGGCGGCCTTCAGCTTGACCTCATAGTCATGATCATCGATCGCGGGGCGCATTTTCAGCTCCTTGATCTCGATCACCTTCTGCTTCTTGCGGGCTTCGGCGGCCTTTTTCTGCTGCTCATACTTGAACTTGCCGAAATCCATCAGGCGGCAAACGGGTGGGCGCGACTGAGGCGCAACCTCGACGAGGTCGAAACCTTCCTCTTCCGCAAGCCTGATCGCCTCGATCTTCTTCATGATTCCGCGCTTCTCGCCGTCATCATCGATGACCAGCACTTCAAAGGCGGTGATTTCGTGGTTCACACGCGGGCCGTCTTTGCTTGCGGGCGCGGGTGCAGCAGAATTGGGTCGGCGAACGATGGGTCTTCTCCTTTTATCACGCGCCGCAAGCGGAAAACGCCGCCCCAGAGCCCGCCGGCGCCAGAGGTTCGGTGCTTAGCATGGGCGCGGGGGGATTCCTTTCGAGCGAACGCATTCCCTTGCCAAACGCAAGCGAACGCAGGTCTTAGAGGTAATGGGGAACAGGGCTTCGGGCAAGCCCCCCGATCACTCGCGCAGGTCCGGTGGCGTCGCCTCGGCCGCGAGGAGGGCGATCGCATCCTTGAGCGGCATCGTCTCCTGCTTCTCGCTGCCCAAACGGCGGATCGAGATCGTGCCCTCGGCCGCCTCCTTCTTGCCTGCGACCAACAGCGCGGGCACCTTGGCGAGGGAGTGCTCGCGTACCTTATAGTTGATCTTTTCGTTGCGCAGATCGGCTTCGGCGCGGATGCCGGCCTTGCGCAGGGCCTTCACCGCATCCTTGGCATAGTCCTCCGCGTCCGAGACGATGGTGGCGACCACGGCCTGCACGGGGGCGAGCCAGAGCGGGAATTTGCCCGCGTAGTGCTCGATCAGCACGCCGATGAAGCGCTCCATCGAGCCCAGTACGGCGCGGTGCAGCATGGCGGGGCGCTGGCGCGAGCCGTCCTCGGCCACATATTCCGCCTCGAAGCGTTCGGGCAGGTTGAAATCTACCTGAACCGTGCCGCACTGCCAGCCGCGGCCGATCGCGTCGGTCAGCGTGAATTCAAGCTTGGGGCCATAGAAGGCGCCCTCGCCCGGGTTCAGCGTATAAGGCACGCCCATGCGGTCGCAAGCCAGCGCCAGGTCGGCCTCGGCCCGGTCCCAGACCTCGTCCGAACCGATGCGGTTCTCTGGCCTTGTCGAGAGCTTGACCGAGACATTCTCGAAGCCCAGTTCCCGGTAGACCTCGAAGATCAGTTCGCTGGCGCGGATGGCCTCTTCGGTCATTTGCTCCGGCACGCAGAAAATATGCGCATCGTCCTGGGTGAAGCCGCGCACGCGCATGATGCCATGGAGCGCGCCGGAGGGCTCATAACGGTGGCAGGAGCCGAACTCGGCCATGCGGATGGGCAGGTCGCGATAGGATTTGAGGCCCTGGTTGAAGATCTGCACATGGCCGGGGCAGTTCATCGGCTTGACGGCCAGAATCTTCTTCTCGTCCTCGACCTCGGCCAGGAACATGTTCTCGCGGTACTTCGCCCAATGGCCCGAGCGCTCCCACAAGGTGCGGTCGAGCAGCATCGGGGTTTTCACCTCGACATAGGCATCGGCGATCTTGCGGCGGATATAGTTCTCCAAGGTCCGGTAGAGCGTGTAGCCCTTGGGATGCCAGAAGACCTGACCCACCGCCTCTTCCTGCACGTGGAAGAGATCCATCTCGCGGCCGAGTTTGCGGTGATCGCGCTTTTCCGCCTCTTCCAACCGGGTTAGATAGGCGGACAGCTCCTTCTCGTCGCGCCAGGCGGTGCCGTAAATGCGCTGAAGCTGGGCGTTCTTGGCATCACCCCGCCAATAGGCGCCTGAGATTTTCATCAGCTTGAAGGCGGTGCCGATCTTGCCCGATGACATCAAATGCGGACCACGGCACAGGTCGTGCCAGTCCCCATGGAAATAGACCTTGATGTCTTCCGTCGTGGGGAGATCGGCGATGATCTCCGCCTTGTAGTGCTCGCCGATCGCCTTGAAGTGCGCGATGGCGCGCTCGCGGTCCCACACCTCGCGGCGGGTGGGCAGGTCGGCGGCGACCAGTTCCTTCATCTTCGCCTCGATCCTGGGCAGATCCTCGGGCGTGAAGGGCTCATTGCGGGCGAAATCGTAGAAGAACCCGTCCTCGATATTGGGGCCGATGGTCACCTGGGTGCCGGGGAATAGCGCCTGCACCGCCTGGGCCAGCAAATGGGCGGTGTCGTGGCGAATGAGGTCGAGCGCGTCCGCCTCGTCCTTCCGCGTCACGATCGCGATGGCCGCGTCGTGCAGGATCGGCAGGTCAAGATCGACAAGCTTGCCATCGAGTTTCACGGCCAGCGCCGCCTTGGCAAGGCCAGGGCCGATGGCGGCCGCGATCTCCGCCCCGGTGACGCCGCGCGTGAACGTCCGCACCAGGCCGTCGGGCAAGGTGATGCGGATTTCGTTCGGGTGAGCAGCGGCGGACACGGGGATACTCCTCTTCAAAGCGGCAAGGACTCAGCGTGTTTAAGCCCAGGCCGCGCAATAGGGAAGCCATCAAAGTCCAGATGCCGGATTGATTAATGCCATACCGCACAGGCTGCTGGGCCTTTGTGCCGTCGGCCTTATCCTTTATGGGCTCAGGTGAGGTCCTTTGCCAATTCCTCGCGCGAGGCCGTGCTCAACAGCGCCATGTGGCCGTAATTGGGATGATCGATCCCGAGGATCGCAGTGAGCGAGGGGTCGAGCAGGCGGCGCCTTGCCTCGGCATCGATCGGAAAGTGCATGAAGTGCACGGCAGAGGTTTTGCCATCGGGCGTCGTGCGCTCCACATCATCGGCGGGCACGGCCATGATCCGCTTGCCGCCGATATCGAGGAAAATATGACCCTCAACACCGCCCAGCCGCGCCAGCACATTGGTGCGGCGGATGGGATCATCGATCTCCAGCATCATCGTGGCGATCAACTCATGCCCCTGCGGGATCAGCGGATTATAGGCGCGCAGTTCATCCTCGATCTGCGCTGCGCCGCCCTGCTCGATAAAGAGCATCTCATGAACCTGAAGCCACATGGTGGCGTAGTTCTCGAAATAGAAGGTGGCGAAGGGGCCAACCTCGATGCGGCGCAATTTCTTGGTGGGCAGCAGCGCGGCACGGCGCTCCTTCCTCACCTTGGCATAGTCCGCCATTGGCATGATGTCGGCGGGCGTGATCCGACGGGCCGCTTCGCTCATGGTGCTCACTCCATCAATCCATAGGCCTTGGCGAAGATTTCGATCGGGTGCTCCGCCGTTTCGGGCAGGAAGGTTTCACCCCTTTGCGCCGCCATGCCTTGCGCGCCCTCAAGGATGTGCTTTGCTGCAAGCGGACAATCAGAGACGAGATGGGCCTTGCCGCCCTTGACCGCCTGACGGAAGGCGGGCGTGCCAACCTTGGTTGCGCACACCCGTGTTTCCTTCAGGACGCCGAAAGTGCCACCGTGGCCCGCGCAGCGCTCAATCACATCGACCTCGGTGCCGGGCGCGAGGCGCAGCATCTCGACCGCCTTCTGGCCGATGTTCTGCGCGCGCGCGTGACAGGCAAGGTGAACGGTTACACCGCCTTCAATGCGCTTGAGGCCTTCTGGCAAGCCATCCTTTTTTGCGATGTCGACGACATACTGGTCGATGTCATAGGCCGCCTTCGACAGCGCCTTCACGTTCGCATCGTTTGGCAGGATCAGGGGCCATTCATATTTGAACATGAGGCCGCAGGAGGCGGTCAGGGCAATGATGTCATAGCCCTCGTCAATCAAGGGACGTAGCGCCGCCGACACCTTCCTTGCCTGTTCTGCAACACGTTCCAGCTCTGCCTGCTCAAGGAAGGGCATGCCGCAGCAGCCAGGATATTCGGCGCGCGTCTCCACACCCAGGTGGTTGAGGACCGCGCGCGCAGCAAGGCCGGTCGATGGCTTGTTGTAGTTCACATAGCAGGTCGCGAAGAGCACGGCCTTGCGCTTGCCAAAAGCTGGCGCAGCCGGGTTCGGCGTGAGCGGGTCGCCGCGGTTCGCCATGATGAAGGTGCGGGTGTGGAACTTGGGCAGCGCGGCATCCTTGTCGATGCCCAGCACCGATTCGAGCAACGGCCGCGTCAGGGAGTTACCCTTCGCGCTCACCCAATTGGCGATGGGCGCGACCAGCGCCAGGAGGCGGCCATTGCGATCCATCTCCGCCAGCTGGCGCGCTGTCGCATTCGTTTTACCCGCCTTCACCTCAGCCATCCGGGCGCGCAGCATCAAATGCGGGAAGTCGAGATCGTATTCATGCGGGGGCACATAAGGGCACTTCGTCATGAAGCACATGTCGCAGAGCGTGCAGGCTTCGACGACCTTGGCGTAGTCCTCCTTGGCGACCGTATCGAGCTCGCCTGAGGGCGCATTGTCGACAAGGTCGAAGAGGCGCGGAAAGCTCTCGCACAAATTGAAGCAGCGGCGGCAGCCGTGACAAATGTCGAAGACCCGTTCCAGTTCTTCGTTGATCTTCTCAACGTTCAGGAAATCTGGGTCTTGCCAATCGATTGGATGGCGGGTGGGGGCGTCAAGCGAGCCTTCGCGCATGGCCAATGGGCTCCTCAGCCGCTCGCCCACGGAAGCGGATCTGAAAACGCTTCCGCCGAGGGCGAGGTTAAGATTGTTGAGATCGGGGGCATATGTCACCCGGCCGGACGCGCCGGCCGGGATCTTCGCGGCCCAACTTTGGGCAAGTCCCTCAGGCGAGGCTGTCGAGGGCCTTTTGGAAGCGGCCCGCGTGGCTCTTCTCGGCCTTTGCCAGCGTCTCGAACCAATCCGCGATTTCGTCGAAGCCCTCTTCACGCGCGGTCCGCGCCATGCCCGGATACATGTCGGTGTATTCGTGCGTCTCGCCCGCAATCGCCGCCTTGAGGTTATCCGCCGTGCCGCCAATCTTCAGGCCCGTTGCCGGATCGCCCACTTCTTCCATGAACTGGAGGTGGCCATGGGCATGGCCCGTTTCGCCTTCCGCCGTGGAGCGGAACACCGCCGCCACATCGTTATAGCCCTCCACGTCCGCTTTCTGCGCGAAATAGAGATAGCGGCGATTCGCCTGGCTTTCGCCGGCAAAGGCATATTTCAGGTTTTCATGCGTCTTCGAGCTTGCGAGCTTCACAAATCGACCCTCCAGCAAAATTAAGAGCGGCAGCCCCGTTCATCGCGGTCTCAACCGCCCGAATCGTATCGAATTAGCCTACGCTAATAATGATATTAGTCAATAAGTTGCAGATATAACTGTAGCGATTCCAAGAGATTGCGACTTAGTGACGATGCCGCCTTTTCAGACGCACGATCACATCGATGCGCTCCACCTCGGCCTCTGAAGGCGCCTCGGGCAAGCCCGCGACTTGAACACCCTCACCCGGGATGTCAGACAACATCCCGTCGCCCTCATAATAGAAATGGTGATGATCGCTGGTGTTGGTGTCGAAATAGGTTTTTGCGCCGTCCACCACCACCTGACGCAAGAGCCCAGCCTCCGTAAACTGGTGCAGGCTGTTGTAAATGGTCGCGAGCGACACCTTGATCCCTGCCCGGGCGGCCTCAGCCTGCAACGCCTCAGCCGTCACATGGCGGTCGCCCTGCTCAAACAGAAGCTTGTAAAGCGCCAAACGCTGACGGGTAGGGCGCAGCCCAGCATCCCGCAGCCTCACCAAAGCCTGTGTAAAGGGCCTCTCCAACGCCATTCACTTTCACCCTGCAGAAATGCCCGTTCTCCGGGCAGGTCTGTCCTCGTTCTCATTTCACCACATGATCATATAGGGTGCGCCAGTAGTTTTGAACAGTTCTTATACACCTGCACTCCCTTGGACGAAGCGCTGCTTGCGGCGGCGTGCATGGTCGCGCAAAGTGCGCTATCAGTTCGGCAGGTTCGCCATCCTTTGTAACGGTCCCCAACCCCCTGGACGCCATGCATACCGCAGCTTCTAGCCTCACTTCAGCCGTCAAGCGGCTCTCCAGTTTCGACTTTCAAAGCCTGATCACCTGCGCCAAGGGAGAAATGTTCGGTCCCGGCAATGCCCAATTGCCGATGCCCCCCATGCTGATGATCGACAGGATCACCCATATCTCGGATGAGGGCGGTGCGCACGGCAAGGGCGAGATCCGGGCCGAATTCGACGTCAAGCCCGACCTTTGGTTCTTCAAATGCCACTTCGAGGGCGATCCGGTCATGCCGGGCTGCCTTGGCCTTGATGCCATGTGGCAGACGCTGGGCTTTTTTCTGGGCTGGATGGGGGCACAAGGGCGCGGCCGCGCGCTCGGTGTCGGCGAAGTTAAGTTCAGCGGCATGGTTCTGCCTTCCGCCAAGTCCGCCAGCTATATCATCAATCTGAAGCGCGTGATCATGCGCCGGCTGGTGCTTGCCATCGCCGACGGGGTGATGTGCGTCGATGGCAATCCCATCTATGAGGCGAAGGACCTGCGGGTCGGCCTGTTCAAGGACACGGGAAGCCTGCAAACCGCGTGAGGCACCCCATCCGGCAGGGGGCGTATGTCCGCTTCTCTCGCTGCGGGTCCATAAGAGAAACACGCCGCGCGCCGGACGCGGCCCGATCGTGAAGGAAACACCATGCGACGTGTTGTGGTCACCGGCCTTGGGATCGTTTCCTCCATCGGAAACAACGCGCAGGAAGTGACCGCTTCGCTGCGGGAGACGCGCTCTGGCATCACGCTTTCGCCCGTCTATCGCGAGATGGGCTTCCGCAGCCAGGTGCACGGCGATCTCAAAATCGACCTCGATGCCGCCGTCGACCGCCGGGCCCGGCGCTTCATGGGCGATGGCGCGGCCTATGCCTGGATCGCGATGAACCAGGCCATTCAGGACGCGGGCCTTACGCCCAACGATGTGTCGAACATCCGCACCGGCCTGATCGTGGGCTCGGGCGGACCTTCCACCAGAGCCATCGTCGCGGCGGCAGATACCGCGCGCAGCGAGCCCGTAAAGGGACCGAAAAAGGTCGGGCCGTTCGCGGTCCCCAAGGCAATGTCGTCAACCTGCTCGGCTAATCTCTCCACTTGGTTCAAGACCAAGGGCGTCAATTATTCGATCAGCTCGGCCTGCGCGACCTCGGCCAACTGCATCGGCAATGCCTTTGAACTCATTCAATGGGGCAAACAGGATGTGATGTTCGCAGGCGGCGGCGAAGAGCTCGACTGGTCGCTCTCGGTTCTTTTCGATGCCATGGGCGCCATGTCGTCCCGTTACAACGACACGCCGGAGAAGGCGAGCCGAGCCTATGACAAGAACCGCGACGGGTTCGTCATTTCCGGGGGCGGCGGCATCCTGGTCCTTGAAGAACTCGAACATGCCAAGGCGCGGGGCGCCAAGATCTATGCCGAGCTTACCGGCTATGGCGCAACCGCCGACGGCGCGGACATGGTCGCCCCTTCGGGCGAGGGCGCCGCACGGTGCATGCAAATGGCGCTTGCCACCGCCGCCCGGCCCATCGACTACATCAATCCGCACGCGACCTCGACACCCGTTGGTGATATCCCCGAAATCAAGGCGATCCGCGAAGTCTTCGGCGCGCGGGTGCCGCCCATCAGCGCCACGAAATCCTTAACGGGGCATTCGCAAGGCGCGGCGGGGGTGCATGAGGCCATTTACTCCATCCTCATGCTGCAGAACCAATTCATCGCGGCAAGTGCCAATATCGAGGAAATCGATCCAGAGATCGCGGACATGCCGATCGCCCGCAGCCGGATCGACAATGCAAAAATCGGCGCCGTCCTTTCCAACAGCTTCGGCTTTGGGGGCACAAACGCTTCGCTCGTCTTTGAGCGTTTCGAGGGGTGCGCGGCGTGGCGCTGTCGATGCGAGTGTTAAGGGGACGATGGGGCTGGCTATGAAGCTGATGAGCGGGAAGCGCGGCCTCGTCATGGGGGTTGCCAATGATCATTCGATCGCGTGGGGGATCGCGCGGACCTTGGCGGCACATGGCGCGGAGATGGCCTTCACCTATCAGGGCGAGGCCTTCGGCAAGCGGGTGAAGCCGCTCGTCGCGTCGCTTGGCAGCGATGTCATTCTGCCATGCGATGTCGAGGACGAGCAGAGCCTTGAAACCGTGTTCAGTGAATTGGAGCGGCGGTGGAAGCAGCTCGATTTCGTCGTGCACGCCATTGCCTATTCGGACAAGAATGAGCTGAAGGGCCGCTATGTCGATACGACGCGCAAAAACTTCCTGCGCTCCATGGACATATCTTGTTATTCCTTCACCGATATTGCGCGGCGCGCCCATGCGCTGATGCCCCAGGGCGGCTCGCTGCTCACGCTCACCTATCTCGGCGCGCAGCGGGTGATGCCGAACTATAACGTCATGGGCGTCGCCAAGGCGGCGCTGGAGGCGAGCGTGCGCTATCTGGCTGCCGATCTCGGCCGCGACGGCGTGCGGGTGAATGCGATCAGCGCAGGCCCGATGCGCACGCTTGCGGGCTCGGCGATCGGCGATGCACGGCTCGTCTTCAAATGGAACAAGGTGCAGTCGCCCCTGAAGAAGACCGTCGAGCTCGACCATGTCGGCGGCGCGGCGCTCTATCTTCTCTCGGATCTCTCAGCGGGCGTCACGGGTGAAGTCCACTTCGTCGATGCCGGCTTCAATATCGCCGGCATGCCCTCGACCGCGGAGTTGAAGGCAATGGGCGCAGCCGAAGCCCTGCCCGGCACAATCGAAGGCAATGGCAACGGCAACGGCCAGCCGGCGCCCGCGCAGAACCAGGACGCGAGTGCATGATGCGCCTGATCCTTGCAGCGGCGGTGCTCGTTCTTGCTCACTCGGCCGCCTCGGCTGAAAGCCAACCAGCCTGGCGCACGATCATCAGCGAAGAAGACCTCGCACGGCTGGAAGCGCGGGACGAAGCGCTCAAGACCGCATGGTCGCAAGTGACGCCCGCGCCGGACATCATCGAACACATGGCGGATGCCGAAGCCCTGCTCAATGCGCCGGCGGTGCCAGTGCTTTCCCAGGACATCGCAGGAGACTGGCGCTGCCGGACCACGAAGATTGGCGGTGAGTTCGCAACCTTCGTGCGCTATGGCTGGTTCAAATGCCGCGTAACGAAACGGTCCGACGGATCCTATTTCTTCGAGAAGATTTCAGGTTCGCAACGCGTGTCGGGCGTGCTCTTCATGGAAAGTGCGACGCGCTTTGTGCCGCTCGGCGGACGCAGCGTCAATGACGAGCCGCAAGTGGCCTACGATCCGATGGAGCCGCCGGAAACAGACCCGAGCTTCACATTGCACAACGAAGTTGCCTATCTGGTCCGGGTCGATGCGCAGACGATGCGACTTGAGTTTCCCCTGCCGCACTATGAATCGACCTTCGACCTGATGGAGTTGCGGCGTTAGAGCATTGCCCGATCAAATTGAATCGGGAAATGATCGCAAGTATTTGTCGGTCGCGCTTCTTTACGGCGAACCGGTGCCCATCCCCGCCTTCGCGGGGACATGCTTCGCCGAGACGCGCTTTAGAGCAGCCGCGATGGGTCGGGGAAGGCGGCGCGTTCGATCTCGAGGATGCGACGCTTAACCGCCGCGCCGCCCGGCGCCGAGAAGCCGCCCATCTTCCCCTTCGCGGCGAGGACCCTGTGGCAGGGTACGATGATAGGGACGGGATTGGCGCCCATGGCCTGGCCCACCGCGCGGGAGAGGCCGATGCCCCCCAGTTCCTCGGCTAACTCGCCATAGGTTCGGGTGCGCCCGGGCGAGATTGCACGCGCCAGCGCATAGAGGCGGAACTGGAACGCGTCCCTGCCCTCAAGGTCGATGCGGATGGCCCCAAGATCCGAGTCCTTGCCAGAGAGAAGTGCCGTTATGCCAGCGATGGCGTCGGCGGCCTCTGCTTGCGGGGGGGGGCATTCGCGCGCTTCGGCATGACGGCGGCGCAGACGCTCGCGCAGCACGGCTTCATCGCGCTCAGGGAGCATCACGCCGCATATGCCCGCGCCGCTCCATGCGATCGCGCAAATGCCGATCGCCGTATCGAAAAATGTGTAGCCAGACACAGTGGGCATTGGCCGGCTCCACGGAGGTTTGATACGCGCCCCTCCCTCCCCTGTGCAAGGAGAGGGAGGGAGGCCGATCAACCTTCCCGGCGGCGGGGACGGCGTTCGCGGCGCTCACCACCGCCACCGCCTTGTCCCTCGTCCATCGTTTCCTCAGGCTCGTTCGGGTCGGGCGGCAGTTCCTTGCCCGTCGCCTGATCGACGATCTTCATCGACAGACGGGTCTTGCCGCGATCATCAAAGCCCAGCAGCTTGACCCAGACCTTGTCGCCTTCCTTCACGACGTCGCCCACCTTGGCCACGCGTGCCTTGGCAAGCTGAGAGATATGGACGAGGCCGTCGCGCGCGCCAAAGAAGTTCACGAAGGCGCCGAAATCCATGACCTTCACGACCTTGCCTTCGTAGATCTCACCCACTTCGGGCTCGGCCACGATCGACCTGATCCATTTCTGTGCGGCCAGGATCGATTCAGCGTCCGCGCTGGCAATCTTCACCGTGCCATCGTCCTGGATATCGATCTTGGCGCCCGTCTTTTCAACGATCTCGCGGATGACCTTTCCGCCCGAGCCAATGACCTCGCGGATCTTGTCGGTCGGGATGTTCATCACCTCGATGCGCGGCGCATGGGCGCCAAGCTCGGTCCGTGCGGTGTTCAGCGCCTTGCCCATCTCGCCCAGGATGTGCAGGCGCCCATCCTTTGCCTGATCCAAGGCCTGGCGCATGATCGCCTCGGTGATCGAGGTGATCTTGATGTCCATCTGAAGCGCCGTCACGCCCGCCTCGGTGCCCGCAACCTTGAAGTCCATGTCGCCCAAGTGGTCCTCATCGCCCAGAATGTCGGAGATGACGGCAAAGCGGTCACCCTCCTTGATGAGGCCCATCGCGATGCCCGCGCAGGGACGCTTCAGCGGCACGCCTGCGTCCATGAGCGCAAGCGAGGAGCCGCAGACCGTCGCCATCGAGGAGGAGCCGTTCGACTCCGTAATCTCGGAGACGACACGCAGCGTGTAGGGGAATTGATCCTTACCCGGAAGAATGGGACGAATGGCGCGCCAGGCAAGCTTGCCGTGGCCCACTTCGCGCCGGCCGGGCGAGCCCATGCGGCCCGTTTCACCGACCGAGAAGGGCGGGAAATTGTAGTGCAGCATGAAGTGCTCGTTGTACTTGCCCTCGAGCGCGTCGATCATCTGCTCATCATCGCCGGTGCCAAGGGTCGCGACCACCAGGGCCTGCGTCTCGCCGCGCGTGAAGAGCGCACTGCCATGCGTGCGCGGAAGCACGCCCACCTGCGAGAGGATCGGGCGCACCGTCTTTGTGTCACGGCCATCGATGCGCGAACCTGTGTCGAGGATGCCGTTGCGCACGATATCGGCTTCGAGCGCCTTGAAGAGCTTGCCGAAGGTGAGGCTGTCGAGCTTGCCTTCGCCCGCAAACTCGGCTTCGAGGCTCGCGCGGATGGCGTCGATCTTGTCGTGACGCGCCTGCTTCTGGCGCTCCTGATAAGCGGCACGAAGGCCATCCTTCGCCATTGCCGTCATCTTTGCCTTGGTGGCGGAATAGTCGTTCTGCGGCACATCGCGCGGCTCCTTCGCCGCACGCTCGGCAAGCGCAATGATCATGTCGATCACGGGCTGCATGGCCTTGTGGCCGAAGGTGACGGCGCCGAGCATTACGTCCTCGGACAGCTCCTTTGCCTCGGATTCGACCATCAGCACGCCTTCCTGCGTGCCGGCGACGACAAGGTCGAGCGCCGATTCGGACATCTCATCCACTTGCGGATTGAGCTTGTACTCGCCGTTGATGTAACCAACCCGCGCCGCGCCGATTGGGCCAAGGAAGGGCACGCCTGAAATCGTGAGCGCGGCTGAGGCCGCGATCAACGAGAGGATCGCGGGATCGTTCTCCAGATCGTGGCTGAGCACGGTCACGATGACCTGCGTCTCGTTATAGAAGCCTTCGACGAAGAGCGGACGGATCGGCCGGTCGATCAGGCGGGAGGTGAGCACCTCCACCTCGGTCGGGCGTCCCTCGCGCTTGAAGAAACCGCCAGGGATCTTGCCGGCGGCGTAGAATTTTTCCTGGTAATTGACGGTCAGGGGGAAGAAGTCCACGCCGGGCTTCGGGCTTTTCGCCGCGACTACCGTCGCGAGCACCGCCGTCTCCCCGTAGGTCGCGAACACGGCGCCGTCAGCCTGGCGCGCCATGCGGCCCGTCTCAAGCGTGAGCTTGCGGCCGCCCCACTCCATCTCCTTGCGTTGAATATCGAACATCGTCTTTCAGTCCTTTACCATCCGCGGCCGGATTGCCGCGGCTCTTTCCCGCGTTCATTCGCGATGAAACTCGTTGTGCAGATCGGTTTGCCAGTGCCCCCTCAAACGTCATGCCGCTCCAGGCTAGAGCGTCGGCCTGTAACGAGGAATCGTCACGCCGCTCACTCTCCTTCAATTGTCGCAACGTCTTGCGGAAAACCGGTTCCATCCCCGGCTTCGCGGGGACATGCTTTTCCACACGTTGCTCTAGGTGAACCCGAAGGCAAAAACGTGGCAGGCACAATAGGCCAGCACCCCGCAAGCCCGCCCCTTCTTCCTTGCGAAGAACGGGGCGGGTCTTACGGGGGCCGAAATGATTCATGTGGTGCGTGGTCTTAGCGGCGCAGGCCAAGCCGCCCGATCAGTGCCTCATAGCGCGCGCGGTCCTTCGCCTTCAAATAGTCGAGGAGGTGGCGGCGCTGGGACACCATCTTGATGAGGCCGCGGCGCGAGTGATTGTCCTTCGCATGGGCCTTGAAGTGATCGGTGAGCGAGGTAATGCGCTCGGTCAATACGGCCACCTGCACTTCGGGCGAACCTGTGTCGCCGGGTTTGGTGGCATAGGCCGCAATGACCTCTTGCTTGCGTTCGGTCGTCAGCGACATCGGGGCTCCTTCATGCGGTCGAAAGGTTGAACACGCGAACGGGCCGCAATTCGCCGCGGTCGAGCTCGGTCAAAGCGATCGGATCGCCCCGCAGGCCCGTTGCGAGCACCACAGGGACGCCGCCGTCCTCGATGAGCTGCTGCGCCTCGATGAACGTCCGTCCACGCACCAAAACGGACTGCCCGCTCCGCAAGCGGGCTGCGTCCCCCTCCGCCACGGCCAGGGCCGGGATGTCGTCCAGCGCGGTCTTCAGCGGGAGGAGGGCCGTTTGGCCGTCGGGACTTCTAGCAGAAGTCATAAAATTATCCAGCGAAATCGCCTGGTCCTCGCTAAAGGGGCCCGCGCGCAGGCGCCGCAGGGCGCTCACATGGCCCACAGTGCCAAGCCTTTGGGCCAGATCACGGGCAAAGGAGCGCACGTAAGTGCCTTTCCCACAAAGCATTTCGAACTCGGCATGGTCGGCGTCGGGTTGCGCGATGATCAAGATCTCGCCGATCCAGACAGGCCGCGCTTTCAGCTCCACCGTCTCGCCGGCGCGGGCGAGGTCATAGGCGCGCTCGCCATCCACCTTGACCGCCGAAAAGGCGGGCGGGACCTGCGCGATCTCACCTGTGAATTCCGGCAGGGCGATGAGGATCTCCTCGCGCGAGGGGCGCTTGTCGCATGTTGCCACCACCTCGCCCTCGGCGTCGTCGGTCGCGCGGGCCTCTCCCCAGCGCACGGTGAAGCGATAGACCTTCTCGGCGTCCATGACGAAGGGGATCGTCTTTGTCGCCTCGCCGAGTGCCACGGCGAGAATGCCGGTCGCCAAGGGGTCAAGCGTGCCCGCGTGACCCGCCTTTTGCGCATTCAAGGCCCTTCGGACGCGGGTAACGACATCGGTCGAGGTAAGCCCGGCCGGTTTATCAATCACGACCCAGCCATGGACGGGGTCTCCCTTTTTCCGGCGGGCCATGTCTACTCCTGCTCGTCCTTGCCCTTCGCCGCCAGATCGCGGCGGACGCGTTCGGTGCGCAAGAGCTCCTCGATATGCTGCGCCTCCTCAAAGGAGCGGTCCTCGGCGAAGCGCAAATCCGGTACATGGCGCAGGCTGATCGCGTGACCGAGTTCACCGCGCAGATAGCCCTTGGAACGGTTCAGCGCCGCGATCACTTCATCCACATGCGCGCCGCCAAGCGGCATGCAGAAAATGGTCACGTTCTTCAGGTCGGGCGAGATGCGCGCGGCCGTCACCGTGATCGCGGTGTTGATGAGCACGGGCTCGCGCCAATGGGCGCGGTTGAAGATCTCCACCATGATGCGGCGGATCTCCTCGGCCACGCGCAACTGGCGCTGGGAGGGCCCTTGCGGGCGATGATGCGATGGACGGGGCATGTTTACGCCCTCCTCACCTTTCAGAGGGAGAGATGCGCGTCACAGCGTGCGCTGGATCTCTTCGACGTCGAAGCACTCGATGATGTCGCCCTGGCGCATGTCCTGATAGTCTTCAAAGGCCATGCCGCATTCCATGCCGGCCTGGACCTCCTTGACCTCGTCCTTGAAGCGCTTGAGCGTCGAGAGCTTGCCCTCGTGGATGACGATCTTGTCGCGGATGAGGCGCACCTTGGCGCCACGGCGCACGACGCCTTCCGTCACGCGGCAGCCCGCAACCTTGCCCACCTTGGAGATGTTGAAGATCTCTAGGATTTCGGCATTGCCCAGGAACGTTTCGCGCAAGGTCGGCGACAAGAGGCCCGAAAGCGCCGCCTTCACGTCATCGATGATGTTGTAGATGATCGAGTAATAGCGGATGTCGACGCCGTCGCGCTTGGCCCGCTCGCGCGCCTCGGCATGGGCACGCACGTTGAAGGCGATGATCGCCGCGCCCGACGCCTGAGCGAGGGTCACATCGGATTCGGTGATGCCGCCAACGCCCTGCTGCAGGACCTGAGCCGCGACCTCGCCCGTTGCGAGCTGATTGAGGGCGCCCGCGATCGCTTCGACAGAGCCCTGCACATCGCCCTTGATGACGACAGGGAGGACCTTGCGCTCGCCTTCCTTCTGCTGCACGAGCTGATCGAGCGACGTGCGCGCGACGGCCTTGGCGCGCTTTTCACGGCGCATGCGGGCGCGATATTCGGTCACTTCGCGCGCGCGGGATTCAGCCTCGACGACGACGAGCTCATCGCCCGCCTCCGGCACGCCGGTGAGGCCAAGGATTTCGACGGGCGTCGCGGGACCTGCCTCTTTCAGGGCTTCGCCGCGCTCGTTCTGGAGGGCGCGCACGCGGCCCCATTCGGTGCCCGCAACGACGATATCGCCGACGCGCAGCGTGCCGCGCTGAACGAGCACGGTCGCAACCGGCCCGCGGCCCTTGTCAAGCTTGGCCTCGATGACCGCGCCATCGGCGGGGCGGTTGGGATTCGCCTTCAGGTCCAGGACCTCGGCCTGAAGGAGGATCGCCTCTTCCAGCTTGTCGAGATTGGTCTTCTTGATCGCCGACACTTCAACCACCTGGGTGTCGCCGCCCAGATCCTCCACCACGATCTCGTGCTGGAGTAGTTCGCTTTTCACACGCTGCGGATTGGCGTCGGGCCTATCGATCTTGTTGACGGCGACGATGAGGGGAACGCCCGCGGCCTTGGCGTGCGCGATCGCCTCGATCGTCTGCGGCATGACGCCGTCATCGGCGGCGACGACGAGCACCACGATATCGGTCACCTTGGCGCCGCGGGCGCGCATGGCGGTGAACGCCGCATGGCCCGGCGTGTCGAGGAAGGTAATGCGATCGCCGCCCGGCAACTGCACCTGATAGGCGCCGATATGCTGGGTGATGCCGCCCGCCTCGCCCGCCGCAACGTCGGTCTCACGCAACGCATCCAGCAGCGAGGTCTTGCCGTGATCGACATGGCCCATGATGGTGACGACAGGCGCGCGGGAGAGCAGTTGCGCATCCGTGTCCTCGGCGCCGGCAAGGCCCGTCAATACGTCCGATTCAGCGACGCGCTTCACAGTGTGGCCCAATTCCTCGGCCACGATCTGCGCCATGTCGCCGTCGATCACGTCGTTGATCGTGACCATGAGGCCGTTCTTCATCAGCACCTTGATGACATCGACACCACGGCGCGCCATGCGATTGGCGAGCTCCTGGACGGTCAGCGCCTCGGGCACGACGATTTCGCGCGGCGGGGCGGGCAGCTGTTGCTGCGCCATCAATGCGCGCTTTTCACGCTCGGTACGGCGGCGGAAAGCGGCAAGCGAGCGCACACGCTCATCTTCGCCCTCAAGCGCGCGGGTCACGGTGAGGCGTGCGTCGCGGCGGCGCGGCTCTGCCTTGGTGCGCGCGGGCGCAGGCTTGGCGGGAACCTTGCCGCCGCTCACCTTTTTCGCGCCACCTTCCTCGTCCTCGTCGGTGACACTGAGATTGCGCCGCAAGGATACAGGCACGGGGGTCAAAGGATCCCGTGGCGGCGCCGCCGGAGCGGGGGCCGCGGATGCCGGGCGTGCGTCGGGCCGACGCTCGGACGTGGCAGGCTCAGCGCGGCGCCCGGTATCGGTGTCGGCGCGGCGCTTCATCTCTTCTTCCATCGCCTTGCGCGCGTCTTCCTCAGCCTTGCGCTTGGCGGCGGCTTCACGTTCCTTGGCGAGGCGCTCTTCCTCAGCCGCACGCAGGCGCGCGTCTTCCTCGGCCTTGCGGCGCGCCTCCTGCTCGGCGAGGCGCGCGGCCGCCAGGGCCTGGCCGCGAGCGTTCTTCTCGTCTTCGGTCAGCGTGCGCAGCACCATGCCGCCCGGCCGCAGGGGCTGAGGCCGGGGAGGCATCGGGCGGGCGTGGCCGCCATCGCGCGGGGTGTGGACCTGGGTCGTCCCGTGCCGGTTCGGCTGAGCCTGAGCCTGAGGCTGAGGCTGCTGCGGCGCCGGCTCGGCCGCCTTGGGTTTTTCAGGCGCAGGCGCGGGCGCCGCCGCCTGCGGCTTGCCGGGGATGGCAACGCTGCGCTTCTTTTCCACCACAACGGGCTTGGTGCGGCCATGGCTGAAGCTCTGGCGCACGGTCGCCGCGTCATTGGGCGAGCGCTTAAGCGTCAGCGTCGGCTTCTGGCCGCCAGAACCCTTCCCGTCAGTGTCCTTCGTGTCCGTCATCCGGTCCTTTCACGTCCTGCAGCCGGCCTTCAAGCCGGAATTCGCATTCGGCCCATGGCCTTAAAATTCAGTGCGGCCCTTGGGCCGGAGCGGCGATGCCGTCGCGACGCCTGAGTTCGCTCAGGAGTTTTCGCGCCAGACCGCCATCGAAGAGCGCAGCATGTACCACAAGTCCCTGTCCCAACGCCAAGCCCATTTCCTCAGCCGTTGCGACCTTTAGAACCGGCAAATCGCCCCGCTCCCGCGCCGCCACCGCGGAAAGCTTTCTTAGGCCGTCCATCGCGCCATCCGCTGCCTCCAAAAGCGCGATAACCCGGCCCTTGGCGCGGACATCCTTCAGCGCGGCTTCCACCTTCGTAAATCCCGCCACGATGAGGCCGGCCCGTCTTGTCAGCCCCAGATACTCAAGCACCCGGCGGTGCAGCAAACCGGCCACAAGGTTTACAAGATCTTTCGGGACCTTGACGCTCTCCTTGGCCGCCTTGGCGAAAAGGTTCTTCTTTGCCGCCGTCTCCAGCGCCGCGCGCGAGGCCGTCACCCAGATGCCACGCCCGGGAAGGCGCGCCGCGATATCGGGGACGACCTCACCCTCAGGGCCGATCACGAAGCGGACGAGATCGCCTTCCTCCTTCACCGCGTGATCAACGATGCAGCGCCGCTCGCGCCCCTCGCCTTGATCGCCTGCGTTTTCCTCGTCGTTCTTGCTCACTCGGTATCTTGCGGCTCCTCGGCCACGGGCTCATCCGGGATCCAGCCCATGCGGCGGCGGGCCGCCATGATGATCGCCTCAGCCTCCGCCGCCGTGATGTCCTCACCCTCAAGCAAGCCCGGCTCACGCTTTTCCTCGCCATTCTTGCGCTCGACCCAGCCGGTGAGATCATCAACCGCACAGCCGGCAAGGTCATCGAGCGTCTTCACACCACCCTCGCCCAACGCCACCAGCATCTGCGGCGTCAGCCCGGGGATCTCGCCCACCTCGTCCTCAACCCCCAGCTCGCGCCTTCTTGCGTCGAGCGCGGCGTTACGCTGATCAATATAGTTCAGCGCGCGGCGCTGGAGCTCAGTTGCCATGTTTTCGTCAAAGCCTTCGATTTTTTCCAGTTCGTTGAGGTCGATATAGGCCACTTCCTCCACGGAGCTGAACCCTTCGGAGGTGAGGAGCTGGGCGATCACCTCGTCGACCGCGAGGGCATCGATGAACATTGCGGTGCGGGTGCGGAACTCTTCCTGGCGGCGCTCGGATTCCTCCGCCTCGGTCAGGATGTCGATGTTCCAGCCGGTGAGCTGCGAGGCAAGGCGCACATTCTGACCCCGCCGGCCGATGGCCAGCGAAAGCTGATCATCGGGTACCACAACCTCGATGCGCTCGGCCTCTTCATCGAGCACGACCTTCGTCACCTCGGCAGGCGCAAGCGCATTGACGATAAAGGTCGCGGCATCGGCCGACCATTGGATGATGTCGATCTTCTCGCCCTGCAGCTCATTGACGACGGCCTGCACGCGGCTGCCACGCATACCCACGCAAGCGCCGACCGGGTCGATCGATGAATCCTTGGAGACAACCGCGATCTTGGCACGGCTGCCGGGATCGCGTGCCACCGACTTCACCTCGATGATGCCGTCATAGATTTCCGGCACTTCCTGCGCGAACAGCTTGGCCATGAACTGGGGATGGGTGCGCGAGAGGAAGATCTGCGGTCCCTTCGCCTCGCGGCGCACATCATAGATGTAGGCGCGGATGCGATCGCCGTTGCGGAAAACCTCACGCGGGATCGATTCATCGCGGCGCACGATCCCTTCGGCGCGGCCCAGATCGACGACGATGTTTCCGTATTCGACGCGCTTCACAAGGCCATGGATGATCTCGCCGATCCGGTCCTTGTATTCGTCGTATTGCCGCTCACGCTCGGCGTCGCGCACCTTCTGCATGATGACCTGCTTGGCCGTCTGGGCGGCGATGCGGCCATATTCGAGCGGCGGCAGAGGCTCTGTGATGTAGTCGCCGACCTGCGCGGCGGGATTGCGGGCCTTTGCCTCCTCGATGTCGATTTGTGTCGCGTCATTCTCGATCACATCGACGACCTGCAGGAAGCGGGAGAGACGAAGCTCACCCGTCTTCTGGTCGATCTCGGCGCGGATGTCGTTCTCAATGCCATAGCGCGAACGCGCCGCGCGCTGAATGGCCTCTTCCATCGACTGGATCACGACCTGGCGGTCGATCGATTTCTCGCGGGCGACCGCATCGGCGATCTGCAACAGCTCCAGCCGGTTCGCGCTGACGGTCATCGGGTCTTACTCCTTTTCGGCTTTTCCTTGCGTGCCGGGGCGGGCAAATCCGCGCGCGGCAGCTCTTCAGTCGGCGCTTGCGGCCTTGCGCGGCGCGCCGTTTCCTCAATCAGCTTCCCCGTGAGCACGAGCTTTGCCTCGTCGATCACGGGAAGCGGTATGTTCAATATGGTGCCCACCTTCGCGCCTTTCAGCGCCGCCTTCACCAATCCGCGCTCGAGGCCTTGAATCTCCGCCTTGAACTGGCGGGCGCCTTCCAGCGGCTCCTTCAGCACGAAGCGCGCCTCATGACCGATCGCGGCGATAAAATCCTTCTCCCGCGTCAACGGGCGATCGATGCCGGGCGAGGAGACCTCCAGCGTATATTCGCTCGCAATCGGGTCGGCGGCATCCAGCAGCTCCGAGATCAGCACCGAGAGCTGCGTGCAGTCATCGATGTTCATCTCGCCCGAGGGACGCTCCGCCATGACCTGCAACGTATGCGTTCCGCCGAACATCCGTACGCGGACAAGCTCGAACCCCGCCTTCTCGACGGCGGGGGCGATCAATTCCGCTACACGTTCGGCAATGCTCATGCGTGCCCGTTTCGGTAATAAAAAAAGCGGGCGCCCGTCTTAAGGGTCCCACTTTTCAACCGGCATTACCCGGCAGACCAGTGATGTACTCGCGATATCTATATCGTGCCCTCTCAACAAGAATCAAGAGCGCGTTGCGGCCGGCGCTCCGGCCAAGTCTCAGGGACGGCGCAGGAAAGACAAATAGGTGCAATCCCGCCCCGCCGCACGAGCCTTTGTCTCATACCGGGTCGGCGGCCAGGAAAGGGGGCGCGTCATGGTTTGCGCGGCCGCTGCGAAACTGCCCTCGGCCGCCACCTCCTCAAGAGCCCAATCGGCATAGTCGCGCTTGTCAGTCGCCAGCCGCAGCTCGGCCCGTTGGGCCATCACGCGGGCAAGGGCGGCAAGGTTCTCCCGCGCGAAGAAGCGGCGCTTCCAATGGCGCTTCTTCGGCCATGGATCGGGAAAAAGCACGAAGGCGCGCGCGATGCACGCATCGGGCAGCGCGTCGATGATGTCACGCGCGTCGCCCTGGTGAATGCGGATATTGGCAAGTCCTTGCGCTTCGATCTGGCTGAGGAGTTTGGCGATCCCGTTGATGAAGGGCTCGCAGGCGATGAGCCCCACCCCAGGGTTGACGGCCGCCTGCGCCGCCGCGTGCTCTCCACCGCCCGAGCCCACTTCCAGCCAGAATTCGGATGCCTGTGGGAAAAGGGCGGCGGGATCGCGCGCGACGTCGGGCGATACCGCAAGGCGGGGCAGCAATTGCGCCATCAGCTCCTGCTGATGATCGCGCAGCCTGTGCCCCACGCGGCGGCCATAGAGCTTGCGCCGCGGCCCTTGCGCCCGCGGCGGCCCTGCCTTCTCAGAAGGCGCGCTTGAGCTCATCGATCAGGTCGGTCCTCTCCCAGGAGAAGCCGCCATCGGCCTGCGGCGCGCGACCGAAATGGCCATAGGCGGCCGTGCGCGCATAAATCGGCCGGTTGAGGCCAAGGCGCTCGCGCAGGCGGCTGGGCTTCAGGCTGGCGATTTCCGGCAGGATCTTTTCCAGCCGGTCCTCTTCGACCTTTCCGGTGCCGTGCGTGTCCACATAAACAGAAAGCGGATCGGCAACGCCGATCGCATAGGAGACCTGGATCGTGCAGCGCTCGGCAAGCCCGGCAGCGACCACGTTCTTCGCCAGGTGGCGCGCGGCATAGGCGGCCGAGCGGTCGACCTTGGTTGGATCCTTGCCCGAGAAAGCGCCGCCGCCATGCGGGGCCGCGCCGCCATAGGTGTCCACAATGATCTTGCGGCCGGTGAGGCCCGCATCGCCATCAGGACCGCCGATGACAAAGGCGCCCGTCGGATTGACGTGCCAGACGCAATCCTTGCCAATCCAGCCCTCCGGCAGCGCCTTTTTTACATAAGGCTCGACAATCGCGCGCACCTGGGAGGAGGATAGGTTGGGATCGATGTGCTGGGTCGAGACGACGATTTGCGTCGCGCCAACCGGCTTGCCGTCAACATAGCGCACTGTGACCTGGCTCTTGGCGTCGGGGCCGAGGAGGCGTGCGTCGCCCTCCTTCGCGCGGCGCGCTTCGCTCAACAGCCTCAAGATGTTGTGCGCATAATAGAGCGGCGCCGGCATGAGATCCGGCGTCTCAGAGCAGGCATAGCCGAACATGATGCCCTGGTCGCCCGCGCCAACGTCCTTGTTGTCTTTCTCATCAACGCCTTGCGCGATATGCATGGACTGGCCGTGCAGCACAACCGAAATGTCGGCGCTTTCCCAGTGGAAGCCTTCCTGCTCGTAGCCGATGTCCTTGATGGCGAGGCGCGCAATATGGGCTATGAGATCGCGCGTGATCTCCTTGGGCCCGCGCGTTTCGCCGGCGATCACGACCTTGTTCGTCGTCGCCATCGTCTCGCAGGCGACGCGCAGATCCTTCGGATTCCAGCCATAGTCAGGGCCAAAGCGGAAATAGGCGTCCACCACCTCATCGGAGATTCGATCGCAGACCTTGTCCGGGTGACCTTCCGAGACGCTCTCGCTCGTGAACATGTAATTCCGACGCGCCAAAGCGATGATCCTCCCATAGAGATGCGGTAAAGCGCTTTTCACCCGTGCCGACATGGACAACGGGGCGGAAGCGGGCGCCGTTGTGACAAGGATCGACCTCGGGGTCAAGCGAAGTGCGCTGTCAGGATTTCGCCGTGCCGGTCTCTTCCTCGCCATTGCCCGCTAATTCCTTGACGAGCTCGACGATGCGGCGGCGGACCTTGGGATCAGAGATGCGATAGAAATAGCGATTGAGCTGAAGCCCTTCGGGGCTTGTCACATAGTCCATCACAAAAGGTGCCGCAGACTCATTTTCGGCGAATCCGGGGCCAGAACCTTCTGGCAGTCCCGCGAGATCATCGAAAAAGAATTGCACTGGCACGCCCAATATTTGGCTCATCTGGAAGAGGCGGCCGGCACCAATGCGATTGGCGCCCTTTTCATATTTTTGTACTTGCTGAAAGGTGAGCCCTAAGAGCTCACCTAAACGTTCCTGGCTCATGCCAATGAGCATTCTGCGCAGGCGGACACGGCCGCCAACGTGCGCGTCGATAGGATTGCCTTGTTTCTTGGCCACTTAGAGAATCCATACGCAACTGGAGGATGGGAAGCACATCCCTATATGTGGTTCGTTCCCTGGGGTCAAACTTGCGGAGTCGCTCTACGCCCGAGAAACACGGCCCATCCCAAGAGACTGAGACAAAATGCTGCAAAAATATAACCACCAAGATTAACAGCTATCGTAAGGGAAAGCGCTACGGGCAAGGATTCATCCAGTATTCCCTGCCGTCCATAGTCTATTCGCGCCCTTACTCTTCCATAGGCGTCAATAACGGCGGAAATTCCGGTGTTTGCGGCCCGGATGACGGGAAGGCCTTCCTCTATCGCTCTCACCCGGGCGATGACGAGATGCTGGCGGGGGCCGGAGGTGTTCTTGAACCAGCTGTCATCGGTGACATTGATGAGCCATTGGGGCCGATCGGCGGGATCGGTCACGGCTCCGGGGAAAATAATCTCATAGCAGATGAGTGGTCCAAAGGGCGGCGCGTCAGGCAGTTTTATCGTGCGGGGACCTGGTCCCCTTCCAAAGGATCCCGGGATGACGACGATCTTGCGGATGCCGATCGCCTCGAAAAAATCCGCAAACGGCAGGTACTCGCCGAAGGGAACGAGGTGCGCCTTGTCATAGGTCGCCATCACCTTCCCCACATTGTCGATGACCTGGAAGGCGTTATAGGGCGTGCCACGCTGGTCCTCGCCCTTGGCGCGGTCGACCCGCACCGCGCCCGTCATTAGCGTGGCCGAGGGCGGCAAGATCTCGGCGATCATCGCCAAGGCATCCGGGTCGCTGTCCAGCAGAAAAGGCGGCGCGGCCTCGGGCCAGATCACGTGGCTTATGCGCTCGAGGCCCGGCTCGTTCGTGAGCTCCAGCAGGCGCAGCCAGTTCTGCCAGCGCAGATGGGGGACGTATTTTTCCTCCTGGGGGGTGTTCGGCTGAACGATGCGCAAATGCACCCCTTGCACGGTCTCATCGCCCGCATCTGCAAGGCGGATCATGCCGAAAGCGAAATTGGCGATGAGCAGTCCGGCCATCAGGGCGGGAATGGTCACGGCGGCCGGCGTGGTGTTCCAGCCCCTTCGGCTCACCAGCGCGGCCAGCGCGCATGCCGCCGCCGTCGTCAGCAGTGTCAGCCCGTAAATGCCGAAGAGCGACGCGCTTTGCAGCATCGCATCGGAAAAACCCCAGGCATAGCCAATCAAATTCCAGGGAAAGCCGGTGAGAATGTGTCCGCGCAGCCATTCGGCGAGGATGAGGCAGAGCGTGAGGGTGAGGACGCGCTCGGGTCCATTCGTCCAGAAATAGCGCGCGGCGGCAAAGGCGGCGGCAAAAAACAATGCCAACCCGCCCGGAAACAGCAGGGCGACAAAGGGCAGCAGCCAGGCATGGTCCTCGGCATCCACCAGGAAGGCGAAACCCACCCAATAAATCCCGCCCAGGAAGAAACCGAAGCCAAAGCTCCAGCCCATCAGCGCGGCGTTCTTCAACGGCGCCTCGCGCAAGCCATCGAGCATCAGGATGACGGCTGGAAAAACGATGAGCAGCAGCGGCAAGGCATAGACGGGCGGCAGTGAAGCCGCAGCCCCAAGGCCTGATACGAAAGCCAAGCCCAGCCTCGTCCACCCGGTCCGACTGGCCACCCAGTCGACCGCACGCATCAGGCCTGCAAGCTGCATCCCCCCACCCTTTAGCCGGAGACCTTTGCCTTACGTGGACGCTCTTCGGCCGCCGTTGCCGGGGCGGGCGCCGCTTCCTCAGAGCCCGCCGGCGCCGCGGGGCGGATGCGCACGCGTTTGACCCGCCGGGCATCGGCGTCGGTGATCTCCAGCATCGCGCCGGAGGGGAGCTCGATCACATCGCCGCGGCGGGGTACGCGGCCGATCAGGGCCGCGGCAAGGCCGCCAATCGTATCCACCTCTTCTTCCAACTCTCCCACCGCCAGGCGATGGCCCAGCACCTGTTCCAGGTCCTCCAGCTCGACCCGCGCGATGACATCGAAGCTACCATCGGCACGCTTGGCGATGCCGTGCTCGGTGTCGGTATCATGCTCGTCCTCGATGTCGCCCACGATCTGCTCCACCACATCCTCGATGGAGAGCAGGCCGGCGATGCCGCCATATTCATCGACGACGAGGGCGAGGTGGATGTGCGAGGTCTGCATCTTCAGAAGCAGGTCGACGACCGGCATCGAGGCCGGCACGAAGAGGATGTCGCGGCGCAGCTTTTCGATCTCGAAGACCGCAGGCTCTTCGCCCGGAACCAGCAGGCTCACCACATCCTTGATGTGCACCATGCCGAGCGGATTATCGAGCGTCTCGCGGTAGAGCGGCAGGCGGGAATGCTGGGCATCACGGAAGAGGCGGACAAGGTCAGCCAGGCTGATCCCGGCCTCAACCCCGATGATATCCGCACGCGGAACCATCACGTCCTCGACGCGCAGATCGCTGAATTCGAGGATGTTGCGCAGCATGTGGCGCTCCTCGGGCGCCAGCGAGTCCTTTTCCTCCTCGGACTGGTCGAGGATCTCCTCGATGCTGTCGCGGGCGCTCTCGCCCGTCCAGCTGCGCAAGACCGCCGAAAGCCGGCCCAGCACGGCACCCAGCAGGGTGCGTCTACTTTCGCTGTCCTCGCCTTCGGATTTCGGCAGAACCTCCGGCCGACCGCCGTTTGATTGATCCGTCATGCCGTCCGCTTCCCAGGCCTATAGGGATCGGGCAGTCCCATGGCGCTCAAAACCTTAACCTCCAGCCCTTCCATCACGGCCGCCTCGCGGGCGGCCACATGATCATAGCCGAGCAAATGCAAAATCCCATGTACAACAAGATGGGCCGTGTGGTCCGCGACAGTTTTGCGATCCCGCGCCGCCTCGGCCAAAATTGTCTCCAGGCCCAAAGCAATATCCCCCAGGAATAGGGACCGTTCCGCTTCCGGAATTATTCTGATCTGATCTTTAGACGCCGGAAAGGACAGCACGTTGGTGGCCTTGTCCTTCCCGCGAAAATGGGCGTTGAGCCGGCGCAGCTCGTCATCGTTCGCGAAGGCGATCGCTACCCCGCCTTGACCGCCCGCGGCCTTGAGGGCAGACCTTGCCCAGGCACGCGCCGCCTTCACAAGGCCCGGGACCGCCTTTCGCCAGGCAGGGTCGCGGATCACGATGTCGATGCGATCCGCCATTGTCAGCCGGGTGCGCGGCGGGGAGCGGGCGGCTTGGCGCGGCCGTCATGCTCGGCATAGGCCTTGACGATCCTTGTCACGAGATCGTGGCGCACAACGTCCTCCTCAGTAAAGCGGATAAGTCCTACGCCATCGATGCCACGCAGAATCGATTCTGCTTCCGACAGTCCTGAAAGATGACCGGCGGGCAAGTCGGTCTGGGTTGGATCGCCCGTGACCACCATGCGCGAGCCCTCGCCAAGGCGGGTCAAGAACATCCGCATCTGAACGGGCGTGGCGTTCTGCGCCTCATCGAGGATCACAAAGGCATGGGAAAGGGTCCGACCGCGCATGAAGGCAAGCGGGGCGATTTCAATCTCACCCGATTCCATCCAGCGCTGGACCTGCTCGCCGGGCAGCATCTCGAACAGCGCGTCATAGAGCGGGCGCAAATAGGGATCGACCTTTTCCTTGATGTCGCCGGGCAGGAAACCCAGCTTCTCGCCCGCCTCAACGGCCGGGCGGGAAAGGATGATCCGGCGCACCTGGTTCTGCAGCAGAAGCGATGCCGCCATCGCGACCGCCAGATAGGTTTTGCCCGTGCCCGCGGGGCCAAAGCCGAACACCAGTTCCTTCTTCTGCAAGGCCTCCACATAAGCGCCCTGGTTGCGCGTGCGCGGGCGGATCACGCCACGGCGCGTGCGGATCTCAAGCCCGCTCGATTGCCCCCCAGAGGCCGCAAGGCGCGCCTCACCCTCGATCTCGGCCGGGGTCAGGTCTTCGCCGCGCTTCAGCCTTGCATAGAGCACGCGCAGCAACTCGCCCGTCGCCTGCACTGTTTCGAGTGCACCGTTCACCGCCAGGCGATTGCCGCGATGGGCGACCCGCGCGCCAAGGCGCCGCTCGATCTCGGCAAGATTGCGGTTGTGCGGCCCCAAGAGCCGCGCAAGCAGGCGGTTGTCGTCGAACTCGATGACGATCTCGACCGGCGGATCGCCCTCAACGACCCCAGATTTCTTTGGTGGTCTTGTCACTCGGCGGCCACGCGTTCGCCCGCGAGCGTGCCCGCAAGGCTGTTGGTATCGGCGCGCTCGATGCGCACCTGCGCGATGCGCCCGCAAAGCGCTGAAGGCGCCGACACATGCACGGGCTGGAGGTAGGGGCTGCGGCCCACAAGCTGACCCTCATGTCGGCCCGCGTGTTCGAACAGCACCGGCAGCGTGCGACCAAGGAGGCTTTCGAGGAACGCGCGCTGCTGCCTGGCGAGCAGATCTTGAAGCACCGTGAGGCGGGCCGATTTTTCCTCCTCGGGCACCTGGGCGGCGGAAGCGGCGGCTGGCGTGCCGGGGCGGCGGCTGTACTTGAAGGAGTAGGCCTGGGCATAGCCGATCTCTTCGACGAGCCGCAGCGTCGCCTCGAAATCCTTGTCGGTCTCACCTGGAAATCCGACGATGAAGTCGCCCGAAAGCGCAAGGTCGGGCCGGGCCTCGCGGATGCGCGCGATGAGGCGGCGATAATCATCGGCGGTGTGGCCGCGATTCATGGCCGCCAGCACCCGGTTGGAACCCGCCTGCACCGGCAGGTGCAGATAGGGCATCAGCTTTTCGATGTCGCGATGCGCGGCGATGAGGTCGTCCGCCATGTCGCGCGGATGGCTCGTCATATAGCGCAGACGCTCCAGACCCTCGATCGCGGCAAGCCGGCGGATCAGGCGGGCGAGGCTCCAGGCCTCACCGTCCTCACCCTCGCCATGATAGGCGTTGACGTTCTGGCCGAGCAGCGAAAGCTCACGCACGCCCGCCTCGACGAGGCGGCGGGCTTCGGCCTCTATCTGCGCGACGGGACGCGAGAACTCCGCCCCGCGCGTATAGGGAACGACGCAGAAGGTGCAAAACTTGTCGCAGCCCTCCTGCACCGTGAGGAACGCCGCCGGGCCTTTTTGCGAGGACGTGCCCGTTGGCAGACGGTCGAACTTATCCTCTGGCGGAAAATCGGTCTCGAGCACCCGGCCGGCGCCGCGCTCTATCCTTGCAATCATCTCAGGCAGGCGGTGATAGGCCTGGGGACCAACGACCATGTCGACAGCGGGGGCGCGGCGGATGATCTCCTCGCCCTCGGCCTGCGCGACGCAGCCGGAAATGGCGATCAGCATCTTGGCGCCCGTAGCCGCCCTTTCCTCCTTCAGCCTGCGCAAGCGCCCGATCTCGGAATAGATCTTCTCGGCCGCCTTTTCGCGGATGTGACAGGTATTGAGGATGACGAGGTCGGCGCCCTCCGGCTCATCGATGGGCGCATAGCCCATCGGCGCCAGCAGATCCGCCATGCGGGCGGAATCATAGACGTTCATCTGACAGCCGTAAGTCTTGATGAACAGCTTTCTCGTCAACGAAGACCGGTCCTTTTTTGCTCAAGGGCCGCTTTATGCCGCGAAGGGGGCAAGGGATGCAACGGGGCGGCCCCCAATCTCAGCGATGGGCGACCGCAATCCCGACGTGATCGTGGTCCTCGGCGCCCGCATGCACAACGCCGCTGGGGCCCTCAAGGCCCGCCAGCGCATGGGCGACGCCCGCCGATACAATCGCCTCAGCCCGCGCCGAGAGCGCCTTGCGCGAGCCGCACGCGCTGATCGTCAGGGGCGGATGAAACTCGATCACAACATCGATGGGGCCAAGCATGAAGGCCTCCCACAAATGCGGAACCAGTTCCATATCGCCGTACCAGGCGAAAAAGGGGCGGTACTCCCGACCCATCGGCAGGCCATGAAGCCGCGTATACGCGACCGACACAGGCTGAACGGGCACATCACGGGCGCCATCGGCGATCTTGAACTGGGCCGCACCCAACAGCGATGAATTGAACGGCAGCACGCGATTGCCATCGCTGGATGTGCCTTCGGGGAACAGCACGATGGCGTCCCCTTCAGCCAAGCGGCTTTGCATCTTGTCGCGCTGCTCACCGGTCTTGGCGCGCGCATTGCGCACCACGAAGATCGTACGCTGAAGCTCTGCCAGCAGGCCGAAGAGCGGCCAGGAGGAAACCTCGCTCTTGGCGACAAAGGAGACGGGCCTGACCGCGCTTAAAACCGGCATGTCCAGCCAGGAGGTATGGTTCGCGATCAGCAGCGCGCCCGAGCCCCGCACGGGCTCACCATGGACGATGAGGCGAATGCCCAGAAGGCGCAAAATCGTGCGGTGGTACCAAACCGGATAGGCGTCCCGCCACGGCAGGTTCAGCTTCACCGCCACCCACTGAATCGGGATCGACAGGAGCGTGAGCCCCAGAAAGCCCGTCAGACAGCCTATCGCTCTGATCCGTTGCACGCCCGTCCACTTTATCTCTTGGCCTTAGCCTTCTTTCGGCTCGGGCTTCGCCGCCGCTTCCAAGGGCACACCATACAGCTCCAGGCGGTGATCCACCAGCTTGAAGCCCAGGCGCTCAGCCACCAGATGCTGCAGGCGCTCTATTTCCTCATTACGGAATTCTATCACCTTTCCCGTCTGAAGATCGATCAGATGGTCATGGTGCTCATCCGGCACTTCCTCGTAACGGGAACGCCCATCGCGAAAATCATGCCGCTCCAGGATTCCGGCATCCTCAAAAAGCCGCACCGTTCGGTAAACGGTCGCAATCGAGATCCGCGGATCGATCACGACGGCGCGGCGATGCAGTTCCTCCGCGTCGGGATGATCCGTCGCCTGCGAGAGAACCCGAGCAATTACGCGCCTTTGCTCGGTCATACGAAGTCCCTTGATCTCGCATTGGCGCTCAAGGCGATCAGGCATGTTGCGATCGGGCATCGGGGCCTCCGCCTTCAAAAAATGCGGTGATTAAATGTAATTTGCAGCCGACGCAGACGAAATCAAGTTTCATTCTGAACCAGGTCGCGCTTCAAAACGAGCGCGTCATGCGCGCCGAACCGATCCCGATAATAGGCGGCACGCCTTCCCACGGGCACAAACCCTAAACCCTGGTAGAGGGTCAGCGCCGCCTCATTGACGACCGAGACCTCCAGAAAAAGCGCATTGGCGCCCGCCTCGCGCAACGCGGCGAGCACCCCCTCCATGAGGATGCGGCCAATGCCCCTGCGGCGGCTATCGGGCGCGACGGCAAGAGAAATGATCTCCGCCTCTGCGCCCGTTTGGCGCAGCAGCGCATAGCCTTCGCACTCACCCATCCCATTCTCGGCGAGGATAAGGGCTGTTCCCGGCCCATCCAGAAACTGGGCGACGGCGGCTGCGTTCCACTGCTCCTCAAAGCTGGCGTTCTGCAGGGCCGCCACCAGCATCGCATCGGCGGGAAGGCCCCGGCGGATCCTCGCGGCGCCCATCGCCATGGATTTGGCGGGCAACTTGGCGTCGGGCTTGCGCAGGTAAAGGGGTTTAGGGGCCTCTGCGCCGGGCGCTTTCGCCGCACCCAGCCTCGCCACGCACACAGCATCGGGCTCGTTTCGCCCGGTATCGCAAAGCCGCGAGGTCCATGCCTCCTTCCGCGCGGCCAGAAGGGGAAAGCCGGAGCCTGCAACCCTTAGCGGGCCTTCCGCCTCTTTCGACCAGCGCGTCACCTCAGCCGCCGCCGCCTCGATGCTCAACAGCGCCGGCGGTGCGCAAGGCACGCCATCGCGGCTGAATATCTGGAAATACAACTCGTCGCGGCGGGCATCGATCGCAACGATGATGAGGCCCCCGCCTTCGCCCTCCTGGCGGACGGCCTCGGCCATAGCCTCCAGGGTTCCGATACCGACGATCTCGCAGCGCAGCGCCAGCGCCATGCCGCGCGTCAGGGCAAGCGCCACGCGCAGGCCGGTAAAGGTTCCAGGACCGATCGTGACAGCAATCCGGTCGATCGAGGCGGGCACTCTATCCGCTTCCCTGAGCACCGCCTCGACCATGGGCGCCAGCGCTTCGGCGTGGCCTGTGCGCATCGCCGCATGCCGGCGCGCGAGGATATGCCCATCCTTAAGCAATGCGGCCGAGCATGCGCCTTGCGCGGTGTCGAGACCCAATACAATCAAAGGACCTTGCACACCTCATCGAACTCAAATCGCGGACTGCGCGGGAACAGGCCGGCCGGGTCGCCATAGCCAAGGTTGCAGAGGAAGTTCGATTTCACCTCTGTTCCGCCAAAGAATTCCTTATCGACGCCGGCATTGTCGAAGCCCGACATCGGCCCGCAGTCCAGTCCCAGCGCGCGCGCTGCAACAATGAGATAGGCGCCCTGCAGCGAGCCATTGCGAAAGGCCGTCACTTCGCTCCGCGCCTTGTTGCCGGCGAACCAGGATTTCGCGTCCGTATGCGGGAAAAGCCTCGGCAAATGCTCATAAAAGGTCAGATCGTGCCCGATGATCGCCACCACCGGCGCACTCATCGTCTTTTCCGCGTTGCCCGGCAAGAGATAGGGCTTCAGGCGCTGTTTGGCCGGCATCGAGGTCAAGAATAGCAGGCGGGCGGGCGAACAATTGGCGCTGGTCGGACCCATCTTCATCAGGTCATAAAGCGCATGAAGCAAAGCCGGGCTGACGGGCTTGTCCTGCCACTTGTTGTGCGTGCGCGCGGAACGGAAGATCGCGTCAAGGCTCGCATCGGGAACGGGGTTGGTCATGCTTCGTCCTGCCCTTCATGGCCGTTCAGCGGACGCATGGATCGCGAATCGTTCCCGCTCCGGCCCTCGCCTGCATCAATGGCGGGAAAGCCGGCCTTGCGTCAATGGCAGGCGATGGTCCCTTCAGACCGCCTCGACCGCCGAGACCTCGGGAATATAGTGACGAAGCATGTTCTCGACCCCGTTCTTCAAGGTCATGCGTGAGGAGGGGCAGCCGGAGCATGAGCCCTGCATGCGCAAGAAGACGACCCCTGAGGGTTCATCGAAGCCCTCAAAGGCGATGTCGCCGCCATCCTGGGCCACCGCCGGGCGGATGCGGGTATCCAGCAGTTCCTTGATCTGGGCCACTATTTCGCTGTCCTCAGCGGCCGCGCCCGCCTTGATGGGGGCCTCGCCCTCCAGAATGGGCAGGCCGCGCGTATAGTGCTCCATGATCGCGCCCAGAATGGCGGGCTTTAGATGCTGCCATTCGCCCTTCGCCTTGGTGACCGAGATGAAATCCGAGCCGAAGAACACGCGCAGCACATCGGGAACCTGGAAAATTGCGGCGGCAAGCGCGGAGGCCTTTGCCTCCTCCACGTTCGCAAATTCCATGACCCGGTCGCCCAGAACGATCCGACCGGGCAGAAATTTGAGCGTTGCGGGGTTGGGAGTCGATTCCGTCTGAATGAACATGCGCGCGTCCGCTTCCTTGCCATAGTTGAGCGAGATAGTGCGTTATCCTCGCCCATGCCTGTTATATGTCGGCAATGGGGCTCCTCTTCAACCTGGATGTTGTCGCATCACGGCCGCTTTACCCCTTCAGAGGCGCCGTCGCCCCTCCTTAACCTACCCGGCTCGCGAAGGCTCGTACCTTAAGGGTGAGGACCATACATAAGGCCTCATCCCGAGGCGGCCGCTCTTCGCGGCCCCAAGGTTTTTTCCCGCTCACAGTTTCTTCCAGCGTCACCTTGTCTCCCCCTTCGGCCGAAAATGCGTTAACTAGCCCCATGCCCGCCATCAGCCCGTCACCGCCGCCGCATCCCAATAACCCGGCGCCGCGCCCGGACTTATCCCCGGAGCTCATCCGGTGGCTGACCATGCATGAGGGCTCGCGCACGGATATCCTTAGCTATCTTGAGGACATGGGCGTCCGCTTCAACGCGATCGGAATCCCGCTGGTGCGCGTCAGCCTGAGCCTCGATGATTTCCACCCGGAGGTCGTCGGCCGGTCCTATGCCTGGCATCGCACGCAGGGCCGGGAAGAGATCGACCGGCGCTATACGCCGCGGCGGGCAGAATCCTATTGGGACAGCCCTGTGCGCGTCATTCATGAAGGCGCGGCTGCCGTGCGCCGCAGGCTCGAAGACCCGCAGGTTCCGCTCGATTTCGGCGTGACGCGGGAGCTGAAGGCCACCGGCGTGACGGATTATGCCGGCCTCGTGCTGCGCTTTTCGGATGGGTCGCGCCAGTTCATCTCGTTCGCGACCGACCGCGCCGGTGGCTTTTCCGACGAGGACCTGACCGCCTTCGACACGCTGCTGCCGTTCATCTCGGCGCGGATCGAGATCGAACATGCAAGGCGCAGCACCGAACAATTGCTGAATACCTATCTGGGGCGCGACGCGGCAAGGCAGGTGATCGCCGGCACGATCCGGCGCAATGCGGGCAACGCGATCGAGGCCATCGTGCTCGCCTCTGACTTGCGCGGGTTCACGCGGCTCGCCGATCAACTGCCCGCGCCTGCTGTGATCGAGGCGCTGGGCGAATATTTCGAAGCCGTCGCCCAGCCCGTGCGGCGGGCCGGGGGCGACATCATCAAGATGGTGGGGGATGGCATCCTGGCCATTTTCCCGCTCGGGGAGCGCACGCCCGCCCGGGATGCCGAAGCGGCCGCGCTGGCGCTCGATGCCGTCAGGCAGGCGGTCGCGGGACTTGCCGCGGCAAGCGGGGCTGTTCTGCCGGCCGGGGTTGGTCCGCTGCGTGCCGGATTTGCGCTGCACGCGGGCGAGGTCACGTTTGGCAATGTGGGCGCACGGGACCGGCTCGATTTCACCGTCATCGGCCTTGCCGTCAACGAGGCCTTTCGACTGGAAGCCCTGACCAAGACGCTCGGGGTCAGTGCTGTCACCTCCGCGCGCTTCGCCGCCATGCTGGGTCATGATGGATTGAGATCAGCCGGGTTTCACGTGCTGCGCGGCGTGCGGGAGGCGCGGGAAGTCTTCACGGCCGTGTGAGGACGCCCGCTCAGGCCAGCGCGTCGACGGTCTCGTTCGAGAGCGAGCCGGGTACGATGGTGACGGGAATGGGATAGGCGTTGCCCACGCCCTTCGCTGCCAGCTCCACCAGCGGCCCTGGACCTTCGCTGCCCGTCCCTGCGCCCAGGATCAGGACGGAGATATCGGGGTCCTGCTTCAAGAGCTCCAATACCTGGTCCTTCTTGCGGCCTTCGCGAATTTCAAGCTCGGGCACGACGCCCGTCAACTCGTTCACTTCCTTCGCGGCCTGATGAAGGATCGCTTCGGCATCGCGAAAGGCTTCGTCGCGCATGATCTGGGCGACCGCCATCCATTGCTGCGGATCGGCCGGCGAGATCACGTGCAGAAGCGTCACAAGACCGTTCGTTGCGGCCGCGCGGCGCGCGGCAAAACGCAGCGCCACCTTGCACTCCGGCGTTTCGTCAACGACGACCAGGAATTTGCGGCGGCGTGGCCGGGGAGCATCCGTCATGGCGGGGAGCCTGCCACCTTTGGGGCAGGGGCCGCAAGATCCGGCAGGTCTTCCGGCTAAAGCAGCCTCGCCTTCAATCAGAATCGTGACGCCACTCTCTGTTCTGTGTTGTCGCAACGTTTAGCGGGAAACCGGTGCCCATCCCCGCCTTCGCGGGGACATGCTTTTTGCGCACGTTGCTCTATTTAGCCAGCACGTCCCCAACCTCGCGCAACTGCATGCGGGCGCGCAGGAGATAGAAACCCTCGCTCGAGAGGTGGCTGGGGAAAAACTGGCTGCCCGGACTGCCATCCATGATGCCAAGCCAGGGCTGAAGCTCTGCGGCTTCAGCGAAGGAGTGCAACATCTGCTTCCAGACGGTTTCGAGCTGGCGCTCCTTCAGAAGAGGCTCGAAGTCCTGCCCAAGTTCACGCAGCACCATGTAATAGGCGTACATCTGGCCCTTGATATTGTAGAAAAGATCATCGGCGCTGTTGCTCCAGATATAGCCCGATGAGTCCTCCAAATGCCGGTCGATCGCGGCCGATGAGGAGCCGATATCCTGCGCGATGCGCTCGATCGCGGCGATGAGGTTGTCGGCCCGACGGTCAAACACGGCCTGACCGTTCGCCAGGCGCTCATTATAGGCTTCAAAGCGCTTCGCCGCGTTCAGATACTGGGTTTCCGCCGGCGCCGTCGGCAGGATCGAATTGGCCGGGTTCCAATACCAAAGCGTCGGCGCGGTCTGCATGAAGCCCGAGGCCGACTGCAAATCCTGGTCAATCTGGCTTGAGCCACGCGTGCGGCCCAATTGATCCTGAAGCTCGAAACTGAAGCGTGCCAGCGCCTGGATCATGCCCGATTGAAACGAGGGCATATCATCGAGCAGCATGCCCGAGGGGGAAAACCAGGGATTGTTCGCGACCCAACCATGATCCTCCACCTCGCGCCTGATCAGCGCCGACATAACGGCCACCGCGCGGCTTTGCCCCGCTTTCAGGTTGCGGCCCTCAAGCGAGAAGGTCATGTCATCATCGACCGTGCTGCCGATCCAGGCGAGCAGGGGATAGGAAAAGACGAAGAGAATCACAATCAACAGCAGCGCGCGGCCCCAGAAGCTGGCCTGCCCCATCCAGGCCAGGCGGCCCGCCACGGCGGCGTTCAGCCTCTGCCTTGCCGCCGCCAAGCCTTCCTGCAGCGAGCGGCCGGTCTGGCGCACCGTTTGATCGGGTTCCATGCTGTCTCCCTCGCGTCCCACACCACCTTATCCCAAAGGCAGACATGGGAATTAACCGAGGCGGTATCAACTACCCCAGAAAGCCGACAATCTCACGAATGCGTGCCATGACGGGCCGCGTAATCTCCCGCGCGCGATCGGCCCCCCGCTCAAGGATCTGGTCCAGCGCCGCCTTGTCCTTCAGCAAGCGCTGCATCCGGTCGCGGATGGGGCCGATGGTCGCGATCGTCAAATCCGCAAGCTCACTCTTGAAGCCGGAAAACTGGGCGCCCGCATATTGACCAACGATGCTCTCGCGCGAGCGCCCTGAAAGCGCGGCAAAAATGCCAATGAGGTTCGCCGCTTCAGGCCGCGCCTCCAGACCCTCGGGCGTGTCGGGCAGGGGCTCTGGATCCGTCTTCGCCTTGCGGATCTTCTGCAGGATGTCGTCGTTGCTGTCGGAGAGGTTGATGCGCGAGAATTCGGAGGGATCGGATTTCGACATCTTCGCCGTGCCGTCACGCAGGCTCATTACGCGCGGCGTCGGCCCCAGGATCAGCGGCTCGGGCTGGGGGAAGAAATCCTCGACCCCATAGTCGTTGTTGAATTTCTGCGCGATGTCGCGCGCCAGCTCCAAATGCTGTTTCTGGTCCTCGCCCACGGGCACATGCGTTGCCCGGTAGGCAAGAATATCCGCCGCCATCAGCACGGGATAGGCGTAAAGGCCGACACTCGCGTTCTCGCGGTTCTTGCCCGCCTTCTCCTTGAACTGGGTCATGCGGTTCAGCCAGCCGACCCGCGCGACACAATTGAGGATCCAGGCCAGCTCCGCATGCGCCGAGACGCGGCTTTGGGGGAAGATGATCGCGCGTTCGGCATCGATCCCGCAGGCGATATAGGCCGCGGCGATTTCGCGGGTTTTCTCGCGCAGTTCCGCCGGATCGACCCAGACGGTGATCGCATGCATGTCGACGACGCAGAAGAGGCAGGGCATCTCATCCTGCATCGGCACCCAATTCTTGATGGCACCGAGATAGTTCCCGAGATGAAGATTGCCCGTCGGCTGCACGCCAGAGAAAACGAGCGGCTTGTGGAGGGCCTTATCGGTCATTCAACTGATCCTATCGGACGTTACGGCCATTGGACTGGCGGGCGGGTTATGGCCGCTCCAGCCTTATTAGGCAAGGCCGTGCAATTGACGACAGGGAAAGATCTCACGCGCCCCTTGAGAATTGCTGGCGCAACTCACCGATCGTCGTCGCCTTCAGCAGCAACGCAAGCAGGGCATAGGCAATGAGGCCGCCCGCGCAGAGGCAAGCGAGCACCAACGCCTGGGTCAATGCGCCGGCGTCCAACTGAGACGCGAAGGCCAGCGTTCCGCCGACCAGGATCAGGCCCATGCCCAGGCTTGCCAGCACGATGCGCGGCAGCCGATCCCGCACGCGGTCATCCAGGCGGAACTGACCGCGGCTTGCCAGCGTACGCCAAAGCAAGGCCACATTTGCCCAGGCCGCGACCGCGGTGCCGATCGCGATGCCGATCACGCCGAGAAGGAAGAAGAGGCCAACCGAGAGCGCGACGTCGAGGAGGAGCGTCAGCACGGCAAAGCGCATCGGCGTTGCCGTATCCTCGCGCGCGAAAAATCCAGGGGTGAGCACCTTGTTGAGGATGAAGGCGGGGAGCCCGGCGCCAAAGGCGATGAGTACCGTGCCAACCGCGACGCTGTCCGCGCGGGTGAAGGCGCCGCGCTCAAACAGGGCGACCGCGATGGGCACCGAGATCGTCATCAGCGCGACCGAAGCGGGCAGCGTCAGGAGCATCGAGACCTCGAGCCCGCGATTTTGCCAATGCAGGGCAAGGTCATCGCGTCCGGCGCGCAAATGCCGCGCGAGCATGGGCAAGAGCACGATACCCATCGCCACGCCCACAATGCCGAGCGGAAACTGGTAGATGCGATCGGCGTAGTAAAGGATCGCCGGCGCGCCGTCCTGAAGCGAGGCGACGATGGTGGCGATGAAGATCGAGATCTGGCTGACGCCGCCCGAAACGATGCCGGGAACCGCAAGCCTGAACAGGCGGCTCACATCGGGCCCAAATTCCGGCAGACGCAGGCGCAGGCTCCAGCCATGGCGCTCGGCCGCAAAGGCCAGCACCACAAATTGCAGGATGCCTGAGCCCGCGCAGCCAATGGCGAGGGCATAGCCCCATTGCGAGGCGCCCAGTGCCGGCCTCCAGATGAGATGCGCGATGCCCAGCGCCGCCAGCAATCCCACATTCAGCAGCGCTTGCACGCCCGCCGCCCAGCCGAAACGGCCATGGCTGTTGAGAATGCCGCCATAGAGCGCGCAAAGCGACATGAACAGCAGATAGGGAAAGGCGATCTGGGTGAAGTCGGCGGCCAGGCTAAGCTTTGCCGGATCATCGATGAAGCCCGGCGCATAGACGATCATGATCCAGGGCATCGCGCCGATGGCGATCGCGCTGAAGGCGAGCAGGATCGCGAGCAACACGGAGAGAATATGCTCGGCGAACAACGTCGCGGAGGCATCGCCCTCGCCCTCCAGCCTTCGCGCATAAAGCGGCACGAAGGCCGAATTGAACGCACCCTCGGCAAAGAGCCGGCGGAAGAGATTGGGGAAGCGGAAGGCGACGGCCCATGCATCAGCCACAGGCCCGGTGCCGATGACGGAGGCAATGACGATGTCGCGGGCAAATCCCAGAATGCGGCTGGCGAAGGTGAGCGAGCCGACAGTTGCGACACTCTTGATCAGGCTCATACGCCGCCGCCGGTCTTTCTTTTGCGCACGGCCTTGATGCCGCCATCGCCAAGGGCTTCTAGCAGATTCGCCTCGATCTGCTCCAGGCGCTTTTGCTCAGTCACTTTGTGGCCATAGACATTCTTCACATAAAAGACGTCAATCGCCCGCTCGCCATAGGTTGCGATCTGCGCTGAGTGGATCGACAGGCCGGAGACGAAAAGCGCGCGCGTCAAATCATGCAGGAGGCCCGGACGGTCGCGGCCATTGACCTCGATCACAGTGCAAATGTTCGAGGCGTCGTTGTCTATGATGACGCGCGGCTCGACCTTGAAGGCGGCCTCGCGGCTGCGCACGCGGCGGGCATCCATGATCTCGCGCGGGAGGATCTCGCCCGCCAGGGTGGCGCGGATCGCCTCCTCCAGGCGCTTCATGCGATCCTCGCCCGTAAAGGGACCGGACTCCGCATCCTGAATCCAGAACGTGTCGAGGGCCATGCCGTCGGTCGTTGTGAACACACGCGCATCGGCGATCGACGCGCCAGCAACCGCGATGCCGCCCGCCAGGCGCGAGAAGAGGCCCGGGTGGTCGGGGGTGAAAATCGTCACCTTGGTGATCGCCCGGAACGTATCGCTCTCATGGGCGAGGGCGAGGGCGCTTTTCGTTTCGGCCGCTTTGCGCATCAGGCGCGCATGGGCCTCATGCTCGGGCGTCTCAAAGGTCAGCCAGTAGGCATCGAAATGACGCGACAGGCTCGCCTCACGCTCTTCCTCACTCCAATCGGTGAGGCGCGCCGCGAGCGCCTTTTTCGCCGCCGCGACCCGCTCGGCGCGGGAGGTTTCGGCGTGGCCGCCCAGCATCGCCTGCTCGGCCGCCGCATAGAGCGAGCGCAGGAGCTGGCCCTTCCAGCCGTTGAAGACGCCAGGGCCGACCGCGCGGATATCGGCGACCGTGAGCACCAGCAGCAGCTTCAGCCGCTCTGGCGACTGCACAATCTCGACGAAATCCTTCACCGTCTTGGGATCCGAGAGGTCGCGGCGCTGCGCGACATCGCTCATCAAGAGGTGATGGCGCACAAGCCATGCGACGGTTTCGGTATCCGCCGCCGAGAGACCGAGGCGCGGCCCTAAGGTCATCGCGATCCTTTCGCCTTCCTCGGAGTGATCCTCGTCCCGCCCCTTCGCCATGTCGTGCAGGAAAACGGCGAGGTAGAGCACGGCGCGCGAATGGATCTTGTGGATGATGGAATCGGCGAGCGGGTGCTGATCCTTCGCTTCGCCGCGCTCGATGCGCGCAAGGTTTCCAACCGCGCGGATCAAATGCTCATCCACCGTGAAATGGTGGTACATGTTGAATTGCATCATGGCGACGATGCGGCCGAAATCAGGAATGAAGCGGCCGAGCACGCCCGCCTCGTTCATCCAGCGCAGGATCGTCTCCGGGTCACGGCGCGAAGTTAAAACCTGAAGAAAGATGCGGTTCGCCTGCTCATCCGCGCGCAAGGCGTCATCGATGAGATGAAGCGCGCGCGTAACCGCCTTCAGCGCATTGGGGTGAATATGGGCGCCGCGCTCATCGGCCAGCGCGAAAAGCCGCAGGAGATTGACAGGGTCCTTGGCGAAGACGCCCGGCTCCTCGATGTCGATGCGTCCGCCCTCGGCCATGAAGCCCGGCGCGATGCGCACCGGCCGGCGAAAGCCGAAATAGCGCCCCAGCGAGGGCGTGCCCTTGCGATGCTGATCCTCTAGGGCGGCGCAGAAGATGCGGGTCAGATCGCCCACTTCCTTCGCGACAAGGAAGTAGTCCTTCATGAAGCGCTCGATCGAGCGATTGCCCGGCTCATCGCCATAGTTGAGCGCGCGCGCCATGTCGCGCTGAACATCGAAGGTGATGCGCTCCTCGGCCCGGCCGGTGAGGAAATGCAAGTGGCAGCGCACGAGCCAGAGAAAGGCGTCGGCGTTCTGGAAGGTGCGGAATTCCTCGCGCGTCAGAAGTCCATGATCGACAAGGTCGGAGGGATCATCGACGCGGAAAAGATACTTGCCGAGCCAGAACAGCGTGTTGAGGTCGCGCAGGCCCCCCTTGCCGTCCTTCACGTTGGGTTCCACAAGATAGCGGCTCTCGCCCGAGACACGGTGCCGCTCGAGGCGCTCGGCAAGCTTGGCTTCGACGAAGTCGGCGCCCGAGCCCGTCGCCACTTCCTTCCAGAAACGGGCGCGCAACTGTTCAAAGAGGCCCTTGTCGCCCCAGAGATAGCGCGCCTCGAGCACGCTCGTCCTGATCGTCATGTCGGATTTGGCGAGGCGCACGCATTCGTTCAGCGACCGTGTCGCATGGCCGACCTTCAGCCCCAGATCCCAGAGCATGTAGAGCATGTACTCCGCCACGCTCTCGCCCCAGGGGGTCTGCTTATAGGGAAAGAGGAAGAGAAGATCGATGTCGGAGCCCGGCGCGAGCAGTCCCCGCCCATAGCCACCGACGGCGATGACGGAGAGACGCTCCGAGTCCGAGGGGTTCTGTGCGTAGTAGACGTGCTTGACCGTATAGTCGTAGAGCGCCTGGATGATCACGTCCTGCAGGAGGCTGATCGCGCGGGCGGTCGCGATGCCGGTTGCGCCCGCCTGCAAGTGCTGACGCGCGCGGTCGCGTCCCTGGTGAAGGGCGTATTTAAAAAGCCGCAGCACTTCGGGCCGCGCCAGCAGGGCATTGCCGTCATGGGCGCGCGCGACGGCGGTCAGATCGCGCCGCAGTGCGATGCCGTCGATCAGGTCTGATTTGATACTCACGCTCTCGACGTTCACGGGAAACCAGCGATCAATGGCACAGCGTGCGCCAAGGGTTACATATTCATCCTAACACGATGTCGCCAGATAGGCGTTAATCCCCTGCCCGTGCCAGCGCGACGAGGCGGTAGATCTGCTCCAAGGCCGCCTTAGGCGTCAATTCATCAGGATTGATGCCGCGCAAGGCCGTCTCAACCGCGCTTTGGACGGGTGGGGGCGCAGACGACAACGCTTCAAAAAGCGGCAGGCCGTCGAGGATGGCGGTCACCTTGCGCTCGCCCTCGCCCCGCTCTAGCGCCCGCAGGATCTCGCGGGCCCTTGCGATCACGGCCGGCGGCAGGCCCGCAAGCTTTGCCACCTGAATGCCATAGGAGCGGTCGGCGGCGCCCTTCACCACCTCATGCAGGAATACGACATCACCCTGATACTCCTTCACGCGCATCGTCACATTGGCAAGGCCCGGCAGCTTGCCGGCGAGCGCGGTCAGCTCGTGATAGTGCGTGGCAAAGAGCGCGCGGCAGGCATTCACATCGTGCAGATGCTCCAGCGTGCCCCACGCAATCGAAAGGCCGTCATAGGTGGCGGTGCCACGCCCGATCTCATCGAGGATGACAAGCGCCTGCCTTCCCGCCTGATTGAGGATCGCCGCCGTCTCCACCATTTCCACCATGAAGGTCGAGCGGCCGCGGGCCAGGTCATCGGCGGCACCCACACGGCTGAACAGGCGATCCACGATGCCGATACGCGCCTTCTCCGCTGGCACGAAGGATCCCATCTGGGCCAGGATGGCGATGAGCGCGTTCTGGCGCAGAAAGGTGGACTTGCCCGCCATGTTGGGACCCGTCACGAGCCAGAGGCGCCCCTCGCCTTCTCCTGAGAGATCGCAATCATTGGGCACGAAAGGCGGGCCCATCTCTGCCTTCAACGCCGCCTCGACCACCGGATGACGGCCGGCCAGGATATGAAACGCCGCGCTGTCGTCCACCTGGGGCCGCGCCCAGCGGCGGCGGCTTGCCAATTCGGCAAGCGCGGCAGCGACATCAATGGCGGCGAGCGCCTCTGCGATATCGCGCAGCGCGGGCGCATTGGCCGCCGCCGCCTCGCTCAAGGCTTCGAAATGAAGGCGCTCCAGCCTCAAGGCCTCGTCCGCCGCGTCGGTGATGCGCCGCGCAAGGTCGGCAAGCTCGGCCGTCGTGAAGCGCACGGCACTGACCACGGTCTGGCGGTGGATGAAGGTTTCCGACAGCGGCGGCTGATGGAGCCTGGCGGCGGTCGCGGGCGTTGCCTCGATGAAATAGCCAAAGACGTTGTTGTGCTTGATCTTGAGCGAAGCGATGCCTGAGAGCTCACGATAGCGCGCCTCGAGGCCTGCGATCACGCGGCGGCTGTCATCGCGCAAGGACCGGGCGGCATCGAGCGCTGGGTCGGCGCCGGCGCGCACATAGCCACCATCGCGCGCCAGAACCGGCAGCTCATCCTCCAGCCTTGCTTCAAGGTTCTCCCCAAGCGCGGCCGAATGCATGAGCGCCTGTGCCAATCGATCGCGGGCCCGTGCAAGCTCGCCCGCGGGTATCAGGGATGCGGCCGTTCCCGCGGCGATGTCGGCGGCGATCTCCTTTGCCCCGCGCAGCGCCTCGCGCAGTGCGCCCAGATCGCGCGGACCGCCGCGCCCGACACTGAGGCGGGTAAGCGCGCGGCCAAGGTCGGGCGTCTTGCGCAGCGCGCCGCGCAGTCTTGCGCGCAAGGTCTGCCCTTCGCCCAAGAACGCGACGGCGTCCAGCCGGAATGCAATGTGCTCAATGTCTCTCAACGGCGCCATCAGCCGTTCCTGCAGCAGGCGCGCGCCGGCGGCGGTCACGGTTTCATCGATGACGGCAAGGAGGCTGCCCTTGCGCTCGCCCGCCATCGTCTCGGCCAGTTCGAGGTTGCGGCGCGTCGCGGCATCGATGCGCATGAAACCGGAGGGCGCCTCCAGCACCGGCGGGCGGATGGCAGGGAGGCGGCCTTTCTGCGTCAGCTCCACATAGTCGATGAGCGCGCCCGCAGCCGAAAGCGTCGCGCGAGTGAAGGCGCCATAGGCATCAAGGCCCACGACGCCAAAGAGGCGCTTCAGCGTGCGCTCGCCCGACAGACTGTCGAATTTGAGGCCCGGCAGGGGGGTCATGACCGCGCCCAGGCCCGCCAGCAGCGGCTTTATCTCGCTGTCCGCCAGGAGCCCGTCGGGCAAGAGCAACTCCTTGGGCGCGATGCGGGACAACTCGGACGCCAGATCCGCCTTTGCTACACCCATGACGCGAAACGCGCCCGTCGATACATCCGCCCAGGCGAGCGCCCATTCATCGCCCTGACGCGCAAGGGCAGCGAGGAAAAAGCTGCGCGCCGCATCGAGCAGCGCATCCTCGGTGAGCGTGCCCGGCGTCACGAGGCGGATGATTTCCCGGCGCACGACCGCCTTCGATCCGCGCTTTTTCGCCTCGGCCGGGTCCTCCACCTGCTCGCAGACCGCGACCTTGTGGCCGGCGCGGATCAGCCGCTGAAGATAGGATTCCGCCGCGTGAACCGGAACGCCGGCCATCGGGATGTCCTCACCGCGATGCTTGCCGCGCTTGGTGAGCGCGATGCCGAGGCTTTCGGCCGCCTTTACCGCATCGTCGAAAAAGAGCTCATAGAAATCACCCATGCGGTAAAAGAGCAGGTGGCCTTCATGCTCCCCCTTGATGGCGAGGTATTGCGCCATCAGCGGCGTGGCGCCCGCATCCGCCCCGGCGGTCGTGCCCGCCTCCTGCCTGTTTGCGGCTTCTGCCACCATTATTCCTTCGTCGCGCCTTTGTTCGTTTGCAATTCCTAACTAATTCCCGATACCCCTATACCCATCCCTGCTTCGCGCCGCCAGCAAGGCGGCCCCCCAATTTCCGCGCACCTCATGTCCAGACGCCAAAACCTCACCGATCAAGAAGCCCTCGCCTTTCATTCCGAGGGCAAACCCGGGAAAATCGAAATCGTCGCCACCAAGCCCATGGCGACCCAGCGCGATTTGAGCCTCGCCTATTCGCCCGGCGTCGCCGCGCCGGTGCGCGCCATCGCGGCGGACCCTGGCACCGTGTTCGACTACACCGCGCGCGGCAATCTCGTCGCCGTCATCTCGAACGGTACGGCGATCCTTGGCCTTGGCGATCTGGGGGCGCTGGCCTCCAAGCCGGTGATGGAAGGCAAGGCGGTGCTCTTCAAGCGCTTTGCCGACGTTGATTCCATCGATCTTGAGGTCGACACAAGCGATGTGGATGCCTTCGTCAATTGCGTGCGCTATCTGGGGCCGTCCTTCGGCGGCATCAATCTTGAGGACATCAAGGCGCCCGATTGCTTCGTGATCGAACAGCGGCTGAAAGAGCTGCTCGACATTCCCGTCTTCCATGACGACCAGCACGGCACCGCCATCATCACCACCGCGGGCCTCATCAATGCGCTGCATCTGACGGGCCGCGACATCCGCACGATACGCATCGTCGTCAACGGCGCGGGTTCGGCAGGGATCGCCTGCCTCGAGCTCGTGAAGGCGATGGGCCTGCCGCATGAGAACGCCATTCTTTGCGACACCAAGGGCGTCATCTATCGCGGCCGCAAGGAAGGCATGAACCAGTGGAAATCGGCGCACGCGGTCGAGACACCGGCCCGGACACTCGCAGAAGCCCTTGCCGGGGCGGATGTGTTCCTTGGCCTTTCGGTGAAGGACGCGATGACGCCCGAGATGGTGCGCGCGATGGCGGCACGGCCCATCATCTTTGCCTGCGCCAATCCTGACCCTGAGATCACGCCCGAGGAAGTGGCCGCCGTCAGAGGCGATGCCATCGTGGCGACGGGGCGCAGCGATTATCCCAACCAGGTCAATAACGTCCTTGGCTTTCCCTATATCTTCAGGGGAGCCCTCGATGTCCGTGCACGGACGATCAATGAAGAGATGAAGATCGCGGCGGCACGGGCGCTCGCTGATCTTGCGCGCGAGGACGTGCCGGATGAGGTGGCGGCGGCCTATTCCGGCAACCGGCCCGTCTATGGACCCCAATACATCATCCCGGTGCCGTTCGATCCGCGCCTCATCAGCACGGTTTCCTCCGCCGTGGCGGAGGCGGCGATGCGCACGGGCGTCGCCCGCCGGGCGATCCCCGACATGGATGCCTATCGCAACCAGCTTTCCGCGCGGCTCGACCCTGTCGCCTCGATCCTGCAGCGGATCATGGCGAATGTGCGGGCGAACCCCAAGCGCGTCGTCTTTGCCGAGGGCGAGGAAGAGGCCGTCATCCGCGCCGCGGTGCAGTTCCAGAACATGGGTCTGGGGCGCGCGATGCTGGTGGGCGATCCCGACCGCATCCAGAACAAGATGATCGATATCGGCTATGACGACGAGCAGATCGAGATCCACACGGCGACCAAATCGGACCGCACACAGGCCTATACCGAGACCCTCTACAAGCGATTGCAGCGCGAGGGGTTCATCTTCCGCGACTGTTTGCGCATGGTGAACTTCGACCGCAACGTCTTTGCCGCGGCGATGGTGCGGGCCGGTCATGCCGACGCCATGGTGACGGGGGTCACGCGCAACTACACCGTCGCGCTCGATGCCGTGCGCCATGTACTCGACCCCAAGCCGTCGCAACGCGTGATCGGCGTTTCCATCATCCTTGCGCGCGGCCGGGTGCTGTTCGTGGCCGACACAAATGTGCACGACATGCCCACATCCGAGCAGATGGCCGATATCGCGACCATGGCGGCGGGTGTGGCGCGGCGCTTTGGCTATGATCCGCGCGTCGCCTTCCTTGCCTATTCCACCTTTGGCTATCCGCGCGGCGAGCGCTCGCAGCGCGTGATCGAGGCGGTAGAGATCCTGGCCGAACGCCAGGTCGATTTCGAGTTCGATGGCGATATGGCGGCGGACGTGGCGCTCGATCCTGAAAAGATGGCGCTTTATCCGTTCTGCCGCCTCAAAGGGCCTGCCAATGTGCTCGTCATGCCGGCGATCCACTCGGCATCGATCTCAACGAAGCTGCTCGGGCAGATCGGCGGGTGCACAGTGATCGGGCCGCTGCTCGTGGGGCTCGAGCGCTCGGTGCAGATCGCGCCCATCGGGGCGAAGATGACGGAGATCGTCAACACCGCGGCCATCGCCGCCTATGGGATCACGGCTTAGGCGTGATCACCCCGATCGCCTTTTGAAAAACGCGATGTAGCGCGGGTCGATGCGGCTCACCGGGAAATAGATGAAGACGTCCGTCGTGCCGAACTGGTGGTCGATGACCGCGCCGTCGCCGATAGAGGCGCCCGCGCGGACATAACCCTTGATGAGGGGCGGCAGCTCTCGCAGCGCCTCTTGCTCATCAATCGCTTCCTTCGGCATCAGATTCATGTCGACAAAAAGCTCGGGCCGCGCCCGCACGCGGATCTCGGGCGGCATCGCATGGAAATGGTGGAGAAAGGAAAGCTCGCGTTTCAGGTCGTTGGGGTCGATGCCCGGCAGGCTCGCGCAGCCAAACATCAACGCGATCTCGTGGCGCAGGAGATATATGACAAGGCCACGCCATAGGAACTGCATAACGGGGCCGGTGCGGTACTCGGCGCGAACGGCGGAGCGGCCCAACTCCAGATAGCGCGCATCGGGGCCGCCGCGTGCCAGCATCGCCGAAATATCGTACTCGCCGCTCGTGTAGAAGCCGCCGTGCCGGGCCGCTACCTCGCTGCGCAGCAAACGATAGCAGCCGACAATGAGCGGCGCGCCGTTCGCGTCCCTCTTGCTCGTGTCCGCCACCAGCATATGGTCGCAATAATCGTCATAGCGGTCGAAGTCGCGTCCGCTTGCGGCCATTTCGGGCGAGGAGGTCGCCGCCATCTCGCGGTAGAAAACATCGTAACGCAGACGTTGCGCCGCCGCGATGTCGGCCGGAGCGGTCGCGATGAACACGACCAGGTTGCCGGAACGCGCAAGCACCGTCTCGCTTTCCGATCCGCTCGCCGCCACTGTCACAATACGTGCATCCATGCTGAAAAAAGGCCGCGCGGGGCGGGTCCTTTGCCCGCCATCCCGCCGCCCAACGATTAATCGGAGACTACCCTAGCTTCTATGGCCCCTTCGGGCAAAGGGGGTTGAGCCGTTCGCGCCTCCGCCCGCTTTTCCCGGTTCCAAAGCCACCAGAGCAGAGCTAAGCCCGGCAGGGCGAGCGCTGTTCCGATCACATAGTACCAGACCCAGCCGAGGCCTGATGCCACGAAGCCCGAAGGCGCCGACAGCACGACACGGGCCTGGTTCGACAGGGAGGAGAGCAACGCATATTGCGTCGCGGTATAGGCGCGGTCGCTGCACAGATGCGACATATAGGCAATGAAGATAACGCCGCCGATGCCGGTTGCGAAATTCTCGATAGCGATGGAGCCAAAGAGAGCGGCGGTCGCGTGCCAGGCCGCAAGACCGCCGCCATCGAGGGCGGCGAAGGTGAGGGCGAGCCTGCCGTCCGGCTGGGCGATGCCGATGTCCGCGGCGATTCCCGGCAGCGCGAGCGCCGGCCAAATGAAGACGAGGTTGGTCAGCATCTGGGCGATCCCCGCCGCCCAAAGCGAGGGCATGAGGCCGAACCGGTTGACCATGATGCCGCCGATATATCCGCCAATGAGGAGCGAGAAGAAACCCGCCGGCCACTGGATCGCGGCATAGGTCGCCTTCTCAAATCCCATCTTCAGAAAAAAGGTCGTGCGCAATTCGGAGGTGAAGGCGTCGCCGAGCTTGAAGAGCACGACAAAGAGCAGCATCGCCCACCAGAGGTCCTTTTTTAGGAAACCGGAAAAGGGCTCGATCACCGCGGTGCGGAAGCGCTCGGCGGCGCTGCGTTGAAACAAGGGGGCCTGCGCCGCCCAATCCTCGCGCGCAAGGAGCGTGCCCAGAATGCCGATGAGGATCAGCGAGGCCATGACGACAAATCCCCAGCCCCAGGCCTCGGTCTTTGAGAATCCATAGGCTTCGAGGGCGGTGACGAGCGATACCGCGCCCGTGAACGAGACGAGCATCGCAACGCGATAGGCGGCGTTGTAGTTGGCCGTGCCGGCGGCAAGCTCATCTTCCGGTATCGACTCGATCCGGAAGGCGTCGATCACGATGTCCTGAGAGGCCGAAAGAAACGCGACCGCCACCGCAACCGCGGCGAGCGCCAGCTTGTTCGTCGCCGGGTCGATCCAGCCCATGGCCGCGATCACGCCGCCAAGCGCGATCTGGATCAGCAAGAGCCAGGCGCGCCGGTGGCCCAGGACGCGGCTCAAGACCGGAATGGGGATGCCATCGATGGCCGGCGCCCAAACGAATTTCCAGGCATAGGCGATGGCGACGAGGCCGAAGAGGCCGATCTCCTCAAGGCTCACGCCACTTTCGGTGAGGAGGGCCTGAAGGGTCGATGCCGTGAATTGATAGGGAAGCCCAGCTGAAAAGCCGAGCAGAAACATAACGGCTACCCGCCGGTGCAGGTAGACACCGATCGCCTCGCCCCAGGTATGGCGGGTGCTCTCAGCGGGCGCGGTTTTTCTCATGGGTCCACTCTCTCCAATTGTCTCAATTCCGCGATTCCCGGATTCTGGCAAGATATGGTTAAATCACCCTGCCCGCGTCCCAAGAATGCGGGGGAAAATCGAGGGAGTAGACACATGAAGGCTCTTTACCTGGCGGGCGCGTTCGCGCTTCTCGCCTCGTCGGCGTTTGCCGGCACAATGGACAGCACGTTCGGCAACACGACCGTGGTCACCAATACCAAGACAAACGCCGTCACGACCATGTTCTTCGAAGCCAACAACACCTACACCGCCAAAGGCAAGAACGCCGAGGGCACGGACGTCGAACTTGCCGGCACCTGGAAAGTCGAGGGCGACAAGGTGTGCACGACGCCCAACGCGATGGAAGGCCAGCCCGCGCCGGTCACGACCTGCGCCGATTATGTCGATGGCAAGAATCCCGGTGATACCTGGGAAATCATGGACAGCAATGGCGACAAGCTGTCGGTGACGATCAACGCGGGACGTTAGGGTTTCGCGTCCCCTCTCCTGAAAGGGGCAGGGGACCACCGTCCAACTGTCATGGCCCGGCGATGACCGGGCCAACCATGCTTCGCAGACAGACCCCACCCGAAGCGCCGAGACACGCTTCGACCTCCCTTCAGGGGAGGTGGTTGGCATGAACAACCCCTCCCCCGTTCGTGGGGGGGGGCAGGGGTGGGGGTCGGCTCGACCAGATAAGCGAACCCCACCCCTTGCCCTCCCCTTTGCAAGAGGAGGGAGCAGATGGCCTCACCCTTCGAGGGCCGCAAGTGCTCGCACCTTAAGGGTGAGGATAGTTTTGGCGTTGCTCTTGCCTCAGGCGAGCCCGGCGGCCGCGCGGCGATAGGACAGCGCCTCGGCGATGTCGGCACGGGCGACGCCATCGCGTCCGGCAAGATCGGCGATCGTGCGCGCCACCCGCAGGACCCGGTGATAGCCCCTTGCCGTCAGCCGCATCTTCTCAGCCGCCGTCGTCAGCAGCGCCGCGCCCGCCTCATCGGGAGCAGCCGCCCTGTCCAGCAGTTCGCCTTCGGCCTCTGCATTCGTCCGGATACCGTGGCCTTCATAGCGCGCGGCCTGGATCGCGCGCGCCTTTGCTACCCGCGCGGCGGCGATGCGGCTTGGCTCGCCGGAGGCGGCCCTGGCGAGATCGGCGGGTAAGACCGCCTCCACCTCGATGCGCAGATCGATGCGGTCGAGCATCGGCCCTGAAATGCGCGCCTGATAGTCAAGGCCGCAGCGCGGGGCCTTGCCGCAGGAACGCTCCGGATCGGTGAGGAAGCCGCAGCGGCACGGGTTCATCGCCGCCACAAGCTGCACCCGGCTTGGAAAGCGGATATGGGCGTTCGCACGCGCCACGATGCAATAGCCGGTCTCAATCGGCTGCCTCAGACTGTCGAGCACTTGGCGCTGAAACTCCGGCAGCTCATCGAGAAACAGCACACCCAGATGGGCAAGGCTCACTTCCCCCGGACGGACGCGCAGGCCGCCACCCACCAGCGCCGCCATGGAGGCAGAGTGGTGAGGGCTGCGGAATGGGCGGCGGCGGCCAATCGCCCCTTCCTTCAATTCGCCCGCCAGGCTTTGGATCATGGAGACCTCTAGCGCCTCATGTGCATCGAGCGGCGGCAACAAGCCGGGCAGCCGAGCCGCGAGCATCGATTTGCCCGCGCCGGGAGGGCCTACCATCATCAAATGATGGCCACCCGCCGCCGCGATCTCAAGCGCGCGCTTGGCCGTCTCCTGCCCCTTCACGTCAACGAGATCGGGATAGGGGAGGACTTCCTGCAATAGCTTCGGCGCAGGCGGCTGGAGCACCGCCTCGCCCTTCACATGATTGATGAGCGCGATGAGATTGGGCGCGGCAATGATCTCGATGCCCCCCGCCCAGGCGGCCTCAGGCCCACAGGCAGCGGGACAGATGAGACCCCTTGAAAGCGCGGCCGCCGCGATCGCCGCAGGCAGCACGCCCGTCACCGGCGTGATCGCGCCATCAAGCGCAAGCTCCCCCAGCGCGAGATAGCCCCCCATCTCCTCGACCGGCAGGACGCCCATCGCAGTCAAGATGCCCAGCGCAATGGGAAGGTCGAAATGGCTGCCTTCCTTGGGCAGATCGGCCGGCGCTAGGTTTACCGTCACCCGCTTAGCCGGAAAGGAAAGGCCGATTGCGTTCAACGCTGCGCGTACACGCTCCCGGCTTTCGGCGACCGCCTTGTCGGGAAGCCCCACGATGCCAAAGGCCGTCATCCCGCCCGAAATCTGGACCTGGACGTCGACCTCGCGCGCATCAAGGCCAAGGAATGCCACTGTTGGGATATGGGCGACCGTCATCACGCCCATGAGTAGACTCTGGCCTTCGCGAAAGGAAGCGGCACCAAGGACACAGGCGCGCGCGAAGGACACAGGCGCGCGGGGATGACGGAAACATGCCGGACTGCGGCGCGGAGCCCTGGCGGGCGTTCAGCCGAGGAGCTCGGTGAAGTTCTCAACGAGGCTAGTCAGCGTGTCGCAAGCAATGAAGGGAGGGCGGTTCTTCGGGAACAGATAGTCCAGATAGGACAGCACGTGATCGAGCGTGCCATAGGCGATGCCGAGATCATAGGCGCTCTCGTTGACCATGATGAGCACGGCGCGGAATCCTGCGACGTTTGCGTTCTCAAGAAAATCACGCCGATAGGCATCACGGAACGCCTGGACGAGCGTTTCAAAATCATCAAGACGCTGGGCGATGTTGGCAACGACGTGGATGAAGAGCTGACGGGCGGATTCGGCCGTCTTGCGATCATACACGTTGGTTATGTGCAGCTTGTTCGAGATGTCGCGGATGCGGGTGAATTGACCCTTCAGCCGCTGAAGATTGAATTCGTAGTAGAGCGCCGATTTCCACGCGAAGGTGATGTCGGGCCAGCTTTCGTAGTCGATCTGCAACGCGCGGGCGAGGTCGTGCGAGATCGCATTGTCCTCGAAGTTCAGAACTTCGCGCGCCACGCGCTCGACCTTGATGGGGTCAACGCCCATGCCGACGGCCAGCTGAACAAGCGGCATGAAGCTCTGCACGATATGCAGCTCGGCATTCGGGGCGCGGTTGTTCGCGTGCTTCCAGAAAATGGGCGCGATGTGAATTCCCTCACGCGCGAGCCTTTCCTTCACGGTGAAGGTGTCGAGCGTGGGCAATTCATCGAGAATGGCGATCAGGCGTATGTCGCGATTGGTGCCGTTGAGCACTTCTTCGGGCGGCACGCCAAAGCGCTCGGTCATGGTCGTGCCGAACAACGTCTCGCCATAAAAGACGGATTGACCGCCTTCATTGAAACGCTGGGGATTGAAGGGCACGAAAATCTTGAGCGCGGGACCCACTTTCTCAGGGATCAGCTCTCGCTCATGGTCGCGCAGATCGTGCTTCATGAGCACGGAGCGATTGAGCTTCTTGTTCTTGAAGAACCAGGCCTGCTCGAGCTGATCGGGTGCCGCCAATTGCAGCTCGTTGTAGACGTCATTGAGGTTGAGCAAGCGGCCCGAGCGGCGCGTATAGCGTACACGCTCCATGCTGCGATGCGTGCGATCCGCAAATCGCTGAGACGCCCCTGCGCGTGGCATGTTCATCGGCGGCTGCCCACCTTCATCCTCTTTATCCCGCTATCTTGCCCATTTAATCGCGCAAATCGTTAAGGCCGCGTTTGGCCCGCGTTAACGGTAGGCCCCGGCGCAGAAATTCTGGAACCAGGCGACGCCCTGTTCATGGCGGCTCGAGAGAACGCCCGACACATAGGCGCCGGCCTCGATATTCCGCTGGACTTCCTCGCAAACGGCCTTGTCCTCGGCCGTCACGGTTTCCGACATGTTAAGGATACGGCCGCGCGCCGCCTCATCGGCCGCAACGGCCGGCACGAAAAAATAGTCGTAGACAAGTTCACTCCCGCGCAGCCCCTGGGGCAGCATCCGCTCGAGCATGATGCCCTCGCCATAGACATTCACACCAAGATTGGGCGCGACCCAGGCCCATAGCCCATCATAGACGGGCCTCACGCCATGGCGTAGCGGCGCTTCGTGGAAACATACTTGGCCTTCCATCCTCACCCGATAGGCGGCGGCATCGACCTCCGCGGCGAGGGCGGGGTGCACGTTCGGGATGTGGTAACCCTCAAGATAATTCTCGACATAAAGCTTCCAATTGCAGGCAATCTGATGGCGAAGACGGCCCGAGGGCATCAGCGCGTCGAAACTGCGCCCCTCAAGCCGCGCATCGAGCGGCGCCAGCGTCTCGGCCAAGGAAAGCGCCGGGTCCTTCATCGCGATGAACACAAATCCTCGCCAGGTTGCCACCTTGAGCGGAAAGAGAGCGAAGTCGCGCGGGTCAAATCCTTCCAGCGGTCCAAAATCGCGCGCGTTCCTCAGCCGCCCATCAAGTGCATAGGTCCAGCCGTGATAGGTGCACTCGAGCGCCTTTTCACATTGTCCCCTTTCTTCCCTGAGAAGCCTGCCCGCGCGATGGCGGCAGACGTTGTGAAAGGCGGCAAGGCCATCGCCCTTGTTCACCACAGCCACGGGAAAGCCCGCGATCTCGCACGCGATGTAGCTTCCCTCCGCAATGAGGTCGCCAACATGCCCGACATATTGCCAGGTGCGCGCGAAGATCTCCTGCCGCTCGCGTTCATAGAGAAGCGGGTCGGTATAGACATTGGCGGGCAGGGTGCGCGTCACAGCGTGCCCCGGCGCTTTTCAATGGCATCCCAGATGGCCGCGGCGATGTCGGCCCCGCCGAAGCGGCGGATCTCCTGAATGCCCGTGGGCGAGGTCACGTTGATCTCGGTCAGATAGTCGCCGATCACGTCGATCCCGGCGAAGATGAGGCCGCGGCGCGACAGCTCTGGCCCGATGGCGGCGCAAATGGCGCGGTCGCGCTGAGACAGTTCAATGGGCTCGGGCCGGCCGCCCACATGCATGTTGGAGCGCGCCTCGCCAGCGGCGGGCACTCGATTGATCGCGCCCATCGGGATGCCATCGACAAGGATGATTCGCTTATCGCCCTCACGCACTTCGGGGAGGTAGCGCTGAACGATCACTGGCTCGCGGTAGAATTGCGTGAACATCTCCATCAGCGCGCCGAGATTCTCATCATCGGGCTTGAGGCGGAACACGCCCGCGCCGCCATTGCCGTAAAGCGGCTTCACAATGATATCGCCATGCGCGTTGCGAAAGGCCCTGATCTCGGCCGGATCGCTGGTGATCAAGGTTGGCGGCATCAGGCCTTCGAACAGCGTCACGAAGAGTTTTTCAGGCGCGTTGCGCACATGGAAAGGATCGTTGACGACGAGCGTGCGGGGATGAATGCGCTCAAGAATGTGCGTGGTCGTGATATAGCCCATGTCGAAGGGTGGGTCCTGACGCAAAAGCACGACATCGAGGGCGGCGAGGTCGGTCTTGTACGGTTCTCCCAGCGTGAAATGATCCCCCTTGACGCGCCGCACGCTCAACGCGTGCGCCTTGGCCGTCACGCGCCCATCCTGAAAGGTGAGATGGCGGGGCAGATAATAAAGAAGCTCATGGCCGCGCGCCTGTGCCTCAAGCGCGAGGGCAAAGGTCGAATCCCCCTCGATGTTGATACTCTCGATCGGGTCCATCTGTATGGCGACGCGCAGGCCCATCGGTTCCAACCCCGTTTTCCATTGCACGCAGTGTTGCAAAGGCACCCGTGCTTGTCATGTCCCGATCAGTTGAGGCTGCGGCGAAGGCCGGCAAGCGTCCGTGCGGCATCGCCCCGCCAATGCGCATCCGGGGCCAGCGCGAGCGCTCTTTCGATCGCCTCGATGGCGGCGGCGGGCCGCTCGATCGCGGCGGCCGAGATACCCCGCTCATACCAGAGCTCCGCGTCCCTGGGGCTCAGCCGCATCATCTTTCCCACAATCTCAAAGAGATGGACGTGGTCGGAGCGCTCACGCACACGGGTGCGGATGTTGTTGAGAAGGCGAATGAGCACCGCACGATCGCTCATGCGGGGAAGATCGCGCGGCTCGGGCACACTCTGCCCGCGCCCGTACATACGCTGAAGGAGGGCATGCAGATCCTCATCGTCCAATTGCCGGCCGCCATTGAAGGGATCGATGATGTACTCCTCACCCTTGATGCCGGCGGCAAGAAGAAAATGACCGGGTACATTGAGGCCCTTCGCCGTGCCGCCCGCCTGCCGTGCCGCCCAGATGAACAGGATCCCCAGCGATACCGGAATGCCCTTGCGCCGGTCGATCACACTCGCCAGATCAGCATTGGCGATGTCGTCATAGGTGTCGATATCGCCGTGATAGCCATACTCGCCCACAAGCACGCGGGCGAGCGCCTCCGGCAGGGAAAAACCCTTTGCGCAAGAGGCGCGCGTGGCCGCGCCCAATGCCGTCAAATGCGCCATATAGGAATCGGCATCGCCGCTTTGCGGCAGATCGATCATGGAGAAGGCGAGCGCGGTCGGCGCCAGATCGAGGTCAGCATCGCCAGCAGCCTCGGCCTTGCGCAACAGCGCGGCGGCGTCGAAATGCGTGGCGCGCGGCAAGCGTCACGAGCCCGCCGGCGGGGCCGGCCTGATTTCAACGGGGCCGTCAGAGCGGCTGGGCGAGATGGGCCGGGGCGGCACATAGTCGGGGACACCGCCCTGCCCCGCCGCCGGGGTGGCATAAGGGTCGGGCTGGGGCGCGGCCTGCGCATACCCCCTACGCGGATCGTCCTTCAGCACCAGATAGTCGACGACGTTCGTCACGCCCTCAACCCCGCGGGCGATCGACACGGCCAGATTGCGCTCGTAGTCGTTCTGCGCAATCCCCATCAGATAGACGACGCCATTGCGCGCTTCGATCGTGTAGTTGACGTCCTTCACGTCGCGGTCGGCGAGCAGCGAACTCCTCACTTTGAGCACGAGCCATTGATCGTTCGCATAGTCGGCGAGGGTCGGCGGATTGGTGACGGTGATGTCGTTGTGCACCTCTGTCACGCCCGGTGTCTGCCAGGCTATGCGCGCGGCCTCGCGGCGATCCTCATCGGACTGGACCTCGCCCTTGAGATAGACACGCCCTTCGATCACGGTCGTGTTGACCTTGCGAAAGAGCGGCCCGTTCTCGCGGACATAGTTGCCCTCAAGGGTCGATTGTATCCAGACGTCATCGAGTTGTGTTCCCACACTGCGTTCCTGGCGCACGCTCGTTGCGACCGTCGCGACGCCGCCAACGGCAAAAAGGGCGCAGCCGCCAAGCGGCCCGGCGGCAAGGGCCACGGCGGCAATGACGGCAAGGTTGCGGATCTCTCGGCTCATCAAACGATACCTCCGGCTGAGGACGACTCACCCCCTCAAACCTGATACGCGCTACGCTTCGGCCTGCCAAGCATCGCGAATGTGGAGCGGCCAGCTTCCCGGCACGAGAAGCACCACATCAAAGCGCACGGGCGAAGCGTGCAAGGCCGGACGGGCGGCAATGAATGCCGCTGCCGCCCGCGCGATGCGGGACCTTTGCCGGGCGGTCAACGCCTCGCCCGCCGTCTCCATATCCGCCCTCGCCTTGACCTCGACAAAGACGATCGGGGACTTCACGCCCCAAAAGGGCGGGCGCACGATGAGGTCGATCTCGCCCGCCGGACAGCGCCAACGGGCGGCCACAAGTGCATAGAATTTCAGGCGCAAGGCCAGCATCGCCCGCCATTCTGCCCATTGCCCGGCCAGATGCGTTCGCCGCAAGCGATCAAGCGGCTTCATGGCGCCCGCCTCGTCAGATGGAGCGCGCGGGCATAGACCTCCTTGCGGGGAAGGCCCGTTTCAGCCGCGACGCGGGCGACCGCTTCCTTCAGCGAGGCTTCCTTCAAGGCGCCCCTCAACGCGGTGTCGAGATCGATGGCCGGCGCTTTTGCGTCCGCGAGGGGTGGCCCCACGATGAGGACGATTTCGCCCAAGGGCGGCGCGCCCGCATACTCCCTTGCCAAATCGTCAAGCCGCGCCCGGCGGAACTCCTCGTGCCGCTTTGTCAGCTCGCGCGCGATCACCGCCTCCCGGGGGCCTAAAACCTCAGTCATCGTGGCAAGAGTGTCCGCCAGCCGCTGAGGTGCTTCATAGAAGACGAGGGTTAGGGGCCAATCGCGCCACTGTATGAGCGCCGCTCGGCGGGACGCCGCCTTGGGGGGCAGAAAGCCCAAGAAAGCGAAGCGATCAACGGGCAGGTTGCTGGCGACAAGAGCGGCCAGGAGCGCGGAGGGGCCTGGGAGGGGGATGACGGGGACCCCCGCCTCTATGGCGGCGCGGGCCAAGCGGAAACCAGGGTCCGAGATGAGCGGGGTGCCCGCATCGCTGACGAGGCCGACAACGGCACCATCCTTGAGGCGCGCCAGCAGCGGAGGCAGCGCCTTTGGCGCGTTGTGATCGTTGAAAATCTGCATTGGCTTGGAAATTCCGTGCAAGCTCAGCAACTTTGCCGTGACGCGGGTGTCCTCCGCCACAATGAGGTCACAGGTGCGTAGAAGATCAAGCGCACGCAGCGTGATGTCGCGCGCATGGCCGATCGGCGTTGAGACGAGATAGAGACCGGGTGCAAAAGGCTTCGGGCTGTCATGGGGCTGCGATTGCGTTGCGCCGGCCTCGCCTTTAGTTTGCCTCTCACGTGAATCGGGCGGGCGGGGGTGCCTTTTGGGTTTGCTCACGATCTGTCCTCCACGCGATTTTGTCCCTGGCTGCAAGAATTCGGAGATCTATTGAGATGATCGGGGCGGGCTCTCGCAGGCGGGTGGCGATACCTTCATGGGGCGATTTGGCCTCGCGGTTCAATGTGACGAAGCCGGCGGCGCTGGCAATGGCGTTGGGGGCTGCACTGTTCCTCGGGGGGTGCCAGGGCGGCATCACGGGCGGCCCGCAAGCTCCGCAGGGCCCGGCGGCGCCTGGCGCGATTGGCGGCCCTTCGGCCCCCATCCTCGCGCCCGGCATGCCGATCCCGGCTGACCCCGCGGGCTATGTACAGGCGCCCGGCATTACCGGCGAGCCGATCCGGGTGGCGCTGCTGCTGCCCTTCACTCATCCCAGCGCCGAAGCCAAACAGATCGCCCAGGCGCTGCTCGATTCGGCCCAACTCGCCGTCATCGAAAGCGGCAACCGCCAGATCTTCCTGATGCCGCGCGATACCAAAGGCACGATCGAGGGCGCGCAGGCGGCGGCCAACCAGGCCCTCGCCGAGGGCGCGGAAATTGTGCTTGGGCCTCTCTTCGCCCAGACCGTCACGGCGGCCGCTCCCATCGTCAAGGCGCGCAACATTCCCATGATCGCGTTCTCCACCGATCGGGCGGTTGCCTCGCAAGGCGTCTATCTCCTCAGTTTCCAGGCCGAAGAGGAAGTCGCCAGCGCCGTGCGTTATGCCCGCGCACAGGGCCGCACCAGCTTTGCCGGCCTCTTCCCCGCCAGCGCCTATGGCCAGCGCGTGCAGGCGGCGTTCGAAAAGGCAGTCGGCGAGAGCGGCGGCATGGTCATGGGTACGGCGCTTTATGGCCCCACACCCCAGGAGATGCTGGCGGCCGTGCGCAGCCTGCCGCGCGGCTTCGACGCCGTGCTCCTGCCCGAAGGCGGGCAGGCGTTGCGCACGCTTGCACCCCTGCTGCCCTTCAACAATATCGATCCGCGGACGGTGAAGTTCCTTGGCACCGGGCTTTGGGATGACCGCTCGATCTTGAGCGAACCCAGCATCAAGGGCGGATGGTTCGCCGCGCCCGATCCGATCGTGCGCGAGGGCTTTGCCCAGCGCTTCAAGGAGACTTACGGCTATACGCCGCCGCGCATCGCCAGCCTTGCCTATGACGCGATCTCGCTCGTCAACACCTATGCGGCGGGCGCCCCCTATCAGCGCTATCAGACGACGACGTTCCTCGACCCCAATGGCTATCAGGGGATCGACGGGATTTTCCGCTTCCGTCCCGACGGGACGATCGAGCGCGGCCTTGCCATCATCGAGGTGACGGAGACGGGCTTTGAAACGATCGGCGCGGCGCCGGTGACGTTCCAGGCGATCGGGTTCTAAAGGGCGGGTCCGGCCTATCCGGCCAATGCGGCGATGAGGGCGTTGAGGACGAGGCGGCCCTTACTCGTCGCGGCGATGCGGCTGCCTGCCTGCGTCAACAGCCCCTCGCCTTCCGCCATCCTGATCGCGCCTCCATTGAGCGGTTCGCCGCCCAGGCGCTCGTATCTTACAAGATCGATGCCTTCTTTAAGCCGCAAGCCCATGAGCAAATACTCATGCGCCTGATCGGCCGGGGCGACCTCTTCTTGCGTTTCCAGGCCGGTGCCATACGCCTCTACCGCCCTCAGCCAGGCCTCCGGCTGGCGCAGCCCTATCGTCGCGCGTTTGCATCCCTGAATCGCAACACGGCCATGCGCGCCGGGGCCCACGCCCAGATATTCGCCATAGCGCCAATAGATGAGGTTGTGACGGCTTTCATCGCCGGGGCTTGCGTGGTTCGAAATCTCATAGGCGGGACGGCCCGCATCCTCGCACAAAGCCTGCGTCAGCTCATACATCCGCGCGGCAAGGTCCTCGGCCGGCGTCACAAGCGCGCCGCGCGCATGAGCGGCCGCAAAGGGCGTGCCGGGCTCAATCGTCAACTGGTAGAGCGAGAGATGGCCGTGAGCGCGTGAAAGTGCGCGGCGCAATTCCTGTTCCCAAGCGGCAAGGGTTTGATGGGGCCGCGCATAGATGAGGTCGAACGAGGTGCGCGGGAAATAGCGGCACGCCAGGTCATAGGCGGCTAGCGCCTCGGCCGCGCTGTGCCAGCGGCCCAGCGCCTTCAAATCCTCGTCGTTCAGCGCCTGGACACCGAGGCTTGCCCGGTTCACCCCTGCGCGCGCATAGGCCTCAAAGCGGGCCGCATCAGCGCTCGTGGGATTGGCCTCGAGCGTGATCTCGACATCGGGGGCGATGGGGAAAAGCCTTGCGATCGTCTCCAGCACGCGCGCCGTCACACGCGGGTCCATCAGGCTTGGCGTGCCGCCGCCGAAAAACACCGCGTCGACACGCGGGCGGCCATCGAGGCGGGATGCCTGCCATGCCAAATCCGTACACAGCGCATCGGCCCAGGCCGCGTGATCGATCCCCTTGCGCACATGGCTGTTGAAGTCGCAGTAGGGGCACTTGGCCGCGCAGAAGGGCCAATGGACATAAATGCCAAAGCCGCCTTCGGGCTGACGCGCGGGCGCGGTCACGCGATGCAGGCCTTCAGCACTTGCGCAAACGCGCGGGCGCGATGCGACATCTGATGCTTTATCTCCGGCTCCATTTCCCCAAAGGTGATGGCATATCCCTCCGGCACGAAGATGGGATCATAGCCAAAGCCCCTGTCACCCCGCGGCGGCCAGGTGAGGCGGCCATCGACGCGGCCCTCGAAGCTCTCGTGATGGCCGTCTGGCCACGCCAATGTCAGTACACAGATGAAATGGGCACTTGTGCCTTCCATGGCGCCCCCCAGCTCAGCATGGATGCGGCGCATGGCGAGGCCGAAGTCCTTTGCCTCGCCTGCCCAGCGTGCAGAATAGATCCCCGGCGCGCCGCCAAGCGCATCGACGCACAGGCCTGAATCATCCGAAAGCGCGGGGAGGCCGGATGCCATGGCGGCCGCATGCGCCTTTAGCTGCGCATTCTCGGCGAAGGTCTTGCCCGTTTCTTCCGGCTCGGGCAGGCCGAGCATGGAGGCCGCGATGGCCTCGAACCCGAAGGGATCAAGCAGGTCGCCGATCTCTCGCAACTTGCCCTTATTGTGGCTTGCAACAACGATCCTTCCCCCCGTCAGCCGACGCGGGGTGCTCATGTCTTCAGCGCAGCCGCCTGAAGCGCGACGAGCTCGCCCACCCCCTTTTTCGCAAGGCGAAGCAGCTCCAGCAGCGTTTCATCCGTGAACGGATCTGTTTCGGCAGTTCCTTGAATCTCGATGATCTTGCCCGAGCCCGTCAGCACGAAATTGGCATCGGTGTGGGCGGTTGAGTCTTCGGCATAGTCAAGGTCGAGCACCGGCAGACCCTCAAACACGCCACAGGATACGGCCGCCACGTGATCACGCAGCGGGTTTGCGGAAATCATGCCAAGCTTCTGCATGCGAGAGAAACATTGGCGCAAGGCCACCCAGGCGCCCGTGATCGCGGCCGTGCGGGTTCCGCCATCGGCCTGAATGACGTCGCAGTCAATGGTGATCGAGCGCTCGCCCAAGGCGGCCAGGTCCGTGACGGAACGCAGGGAGCGGCCGATGAGGCGCTGAATCTCCTGGGTGCGGCCGGATTGCTTTCCCTGCGCCGCCTCGCGCCTTGTGCGCTCACCCGTGGCGCGGGGAAGCATGCCATACTCGGCCGTGACCCAGCCCTTGCCCGAATTCTTGAGGAAAGGGGGCACGCTTGTCTCCAGACTCGCCGTCACGAGCACGTGAGTATCGCCAAAGCGCACGAAGCAGGAGCCTTCGGCGAACTTGGCAAAACCCGGCTCCAGCGAGACGGCACGCATTTGATCGGCCTTGCGGCCTGATGGGCGCATCTGCGCCTCCTCTTGAAGTCGTTACAGTCGCGCGTTACCTAGCCTCGATAGAGGGCCGGGCGCAACGGCTTTGCCCCGCAATTGCCCGTGGAGCTAGATGAGCAAGGAATTTACGCGAAATCAGGCACTTAGCGCCCAGAGCGCGCCGGGTATCGCCGCGCTCAACGAACGGGCGCGCGATGTCCTGCGCATGATTGTGGAAAGCTATCTCGAAACGGGCGAACCGGTTGGGTCGCGCACGATCGCGCAGAAAGGACCCTTGCAGCTCTCGCCTGCGTCAATCCGCAATGTCATGTCCGATCTTGAGCAGCTCGGCCTTCTCTCGGCCCCCCATACGAGCGCCGGGCGGATGCCGACCCATGCGGGCTTGCGGCTCTTTGTCGATGCGATGCTGGAAGTCGGCAATCTCTCCGATGACGAGCGCCAGGCGATCGAGGGACGCATCGCCGCACATCAGGCCGGGTATGACGACGTCTTGCGCCAGGCGACCGCCATGCTGGCGGGCCTATCGCAATGTGCGGGGCTTGTCGTTGCGCCCAAGGCCGACCGCGCGCTCAAGCATGTGGAGTTCGTCTCCGTCGCCCCCGACAAGGCCCTCGTCGTCATGGTGGGTGATGATGGTTCGGTTGAGAACCGCCTCATCGTGCTTCCCCTTGGGCTTCCCGCCTCGGCACTGACGGAAGCGAGCAACTATCTCAATGCCCGCGTGCGCGGCAGGACGCTGGAAGAAGCGCGGGGGTACATCCTTGCCGAAATCGTCAGTCGCCGCGCCGAACTTGACCTCCTGACCGCGCGTCTCGTCGAGGCGGGCGTTGCGGCCTGGAGTGGCGATGAGGGTTTGCAGGCGCGCTCGCTCATCGTGCGGGGCGCCTCGCGTCTCCTCAGCGATCTGACGGCGGGGGAGGATCTCGAGCGCATCCGCATGCTGTTCGATGATATCGAGCAGAAGGAGGAGCTGGTGCGGCTGCTCGATTTCGTCCAAGAAGGCGAAGGCGTCCGGATCTTCATCGGCGCGGAGAACAAACTGATGAGCCTTTCGGGCTCATCGGTCGTTCTTGCCCCTTATGTGAATGGGCGATCGAAGGTCGTCGGGGTCGTCGGCGTCATCGGGCCGACGCGTCTCAATTACGCGCGCATTATCCCCATGGTCGATTACACGGCCAAAGTCATCGGGCGCCTGCTTTCTTGACGGCCAGGCGCACCATCTGAACCTTTGCCAATCAGGTCTATTTTTCATGAGCGATCACCAAGAAAATCCTCAAGCCCCTCTCGATGCGCCCCAGAGCGATGCAGTGGAGGGCGCAGCCCCACCGAAGGAGGCGGGCGCGGCCGAGCCGCCGTCGGAAGTGAAGGAGCTGAAAGACCAGTTGCTGCGCGCGCTTGCAGAAGCCGAAAACGTCCGCAAGCGGGCGGAGCGCGACAAGGTGGAAACGCAGCTCTATGGAATCGCCAAGTTCGCGCGCGATCTCCTGTCCGTTTCGGACAATCTGCGCCGCGCGCTCGATGCCCTGCCGGCGGAGGCACGCGCAGCCGCGCCGGATGCCGTACGCAATCTCTTCACCGGTATCGAAGCAACGGAACGCGAGCTTCAGGGCGTGTTCGAGCGCCATGGCGTCAAGCCCCTCAATCCCGTCGGAGAGAAGTTCAATCCCAATCTGCACCAGGCGATCGCGGAAGTGCCAACGACGACCCAGCCGCCCGGCACGGTCGTTGCCGTCATGCAGACGGGCTATATGATCGGCGAGCGCCTGTTGCGGGCGGCCATGGTGACCGTCGCGCGGGCCGACGCCGCCAAGGCGGGGCCGGGATCATCGGTCGATACGACGGCGTAGGGGGGGGGCCAAGCGCGCTCCAGGCCGACGCTGTTGGTGGCCAACAGGGCCTAATCGCCGCCGCCGCCATCGCCACCACCACCGTCGCCACTGCCCGCGTCGGAACCGCCGGCATCCGTGTCGCTGGAGGGTCGGCCGTCATCGTCGTGCGTGTGCGCCTTCGCCTTGCCGCCCGTCGCCCCCATCGCCGGCATCATCGCCAAGAGACTGTCGCCGCCGTCTTCGCCCCTCGCGGGCGCTGCGCGCGTCTTGCGCCGCAGCGAGCGGGTCGCGAAAAAGGCCACCATGAGCGCGATGCCGGCCGCGATCAGCGCAATGATGACTGCCGTTCCTTGCGATTTCTCCTCGGGCACAACATCCGCCCAGGCGCTGGGCGCGAACTGCAGGCCCGCAACGAACGCGATGAGTATCACCGCGATGCGCCCGCGCGATCTCGTTTCACCAAGTCGCATGTCCCCTCCCCCGATACAAACCGGTCTCAACTCATCTTAGCGCAACTTGAATTTCTTCCCTTCATTCTTTGTAAAGCATCTTGAGAAACACGCTCTAAAGGCCTCGCCCTTAAGGTTGCTGCATGCCCGTTGGATCGCAGCAGCCCGCCCCCACGCCTTCCCCGCCAGCCGTGCCCAGCGGTGAGCGCACGCGCGTTGAACTCGCGGCGCGGACGCTGAAGCTGAGCCGCCTTCAGAATCCACTCTGGGGCACGTTGATGGGCGTTGCCTTTGCCGGGTTCATCCCGCAGATCGGCACAGGCCTAACCGTGTGGAGCTGGATCTGGATCGCAAGCACCTGGGCCACCGGCGCCTTCATGGGCATCATCGCCTGGGCCCTGGCGCGCTATCCCGATGCGTCGCCATTTGGCCTGTCCTGGGCCTTTTGGGTTACGGCCGCGTTCGGCATCAGCGGCGTCTTGTGGGGCGTCTTCGGCATCGTCTTTTGGGAGAGCGACAATCCCGTCAATCAACTCTTCATCCTGCTTGCCCAGCTTGCCGTCATCAACATCTATGTCACCCGGCTGATGTCCTTGCGCAGCGCGTTCCTTGCGGGCGCGTTGGGACTTGCGGGCATCGCCGTTCCTCATCTGCTGATCGCGGACTCGCCGATCTGGTTTCTCTATCTCATCTTCGTGCCCTTGTGGGTCGTGCTGACCTATGCATCGGCCCTTACGCTCAGCGGCATCATCAACGAGCTCATCACCACCCGCAACGCCAATGAAAGCCTCATGCACGAACTTACAGAAGCCCGCGACCGCGCCTTTGAAGAGCGCCGCGCGGCTGAGGCGGCGTCCACAGCGAAGTCGCGCTTCCTTGCCAATATGAGCCATGAGCTGCGCACGCCGCTCAACGCCATCTTAGGCTTTGCGCAGCTCATTCGCGACGAAGCTGGAAATCCCGCGCGCTATCCCGAATACGGGGCCGATATCTATTCAAGCGGCGCGCATCTGCTTTCGCTCATCAACGACATTCTCGACATCTCCAAGATCGAGTCGGGGCGCATGGAGATTTCGCCCGTGCGGCTCGACGCCAAGGAGGCCATTCAAGAGGCCTTGCGCCTCATCGAAAGCAAGATGGACGAAAAGCAGCATCAAGTGGCGCTGAACCTTTCCTCGTCCTGCCCGACGCTCTATGCCGATGAACGCGCCGTTCGGCAGATTCTGCTCAATCTCCTCTCCAATGCCATCAAGTTCACGCCGGCGGGCGGGCGGATCCAGATCGCGGCCGGGGCCGATGCCGGGGGCGGGGTGTGGATGTCCGTCACCGACAATGGCCCCGGCATCGAACCCGAGCGATTGGCGACCCTCTTCAAGCCCTTCGAGCGGGGGGATAATTCCTATACGGCCGCGGCCGGCGGAACGGGGCTTGGCCTTGCCCTTGTCGAATCCCTGGTGCGCCTCCATGGCGGCTCAACCTCGGTGCAAAGCGAGGTCGAGAAGGGGAGCATCTTCACGGTGCGCTTTCCGGCGGCCCCTGCCCGCGCCTCCAGCCGGGCGGCCTGACGGGGCGGGGCCTGCGCTGCGGGTCTCAACCGACCCGATCGAAGCGTCGCATCGCTTCGATCCAGGTATAGATCGACAGCGAGATCACCAGCCAGCCCAGCATCGCGTAGAGTGACTTTCCCCATTCCCAAAATGCAGTCGTCCGGAATACCGACGTCATGCGCGCGAAGATGTCTTGTTCCGAATTCTCGGTCCCCAGGATCGCACCTTCCGGCGTCGCGCCGCGCACATCACAGCGCCCTTCCTGGCGCAGATCGAGCAGGGGAATGAAGATGTCTGCCGCATAGAGATAGGTATTGATACCACTGCCGCAGGGAAGGGTACTGGAGGCCAACCGGCTGTCTGTAAGCGGTATGGCTGGTGACATCTCCGCCTTGCCCATTACTGCCACGGAAGCCACCGGCGTCGTTCCGATCACAAGCAGTCCCATCTCGTTCGCCGCCTGAAATGAGAGTCCACCCAGCAGGATGAAGACCAACGGTGTTGCGAGGGCACGCACGGGGCCGTATCCGTACCGATAGCAGACGCCATAGAGCACCGCCGCGATCTGAGCGACCCAGCGCAGCAGGAACATCTGGTCGGCGGCATATACCGCCCATTCGATTCGCGATTTCTCAATCGCCACGACGCGCGCGGCCGCCTCGTCGCCCTGCGAGCGCAGGACATTGATGAGCCAGGTATAGGTCTGGGGAAAATAGTCCTGCGCGTTGATCGACGAGGAGGTGCTGTCGCTGCGTCCCCATGCGCGCTTCAGCCGATCGAGCCAGGTGACTCGGCGGGGAAATTGCTGGCCTAGCCAAGCGATGCGGGATTTCGCGGGCCGCGATGTCTCGCCGCCCAGGGCCCGGCGGCGAAGCTGGGTTAGCCAGTGCCCCAGCGCCCAACGCTGTGCCTCAGCTCGGCTGGTCTCATCGCGGCTGGTCTTATCGTAGGTGAAGTTCTGCAGCTTGAGCTTCGATGAGGAGCCCCAGCCGCGCCCGTCGCTGTCCTCCAGCGTGCCGCAATGCGAATCGGTCAGGTCGATGGTCACCTCGCCGAAATCTACCGCGCTGGCATAACGCTGAAGCAGCCCGACGAGATTGGTGCGCAGTCTCCCCGGCACCGGTTGCATCTCCTTCCACTTCCGGGAGGTATCGAGGCAAAAGGGCGGCTCCATACTCGCGTCGTCATGGTTCTGATTTTTCGGTTCGCGAACGAGCGGCTTGTCGTCGCGCGTGCGGGGGTAAAGGGGGATGGCGTCCGCGTCCGCCTTGACGTTAAGGGGCGTGTCGTCCGTCATCTCGATTAGGCCCTTGCGCCCTTTCTCGTCGGTCGTGTAGACGATGAAATGCGCCTTGAAGAAGTCGGCGGCATAGCGTATGATGACGTCTGTGAATTTCCACCCATTCTCTTGCCAGACGGGATCGGCCAAGGGGGCAACGGACATGTTCTGCGCGCCGCAAAGCTGGCTTTCCGCCTCCACCACCGTGAAGGCGCCGTCTTCGCCCCAGACATAGGCGCAGAACAGGCGCAGATATTCCTTGGCCTGAGCGGGCGTATCGATCTTCAGCGCGCCTTGCTGGTTGATCTCGTGCAGCTTGTTGGAGTTGCCATCGAGGATCCGCGAGCGGCCCTTGCCGTTCTTCTCGATGAGAAAGCCCACGCGGCCCGACACGCCATCGCGCACCACATGGGCGTCGATGAGCGACCAGCCGGGATAGCAGCCCAGCTGTATCGTCCGCGCGTCTTGAATCTGGATCGCGTCGGGATCGCTGAACCGTTTGGGGTCTTCCTGGATCAGCAGTTTCCCCTCGACCACCACGTGCTGAAGATCGAGCTTGCGCCCGCCTTTGCAGCGCAGGGGATCGAATTGAAATCCATCGAGGATCAGCGCGCCTGAAACCTTGCTGTCCTTGAAGGTCACGGGCCCGCGATACTGGCCCGCGAGCGTGACGTCGCCCTCGACATCCAGGTTCCGGATCTCGAGCTCCGATGGGGTGCCGCTGTGCCACAAATTGCGGCCGATCCGGCTGTTGACGAAGGTCACGGGCCCGCCATACTGGCCCGCGAGCGTGACGTCGCCCTCGACATCCAGGTTCCGGATCTCGAGCTTCGATGGGGTGCCGCTGTGCTCCAATTTGCCGCCGATCCGGCCGTATTCGAAGGTCACGGGCCCGCTACACTGGCCCGCGAGCTTGACGCCGCCCTCGACATCCAGGTTCAAGATCAAGAGCGCCGATGTGGTGCCGCTGTGCAACAAATTGCGGCCGATCCGGCTGTTGACGAAGGTCACGCCGATATCGTTCGCGGCGTGCTCCCCGGCGCAGATCTCGGCCTTTTCGAGATAGACCGAGCCGCCCGCCTTCAGGTCCCGGAAGCGAACCGGCATCTGCGAAGTGAACGCAAGTTCGCTTCCGTCAGGCTTGTTCACACTGCCCATATTGATAGACCCATGGACATGCAACTGAGCCGCCGAGATGCCGGCCTCTTCCGTTTCCGGTGACTTATTCTTTTCGTTTTTTTTGATTTCAATCCCGTTCAAATCCAGCGAGCCTCGGATCTCGGTCTCAAGGAACCTGACCTCGCCGGTAATCTCGGTACGATCGACTGTGCCGTTGTTGCGTTCCAGGGAGCGTATCGCAAAGACTGCGCCAAATTGTGCGGATTGGGCATTAATCGCAACACCGTCTCCCGCCTCAATTTTCGCCCCGGCGATCCATGTTTCACCGGCGATTTTGGCTCCCTTCAGCGAGATGCCACCTTTCAATTGGACGCCGGGGCATAATTTGAGGTCGCCTGCAATCTCCGCGGAGGCCAATTGCACGGCGTACCGTAAGCCCCCGTCAACCGGCGGCAGATTGCGAGCGTTGGGCGCGATGAAGACGGCTTCCTTCGCCTCTAGATCGCCATCTATGCGAGCGCCCTCGGCCGTGAACCAAAGCCGGTCAGACACCCCCTCGGTTTTCGTAGAGTCCCCGTTCTGAGTTGTTAAGGGGCGTGAGCCGCTGAGGATCAAGTCACCTTCGATCTCGGCACCGTCGAGGTTGATGTCGGGAAACTCCGTTCCGTTAGAATCTGCAGGGGCCGGTTTGAACTTGCAGTCCTTAAAGGTGAGGCGAGAGAAATGCCCGTGGTCTCCATTGAAGCCGCCGTCAAAGACACATTCCTCGAAGATGATCACCGGCAGGCGGCCACAGCATGCTGTTTGGGCGCCCTCGAGGTCTATGCGACCTTGAAATCTCGTATTGGAAACATGGATGCCTGACGGCGCAATCTTATGACCTCCTTCAGGGCATGTTGAGGTTGGCTGAAGGCCGAGCATGAATCGCCGAAAGAACTCGGCCCGGATTTCCGGGTTTTGGATGTTCTTACAGTTCGCTTCCTGACCTTCCTTTGATTTCTCGCAAAGAACCTTTTCTGCCCCAGTCGGCTCCTTGAGCATGACTGCCCCCATAGTTTGTTTCCATATTCTACACTATTAAGTTGAAGCTATTGTAGCGCTCAATCACACGCGCTCTTGCGTGTCCAGCATTTCGATCTCGACAGAGGCGATGGTCTCGCCGCTTGCGGGGGCTTGGGGCCCTCCCTATATACCCTCCCGACACCCGGAATTTCAGCCGGATTTCCCGAACGACAGTCGGGGGGCCGCCAGGGGGTGCCAGGTCATTGGGCCCCGGCAGAGCCTGCCGCAAACAAGAAGGACGTAACATCTATGGCGAAAGTGATCGGCATCGACCTCGGAACCACCAATTCCTGCGTCGCCGTCATGGAAGGCGGAAAGCCCAAGGTCATCGAAAATGCCGAGGGCATGCGCACCACTCCCTCCATCGTCGCCTTTACCCAGGACGGCGAAAGGCTGGTCGGCCAGCCCGCCAAGCGCCAGGCCGTCACAAACCCCGAATTCACCTTCTACGCGATCAAGCGGCTGATCGGACGGCGGTTCGATGATCCGATGGCGCAAAAAGACGCCCAGCTCATGCCCTACAAGATCGTCAAGGCGGACAATGGCGATGCCTGGGTCACAGGGCACGATGGCGGCAAGATCAGCCCCTCGCAAATCTCTGCCTATACGCTGCAGAAAATGAAGGAGACGGCCGAGGCCTATCTGGGCGAAAAGGTCGCCCAGGCCGTCATTACAGTTCCCGCCTATTTCAACGACGCGCAGCGCCAGGCGACCAAGGATGCCGGCCGCATCGCCGGCCTTGAGGTCCTGCGCATCATCAACGAGCCGACCGCGGCCGCGCTTGCCTATGGCCTCGACAAAAAGGCGTCGGGCACGATCGCCGTCTATGACCTTGGCGGCGGCACGTTCGACATCTCGATCCTTGAAATCGGCGACGGCGTCTTTGAGGTGAAGTCCACCAACGGCGATACGTTCCTCGGCGGCGAAGATTTCGACATGCGGCTCGTCGACTATCTCGCCGATGAGTTCAGAAAGGAACAGGGCATCGATCTGCGCAAGGATCGTCTTGCCCTTCAGCGCCTCAAGGAAGCCGCCGAAAAGGCGAAGATCGAGCTTTCCTCAACGACACAGACGGAAATCAACCTGCCTTTCATCACGGCGGATGCGAGCGGGCCCAAGCACCTCACCATGCGCCTTACCCGCGCGAAGCTTGAGGCCCTCGTCGATGACCTCGTGCAGCGCACGATCACGCCCGTCAAACAGGCGCTGAAGGATGCGGGGCTCTCGGCCAACGACATCAACGAGGTCGTGCTCGTGGGCGGCATGACGCGCATGCCCAAGATCCAGGAGCTGGTGAAAAGCTTCTTCGGGAAAGAGCCGCACAAGGGCGTCAATCCGGACGAGGTCGTCGCCCTTGGCGCCGCGATCCAGGCCGGCGTCCTCAAAGGCGAGGTAAAGGACGTTCTGCTGCTCGATGTGACGCCGCTCTCGCTCGGCATCGAAACCTTAGGCGGCGTCTTCACGCGCCTCATCGACCGCAACACCACGATCCCGACGAAGAAGAGCCAGGTGTTCTCGACCGCGGAAGACAATCAGCAGGCGGTGACGATCCGCGTGTTCCAGGGCGAGCGCGAAATGGCGGCCGACAACAAGATGCTCGGCCAGTTCGATCTCATGGGCATTCCCTCCGCGCCGCGCGGCGTGCCGCAGATCGAGGTCACCTTCGATATCGACGCCAACGGCATCGTCAATGTCTCGGCCAAGGACAAGGCGACCGGCAAATCGCAGAACATCCGCATTCAGGCATCGGGCGGACTTTCGGAAGCCGACATCCAGAAGATGGTCAAGGAAGCCGAAGAGCACGCCAGCGAAGACAAGAAGCGCCGCGAAGTGGTGGAGGCACGCAACCATGCCGAAGCCCTTATCCATCAGACGGAAAAGAACCTCGCGGATTATGGCGACAAGGTTCCACCGGCTGAAAAGTCGGGCATCGAAGCCGCCATCGCCGCGCTTAAATCCGTCAAGGACGGTGAAGACGTCGCTGAGATCCAGCAAAAGACGCAGGCCCTGATGCAGGCGTCGATGAAGCTGGGCGAGGCCATGTACAAGGCCCAGGGCGGGGCGGGCGAAACCGCCGGACCTGCAAGCGGCGATGACACGATCGTCGATGCCGACTACGAAGAGGTCGATGAGAAGAAGAAGAAGGGCCAGGGCTGAGGCCAGGCTTCTTGCGTGAATTCTTCCCCTCAAGACCTTTGGCTATTCCGTTGAGCACCCCTCTTTGCCATCTCCGTTCCGGCGTGGTCCTGGTCGCAAGATCAGGGCCGCCCGGGTCGCCAGGCGATTGCCATCGCGCGAGCCTGCATGATCGGGTGAGGGCATGAGCAAGCGGGATTACTATGATGTTCTCGGCGTGCAGCGGACCGCCTCGCCCGATGAACTGAAGTCCGCCTATCGCAAACTCGCCAAGGAGCTTCATCCGGATCGCAATCCGGGCGATGAGACTTGCGAGCAGAAATTCAAGGCCATCAACGAAGCCTATGATGTCCTTAAAGACCCCGAGAAGCGCGCCGCCTATGACCGCTTTGGCCATGGCGCGTTCGATGGAATGGGCAATGGCTTTCGGGGTTTCAGCGGCGATTTTGCCAGCGCTTTTTCCGATGTGTTCGATGATCTCTTCGGCGAGTTCATGGGCCGGCGCGGCGGCGGCCCGCGGCATACGCGCGGATCGGACCTTCGCTATAATCTCGAAATCACGCTCGAAGAGGCCTATCGCGGCAAGAGCACGACCATCAACGTGCCCTCCTCCACGCCGTGCGAGCCTTGCCAAGGCACGGGCGCGGAGCCGGGCTCGAAACCGCAGACCTGCCCCACCTGCAACGGACACGGCAAGGTGCGCGCGCAGCAGGGCTTTTTCACCATCGAGCGCACCTGCCCCAATTGCGGCGGCGCGGGACGGGTGATCAAGAACCCTTGCAAATCCTGCAACGGCGCGGGCCGGGTCGCCCGCGAGCGCACGCTTGCCGTCAATATCCCCCCCGGCGTCGAAGACGGCACGCGGATGCGCCTTTCGGGCGAGGGCGAAGCGGGATTGCGGGGCGGGCCCCCCGGCGATCTCTACATATTCCTTTCGGTCAAGCCGCACAAACTTTTCCAGCGCGACGGCGCCGATCTTCATTGCCGCGTGCCTGTCAGCTTCACGACCGCGACGCTTGGCGGCGCGATCGATGTTCCCACCGTCGATGGCGGGCGCACGAAGGTGCAGATCCCTGAAGGCACACAGTCCGGGCGCCAGTTCCGGGTGCGCAACAAGGGCATGCCGCATGTGCGCTCGGGCGCAGTCGGGGATATGTACATCACCTGCGTCGTCGAGACGCCCGTCAATCTCTCCAAGAAGCAGAAAGAGTTGCTGCGTCAGTTCGAAGCGGAGGCCAAGGGCGATTCCAACAGCCCGGAGACCTCAAGCTTCTTCCAGAAGGTGAAGGAGTTCTGGGACGGGCTGAAGGAGTAGGATTGACAGATCTGAAGCTCGGCACGCATAGCTCGTGTCGTGTCGCTTCCGAAATTCGCTAAATGCCGATATCAGTGATCGAGCGAATTTCGGAATCGAGACACTAGGCCTCATGACTTCCTTATCGGCCCGCGACCGCCTTATCGTCGCGCTCGATCTGCCCAGTATCGAGGAGGCGCTTGCCCTGACGCGCCGGATTGGGGATGCGTGCCGTTTCTACAAGATCGGCCATCAGTTGCTATTCACAGGCGGAGAGCGGCTGGCACGCGAACTCATCGCGGCCGGGAACAAGATCTTCATCGACGCCAAACTGCTCGACATCGAAGAGACTGTGGCGAAGGGCACCGCCAGTATCGCCAGTCTCGGCGCCACATTCCTCACCGTCCATGCCTATCCCCACGCAATGGCCGCAGCCAGGCGCGGGGCGGGTTCGAGCGGCCTCCAAATCCTCGGCGTCACGGTTATGACCAATCTCAACGATGGCGACCTTGACCAGATCGGCTATGCGCTGGATGTGCGCCGGCTCGTCGAGCGGCGCGTCCGGCAGGCGCTCGAGGCCGGCATCGCGGGCGTCGTCGCGAGCGCCGCGGAAGCGCCGATGATCCGCGCCCTTGCAGGCGAGCGGCTTCTCATCGTGACGCCCGGCATCCGGCGCGCTGAAGACGCCGCGCATGATCAGAAGCGCGTGCTCTGCCCCCGCGAAGCCATCCGTTCGGGATCCGATTACCTCGTCGTCGGGCGGCCGATCCTTGCCGCCGCCGATCCGCGGGGTGCGGCGCAAGGCTTTCAGGATGAGATCGCGCACGCATTGGAGCACAGGCCATGAGCGACATCCGTATCGCCATCGCGGGAGCGGCGGGGCGCATGGGACGCACGCTAATCGCGGAGGTTTGCTCAACGCCGGGCGCCGCGGTCGCCGGCGCGCTCGAGGCGCCGGGGAATCACCTCCTTGGAAAGGATGCCGGCGCGGTTGCGGGGATCGCGCCGCTCGATGTTCCGCTTACGGACGATATGCTCGCCGTCGTGGCGCGGGTCCACGCGATCATCGACTTCACGACACCGGCGACCAGCGTCGCGCTCGCTGCCCTTGCCGCGCAGGCCCGCATCGCGCACGTGATCGGCACGACAGGGTTCTCGGCTGAAGACGAGGATAGAATCCGGGCGGCCGCGCGGCACGCGACCATCATCAAATCCGGCAATTTCAGCCTCGGCGTCAATGTGCTTGCCGGGCTCGTGCGGCTGGCGGCGAAGACGCTGGGGCCTGATTTCGACATCGAGATCATCGAGCTGCATCACCGCGCCAAGGTGGATGCGCCGTCTGGCACGGCGCTGTTGCTCGGGGCTGCGGCGGCGGAGGGGCGAGGGGGTGCGCTCGATGCCTTGCGCCTCCCAGCCCGCGAGGGGCACACGGGCGCGCGGCCAGAAGGCGGCATCGGCATGGCGGCGCTGCGCGGGGGATCGGTCGTCGGGGATCACACGGTTATCCTGGCCGGCGCGGCATGGGCTGCGAGCGCGACGCTGGTCGCCGGTGTCGTGAAGTCGATGATCGCGTGGACCCGCGCCACGACGGCGAGCATATCGTCCGTA
>JACADY010000053.1 GCA_013389115.1 Alphaproteobacteria bacterium
AACTGGCACCGCCCACATGGTAGCTTGAAGGCAACTACACCCATCAGCCGACTCGGCCTCACCGAGAACAACCTATTGAGGCTCCACAGCTAGAGCAACGTGCGGAAAAGCATGTCCCCGCGAAGGCGGGGATGGGTACCGGTTTTCCGCTAAACGTTGCGACCAGACAAAAGAGATGGAGTGGCGTGACGTTTCCGATTGAAGGCGAGGCCGCTCTAAGCCGGCATTCGCCAGGCCTGCAACAGCAAGAGCGCGACAGAAGGGGGATTCGCGCGTTCACAGTCGCGCAATCCGCCGCTATGGTGGCATACTCCCAATCGCTTCCGCTCAACGATGCCCTATTCCCGCCCATCCTTTCTTGCAAGCCCGGCACCCGAGGCACAAACCGCGCTGAGACGCCTGCGGCATCGCTATGGCGAGGCAGGTTCTGCCGACGCCGATGTGCTCATCGCGCTTGGCGGCGATGGCTTCATTTTGCAGGTCCTGCACGAAAATCTGTCCCGCAATCTTCCCGTCTACGGCATGAATTTGGGCTCGGTCGGCTTCCTCATGAACGAATTCAAGGAAGAGGACCTTATTGAGCGCCTCAACGCCGCAGAAACCGCACGCATCCACCCCTTGCGCATGACGGCAAGGACGGCGGCGGGCGCGACCGAGACCGCGCTTGCCATCAATGAGGTTTCGCTTCTGCGTGAAACCCGCCAGGCCGCGAAGATCAGGATCTCGGTCGATGGCACCTGCCGCATGGATGAGCTGATCTGCGATGGCATTCTGGTGTCAACGCCCGCCGGCTCGACCGCCTATAATCTCTCCGCACACGGACCGATCCTGCCCATCGACTCGCTTTTGCTCGCCTTGACCCCGATCAGCGCGTTCAGGCCAAGACGATGGCGCGGCGCGCTGCTGCCGCACCGCTCGAAGGTGACCTTCGAGATCCTGGAGGCCGCCAAGCGCCCCGTCAGTGCCGTCGCCGATCACACGGAAATCCGCAATGTCACTGGCGTCGATGTCGAGGAAGACCGGACCATCGCGATTCTGATCCTGTTCGACCAGGGCCATGATCTGAACGAGCGCAGCCTCGCGGAACAGTTCAGCCCATGAAGTTGAGGCTGCCAGGCTGGCTGCGGTTGGCGGGTACGACGCTTGCGCTCGGCGCGGCGGGAGGCGGCATATTCTTCTGGCTCCATCTTCCCCTGGCTTGGCTCATGGGCGCGATGCTGGCAGTGACGGCCGCGGCGCTTTCAGGCCAGCGAATGGTGATCCCGCTCGGCTGGCGCAATGTGATGATCGCCATTCTCGGCGTCATGCTGGGCTCGGCCTTTTCGCCGGCACTGATCGACCGACTGCTCGCCTGGTCGCTGTCCGTCGCGATCCTCCTTGCGGTGATGGCGCTGATGACAGCGGGCGCCTATCAGATTTTCCGCCGCATTGGCCGCTATGATCCCGTTGCTGCCTATTTCGCCGCGACGCCCGGCGGGCTCGGTGAAATGGCGATGATCGGCGAATCCCTGGGCGCGGACATCCGGATCATCAGCCTCGTTCACGCAACGCGCATCCTCCTGACCGTCATTTCGATTCCCCTTTTCTTCAGCACGCTCGGTGGGATGACCATCCCGCCTATGCCCGCTCAGGTGACGACAATTTTCAATCTGGACGGGCTGGACGCGCTCATTCTCATCGGCTGCATCATCGCCGGCTCGTTCGTGGGTCGGCGATTGAAGTGGCCCGCCGCGAATCTTGTGGGTCCCATGGTCTTCAGCGCCGCCCTACATCTCTCGGGCCTGAGCGGCGCAACCCCGCCACGCGAAATCATCGCGCTCGCCCAGATCGTCATCGGAGCGGCGATAGGCTGCCGCTTCGTCGGTCTTGACCTGCGCACCGCGCGCGAGGCGGCCGGCCTATCCCTCCTCTCGACCATCTGGATGCTGAGCATCGCGGGCGCCGCATCGGCGCTTTCCTATCTTTTATTGGGAACGCCGGTCGCGGCGTCCTTCCTGGCGATGGCGCCTGGCGGCCTCACCGAGATGTCGCTGATCGCGTTATCGCTGCATCTTGAGACCGCGTTCGTCTCCACCATGCACATCGTCCGCATCGCTCTCATCGTCGTGGCGGCGCCGATGCTGTTTCACGCGATCAGAGACAGGCTCGGGCGTGGCGACGATGCTCACTCTTAGCGCGCAACCCCGGCAAGCGCCTCCAAGGGTTCATCGGGCGCATCATAGCCTGCCTCAGGGTCAAGCCGCAGCACCTTCCTGCCCGCCCCATCCTCTGCGATGAAGGGCAGCACGGGATAGGGCGTGTGCGCCCGGGCATGGGCCATCGCCGTCGCGACGCTTGAGGCCCGGCCAAGAGCGCGCAAATTCATCCGTGTCGGGAAGATCACGGTCCATTTCGAGGGATCGCTGATCGCGGCCTCAGGGGTGATCCAGACGGAATCGACGGCCTCGGATCCGTCATGTCGCCCAAGCTGCCCAGGAGGGGCCGCCGCAATGAAAAACTGCGTGTCGAACCGCTTCGGCATGAAGACGGGCGTGATCCAGTGCGCGAAATGCGCCAGCTCCTCGAGCGCAAGCCTAAGCGCGTGCCTCTCAAGGAAATCAGCAAGGCCCATTTCACCTTTGTCGAGCATCGGACGGAATGTCTGCAGTGCGTCTAGTTCGCCCGCCGTAAGCATCCGGCCGTCCCGGTGCCGTGCGAGGAGAATGCCGCTCTCTTCAAAGGCCTCCCGTATCGCGGCCGCGGCAAAGGGCAGCATTTGCGCGCTGAAGCCCCCCGCCCCGCCATGCATGGCAGCAAGACGCGGATCACCATCGCCTTTGGCAAGCTTGCCGCCAGGGAAGACGAGCGCCCCCGATGCGAAATCGATCTGGTGATGGCGTTTCACCATGAAGACTTCGATCCCCTCCCTCCCGTCGCGGACAAGAAGGATGGTTGCGGCGGGAATGAGGGAAACGGGGGGCGTCTGTCCGGTCATGCTGGAGACTCTTGTTGTGAGCCCCTACGACATCAGAAAAGTCGCGATCGGTATATAGGCAAGCCCGATGAGCGCGACGAAGGAAATTCCCCAGACAAGCCCGCGCAGCCACGGCACACCGAAGGCATAGAGCGGCAGATAGACGACGCGCGCGGCAAGGAAAACGATCGCGGCCCGCTCGCTCTCCACACCCGACAGTCCCGCAACGTGAATGATGAGGATGATCCCGATGAAGTGCGGCAGCGTTTCCATCAGATTGGATTGCGCGCGCTGGAGCCTGCCGAGCAGCGGGCTGTCCGCCTTGCCGGATGCCTGATCGCGCGCGGTGTTCGCCCATGCAAGTCCGTGTACGCGCCGCAATTCGATCGCGGTCAGCGTTAATTGCAGTAAACCAAGGCCAATAGCACCCGCAGCGCAGGCAAGCTCAATCGTCAGTGTCATGTTTCCCCCTTTGATCCGATGAACGACGTTATCAGACATTTTGCCCGAAAAGCCGAACTCTGTCTTGGTACTGCAGACGGCTTGGTCGCTTTTCGAGGCATGGGGTCCAAGGCATCACGCGTCTGAGGCCATATCCGCGTCAGTCCCGGAATTGGCCTGAGCCGTTTGTTAAGAACTCTGACCTATAGCTTGCTCCCTGAGTGTCATGGAAACGAAGCGGGCAATACTGGGATGCTAACCCACAGTTTCCGCCTGACCGCCGCGGACATCGATCGCGCATTCGAGGCCGGTCATTTCTTCGTGCTGTTCCAACCCAAGGTCGAGGTTGTGACGGGCGAAATAACGGGCGTCGAAGGCTTTATCCGCTGGCGGCACCCCTCGTTCGGCCTGATGCCGCCCGGCCTGTTCATCAGCTTTGTTGAACAGCAAGGCCGCATGCGTGACCTGACCGAGTTCGTGCTTACTCTTGCTGCGCGCGCGGCGCGCGATCTGAAGACGGCGGGGCGCGCCTGGAAGGTCTCGATCAATCTGGGTGCGAGCGATATCGCCGACCCCCGGCTTGCGGTGACGCTCCCGACCCTTTGCGGAATGATGTCCGTTGCGCCTTCCGCGTTCATCCTTGAAGTGCCCGAAGCGGCCATCCCCGCCCCCAAGAGCGCCGGTGAGATCAATCTTCGCAGACTGAAGGAACTGGGCTGCTTGCTCGCCCTCGACACCGGGCTCAATCCGCCCGCAAGCCCCAATCCCATCCCGCCCAATCTGTTCGATGAGATCAAGATCGGCGGCTCGGCCATCATCCGCTTTGCCCATTCGACGAAGGGGGCAGGTCCCAGCGCCCTCGCCGTGAAGCTCAAGGCGGCCAAAATGATCGGACTTTCGGCGGTCGCCGTCGGGGTCGAAGATGCACAGACCTTTGACGCCCTGGCCGAGCTTGGCTTTGCCGCCGCGCAAGGCAGTTTCATTCAGCGCGCCGCCCCCCTCCAATCGCTTCTCGCCTGGGACGGAAACTGGCAACAGGGCAGTCACGCACCCTTGCAGCAGGCGCAGATCGAGATTTCCGCCGCGCCCGAGGACGTGACCGGCGCGAACCTCCTCAAGAGCGCCTCCCCTGCCCAAGGCCCGCGCACGGCCGCCGAGCTTCTTCTTGAGGTGGAAAGCGCTGCGAATGCGGGAGTGACCGAGAGATCCGAGGAGCCGCTCGACCTCGATGAGGATGACGAATCGGACGGTCTATACGAAGACGACGCGGAATATTTGGGCGACGGAGCCGTCAGCGCCGCAGCGCCTGCGGAAGAACCGGATGGCGAGCCTGAACTTGGCACGGCCAACGACGCCCCGCCGCTGACCTCGACCATGATCGACCGCCCGGTCCGCAAGAGCACCCTGTTTGATGAACCCTCGCCGCCCGCGCCCGAGCCCAAGCTCGTCGAGCGCAGCCTGCCTGGCCTCGACAAGCCCATCCCGGTAAAGGTGAAGGAAGAAAAGCCGAGCACATTTTCAAGGCTTGCGATCAGGGGCTTGTTCGGAAAGCGAAACCGGCCGGCCTAGAGAAACATGCCGAAGTAACAGGCGCTAACCGGCAAGCTTGCGCAGGCGGTCAGAAGCCATTGCGCTCTGCAGCTTGGTGATGTGCGCGAGCAGATATTCGGTATCCGCGCCCCCCTGCCCCGCAAGCGCCGTGAGCGTCCGCTCGATAACGCTGCGCGTAAACCGTTCGGCATCATAGGGCTCGCCATCGATCTGCATGTCGCGGGTGATCGTGACGGCCGAGCGGAACACCGGCAGCAGCCCCTCGGGCAGCCCGGTGCGCAGATAGATCGCCCTGAGGCCGAGATCTCCGCCGTCATGGATCAGCAGATAGGCCTTATCGACAGAGATCTTGGCGAGCCTGGCAAAGGCTTCCTCGATGAAGCGCATGTCGCCCATGCAGGCCGCGCGCACCAGCAGCGATGGCGTAAGCCGGCCATTGAGATAGAGCTGCGTGACGAGGCCAGGCAGATCCCGCCCCTTGCCGCTGCCAAGCGCAAGCGTCGCGCGCTCCCGTGCCGACAGCATGAGGTCGGTCGCAAGATCGGCGCTCAACGCATGATGGGTGAGAATGTGTTCCTTCAGCCGCTCGGAGACGAGCGTCACGAGCCTCTCGGCGATCCCGACGGGGAGTGTCGCACGCTGGGCAAGGGGAGTATTCACCGCTTCGACCCGGCCATAGTGGTCGATCATTGTGGTGAGCTGGCGCTCCGTCAGCCTTGCGCCTTCATTCGCGGCAAGCACGGAAACTGCATTGACATTGCGCGTGGCGATGATGGCATCGCTCAGTTCCTCGCCGATCAGCGGCCTGTTCGCGATCGCCGCCTGTTTGGCGGGCGAGGAGCCGCGGATGATCGCGATCAGATCCGCGTCCGTCAAAACGGGCGTGGCCTGCAGAAAGGGTGAAGCCACCCTGTCGACATCGCGCGCGATCGTGGTGGCAAGATCCTTTGGAATATCGGCGGACGCGCGCACCTGAAGCGCCAGCGTTTCGCGCACCAGAATTTCTGCATCCCCTGCCATCGCGCGCAGGATCTCCAGCGCGATCTGGCTTTCCTTTTCGCTGAAGGCGCGGTGGACAAAGGAGCTTGCGACCCGCCCGACGATTTCGGCGCGCGTTTCCGCATCGGGGTTCGTCAGCAGCGCATTGACATCGGCGGGTGAGAGCGCCGGAACTTCGCTCGACATGGTTTGATCGCCCGTGGACATGGATGCGAGAATGGCGTGCAATCCGTTAACCACCTATTAATTCAGCAGGATTGACTACAACGGGAGCTGAATGTGCCAATTCCGCGTGCCCTCGCCGCCGCGATCGCGGATGAACTGCAAGGTCTCCCCTCCCAAACGCTTAAGGATGCCGCGGCACGTCTCTCGCTCTCCTACCGCACGCAGGAAGCCGTCCTTGCGCTTGGCTGCGATGCGGATCGCCTCGCCTACTGCGCCGCGCGCATGCCTGCCACCTATGCCGCGATTGAGACGGCCCTTGCCGAGGTAGGCGATGCCTTCGCCGCCGCCCGCTCGCTGCTCGATGTGGGTGCAGGCCCAGGTACGGCCGCCTGGGCCATCGCAGACCGCCTCCCCGGCCTCGCCGCCCTCACCTGCCTGGAAGCGCATGCCCCTTGGGCGGCACTCGCACGGCGCTTCGCCGCGCGCAGCGAAACCTCCGCCTTGCGAAACGCGGTATGGCTGACAGGCGACGCCGCAACAGCGCCGCTTCCTGCCGCCGACCTCGTGAGCGCCACCTATTTGCTGAACGAACTGCCAGAGGCCGAAACAGGAGGCATCGTGAAACGCCTTTGGAATGCTGCGGGCCTTGGCCTCCTGCTCGTGGAACCTGGCTCAAGGGCGGGTTTTGCGCGCATCGCCGTCGCGCGGGAAACCTTGCTTGCGCAAGGTGCCGCTTTCGTCGCGCCTTGTACCCATCACAGCGCCTGTCCGATGCGCCCTGGGGATTGGTGTCATTTCAGCGTAAGGCTGGAGCGAGAGGCGTTTCACAGGCACGCGAAAGCGGCGAACCTTTCCTATGAAGACGAGAAATTCAGCTACCTGATCGCGGTGAAGGTGAAGGTCCCAAGTCCGGAGGGAGAGGCACGGATCATTCGCCGCCCCATGCGCGCATCCGGGCGGGTGACCCTCGATCTGTGCGGGAAAAGCGGTCTTGCCCGGACGACCATCCCGCGCAGCGCGGGGCCTGCCTATCGCCGTGCGAAAATGGCTCAATGGGGCGATCTCTGGCGCTCAAGAGATTGAAGCGGGTTGAGGCCGCATTGCCATCCTCAGCACCGCGAAGAGCGAAAGAGCGGCGCAGGCGATCGCCAACAGCACGAAAAATCCTGGCGGCCCCATCGCATCCATCATCATCGTGACCGAGACCGGCCCCGCAATCGACCCGATCCCGAATATGAGGACAAGCCCGCCGCTCGCCGGAACGCGCTTGGCGGGCGCCAGATGATCATTGGTGTGGGAAACGGCGATCGAATAGATGGGAAAGGTGAGCCCGCCAAAGGCCGCAATGGAAACGGCCAGGTTGAAGAGCCCCGTATCGGTCTGGGTTGCCCCCCAGCCAGCGGCGATTGCCGCGGCGATGACGGTCACTGTGAGAACGACCCGACGGTCGGCGTGATCCGACACCCAGCCAAGCGGAAACTGCAGGACGATGCCGCCCGCGACGCCCGCCGCCATGAAATAGGCGGTTTCGCTCGGGCTCAGCCCCAGCCGCGCGGCAAAGACAGGTCCGCCGCCCATCACCGCCGCCCAAAGCACCCCGGCGACGAACGAGCCCATGAAGCCGAGCGGCGAAGCACGGTAAAGCGCAAAGAGGCTCATCGGCTCGGGCGCCTCGCGTGAGGCTTCGGGCGCTTTCGACAAGGCAAGGGGAATGACGGAGGCAGACACGAGCGCGGCCGCGATGGCGAACAGGAGCGGGCTTGAAGGATCCGCAAGCGGAACGAAGAATTGGCCAAGGCAGAGCCCGGCGAGCTGGCTGAGAATGTAGAGCGCAAAGACCCGGCCCCGCTCGGCGTTCTCGGTTTTGTCGTTCACCCAGGCCTCGACGGCGACATACATGCCCGAGAGCGAAAAGCCGATCACGAACCGCAGCAAAGCCCAGCTCCAGGGTTCCGCGGCGAGCGGGAAGAAGGGAATTGCGGCCGCAGCCGCCGCTGCAAGCGCGGCGAAAACCCGGATATGACCCGCCCGGTGGATGAGCGCCGGCGCAAGCACCGGCCCAATCGTGTAGCCGGCATAGAAGGCCGACATCACAAGCGAGATTTCCGCGCTCTCAAAACCGGAGCGGACGGCACCAAGACCGATCAGCGTTGATTGGAGCCCATTGCCGAGCTGCAGGCTCAAGATGCCGGCGAGGAGACCCCACCAGATGGAAACTATGCGAAACATGGAAACGCGCATTCACGCCGGCAAGAGGGGCCGGGAAGATGACGCCAAATGCGGCAAAGATCAAACGGCGCCGATATTGCGCTGGGGCCTCTCGCCGCTGTCGTCCTGACGGAAATTCTCGGGAGGAGCCTGCACGGAGGCAAGGATCTCCATGACCTGCGGCGTCAAGATGAGGGGTTGTTCGCTCATGGGCGTCACAGGGCCTGTCCCCGCCACCACGACCGACTGCGCCCCCTCCTCTGGAGACATGGCGCGGCCGCGCAATTCATCGAACACTTCGCTCGTCGCGACCTGCGTCACGCTGGCAGGTTGATCCGCCTCCACCTGCGGCAGCTTGGTCACCTTCGCATAGACCTCGCCAACCGAAAGCGCTTCACCGCCCGTGCCATAGAAGATCGACCGGTTGGACTTGGCGGCGGCCGGGAAAAGCGTGCAGGCATCACAAGACGGGTCACGCGATACCGCCCGCAACAGATCTTCGGCCCCCGCGACGCCAAGGAAGTGGGCCGCGTAAAGTTCTCCATCCGTGACCTTGCGGCCAAGCGCGTTCTCAAGCGACGCCCGGTTGTCTTCTGCAAGTTCGCCCGCCATCAGGGCCGAGGTCCCCGCGTCTTTCCGCAAGGCAAGAATTTCCTGCTTGAGCGCCTTGTCGGCAACAACGTACCGGCCCTTGGCGTCTTTGGTGATGGCTTCGGCATAGGCATCGAGCCCGTGCGCAGGCCCATGTTTATCGACCGTCGCAAGCCAGGTTTGCTCGATGAACTGATAAAGCCCGGTCGCGCTCGAAGTCCGTGCTTTTGCTGAGGGATTAAGGCTGCTCTCACGCATGGCGGTTGACATCAGATAGTCGAAATCGGCGCCCGTCTGCGCGGCGGCGGACGCGATCGACTGGGTGATTTCAGAGCGTTGCGCGTTATCGATGCTGAGGATCATAGACAGCTCCCATGACCCTCAATCTGGCAACTCCTGTGCCAAGGCTGTGGCGAGGTTAGCAAGCTCTTTACGATCATGAAGCGTCCGCCCGGCGACGCCCCAGACCGGCCCCGGCCAAGCCGCATCGCCCACCCGCCTTGCAACGACATGGATGTGAAGCTGCGGCACCACGTTGCCGAGCGCGCCGATATTGATCTTGTCCGCGCCCGTCACGCGCTTGAGCATGGCGGCTGAGGCCGAAACCTCTGAGAGGGTCTGAGCCTGCTCCGCTGGAGAAAGCGCGAACCATTCGACAGCGCCTTCGATGCGCGGCACAAGGATGAGCCAGGGAAATCGCGCGTCATCCATCAAGAGCACGCGGCAAAGGCCAAGGTCTTTGACAAAGGCCGTGTCGCCCTGAAGCCGGTGGTCAAGCGTGAAGTCCGATACCGGCATGGCCTGCCCCTTTTCCTCAACCGCGCGCGAAACGCAATGGCGTGAACGGCGCGAGCAGCTTGTCGGTTTTCCCATGCGCGATGAGATCCCCGATGAGCTGGCCGATGAGGGGACCAAAGAGGATGCCGTTGCGGTACTGGCCCGTTGCATAGAAAAGCCCGGGAAGCGCGCTCTCGCCAAGAACGGGCAACAGATCGTTGGCGGCAGGCCTAAACCCGCACCAGTGAGACAGAATACGCTCGCCGATGATGTGAGGAGCAAGGCGCTGGGCGCGAGCATGAAGCTCACGTGCGATCTCAGCATCGAGCGAGACATCGAAACCGGCCTTCTCGACCGTGGTCCCGATGACGACCGCCTTGTCTTGCCGCGGCACGAGATAGGCGCCATTTCCCCAGATCAGCGTCGACAGCATCGCCGGTCCAGGCTCAACGGCGATCATCTGCCCTTTGACAGGGCCAACAGGCACGCGCGCGTAGGAAGGAATGCCGGCAATATCGCCCGACCACGCCCCTGCCGCGACGACGACGGCATCGGCGCGAAAGAGATCATCGCCGACCGTGACACCGCAGGCCCGGCCCTCAGGGCAGGCGATGCCGGCCTGCCGCGTGGTATGAAAGCGCACACCCATTCGCTTCAGCACGTGGTGCAGAGCCTCGATCAGCAGCCGGTTGTCGGCGTGTGCGTCATCCGGCATGAAGACGCCCGCGATGACATCCCCGGCAAGACCGGGTGCAAGCCGGTGCAGCGCTTCGGCGTTCAGGATGGGAGCGCCGTGCTGACGCGCGAGCGCCTCCAATTCGTCAAGAGGCTGTCCCTCAAGAGTAACGCGCAAGGAGCCGATCTCGGCGAAGGACGCCGACGCGCCATCCTTCTCGAGCGCGGCATGGAACAAGGGCCACAGGGCCCGCGATGCGGACGCGAAGGCGAACAGCGGATCCTCCGGCCCGACGAGTTCGCCCTGCGGCGCGATCATGCCTGCGGACGCCCATGTCGCGGAGCGCGTGACATCCCCGATGTCGAAAATGTCTATGCTGCAATCCTTGCGAACCAAGTGCCAGGCTATGCATAGCCCGCCAATTCCGCCGCCGATAATCGCCACACGCAAAGGCGCCGTCATGAATTCTCTCGCCGCAATCGCGTCAATCTAGCGGATTGGACAAAGCGTCCTCAAGCATTGCCGCGATCCTCACCCCTGTGATCAAGAGTCCCAGCGCACCGCCCAAGATCGCGAACAAGGGGAAAAGCGAAGGCCAGATGCATGCAAGAACGATGGTGCCACGCCATGCCAATGCAATGAGAATGAGATCGTGCTGGGGTTCACCCGATGCGCTGAGCCTTGGCGCGCGGGCAAGCGCGGCCGAATAAGCGCTAGCGACGCCGCCAAGAAACAGCAGCGCGGGCAACACCGCAAGCCCCGGCTCTGCAAGCGCAAAGGCAATGGCCAGCACGGACTGGGCGACATTCTCCAGCACGGCCAGCATCACCGCGAAGCGCCCCGAGGCTTGAGCACCGCCAAGCGCAAGGACGCAGCCCAAGGCACCCGTCGCAGCCGCAAGGGGAAAGGCTCCCACAATGATAAGGGCCGCCGAGACAAGCGCGGCAAGGAATGCAAGTACCCCGAGAAGGGGACGCGAAATGCCAATGCGAGCGCCGAGGCGTGCAATGCCATTCCCCGCGGCGTCAAGGCTTGTGCCCGTCTGCAACAGCATTCTTGCGAACATACCGAACCCTCTGGCAGCGCGGCGCCTATGCCGCTATGTTTCGCCCGGTTTCTAGAGCAACGTTCGGAAAAGACGGTACCGGTTTTTCGCCAAACATTGCGACAAACAAAGAGGCGGCGGCGCGACGATTCTGATTGAAGTCGAGCCGTTCCAAGGATCAAGCGATAGGGGCTTGCACACATGAAGGCAATCGCCGCCACAATCCTGTTTTTCGCCGCGATGGCGACGGCAGCCTTTGCCTTGTCAGCGGCCGAGAGCGGCAACGCCCTTGCTAAGGCCTGCCGGGCCTACATGGACAACACGGCCAATCGCGATGACCCCTGCCGTCACTTCATCATGGACTATATGACGCAATTCAAAGCACAGCAGGACTTGGAGCTTGAGGCCCTCCTGAAGGGACAGCCACGAGACCCCAACGCGCCGTGCATCCGAATGCCCGACTTCATTTCCTATGGTGACCTTGCCCGTCTCGTCGTGGCGCGCATCGAGGCCAATGCCGGCCTCGGTCAGGGCACCGCGGCGGAATTGATGCAGGCGACGCTCGTCTACAATTTTCGCTGTGCTGAGCCGCCCCACTGATCACACGCTTTGCGCCAAGGCGCGCATGAGCATCTGGGGATCGGCATTGCCGCCGCTGAGCATGATCACGGCGGTTTCACCCTTGAGCGCCGCCGCGCCGCTGAGCAGCGCCGCGAGGGCGACGGCGCCGCCGGGCTCGACCGTGAGTTTAAGCTCGCGCGCTGCATAGGACATGGCCTTCAGCACGTCCTCGTCGCTGACGGTCAACGCGCCTGAAAGATGCGCGCTATTGATGGCAAAGGTGAGCTCGCCCGGCATGGGGGCGAGCAAGGCATCACACAGAGAGCCGGAAAGCGCGGCATTCTGTACGCGCACTCCCGCCAGAAGGGATCGGCGATGATCATCAAAGCCTTCCGGCTCCACCGTAACACACCGCGTCTGAGGAAAGTCGGCGTGAATGGCAAGCGAGCAGCCCGCGATGAGGCCGCCGCCTGACACCGGCGCAAGAAACTGGTCGGGCCGAATGCCCAGCCTCGCGCAGTCCTCGGCAATCTCCGCGCCCGCCGTCCCCTGCCCCGCGATGATGGCGGGGTCATCGAACGCTGGCACCACGATGGCACCCGTACGCTCTGAAACCTCGCGCGCGATGGCCTCCCGGTCGTCCCGAACCCGGTCATAGTCGATGACCCTCGCGCCAAGGTTCACGGTCGCCGCTCGCTTCACCGCCGGCGCATCCATCGGCATGACGATGATGGCCGCAAGGCCGAGCGTGCGTGCCGCAAAGGCGACGGCCTGGGCATGATTGCCGGAAGAGAAGGCGACAACGCCGAGCCGGCGTTCCTCTTCGCTCAATGCAAGCAGGCGATTGAAGGCGCCGCGTGGCTTGAACGATCCCGTCCGCTGCAGCACCTCCGGCTTGATGAGGACACGCCCGCCGACCCGCGCGTTCAGCTGGGGATATTCAAGCAACGGCGTGCGCACGACATAGGGGGCGATACGCACCTGGGCCGATCGGATATCGCCGATGTGAGGAATCGCTGACGAACTCATGGGCGGCCTTCGCTTCTTTGGGTTTCGACAAGAACACCCGGCTTGACGCGGTCGGACGGGAACTGAACGACCTCATCTCCCTCTTTGAGCCCCGTAAGGATTTCCGCCGCCTGGCCCGAAACGGCGCCGATTTCAATCCGGGTGAGCACAATATGCCCATCGACCACGTGAAAGACGGCCCATCCCCCGGCATCCCGAATGAGCGAGCCCAAAGGCACCAGCAGCGCATCCTCATTCTGTCGCAGAATGACCCTGCCCCAAACCCGATATCCAGGCCCCAGCCCCTGCCAATCCGCACGCGGTTGCGAAATCTGCAGCACGACCGTCACGCGCTGTTCCTCAACACCAAGGGCCGAAACCTTGGTGAAGCCTTGCGGCTCGACCCGCCGCACGACGGCGCCAAGCGCTGATGGTCCACCCCAATCATAGATCTCCGCGGGCTGTCCTTCTCGAATGAGAACGGCATCCTCGCTCAAGAAATCGATCGCCGCCTCGATGGCATGCGGATCGCTGATCTCAAGCAGGCTTGTGCCGGCCGGCACCACCCGCTCGCTTTCCTGGAACACCCGGCGGATGAAACCGCTCACGGGCGCAAGGATCTCGATCGGCTCGCCGGTCGTCGTCATGGGCCCGATGAGCGCTGCCCGGGCCGCATCGAGTTCGGCGATACGCGCCTTCAAGCTGGCTTCGGCGGCCGAGACCTGATCCTCCGCCACCTTTGCGGCGGTCTCAGCGCTTTCGAGCGCATCGATCGAGGCCGTACCGCGATCCGCAAGGCGGCGCACACGGTCATAGTTAGATTGGGCGCGTTGCAGCTCGGCCTTGGTGCGATTGACTTCCGATTGGGCCGCGAGGGCCGAGGCCTCTGCGGCAGCGACCCGCGCTTCGGCCTGCGCTCGCGAGCGGGGGTCGAGAAACTCCGCCTGTGCGGGACGCAGTCGCGCAACGACGGTTTCCCCGGCAGCCACCCGGTCTCCAGGTTTCAGCGTCAATCTCTCAAGCCGCCCCGACACCGGCGCCGACACGACGAACGCATCGCTCGCCCGCGCAATGCCCTGGTCCGAGACGCTCTGTCGGATCATGCCCTTGCGCACAAGCGCCGTTTCAACGGGGATAGGGTCCGGCTGGAAGAGAAAAATGAGAAGCGCGACAAAGCCCGCACCAAGCACGATCGCGATCGCAAGGCGGCGTATCGAGGCTGAAGTCATGTCAATCCCGGGTTTTCAGCACGGAGACAAGATCAAGGTCAAAGACGCGACGGACGACGATGATGAGGCTAAGTCCGATGGCAACGGCAAAGGCAAGCAGCGAGACGCCATGTGTCCATGCGCTGATACCCGAAGGAAGCCGCATCTCATCCCGTCCATAGGCAGCAACGATGGCATCGGCAAGCAGATGCCCGCCAAGAATGCCAAGGGGCATGGCCGCAAGGGCAAGGACCACGATTTCGCCGGCAAGCACGAAGGCCGTCTCTGCATGCGTGAATCCCAGTACCTCGAGCGTGGCGAGATCACGCACCCGTTCTGAAAAGGCGATGCGCGACGCGTTGTAGGAAACGCCAAAGGCGATGGCCCCCGCAAATCCGAGGTAGAACACCATCGTCGTGCTGAACGAGCGTGTAACAATGTCGCGGAACGCGGCAACCGTATCGTCGCGCGAAACAACCCCGGCCACGAGAGGAACACTGGCAAGCGCGTGATAGAAGTCGGCGCGCGCATCGCTTGCCACGAGCAGCAGGACGCCGTTCGCGACATCGCCTTCGCTGACGAGCCGGTTGAGCGCAGGCCGCGCAAGATAGGCGGGCGTTCCGCTATAGTCATGAGAAAGCCGCCCAACTGTGAGAACGAGTTCACGCCTTTCGCCCTCTGTCACTTCGACGAGGAGGGGATCGCCGATGCCGACCTTGAGCTTTGATGCCAGGGCTTCGCTCAAAATGAGCCCGTCTGATAGAAGCGGCAAGGCCTGCCCGTCCTCATCGCGCGGCCGATAAAGTTCGCTTCCGGGGTTAAGGCCGATGAGCCCGCCCCGCTCCTCGATCCCGTTGGCGCGGAAAATGACGGGGATGCTGCGAATCGGTTCGGCCGCAAGCACGCCGGGCAATTGCGTGAGGTTCTTGACGGCGCTGGGGCCGCGCACCTCTGCAAGTCCAACCTGATCGCTCCAGCGCTGAATGCGATAATAGGAATGATCAAGGACGACTTCGAAGGAGTCGTAGACGAATTGCGTGGCAAGGAGAACCATGAGGCTCGCGGCAAGGCCGACGCAGGTCATAAACGAGCGCACTGGAAACCTGAAAAGCGTGCGCAGGATCATGCGCGACAAGGGGTCGATCATCGCGTCAAAGTAGCCACCATCGAGAATGCCGGCACGGTAGGTAGTGGGACGCGGCGGCGCCATGGCGACGGCGGGGTTAAGCCGCGTCGCGCGCCGTACGGCCACGAGCGCGCCGGCCGCGGTCAGCCCGGTCGCAAGAAGCGCGGAGATTGCAAATGCGGCAAAATGAAAATCGCCGGTTAATTCGGGAAATCGCATGAACTCACGGTAGAGAGTTGTGATGCCCTGACTGAGCCACGCGCCAAGCGCGCCGCCCATGATCGCGCCGCCAAGACCGATGAGGGTCGCAAGCCTCAAGAAAGGCACCGCGGCTTCGAAATCCGAATATCCAAACGCCTTCAACAGTCCTATCTGTTCGCGCTCGACATCGACAAGACGGGACATGACCAAGTGCACGAGCCCCGCCGCCACGATGAGAAATATGGGAGGAAAGATCGCGCCTGAGGTCTTCAGCTCCTTGAACTCGGCCTCAAGAAAGGCATGGCTCGCCTGATCCGCGCGGGGGATGGCAACGCCCGCGCCATAAGGAGCAAGGGTCGCATCGACCTCCGCACGAATGGCGGCTTCGTTGCGCCCCGGCGTGATCGCGATGGCAACAGCATTGAAGGCGCCGTCGAGATCGGCGGCCTCTTCGACCGCCGCCCGCGTCATCCAGAATATGCCTTGATGCTTGTCATCGGGCAGCGTGGAACCCGGCGATGGCATATAGATGTACTCGGGCGAGAGCGCGGCACCCACAATTCTCAGTGTGATCCGGCGGCCGCCGATGACGGTTGAGACCTCATCGCCAAGCCGCAGCCCCGTCGCATCGAGAAACGTCTTGAGGGCGACGGCTTCATGAGGCTGGCGTGCATCGGGAAGCCGGCCCGCCATCAACACGATCCGATTGAGGGCTTCCTCGTCCCGCTCGGGCAGAGAGATGATTTGGGCGATTGCGGGCCTTACCTGCCCCCTCACCTCCATGAGCCCGCTCTTGATGATGCGAGGATCGACCGCGCGGACCCCATTGATAGCCGCAAGACGCCGCGTCAATGAAAGCGGCGCCCGCTTCAACGTTGCGAAAATATCGGCAAATCGTGTCTCGCGATAATATTGCTCGCGGGCCGTCGAGAGCGCCTTTTGCGAGGAATAGGCCATGACGGTCACGGCGACGCCGACCGCGATCAGCACGCTGATGGCAAGCGCCTGCCACTTGAGCCGCCAGAGATCGCGCAACAGCTTGATGTCGAGAACCCTCACCAGCTCAGCTCCCGCGGTTCTCGCTTACTGGTGTTGCGCTCGATCGTATGGATGCGGCCATCGGAAAAACGGATGACGCGATCCGCGATGCTCGCGATGTCCGCGTTGTGGGTGACGATCAGAACGGTCGCCCCGACTTCGCCGGCGACGATCTTGATCGCTTCCAGTACTTGGACGCCGCTTTCAGAATCGAGTGACCCCGTCGGTTCATCGCAGAAGAGCACTTCCGGTCGCTTGGCAATGGCGCGTGCGACCGCGACACGCTGCTGCTGTCCGCCCGAAAGCTGAGCCGGGAAATGGTTCATGCGATCGGCGAGCCCGACAAGGGTCAGCGCTTTTTCAGCGGACATGGGCGAGGCGGCGATATCGGTGATGAGCCTGACATTCTCAAGCGCCGTCAAAGAGGCTGTCAGATTGAAGAACTGGAAGATGAAACCGACCGAACGCCTGCGGTACATCGTCAAGGTCCGATCACTGGCGCCCGCAAGGTCGAGCCCCTTGAAAACGACGGCGCCCGACGTTGCCCGATCAAGGCCGCCAAGGATATTGAGCAGCGTCGATTTTCCAGACCCGGACGGCCCCAGGAGCACGATCATCTCGCCGGGCACGATATCAAGATCGACGCCGCGCAGCGCATGCACTTCGCCGGCCTCCGTCGTGTAGACTTTGGTCAAGCCCCGGATTTCAAAAATCGGTAGCGAATGGGACGAGGCATTCGTGGAAGTGTCGAGCATCCGTCAACCCCGCTCAAGGGACATACAAACGCGACCCTAAAGCAATTTCCGGCGAAGTCGGCCCAGGATCGAGTGAGAAAAATGCGATCGGGAAAATTTGATGCCCATCAACGATCTGGGATAGGCGGGGTCGGCTTCGCGTCTGCCGAGCCTCAGCGACGCCCAAAGACGTTTGAACCCTCCGCGCAACGCGGAGGGTTCAACGAAACTTGGGTGCGGGAATAGGATTTGAACCTATGACCTTCAGGTTATGAGCCTGACGAGCTACCGGGCTGCTCCATCCCGCGTCAGATGGGAGGCGGGCTTATAGCGCCCGCCCGCAAGGGCATCAAGCGAAATCGACGCCGGCGCGAACGCACCTGGTGCACCCTCCCAGCCTCCCAGCCTCGCACCCGCGCGACGCCCGGTGACCTTAAGGAAGCTAATAACATGGGGCGACGATCTGGATTTCGCATCTCCCCCGCCGCACACTTGGGGCACGAACTATCCATAATCACAAATGCATCGGAGGAAGTCCCATGAATGACGCGTACATCATCGACGCCTGCCGCACGCCACGCGGCATCGGCAAAGTCGGAAAAGGCGCGCTCGCGGAAATTCACCCCCAACAACTGGCGGCCTCGGTCTTGAAAGCTTTGGCCAAGCGCAACGACCTCAACACCGATACGGTCGATGACATCGTCTGGGGAACGAGTTCGCAGCGCGGCAAACAGGGTGGCGATCTTGGCCGCATGGCCGCGTTGGATGCGGGCTACAGCATCAAGGCGAGTGGCGTCACGCTCGACCGCTTCTGCGGCTCGGGCATTACGGCTGTGAACATGGCGGCGGCCTCGATCATGGGCGGCCTTGAAGATTGCATGATCGCGGGCGGCACCGAAATGATGTCCTATACGGCCGCGACCGCCGACCCGAAATCGCCCCCGATGATGGATAGCGGCAATCTGCGCCTGCGCGCACATCATCCTCAGTCGCATCAGGGCATCTGCGCCGACGCGATCGCCACGCTCGAAGGGATCGAGCGCCGCGCGCTCGATGAGCTTGCGCTCCTCAGCCAGCAGCGGGCGGACAAGGCCATCAAGGGCGGGCATTTCAGCAAGAGCCTGGTGCCCGTGCACAAGGAAGACGGAAGCCTTGCCCTTGACCGTGAGGAATTCCCGCGCCCGCAAACGACCCTGGAGGGGCTCACCGCCCTGAAGCCGTCTTTCGAAGCGATCGCGGAAATCCCGCTCGATGATAAGGGCACGACCTATGCAGGTCTCATCCGACAGGTCTATCCCGATCTTAAGATCAAGCACGTGCACCATGCCGGCAATTCATCGGGCGTCGTTGATGGGGCGGCGGCACTCCTTCTCACGTCCTCCGCCTATGCGAAAAAGCACGGATTGAAGCCGCGTGCGAAGGTGGTGGCGATCGCCAATATGGGTGACAGCCCGACCTTGATGTTGAACGCACCCGTTCCTGCCGCGCGCAAGGTGCTGGACAAGGCAGGCCTCAAGATCGAGGACATCGATCTTTGGGAAATCAATGAGGCCTTCGCTGTCGTTGCCGAAAAATTCATCCGCGATCTCAAACTCGATCGCGAGAAGGTGAACGTCAACGGCGGTGCCATGGCGCTTGGCCATCCGATCGGCGCGACAGGTTCGATACTGATCGGCACGCTGCTCGATGAACTCGAGCGCCGCGATTTGAAGCGCGGTCTTGTTACCATGTGTGCCGCCGGCGGCATGGCGCCCGCGATCATCATCGAGCGGGTGTAAGTGGCAAGGACAACCCCTCCCCGATCTGCATCGGGGAGGGATTTTATGGCCTCACGCGCGCGCTTTGGCGGCTTCTTCGCGGGCTGCGCGCACCTTGTCGTTGGTCTGGTTGAAGAGAATGGCCTTGCGCCGCGCTTGCTCTTCCTCGCTCAGCTGACGCTCGCCCCACTCCTTGTGCAGATTGCGGCCCGCTTGCACCTTTGGGCGAGCCCCGACCTCATCCACCCAGCGCTTGAGATTGGGGAACGTGGTCCAGACATTTTCATCGATGAGACGGCCCAGAAGCATCGCCCACGGCCATGAGATGATATCCGCGATTGAATAGGTCGAACCGGCGAGGAACTGGTTGGCCGACAATTGCGCATCCATGACCCCGCAGAGGCGATCAACCTCGCCCACAAAGCGCTTGGTGCCATAGGCCAATTGCGCGGGATCATCGACAAGCGTTTTCGCATAGTTCTTGAAGTGATTGGCATTGCCCATCATCGGCCCGAGATTGGCCATCTGCCAATGCACCCATTGCAGCACGCGATAGCGCTCGGCACCGCTTTTGGGCAGGAACATGCCTGTCTTGTCGGCAAGATATTCGAGTATCGCGCCAGACTCGAACAAGGATAGCGGCGCCCCGCCCCCGATCGGTTCGTGATCCACGATCGCCGGCATGCGGTTGTTGGGACTGATGCGCAGAAACGCCGCCTTGAACTGATCTCCGCCGCCAATGTCAACGGCGTGGACCTTATAGGGAAGGCCGCATTCCTCCAGCATGATGGAGGCCTTCCACCCATTCGGCGTCGGCCAGTAGTAAAGATCGATCATTCGTGCACCCATTGCGTTGTGCGTTGCGTTCTCCCTGATCGGAAGCCTATTGCGTTTTTGGAGGAAGTGGCACCAGCTTTTCAGCGCAAGACGCAGAAAGGCATGAGGCACCTGCCCCACGACATTCAGGCATCCGCAAGGACGAGCTTGAGAAACGCACCGTCCGAATAGCCCGATCCCAATCCGAACAGGGAAAGTCCGATGCGATCGGCTTGCCGCACAACGATCAGCTGCCGTTTGCGCAAGAGATAGAGCCGTTGATCGCCCGCCCCGGCCGCCATGACGATGTCTTCCGCCTTGAGGTCCCCAGTGAGCCCCTTGGGCATGCCCGCCCGCTCACTTGGCCCGATCAAGCCGGGCCGCAGCAACCACCAGGTCAAGCCATAGCCTGGATTCGCCGATGTCCCCTGAAAGAGGGCGTCAAGCACGGCGTGGTCAAGGCCGTTTGCTCCGCCGCCACTGGCATCCAGAACGAATTGCCCGAATGTCGCCCAGTGCCGGGCTGTGAACTGCGCGCCCTGAGGCAGCATCGGATTGCCGTCACGCCCGAGCCGCCATCCCCCTGGCAGAGCACCGATGCGACCGAGCACGCGCTGCTTGAGGTAATCGACGCTGGTGCCTTGGAATCTCCGCGCGCTCAGCTTGCGCTGCATGATCTCCCCGAAGATCTGAAAGGGCGCGGCACCATAGGAAAATTGCGTGCCCGGCCGATGCACAACTTCTGCATCCAGCGCCTCGCGATAACCAGGAGGACGCCCGCCGATCCGAACCTTGATGCCGCTTGTCAGCGTCAGGAGCTGCCGGATCGTTATGGCGGACTTGAGCGTCTCCCCCCGCCACTCGCTCAGCGTTGCCGCACACGGCTCATCGATCGATAAAAAGCCGTCGAATGCAGCGGCGGCTGCCGTGATTCCGTTGAAGCTCTTGGTTCCGCTTGCCAACTCGTAGGCGACGGTGGGGTTTCCGTCCCGGGGATAGTTTTCAAAGAGAATCTGGCCCCGCTGCATGACCAACATCGATACGCCGCGGTGATCGGCCGAATAGTCCGCCGCCTGCCGCCATCGACTGAGAAGCGCGGATCCGCGACCAGGCGCGATGAGAGCCGCAGATAGGCTGCCAAGAACGACGGAACGCCTGGTGATCGCCGCAACCATATTTCGCCCGTCCTTGCATGTCGCAGTTATTGCGTATGAACGGACGCGGCGGGCTGGTTCCGGCGGACATGCTTCTTGAGCGCCGCCTTAAGGCATGAAGAACATGAATAAGCTGCACCCTGGGGTAGCGGCGCTTTTGGCCTGCGAGGGGCAGCCTCCCTCACCGATGCCATGGCCCGCGGGAGGCGGGCCATCCACCTTACCCACCCTCAAGGA
>JACADY010000058.1 GCA_013389115.1 Alphaproteobacteria bacterium
CCCTGCAACGCCCGAAGCGGTTCTTCGTCGCCGCGCGCAACCTCGAAGAAGGCGGCGCGCTCACGATCATCGCCACGGCGCTGATCGATACCGGCAGCCGGATGGACGAAGTCATCTTCGAAGAGTTCAAGGGCACGGGTAACAGCGAAATCATCCTTGATCGCAAGGTGGCGGATAAGCGCGTGTTCCCGGCGATCGACATCCTGCGCTCTGGCACGCGCAAGGAAGAGCTGCTGGTCGAGAAGGCGACGCTGTCGAAGATGTATGTGCTGCGGCGTATCCTCAATCCCATGGGCACGGTCGATGCGATCGAGTTCCTGCTCGACAAATTGCGCCAGTCGAAGACGAACAGCGATTTCTTCGACAGCATGAATACGTAAGGCGGTCCTGGCCGGCCTTGACCTTTGGCCCTCATCCTTCGAGGGCGCAGACCCGCCACCTCATCCTTCTAGGCCCGGCTTCGCCGTGCACCTCAGGATGAGGTTTTTTACCTCAGTCCTCACCCTGAGGCGCGAGCCCTTGCGAGCCTCGAAGGGTGAATGCCTCGCTCTTCGAGGGCGCTGACGCGCCACCTCATCCTTCGCGGGCCGCGAAGGGCGGCCACCTCAGGATGAGGTTTTTTTACATAAGTCCTCACCTTTGAGGTGCGAGCCCTTGCGAGCCGCGAAGGGTGAGGTTCGGCCCTTATGGTTCAGGCGCCTTCATCATCGCGGCTGTTGAGCAGGCCGGTAAATCCGGCGATGGCGATGGAGATGAGGCTCCAGCCCGCCAACACCTCGAACCAGTACCAGACCCGCGGGATGACCCAGCCGCCGATGCCCGTCAGCACGCTGCCCATCGCGGCGACGGCGTCAGCCGCATAGGTTTTGCCCTGCAAGACCGTCAAGCCGGTCTGCCCACCCAGCCAATCGAGGCCCGTATCGGTGACGCCTGCGGCGGCGGCAATGCCCTCGCCCAGCCAGATCGCCCCGGCACCGAGGATGGCGCCGAGATCGACCGCGGCTTGGCCGGTCGCCGATAGCTTGGGCGGCGGGGTCAAAGGGTTTGGGCGCTGCTCGGCTGCGAAGGGAGCCCAATAGACTTCCTGCTGCAAATCGACGATGGGCAGCATGACGTCGAGCGAATAGATCCAGGGATCGAAGGCGATATAGGTGGGCGGTGTGGCACCGGTTTCGGAATAGTCTGCCTTTGCCTCCGCGACCTTATCCGGCGAGGGCAGCATCAAGTGCCGGTCATAGGCCGCGCCGAAAACCACGGCGCCCGTGATCCAGACGGCGGTGAGCCAGTACACGGCGCGGAAGGGGTGATAGCCATGTCCCGCCGTTATCCAAAGGATGAAACGCAGCGGCCAATAAAGAAAGGCGAACAACGGTGGCGGGGCGGAATATGCCGATATTTCTGCTGAAAGTCGATACCACGCCATCTTCCAGCGCCTGATGGCCGGGACAATTCTTCCGGCCTGGAGTAGCGAGGTAATGGCCAATGAGGGTATGTAAAACAGAAGCCATAGTACCCAAAGGAGCGGAGAGAGAATCCAGGGGATGGCGTCGACCCCGAGACGTTTGAGCTCATAGCGGCTCAGCACGTTCAGGGCTTCGCCCCTATGGCCGTGCGCCGCGAGGACGGAAGCGAGCTGCCGGTAGGGCTGGGGGGCGAGGGTGCGGTTGCGGCCGAGCAGTGAGAAGAAGAACCCGGCGCCGAGTGTTGAGTTAGCGAGCCGGTCGTAGCGGAAGCCGTCGAGATGGATCGTTCTTGGCAAGGAGTCCGGGAAATAATTGAAGACCGCCGCCTTTGCAGTCCAGAGGCTGAGATTGCTGATCTCAGCCATGGGCCCCAGTATGAACGACCCGCCGACCTTGGCGCCATTGAAAGAGACACGTCCTTCCGCGCTGAAACCCCCCCCCGCAGGAAGACGCTGCCCGTCACCTCGATGGCCTGGCACCAAAGCGCATCGCTGCCCGGGTTCTTGAAGCTGCCCTTGTCGCACTCGAACTACCCGCCGACCTTGGCGCTATTGAACTCGACCACACCTTCCGCGCTGAAACCCCAGCTCAGGAAGACGCTGCCCGTGACGTCGATAGCCTGGCACTGAAGCGCGTCGCCGTCCGGGTTCTTGAAGCTGCCGTTTGAGCAGCTGAACTGCCCGCCGACCTTGGCGCTGTTGAAAGCGACACGGCCTTCCGCGCTGAACCCCTCGCTCAGGAGGACAGAGCCTTGGATGCGGGCCTGTTGGGCGAACAGGGCGGTAAGGTTTCCCAGATCGCCCTTATCGGGGTTGATGCGAAGCCCCTCTGCCCAGACATCGCCATTGATTACCGACTTCTCCAGAATAAATTGGCGGTTGATCGTGGCTGCGTTGATCCGGATATCGCCGCCGGTCTTCAACCCCTCAGCATTGATTGTCTCAAAGGTGCTTCGATCGAAATCGAGGGCGCCGGTGCGGGCGTTCTTGAGCGTCACCGTGCCACTGAACTCCGCATGGCTGAGGTCAATCGGCTTTTCATAGACGAGCGCCGTCAGGTCGAGGTCTACCTCAACCCGCGCGGGCCAAAGGACGGCGCCGCGATGGTCCATTTTAAAGACGATCGTCTGGCCCGCATCGTCCTTCACCTCGACCGGCTTGCCCTCATAGAGCGCCGTCGCGATGCGTTCGGCCGCGATTACGGGCCGGGGCCGTTTGCTCTGTTCGAGCTCGATGGCTCTACGCTGCTTGTCGTCCGAAACTTTCGCCCAGGCGATGCCCGGTTTTCCGTCTTGCGCATCCCCCGTCATGGCCGCCCCCGCTGACCCGTTCACCTTGAAGATACTACCATAGGACGCAGGGGGCCGCTGTGCCCGCAGTGTTACGCCGGGCGCGGGAGTGCGGTCTCTTGGCGGAAGAGGTCTCCCCGCACGTTGCTCAGGTTATTGATTGGTCGCAACGTTTAGCGGAAAGCCGGTACCCATCCCCGCCTACGCGAGGACATGCCTTTCCGCACGTTGCTCCTGTTAACCCCATCGCAAGCGCAAGCGAGGCAGGATGCGCGCGCTATCCACCGCCACCACCCGAGGTCACCATGCGCTTTTCCAGCCTGATGCTTGCAGCCGGCGCGGCCCTTGCCTTGAGCGGCTGCGGACAATCCAACCCTATCATCGGGGAATGGGAAATCCACATCAGCGATCCCAGCACCAAGGCGATGATCGGCATGGTTCCCGACGCCGCGCGCTCGATGACGTTCGAGGGCGACAAGATGAAGGCGGGGGGTCAGGAAATCAAAGTCGCCTATGAAGTGGTCGATCACAAAACAGTGGTCGTCAAGGTCAGCGGCGAGCCGGATACACGGATCGCGATCGAGACTGTCGATGGCCGGGAATGCCTGAAGATGCCGGGCGGCATGGAAATGCTGGGCGCGCGCTTTTGCAAGAAAGCCTGAGAAACTCTTCCTGGAGACACCCCATGCGGAATTCAATCCTGCCCCTCATCGGCGGCATGATGCTGGCCTTGAGCGCGTGCGGCGAGGCCGCCAATCCGCTCATCGGAGACTGGGAGATTCGCGTCGATGATCCCGGCGCCAAGGCGATGCTGGAAATGCTGCCCGAGGGCATGCGCATGATGTCCTTTGCGGCCGAAAAGGTAACAGTTGCGGGCCAGGACGTGGCCGTGCGCTATGAGATCCTCGATGCGCACGCGGTCATCGTGAAGGCTGATGGCCAGCCGGATTCGCGCATCGAAGTCGAAACGGTCGACGGCACAGAATGCCTCAAGCTTCCCCAGCCGCGCGCCCAGCTTGCGGGCGTGCGCTATTGCCGGAAGGCGTGAGTTTTCTCAGCGATGCGCGCGTGGTAGGCTTTCATCCGTGTATAGCTATTCCACGCAACGACCATCGAAATTAGCGGCGATCCTAGAGCGGCGTGCCCTCAATCGGAATCGTCCCGCCGCTCTATCGCTTTGTATTTTCGCAACGTTTGGCGGAAAACCGGTACCCACTTTTCCACTGGTTGCTCTAGCCGCCGCGTTGTTCTTGCCGGCATCGCCGCATGCGCTCGGCGCGGAGCGGGCCGCGCTTGATCCCGCGATCGAGGGCATCGATTGGATCGAGGCGGCGCCCGGCGCCGATTGCGCGACGACGCCCTCGTCCTTGCGCTTTTACACCGCCGAGGACGGCACGCCCTATCAGCGGGATGTCATCGACCGCTTTGTCAGCCATCATCCGCTGACATCGGTGCAGTTCGAGGGTACGGATATTCTTGTCAGCGATGACGATGTCGTCTTGAGCGTCTGGCAGTACCGGATGCTGGCGCCAGGGCGGATGCGGCTTTGGCGCTGGAGCGAGACCGAGGCCGCCGCGGTGGGCGGGGCCGTGACGCTTTATGTCGATGAAGGGCGGCGGCTCATCAATGATGAGGGCGAGGCCATCGCCGATCCGCCGGCGACGCCCGAATTGATCGCGTGCCCCAAGGCGGGCAAGGCCTTCGCGCCGCCGGGTCAGGCGGAATAGGGCAGGGTTTCCCCTGCCCTCAGGTGCTCACTCCGCAGCCTGCTTGGGCGTATAGCCAAGAACGGCCTTCACCTCCAGGAACTCGGCAAAGGCATGGTCGCCCCATTCGCGGCCGTTGCCCGATTGCTTGTAGCCGCCAAAGGGCGCCATGAAGTCAGGGCCGGCGCCGTTCACCGTGACCTGGCCCGCACGCATCTGCCGGGCGATCTCTTGCGCCTTGCCGATATCGGCGGAGGAGACATAGGCCGCAAGGCCATAGACCGTGTCGTTGCCGATCGCGACCGCGTCGTCCACATCCTTATAGCCAAGGATCGAAATCACAGGCCCGAAGATTTCCTCGCGCGCGATCGTCATGTCGTTGGTGACGTTCGCAAAGACCGTCGGCTTCACATAGTAGCCCTTCTCGAGACCCTCAGGCTTGCCAAGGCCGCCGGCGACAAGGGTCGCGCCTTCCTCGATGCCCTTCTTGATGAGGCCCTGGATCTTGCTCCATTGCAGCTCGGAGACGACGGGGCCGATGCGTGAATTGCCGGCGGGGTCGCCAACGGTGGTCGCGTCCGCCACCTTTTTCGCGATCGCGATCGCCTCGTCCATGCGGCCCTTGGGCACCAGCATGCGCGTCGGCGCGTTGCAGCTTTGGCCCGAGTTGAGGAACACGGCGGCGACGCCGCCCTCAACCGCCTTGGGCAAGCCTGCGTCATCAAGGATGATGTTCGCCGATTTGCCGCCCAGTTCCTGATGCACGCGCTTGACCGTCGGCGCGGCGTTCCTTGCCACCTCTATGCCGGCGCGGGTGGAGCCGGTGAAGGAGACCATGTCGACATCGGGATGCGAGGAGATGGCGGCGCCAACGGTGGGGCCATCGCCGTTGATGAGGTTGAAGACGCCCTTGGGGACGCCCGCTTCATGCATCACCTCGGCAATCAGATAGCCGGAGAAGGGGGCGATCTCTGATGGCTTCAGCACCATCGTGCAGCCAACGGCGAGGGCAGGGGCAACCTTGCACATGATCTGGTTCACCGGCCAGTTCCACGGCGTGATGAAGCCGCAGACGCCGATGGGTTCCTTCAGGATCATGGTCGTGCCGCGCGGGTCTTCGAACTTGTAGTTCTCAAGCACGGCGATCGCGGTGTTGAGATGGGCAAGGCCCGTCGCGGCCTGCGCGTTCTGAGACAGCCAGGCAGGGGCGCCCATTTCCTCGGTGATGGCGGCGACAAACTCGCCATAGCGCTTCTGATAGACGGCCGCCACCGCCTTCAAGAGGTCGATTCGCTGGGCGCGGGTGGTGCGCGCGAAGCCCGGGAAGGCGGCCTTTGCGGCCTTGACGGCCTTATCGACATCGGCCGCGCTGCCCATGCTGATCTTGCCCGCAACGGTTTCATTGGCGGGGTTGATGACATCGAGCGTCTTGGGTGTCACGGGATCGACCCATTCGCCGTTGATATAGAATTTCAGGTAGTTGCGCATCGTGCGGTTCCCTTCCTGCGAGTGCCTTGGCGTTCTTGATGGCGTTTGCAGCGTGAGGCTAATCGCGCGCGGCGCCTGGCGCAAACCGAATCGCAGCGCCTTGCAACCGCGCTGGCCGCTCAGCGCCTGCAACGGCCGCATTCGCCGCCAACGTCGTCAGCCATGACAGCAAGGGCACGCGCGCCTTCCTTGCCTTGCTCGCGCGTCGCCAAGCCCGGCGCGGCGAAGACGAGGAATAGCGCCCGCTCCTCAGGGCACCAGAATGAGGGAACCGGTCGTCTGACGGCTTTCGAGCGCGCTGTGTGCGCTTCCGGCCTTCGCCAATGGAAAGATCATCGGCGGGGTCAGAATTACCTTCTCAAGGAAAAGGGCAGCGAAAAGATCATCCGCCGTCGCCTGAAGATCATTGGTGGTCGCGGTGTAGTGAAAGAGGCTCGGCCTTGTGAGATAGAGCGAGCCCTTTGCATTGAGAATGCCGGGCTCAAACGGCGGCACAGGGCCGCTCGCATTGCCGAAACTGACCATCAGTCCGCGTGGCTTCAGGCAATCGAGCGAAACCGTGAAAGTGTCCTTGCCGACGCTGTCATAGACGACGGGAACGCCCTCGCCGCCAGTGATCTCGCGCACCCGGGCCGCGATATCTTCCGTACGCGAATTAATGACATGGTCGCAGCCGAGCGTGCGCGCCAGCCGCATCTTTTCCTCCGAGCCCGCCGTGCCGATGACGGTCGCGCCCAGCGCCTTTGCCCATTGCACCGCGATCTGTCCGACGCCGCCCGCGGCCGCATGGAACAGGATCGTATCGCCGGGGCGAACCGGATAGGTGCGCTTCAGGAGATATTGCGCGGTCATACCCTTCAAAAGGGATGCGGCCGCCACATCATCGCCAATCCCCTTTGGTAGCTTCACCATGCGCGATGCGGGCACATTCGCCTCGGTCGCATAGGCGCCAAGGGGACCGGTGCAATAGCCGATGCGATCGCCGACCGTCAGTCCACGGACATTTGGCCCCAGCGCCTCGATAATGCCCGCCGCTTCCAACCCCAGGCCGCTTGGCAGCGGCACAGGATAAAGTCCGCTGCGGTGATAGATGTCGATGAAGTTGACGCCGATCGCCGTGTGGCGCACACGCGCGAAGCCCTCTGGCGGCGGGGGAAGATCGATTGGCTTCAGCTCGAGGACTTCTGGCCCGCCTGTTCTTGAAAGGCGGATGGCGGTGGTCATGCGCGTCTCCCGGGTTTGGGTTTGGCGCAGTCTGTCACAGGCTGTTCAGGAAGGCGATCAGGGCTTCGCGGTCATCCTTGGGGGCAGCGCGGAAGGCTTCGCGGGCGGCCTGCGCTTCGCCACCATGCCACAGGATCGCCTCTGAGAGATTGCGCGCGCGGCCATCATGGAGATAGCGGGTGTGGCCGTTGACGGTCTCGAACAGGCCAACGCCCCAAAGCGGCGGCGTGCGCCATTCAGAGCCCGTGGCGTCAAAATCGGGCCGTCCGTCGGCAAGGCCCATTCCCATGTCATGCAGCAGGAAATCGCTGAAGGGATGGAAGGTCTGATTGGCAAGCTCAGGGAAGGCCGCGTCTGGCCCTGTCTGCATGGTCGGGCGGTGACAGGCGGCGCATTGCATCGAAAGAAAGAGCTCGCCGCCCTTGCGCACCTCAGGATCATCAGGGTTGCGCTGCGCGGGCACCGCAAGGAGCGCCGTATAGAGCACCAGTTTTTCCAACAGCTCATCGCTGAGCTCAGGGTCGCCGCCTTCGATCGCTGCGAGGCAGGCCTCTTGCGCCGGCGGGCAGTTCTGCTTGCGGTGAAGACGCGAGGTGAGGCCGATATCGCCAAAGGCGGCGCCGGCGTCCTGCTGTTCAAGCGTCGCCACATTCGCCTTCCAGCCATAGCGGCCGATGTCAGGCTTGCCCGTCTCCTCGTTCCAGACCGTGTTCACGCGGCCTGAAATTCCGTCGGCATCGCGATCCTCAGGGTCTGCAAGGGCGAGCAGGGTTTCATCGGGGATGGCATCGATAAGGCCCATGCCGATCACCTGCGGCGCGACGCGCGGCGAGATCATCAGCGTATCGGCGGGGGTACCATGGGACCATTGCGCGATCGCGTAGGCGGGCTCTTGCAAGGCGAAGGGCGTTTCGTCGGCATATTCGCCCGCAATCTCGCGATAGGTGATCACGGCGCGGCCTTCGGGGCGCAGGCGGGGCAGGGCGCGGTCTCCCAGCTGATCGCCATAGACGGGGTCGGGCAGGGGGCCGCCCTTGGGGGCGGATCCGGGCTGCGACAGGCGAAACAGCATCGAATCGAAGGCATCGCCCGGATTTTCCGGCGGGCGACCCCGGCCATCCTGGGTGTGGCAGCCGGAACAGGAGACTCGATTGAAGACGGGGCCGAGGCCGTCAAAGGTCTTCACCGACGTGGGCGCTTCGACCCAGTTCGTGTTGAAGATGCGGTTACCGAAGAAGAATGCGCGGGTGCGTTCCTTGCGCATATTGGCGGCCGGAAAGGTGAAGGCCTTGATGGTGGCGATGGCGCGTGTGGTATCGCCACCCAGCGCGCCATCAACCGGCAAGGCAAGCGGCGGAACCGTGGGTTCGTGGACGGAGCTGCTTGCCCCTGCAACCAATCCAATCAACAAAATGGCTGCAGCGGCCGCGCCACCCAAGAGATCCGCACGCACGCAAAGCCTCCATCAAGACGGGATCTGAACCAAGACGCCGAGTTTCGCGCCGGCCTTCTTCAGTCCCTCGGCAAGGGCGGCAAGGCTTGCGACCGCGGCTTCGGCGGCGTCGCGGGGCGGCGTTCCTTTGTCAGCGGCAAGGACGCGGTCCCAGGGATCGCCGAGCGCCGCGATCTTCGCCTTGGCATCGGCAAAGAGCGCGCTGACCTCTTCGGCGAGCTTGGCATCGCGGGTCGCCAGCAGCTTTGCAAAGCTGGGGCCCTTCGCATCGGTGCCGAACCAGGCCTCGGCCATGCCTTCAAGGTCGTAGACGAAATCCTGCTTCGTCGTGTCGGAGAAGCAGGAATGCTCATCTTCCTGGTCGCCTGAATCGAGCGCGACGGCGAGGCGTTCGGACATGAACTCAAAGCCTGCCAGAACCGCCATGCCGTTCATGGCCCGGCCCAGCGCCTCGCGCTGCGGCAGCTTCAAGAAACGCGCGGCATAGCTATCGGGCTTGGCGGCGTCCCAGTCGGCCACAAGGCCCTCAAGGTCGCTCACGAGAAGATCCGTCACCAGCTTCAGATAGGTGCGGCGGCGGTCGTTCGTCTCGGTGCCGGGCGTGTAGTCGCTGGCGGGGCGGGCGCCGGGGCCGGTGTCCGACAAATCCTGGCCCCAGAGCAGGAACTCGATCGCATGCCAGCCGGTCGTGACATCGGCTTCATCGCTCACCTGGTTGGCGGCGGTAATCGCCTCCAGGGTCAGCGGCTTTGCGGGGTCATTGATGATGCCGGCCTTCAGGTCATCCTTGACATAGTCGATGAAGGCCTCATTCAGCGGCCAGGCATTGATCCGGCCCTCGACCTCTTCGATCGGGCCGTCATAGAAGCGGAAGGCTTCGGTCTTCAGATAGGCGGGGCGGGCCTTCACCCATGCCTCGCGCGCCTTGGCGAGGGTTTCCTCGGCAGGCGCGGCAAGGAAGGCATCGACGGCGGTCTGAAGCTCGCGCGCGCCTGCCGCCGCTGCCGCGTAGGACGATTTCACGTGCGCCGCATAGGCGGCGATTTCCGCCGTTGCGTCATAGGCAAAGGCGTTCGGGTCGGTCGAACCGAGGGAATAGGTCGACAGCGCGGCGCCGCCTTCGCCACCCTCACCTCCTTCGCCGCCCTCGCCGCCTTCCGTATTGGCCGCGAGCTGAAAAGTGCCCCCATGGGCGGCGGGGACTTCGCCCGCTTGCGCTACCGCAAGGCTGGCGCCGCCGATGATGAGCATGCTTGTCGAAATATTCGTCCAGAGGCGGATCCGCGTCGTCATGTCTTCTCCCTCGTGCCTTGCTGGCCAGCAAACACGGCTCTATTATTGTAAATCACTCTTAAATGCAAAGGGCGGCGCGTCGTCGCAGAGGGCCTCGCCATGATGATTGCAATCGCGGATTTCCTAAGCGGCGATGAGGTTCTCCGCTTGAGGTCGATTGCTGCACAGGGCGTCTTTGCCGATGGACGCGAGACGGCCGGCTGGCACGCGCGGCTCGTCAAACAGAATGAGCAGCTGGCGGGAGGCGCCATGCTCGATGAAGCGCAGGGCATCGTGCGGCGCGCGGCAGATCGCAACGGGCTTTTCAGGTCGGCCGGATTGCCGGCGCGGCTGAGCCCCATTCTCGTCAGCCGGTATGCGCCGGGCATGACCTATGGCCCGCATGTCGATGACGCGCTGATGGGACGGGGGTCGGAGCGGGTGCGGACCGACCTTGCCTGCACCGTGTTCCTGAGCGCGCTTGAGGACTATGAGGGCGGGTCGCTGGTGGTGATGAGCCCGGCGGGGGAACATTCTGTACGCCTCGCGCCGGGACAGGCGGTGCTTTACCCCGCGACGAGCCTCCACAGTGTAGAGCCCGTGCGCTCGGGCGAGCGGCTGGCCGCTGTTTTCTGGGTGCAGAGCTTGGTGCGCGAAGCGGAAAAGCGGGAAATGCTGTTCGACCTTGAGCGCGCACGCCAGGCCGTGTTCCAGCGCGAGGGCAAGTCGGAGACCTTTGATCTCCTCTCGAAGAGCTATAGCAATCTGTTGCGGATGTGGGCGGAGAATTGAGGCGCCCAGACAGGGTGGATGGCCCCCCGGCGCGGGCC